>SVRT01000011.1 GCA_015064685.1 Oscillospiraceae bacterium
TTTTTCTTAAACCACAAGTCCTCAACCTGAGGTTCATACAATTCAAGCATTTACTCACCTCGTCAAATTCAAGTTTATCTATTAGTTGTATTATACCATAAAAACGGTGAAAAGTAAATAGGACGGCGGAGTTTTTACAAATTGAACCGCCCTTTTTGATTAAAGCAAATCGTGATCGATTGATTCAGCCATCTTGGATTTGTAAAACAAAAAGCCCCGCATGGCAAAGCCTTTTGTGTATAAGAAATAATAAATTATCTCTTTGTGAACTGTGAGGGCGTTAGAAAACAGTCCTGCGGACTGTTTTTAGCCCGACATGGCGAAATCCTATGGTTTCGCTAGCCTCAGTTCGACGGAGATAAGAAAACGGCACCCACCATAATCGATGAGTGCCATATAACACCTTGTGGCGCTTTTTCTTATCTCTTTGTGAACTGTGAGGGCGTTAGAAAACAGTCCTGCGGACTGTTTTTAGCCCGACATGGCGAAATCCTATGGTTTCGCCAGCCTCAGTTCGACGGAGATAAGAAAACGGCACCCACCATAATCGATGAGTGCCATATAACACCTTGTAGGTGCTGTTTTCTTATCTCTTCGAGAACTGAGGAGCGCGTCTTGCACCCTTGAGTCCGTACTTCTTTCTTTCCTTCATACGAGGGTCTCTGGTGAGGAATCCTGCTGCCTTGAGAGCGGGACGATAGTTCTCGTCAGCTGTAACGAGAGCTCTTGCTACACCATGACGGATAGCGCCTGCCTGACCGGAGATACCGCCACCGTTAACGTTAGCAACGATGTCGAACTTGCCAACAGTACCGGTTGCGCCGAAGGGCTGGTTGATGATGAGCTTAAGGGTCTCGAGACCGAAGTACTCGTCAACGTCCTTGCCATTGATGGTGATCTGACCGTTACCGGGGTAAACTCTTACACGAGCAACGGATTTCTTTCTTCTACCTGTTCCGTAGAAGTAGGGCTTTGCACTTGTATACATGACTTTACTTCCTTCCTTTCTTCAAATTAAAACTCGTAGGTTTCGGGCTTCTGCGCCTCGTGCTTGTGAGCCGCGCCTGCATAAACCTTGAGTCTGGTAGCTGCTGCTCTACCGAGAGAATTCTTGGGAAGCATGCCCTTAACTGCTGTTTCCATAGCGAACTCGGGCTTCTCAGCCATGATCTTCTTGTACTGTACGCTCTTGAGACCGCCGATGTAGCCGGAGTGTCTCTGATAGTAC
Source organism: Oscillospiraceae bacterium (assembly GCA_015064685.1). Taxonomy (GTDB): domain Bacteria; phylum Bacillota; class Clostridia; order Oscillospirales; family CAG-272; genus SVTX01. Next base: position 1,229 of record SVRT01000011.1, read on the forward strand.
TTCTGCTCAAGCTTCTTACCTGTAAGAACTGCCTCTGCAGCGTTTACGATGATAACGAAGTTTCCGCAGTCAACGTGGGGTGTGAATTCGGGAGCGTTCTTTCCGCGGAGGAGGTCTGCAGCAACAACAGCGGTTCTGCCGAGGGGCTTACCTGCTGCGTCGATTACGTACCACTTGCGGACAACTGCTTCTTTTTTCTGCATAAAAGTAGACATTTTGTTATCCTCCAAAAATATGATCTTTTTTTCAACCTCGAGTATTATATCACAAGGAAAAAACTTTGTCAATACCTTTTTTGAATTTTTTTTCGATTTTTCAATTTAGCATATGCAAAGCTCTTGTTTTCTCGTTTTTTCTCGTTTTTTCATATCATTTGCTCAAAAACAATTTTCAAAATTTTTTTCTAATTTTTCCTTTTCATACAAGGAAAATGAAAAAAACGTCACAAAATTCCCTTTTTGAGTCTCCCGAGTCATAATCTCTCACGCAGTATCATAAACTTCAACAGTAAGACCCTGAAAAACGACGGAGGTAAAACTTGTAATGATAAATCTAACGAATATGTATAAGCCCGAAGGACTGATCATAGGCACACCGCAAAACCGAGAGCTTTTATCGATGGGCAAGGCGGGACTTGAGCGCGCAATGGAAAAAGGCATAATAATGGAAAGCACGGCACTGCTTTGCGATTCGGATATGAATATCCATGTGGATCTGCGCGGCATTACGGGAATAATCCCGAAAAACGAGGTCTGCCTCTGCCGTGAGGGCGAGGAGATAAAAGATATAGCTGTCATCACCCGCGTAGGAAAGCCGGTCTGCTTTAAGGTGATGTCGATAGCAGAGCGCGGAGGCAGGATCTTCGCATATCTCTCGCGCAGAGAGGCTCAGATCGAATGCAAACAAAACTATATAAACGACCTCATCCCGGGCGATATCATAACCTCACGTGTGACACACCTGGAGCCGTTCGGTGCATTTGTAGATATCGGATGCGGTATCGTGTCTCTTTTGTCGGTCGATTGCATATCGGTATCCCGTTTTTCTCATCCTAAAGACCGTCTTTACAGCGGAATGGTGATAAATACCGTAGTCAAATTCATTGATTACGAGAGAGACCGTATATTCGTAACAATGCGAGAACTGCTTGGCACATGGGAGGAAAACGCCGCACTGTTCACTCCGGGTCAGACCGTCGCCGGAATAATCAGAAGTGTCGAAAGCTACGGAGTCTTCGTCGAGCTTATGCCGAACCTCGCCGGGCTCGCCGAGATCCGCGACGATATTCCCTTTATGCGCGACGGCGATGCCTCAGGCAGAATGGCTGCAGTCTACATAAAAAGCATCATTCCCGAGCGAATGAAGATCAAACTCGTCCTCATCGACTCATATAAGGGTGACCTCGGCACACCCACCCTGCAGTATTTCACAGATTGCGAGAAAACGAAGCATATAGACTCCTGGAGATACTCGCCAGGCGAATGTAACAAGGTAATCGAAACAATTTTCTGAATTCAAAAGGGCAACCGCACGCGGTTGCCCTTTTGAATTCATTTATTAAACGCTTATACTACCCTGCAGCGCTTTTCTCCGCGCAGGTAAGCCTCAATATTGAGACATATCTCCTCACAGCAGCGAACTCTTGCCTCGTAAGAGCCCCAAGCCATATGCGGAGTCAGAAAGACGTCGTCGCGTCCTGCGATCGAGGAAAAGGGATGATCCGTGGGAAACGGCTCTTTTGAATATACGTCAACACCAAGACCGCCAAGTCTGCCCTCAAGTATAGCATCTGCAAGTGCGCCCTCGTCCGCAACCGCACCGCGCGCCACGTTGATGAAAATAGCATCCTTTTTCATCATAGCGATCCTTTCGCGGCTGATAAGTCCACGAGTGCCGTCATTGAGAGGAGTGTGAACACTGATTATGTCAGACTCTCTGCAAAGCGTGTCAATATCCACGCATTCTGCATCATCGACGGGAGTACGCTTGTAAACGATAACACGGCATCCGAGCGCCTCTGCAACGCGTGCTACCTGCTTTCCTATATTACCGTATCCGACAATTCCCCAGGTCTTGCCGTATATCTCGTGATAAACGGGGGTCAATATATTTGCACTTATTCCCCTTGAATACGTGCCGTTCGCTACCGAACGGTTGTATTCGTTGAGGTGACAGATCAGCGAGAGTGCCATTGCGAGCGTAAGCTGAGAGACGTTTTGCGTCGAGTAACCAACCACGTTGCAAACGGCAATGCTGTTCTCTTGGCAATATTCAAGATCGATATTATCGTATCCCGTAGCGGTCACGCATACAAGCTTCACATTCTTGCAATAAGGCAAATTATCCCTGCCTACCTTAAGCTTGTTAATGATTATCACGTCGCTGTCGCCGACGTTTTCGACAAATTCATCCTGTCTGGTCGACTTAAATACGGTAAGAGAGCCGTATCTTTCGAACATCGAGAGGTCAATATCCGAGCCTATTGTAGCGGCATCGAGAAAAACAATTTTCAAAGACATTATGCCTCCTCCGCACTTTCCTCAGACTCCATTTCGGCAAACTTTTCCTCAATAATGGAGGTGATCTCTGCCTCTATTTCGGCTTCCCTTTGTTTTTCCTCGTCGTATTTCTTCTTTATGATTCCCACCGCCGCAGCAGCTGCACAAGCACCTGCAACGAATCCTAAAACCTTAAAAATGCTATTCTTTTTCTTCATATTTATCTCCGTTTATCAGATCTTAAAGCCGAAGTAATTTACCGCGTTGTAAAGAGAGATACGCTCAACGATCTCAGCAGCCGCGTCATAGTCTGGATAAAGTCCCTTTTCGACCCAATTGCCGATTATGTTGCAAAGAATTCTACGGAAATACTCGTGTCTGGGATAAGACATAAAGCTACGCGAGTCGGTAAGCATTCCGAGGAAGTTGCCGAGAGAGGCAAGGTTTGCGAAGCTCTTCATTTGCGCTTCCATACCGTCGATATTGTCGTTGAACCACCAGCCGCTACCCTGAACGACCGTGGGGGTATTACTTCCGTCACCGCGGCAGAAGCTTCCGCAGAGAGTTCCGACCGCCGCATTGTCAGCGGGGTTGATGGGATAGATTATCGTCTTGGGGAGAGCATCGTTTTCCTGGAGATAGTTGAGGAGAGACGCCATATCCGCGATGCAGTTCTGCGCGTGGATAGTGTCGTAGCCCGAGTCGGGTCCGAGCTTTGCGAACATAGTCTTGTTGGGGTTACGGAGAACTCCGTAGTGAAGTTGAAGGATCCAGCCTCGCTTGACGTACTCAAGACCGAAGAATCTCATCATCTGGGTCTTCCAGAGAGCAAGCTCGTCCTCTGTGATCTCCGCACCGTCGGTGGCGAGGGCCTTCTTGAATATCTCGTTAGCGTGGTATGCGTCGGGCTTTGCGAAAGGAATGTAGTTATCCATTCCATGGTCTGCGGTCTTGCATCCGAGAGCCTCGAAGCGGTCAAGGGAGATAAGATAAGCCTTGCAAAGGGACTCGTAATCGGTGATCTCTACACCCGTGCTTTTGCCGAGGTTGGCAATATAAGCGGCGATTCCCTTTCTCTCGATGTTAAGACCCTTGTCGGGACGGAATGCGGGAAGGACCTGAACCTCAAATCCCGACTCCTTGATCTCTTTGTGGTAATGGAGATCGTCTGCAGGATCATCGGTAGTGCATACGAGCTTTACACCGGAATTGACGATGTAATCTCTCGCGCCCCAGTTGTCCTTTGCGATCTTTTCGCGTGTGATATTCCAGATAGCCTCGCAATTTGCGCTGTTGATCGTGAGATCACAGTCAAAATATCTGCGAAGCTCAAGATGGCTCCAGTGATAAACGGGGTTACCGATAAGAAGAGGCATAATGCGGCAGTACTCGCTGAATTTTTCAAAATCAGACGCGTCACCCGTGATGTATTTCTCGTCAACTCCGCAGGAGCGCATAGCTCTCCACTTGTAGTGGTCTGCGTAAAGCCAGAGCTCTGTAATGTTTGTAAACTTCTTGTTCTCTGCGATCTCGGCAGGAACGAGGTGGCAGTGATAGTCGATTATAGGCAATTTTGCCGCATGCTCCTCGTAAAGCTTGACCGCCGTGGGAGACTCAAGCAAAAAGTCCTTGTCCATAAATTTTTTCATGATTTTTCCTCCGAACACTAGTATAAAATCCATATCATTGTTATTTTAACATAAAAAAAGTGCTTTTTCAATAGCACAATCCAATTTTTTTGATGTATATATAGCACACGATCGTTATTTCTGTATCTGCTCCCATTTCTTATTAACCGTTGCCACGGTCTGACATCGCACCGTTCTCTCCTTGGCAATCCCGGCATTTTTATCCCCTTTTTTACTTATTTTTTGAAAAACTATATACAAAAGCCGAAAAATATGCTAAAATAGTATGAGAAATGCTGTTTTTGAGGTTTGAAATGTTTAAATGCGATTATCATACCCATTCGATGTTTTCATTTGACGGAGTGGATTCTCCCGACGAGCTTTGCGAAGCGGCGATAGCTCGGGGAGTGACCGATCTTGCTATAACAGATCACTTTGAGTGCAATCTCAAGGCTGACGGCGCGTATGCGGAATATAATGCCGATGCCGCTTACATCGCTATTGCATCCGCAAAGGAAAAGTACAAAAACAAGATAAATCTTTCCTATGGTATCGAGCTCGGTCAGCCAAATCACTATCCCGAGGAGGCTGAGAGGCTTCTTGGCTCTTACGATTTCGATTTTGTTATAGGCTCGGTGCATAATCTCTTCAACGCTCCCGATTTTTACTATTACGATTTCACGAAGATCGATAACGATGACTATATTTCCCTGCTTTTCGAGAAAAACGTCAAGGAGATATGCGACGCGATAGATATCTGCGACAGGATAGACACGGTGGCGCATCTTACTTATATGCACAGATACGTTGCTGTGGCGGGCAAAAAGCACGATTTCACAAAGCATTTTGAGAGTGTGTCCAAGCTTTATGAGAAAATGATCTCTAAGGGCGTTGCTCTTGAGGTGAACGTCTCGACCCTTTGGCGCGGGCTTGGATTCACGATGCCGACTGCCGATTTTCTTGCTCTATACAAGGAATGCGGTGGAAAGCTTGTGACGGTCGGTACGGATTCTCACGGCATCGCGCATGTCGGTGAGTGTATTGAAGATGGCTTTGCGCTTCTCCGTTCTATTGGACTTAACGACGTCGTAGTCGTCAGAAACGGACAAAAAACCGTTGTAAAAATTTAATCCCCGAAAGGATAAAGAATGGATCTTACAAATTATAGTTTGCTTTTCCCCGATGAAGGCACGAAAAAGGATCATTACTCGGGAATTGACTGTCCCGATATAGATATGTATACCCTCGAGCAGCTCGGAATGCTTGAGATCTTTGATCTCAAAAGCTCCGATCTTTCGGACTATTTCACCACCTCTCCATCTGTAATGAAATACAGAAACGAGGTCTTCTCGGATATGATGAGCTGTCCCGAGCTGTCCGAAACTCTCGGAAGGCTTATCCCCGTCCTCACGGACATCACCGAGCTTCGCCGCCTTGAGGCAGACAGTCAGAGCGAGGACTATCTCTCAAGCATAACTGAAATTGAGCTTTATATCTCCTGCATCGAGATACTATACAATGGGCTCAAGGATATTCGCGACAAGCTTCACAGCCGCGCGTTTACCGTGTTTGCCGAAAAGATCTCGGAGCTTGCAGAGTCCGAGTATTACACTGAGCTCAATCAGAAGCTTGACGAGCTGACAAAGCGCGTCCGCGAGATAAAGAGCGTCTCGATAGGTGTCAACCTCGATGCTCAGCTCCGCCCCTCGTACGCGGGCGTTCTCTCGGTAAACTCAGAGCCGTTCAAGTCGGGAGATACTATTGACAAGATTTTGAGACTCAGCTTCAAGGATGACGAGTATACCTGCATTGCAAATCTTGTTCCCTTCGGCAAGAGCCAGTCGGATAACCAGAAGACCGCGCTCTCGACCGCATTCAATTCCGCGATAAACGAGGTCTATCGCACCTCGCTTAAGTCCTGGAAAAAGATAGTACACTCCTACGTGCTTGAAAATACCGACTTCCTTCTCGCGCTTATGCCAGAGATCGAATTTGTCGTCAAGGGTACCGATATGCTCAACCGCCTTGTGGCAAAGAACTGTGCCCTCTGCACCCCCGAGATAGCGGATATGACCTCTCCCGTATTCAACGCAGTGGAGCTTTACAATCCTGCCGTCGCGCTTAAGCTCTCGGATGACGAGGAGATCGTCGCAAACGATGCAAGCTTCAACAAGGACGATGCGCTTATTTACGTCCTCACAGGACCTAACCGAGGCGGAAAATCGGTAATAACCTGCGCTTTGGGACTTGCCCAGGCTATGATGCAGCTTGGTATGTTTGTCCCTGCCAAAAGTGCCACAATAAGCCCCGCAGACGCTATCTACACACATTTTCCCACGGGCGCTGACGACACCATTGATAAGGGTCGTCTCGGTGAAGAGTGCGCGCGCCTTGGCGAAATATTTGATAGCGTTACCGAGCATAGCCTTGTTCTTCTCGATGAGTCGTTCTCCTCAACAGGCTCATACGAGGGCTCGTACATCGCCGCAGAGGTGCTTTCGGGAATGAGTATGGTCGGCTGCCGCTGCCTCTTTGCAACTCACCTTCACGAGCTTGCCGCCGAGATAGACCGTATCAATTCGGATTCTCAAAAACGAGGTGGCGTTAAGATCGACACCCTCGTTGCCGGAATTGAGGAAGGCAGACGCTCATTCAAGATCTACCGCGCCAAGCCCGACGGAAAGAGCTATGCCAGAGATATCGCCGACAGATACGGACTGACATACGAAAACATTATTAGAAAAATTGGCAAATAACGTATAAAAGCGGTTGCGCTCTCGCAACCGCTTTTTCTTTTATTTACCTATCAGCTGCATCGTCTTATTAAGCAGCTTTGCCATATCTCCCCTCGTCACCGTCGCATGCGCTCCTACGGTCTTATCGGGAAACTCAAGAATCCCGAGAGTATAAAGCGATTCTATTGCAGCGCTCGACCACGTGGGAATAGAATCCGCATCTGCAAATGCAGGTGTCACGGCAGGCTTTGCATATCCTATCATATTGCTCAAAATGACCGCCGCCTCAGAAAGCTTAACCGTCTCGTCGGGCTTGAAAAAGATACCGCTCTCGCTCTTGATCCCGCTGATATATCCCTTCGAATATGCAAGCGCTATATATCCCTTCATTGCGGGATTAATGTCTGCATCATCCGCAAAGCCTGTATCCTCAACGTCGGGAACATTCTTGATTCCAATAGCGTTCATTGCAGTCACTACAAGCTCTGCTCGGGTTACCTCTCTGTCAGCCTCAAAGCAGAAATAATCTCCGACCTGAGTGCCATTCATGAGTCCGTTCTCGGTCACTGCGATCGCATGACAGTAAAGCTCGCTATCAAGCATATCACTGTATACGGTGGAGGTTTTTTGCGCGTTCACTTCGATCGTAACCGATGTAGAAGAGCTGTAATTGCCGTATCTGTCTCTCACCACGTACGAAAAGCTATCGCTTCCGGTATACGACTCGTCGGGAGTATACGTATACGTTCCAAGGCTTTTGTCATCTAAAACAAGAATTCCGTGAGTAGGATATTCAACGATCTCATAAACAAGCTCATCCTCCTCGGGATCGTATGCTGACAGCACTCCGCTGACCTTGATATTCTTGTACGTTTCACGCTTTAAAGACACCGCAGAAGCCATTTTGACCGAAGGAGAGTAATTGACCTCGTCAATCATAAAAATATTGCAAACCATCTCATATGCGCTACCGTTAACGGTGAATTTGAAGGATGCGTTGCTCCCTATTCCCCCACTTGCCTCCTCGTACGTCATAAGAGAAATATTCTCCGCACTCAGGGTCTGACCTGCACAAACCCCCTCACTTCCAATATATAGTGCTCCGCAGCTGATATCGGGCAGCTCGGTTACCGTTATTTGATCGATCCTTGCAAGATTCATAGCGCAAGCAAATCTCTCCGCAGAAAAGCTAAGTGCATTCCCTTTTATTCCGGCGATCGCCATTTGATTTTGATTTGCGATAACGTCAAGACCGCAAGAGACCGTACTCTGCGCGTTCTCAATAACTCCGGCGCCGCTTGAAATAAGAGAAGTCAGGACGGAGCCTTCGTCATTCTCTGCGGATACTGAAATAACCGCTAACGTACAGATAAGCACCGCAAGGAATGCGACAGACAATATTTTTTTTATACCCCTCATAATATCCTCCCAAATTGTTTTTTCTGTATCAATTATATTGACCCGAGGGGTAAAATATTACGCTGTTTTCCTATATCTTCCGTGTCAGTTTTTCTACAAGTTACAAATTATTCGCAAATTCCCACCAATTGTGTGGTATAATCTAAAGGTCAGTAACAATTATGGAGGCAAAATGGATTTCAAAATATGCAAGGAGGACGCGGGACTTACTGTGCTGTCCTTTCTAAAGAAAAAGCTCAAAATATCAAATTCCGCGCTCACCTCGCTCAAGCAGATCGATATGGGAATCGCCGCAAACGGCAATCACGTTACTGTAAGATATATCCTTTGCGAGAACGATATTCTTTCGATAATGGAAAAAGACACATTTGCCGATGTAAACGAAGCAGTCGAGCCACACGAAATCCCCTTAAAAATCTTACTTGAGACCGACGACCTTTTCATTATCGACAAGCCCCCATTTATGCCTACTCACCCGTCCCATAATCACACGGATGATACTCTTGCCAACGCTTTGGCATACATCTACGAAAAACGCGGCGAGCCCCTTGTTTTCCGTCCGATAGGAAGGCTTGACAGAAATACAAGCGGACTCTCACTTGTCGCAAAAAACGTTATCTCCGCGTCGTTTCTCCATCACGCGCGTTTGCGCGGACTTATGCAAAAGAAATACATAGCTCTGCTCGACGGATGCATCTCAAACGATACGGAATGGCACACCACCACGACGTATATGAAGCGTATGAAGGATAGCGTTATCGTCAGATGCATAGGTGATCCCGACGATCCTGAGGCCTTCATTGCAATAACGCACTGGAGAGTCATTTTTGCAAACGAAAAAATCAGTCTAGTTGAAGCGATCCCCGAGACTGGCCGTACGCATCAGCTTCGCGTCAATTTTGCCTATTTAGGTCACGCGATTCTCGGAGACGATATATACGGAAGCGCAAGTCCCTTAATAGCCCGTCACGCACTCCACGCATATAGCCTGACCGTTCCTATGCCGTACACCGACGAGCAAACTACATTTTGCTCCCTGCCTCCCGAGGATATGCAAAAGTGCTTCAAGGAATTGACGGATAGAGATCTGACAACAGAAATAAACATCTGAAAAGGAAATAATTATGGATAACAATCAAATAGAAAAAACGGTAGACATCAGCACGGATCAAATTATTGGAGCAGATGATTTCAATTCATTACCGCCTGATGAAAAGGTCAAATGGAAAAAATTCGATCCAAAGTATGAAAGAATACCGCTTTGGAGCATAATCTCGCTTAGCTTGCTTCTCTTTTCCGCAATTCTTTACGTAATAATATGCTTAAGCCCGACATTTGCAGACTTTTTTAATAAAAACATTAGCGGAGTATTCAGATTTTTGCTTGCACAGATTACAAATATTCTTCCGTTCTCTTTGGCAGAATCGGCACTTCTGCTCATTCCCGTAATTTTGTTTGTCGCAATAAGATACGTGTGGAAATACAGATGTAACACCCACAGATCCACAATTGTAACCATCGTCTGTATTTTCTCGATAGCATCCTTGTTTATCTCTAGCTTTGTTCTGGTATTCTCTGCCGGGTACAGAGGAACAAAGCTCGACGATAAGCTTGGAATCCAGTCAGATCCCGTGAGCGCAAATGATTTGTATAATTCTGCTCTTTACCTCTCAGGCGAAATAAACAAGCTCGTTCCCGAGGTCGAATATGGCGAGGACGGTTTTTCAATTATGCCATACTCGATAGCCGAAATGAACAACAAGCTCCTCGACGCATACAAAAGCTTCAGCGCAAAGCACAGCTTTATCAACACCTTCCACAGTCGCCTTAAGCCCGTGCTTTTGAGCGAGGGAATGTCATATGCGCACATCACCGGTATATACACGTTCTTCACGGGTGAATCAAACATAAATGTCGGTTTTCCGGATTACACGATTCCCTTTACCGCGGCGCATGAGCTTGCTCATCAAAGAGGCATCGCAAGAGAAGATGAAGCAAATATGATTGCCTTCCTCGTGTGTATGGAATCTGATGACACATATATAAGATATTGCGCATACGTAAACATGTACGAATACGTTGCCAACGCTCTGTATAGCGCGGATAAAAAGCTTTTCCGAAAGGCAGATGCCACACTTGACACAAGTGTGTATAACGAGCAGGTAGCATACAGTCAATTTTTCAAAAAATATCAGAAGTCGGTAACCAGCCAAATAAGCGGAACCGTTAACGACATATATCTCCAATCGCAAGGCACAGTTGGAAGAAAGAGCTACGGAATGGTTGTCGACCTTACCGTTGCATACCTCAAGAATCTGGGACACATAGAATAATAACAGCAAAGCAAAAGGACGGTCGAAAAACCGTCCTTTTTTGTTTATGCGTAGTATTTATCAACTATTCCCTTGAGATATTCCATTGACCTTGCGATCTGCTCTGCCTGCTCTCCGTCGCGGATCTCACGTTCGATTGTAACGAAGCGATCGTATCCGAGAGAATGAAGCATCGAGAATACCTTCTCAAAGTCAACGTATCCCTCTCCGATGTTTACTTCCTTACCCAGCTTTTTGGGATCTGTGGGCGGCAGACCGTCTTTAGCGTGCATATTTCTTACGTACTTACCGTAAGTGTAAAGCGCATCGACGGGATTACCGAAGCCATACATGATTATGTTTCCGGTATCGAGATTGATGAAGACGTTGTCAAGCCCAATATCCTCGATAAGTCTGAGAAGGCTTATCGGTGACTCTCCTCCCGTCTCAAAAAGAAAGTTCATACCGTTCTTTTTGAGCTCCTCAGCAATAACCCTTACTGCACACAACATTTCAGAGTACTCTCGCTCAAAAGGATTGTTCGGAATGTGTCCCGAATGAACTATCATATCGGTTACACCCAATCTCTTCATAAAAGGAATGACCGACAGAACATAATTCGTGCGGCTTTCACGGAAAGCGGAAACGTTCAATCCTGTATTGTAAAAAGCAAAGTAATTATCGAATTTGGAATAGGGATCGCGGTAGCCTGCAAATTGGGCGGAGATCTCTATTCCGTACTTATCTGCATATTCTCTTATTACATCGGCATCCTCAAGCTTATAGACAGCCGGCTTGTAGACGAGCTGACAGGAATCAAATCCCATCTTCTTAATCTCCGAGAATTTTTCCTCACACGCGGTGGCAATATCTGCCCCCTCGGGAATTCTCACAAAAGTTCCGTACTTCATACGCTCATCCCTATCAGTTCTTTGCGTTAGCGAACATCTCTTCAACCGTTACAGCGCGTCCGATAGAGCTTGAAAGCTTTGCGGCATCAACGGCAACCTGGCTGTAAAGACCCTCGGAGATAGTTGCTGCATACTCATCCCTATTACCCATAAGAAGATCGACGAACGAGCGACTCTGTCCGCGCGCCTTAAACTCTGCGGGAACCTCAAGCTCCTCAAAGGTGTTCGTTGCGATATTGTCACCCGTACAGCGAAGGAGTACCTGCTTGCCCTTATCGTAAATAAAGCGAAGCGCACCCTTTGAGCCTATTACGTAGAATTCGATCAGATCCTTTTCCGTTGTAACTGTTCTCGAGAGAGAAACTCTTGCGCTTATGCCACTCTTGAGCATACAAACTATCTCTGCCCAGTCGTCGGTGGTAACATCGCCCCACTCCTCAGATCCGATAAGCTGGCGGCGCTTTACAATAGTTCCTCTGTCACAGTAGATCTTTTCGAACTCCTGACCGAAGAATCTGATTGTATCAAACATATGGGATCCCAGGTCACAAAGAACACCCGAGCTTGCTCTTTCCTCACGGAATCTCCACTCCATACGGCGACCCTTCCAAAGTCCGCTATCCTTTATGCAGTTTATATACATATGGTAGATCTCTCCGATCTCACCCTGGTCAATAAGATACTTCATATAGCGCGGAAAATCGCGATAACGCCAAGAGAAACAAACGAAAACGGGAAGTCCCTTTTCTTTAGCCTTCTTCTCAATAGCCAAGCTCTGATCGAAATCCATTCCGATCGGCTTTTCAACGCTTACCGCAAGTCCTGCATCGAGCGCTGCCAAAGCGATCTCAGCATGAACGTCGTTAGAAGTACAAATATCAACCGCATCAACAAGACCGCTGGCGATAAGTTCACGGTAATCGTAAAATCTGTTCTCCGCGGGGATATTGAGTCTGTCACCAGTCTTATTTAAAGCATTAGCATCAATATCACAGACCGCGGTGATCTCGCAATCGTCCATACAGTTCTCAAGATAGCTCGGGATATGAGCAGCGTTACATATTCCACCCGTACCGATAAGTCCAATTCTGATCTTTTTCATCGTTGACCTCCAATTAAATATTAGAATTCCGCAGGAAACCCTGTATTTACATTATAAATGACATTGCGTTCATACGCAAGTGAGCATTTGAGCAAAAAATAGTATTATTCGATTTTTTTGCACTTACATATTGACCTTTTGCGATATTTGATGTAAAATAAGCTCAAAGGAGGTGTTTTCCCTTTGAATAAAATAAAAATCAGCGATCTTCAATTTGTAGATTTCGATGTAAAAGGCATTAAAGGCTCAATAGCTAACTTTCCAACAAATATAGAAACTGATTATTTGAACGAAGGTCGTCAGCGCTTTCTTATACATCTGCTCACAGACGGAACAAGAATATACAGTACCGATAAAGAACGTTTAACCGTAACCTCGGGAATGATACTATTTCTCCCGAACGGAATGAAGTACCACACAAAACCCGTTGATTTGGGAGAACATCTTTGTAAAGGATTAAGCGTGATATTCGATATGGTGGATTCAGACGGCAAGGAGCTACTCATCGACAACGATACTATTCACGCCTGGCAGGATCACCAGGACAAATACAAGGAGCTTTGCGTGAAAATTTTAAAATGCACACTGAGAGAGCCGGATAATATACTCAAGATCAAAAGTCTGCTTTTGCGGCTTTTAACAGAATTGACTCGGGAGAACAAAGTTACACCTCCGCAGGAATTGATCCCGGCATTTGAGTGCATCTCATCTCGTTTTAAAGAAAATCTTCCCGTTAAAGTGTACGCGGATAAATGTCACATGAGTGAAAGCTACTTCAGAAAAAGATTCACAGAGTATGCCGGAAGATCTCCGATCCAGTATCGGAACGAGTTGCGTTTCGCTGAAGCCAGGCGACTCTATTCCGAGGGACTGTCGATAAATGAGATAGCCTGCGAGCTCGGTTTTTTCGATGCCGGATATTTCTCAAAGCTCTACAAAAAAGCCAACGGACACTCACTGAAAAGCGAAATGGATAAGGGCATGATCTAACACTCTTATTTAAAAAGGTAACATCCCTCAGTCAACTTTTTCACACAAAGACAACTGTCAAAAAATCGCCTCACGGCATAAAATATCCGTGAGACGATTTTTTTATTTTTATGCATTTTTAATGTCGTACTATTCACTATATGTCTACAACGACATTATTTTTTAATTGTTTTAATTTTTTATTCTTTTTTTATTCATTTTATTCAGATTTGTATTTATTTTTTTAATTTTTTCTGCGTTTATTAACAATATCAAACAAATGTGCTTTATTTATATGTCATATATATCTCTATGTATGAAAAAATATTTTTTACAAAATATGTAAATAAATTATAAACTTTTGCATATTCATCTTTACATATTTATGCATATATGATATAATATATACATCGCGACACGCAAGAAAATAATACAATTTTCGACATACTTCACCGGCGCTTTACTGCGACCGAGTTGCAAATAAAAACACCCCTCGCAGCTCACCCGGGCTACGAGAAAAACAGGAGGAAATTATGGAACAGATCATCATCAACGGCGGCTCTCCCCTTTACGGCAACGTATCTATCGGCGGCATGAAAAATGCAGCCCTCCCTGTTATTTGTGCATGCGTTCTCAACGAGGAGGCATGCGTGATCGACAATATTCCTCCCGTCAGCGATATAGAAACCCTTCTCGAAATCCTCTCAACTATGGGAGCATCGGTAAGACGTCTTACAAAATACTCCGTAGAGATCAACTGTAAGAATCTCGTTCCCTGCACCTCTCCTATGGAGCTTGCAAACAAGCTTCGCGGATCCTCATATCTCCTTGGTGCAGAGTTTGGAAGATTTGGAAAATCCAGTGTATCTCATCCCGGCGGATGCAGCATCGGCGCCCGTCCTCTCGACCTTCATATGAAAGCTTTCGAGGCACTCGGTGCAGACTGCACTCACAGAAACGGAAGACTCGAGGTCGAGGCTGAAAATGGCAGACCCGTCGGTAGTAGCATCTATTTCGATAAGGTCTCCGTAGGCGCAACCGCAAATGCTATCCTTGCATCCGTTCTTGCAGACGGTATCACAACTATAGACAATGCAGCTCGCGAGCCCCATATCGTTGACCTTGCGGTATTCCTCAATGCATGCGGCGCAATTATCACAGGCGCAGGAACTTCGGTTATCAAGGTTAAAGGCGTTGAAAAGCTCCACGGATGCCGTTATTCTATCATTCCCGACATGATCGAAGCAGGTACATATATGGCAGCAGTAGCCGCTACCGGAGGTCGCGTTACAGTAACCAACGTTATCCCCAAGCACCTTGAGGCTATCTCTTCAAAGCTCGAGGAGGCAGGCGCAACCGTTACGGTTGGAGATGACTTTGTTACAGTTGAAAGCACCGGTAAGCTCAAGGGTATCAATATAGTAACTCAGCCCTACCCCGGATTCGCAACAGATATGCAGGCACAGTTTGGAGCTATGCTCTGCTTCGCTGCGGGAACGTCAACTATCACAGAGAATATATTTAATAGCAGATTCCAGTACACCGATGAGCTCTCCAAGATGGGAGCCGACATCAAGGTAGACGGAAACCACGCAACAATCATCGGCGGAGCCAAGCTCTCGGGCGCTCCCCTTATGTCTCACGATCTTCGCGGAGGCGCGGCTATGGTCATAGCGGCACTTGCAACCGAGGATACTTCTGTAATCGAAGGCATCGACAAGATCGAGCGCGGATATCATAATATAGTTGGAAAGCTTCGCGATCTCGGCGCGAACATTCAAAAAAAAACAAGCTACACGGACGAGCAGATCAGAGTTGCTTTCAACTAATAGCTTTTGATACATATCTTGAAAATGGCAGAGATCACTTCTCTGCCATTTGTTAATAATACTCGGCTTGCAATTCATAAAACAAAACACCCTCTCATATATTTTAGCGAAAACACATCGTCTAAAAATATGGGAGGATTTTTATGGCAGAGCATTCTATTTATCAGGACATAGCGCAAAGAACGGGCGGAGACATATACATCGGCGTTGTCGGTCCCGTCAGAACGGGCAAGTCGACCTTTATCAAAAGGTTTATGGAAGCATTGGTGCTTCCTAACATCAGCGAAGGATATTCGAGAGAACGCGCGAGAGACGAAATGCCTCAGAGCGCGGCAGGAAAAACGGTTATGACGACGGAACCCAAGTTCATTCCCGACGAGGCGGTATCTATCAACGTTGACTCCTGCTCGACCTTCAGAGTAAAGATGGTCGATTGCGTCGGGTATATCGTTCCCGAAGCTCTCGGCACGATCGAGGACGGACAGCCGCGAATGGTCCGCACCCCTTGGCGCGAGGAGCCCATGCCCTTCGTCGAGGCGGCGGAAATGGGTACTCATAAGGTAATAAGCGAGCATTCGACTATCGGTATGCTCATCACAACCGACGGAACTATCGGAGATATTTCAAGACAAAGCTACGTTGAGGCGGAAGAAAGAATAGTAAATGAGCTTAAGGCTCTCGGCAAGCCATTCGCGGTCATTCTCAACTCCGCGCGTCCGCAAAGTGACGATGCAATTGCACTCGCATACGAGCTTGAGGCAAAGTACGAGGTTCCGGTCGCGCTCGTCTCTTGTATCGATCTCGACGCAGAGGATATAAGGCATATACTCGAGCTCGTCCTTCACGAGTTTCCCGTCAGCGAGGTCAGAATATCAATGCCCGAATGGACAACGGCACTCGATAACAGCCACAAGATCAAAGCATCCTTGCTTGAGGACATAAAGGAGTGCGCCGAGAAGATATCAAAGGCGGGAGACATTCAAAGCGCCTTCTCTTCTCTTTCCGAAAACGAATTTGTAAAGAGCGCCACGATAAATGAGATTGATCTTGGTACAGGTTGCGCGTGCGTGTCAGTCGTAATGAAGGACGGTCTTTACTACGACGTTATAAGCGAGCTAACAGGCTTCAACGTCAGCGGCGAGGAGGAGCTTATTTCCCTTCTCAAATCACTCGCGGCAATGAAGGAAAGGTACGACAGAGTCGAGTCCGCGCTTGACGAAGCTGAAGAAAGAGGCTACGGAATAGTTATGCCCGACGTAAGAGAGCTGCACCTCGCCGATCCCGAGATCGTTAAGCAGGCAGGCGGATACGGTGTCAGACTCCGCGCGTCCGCACAGTCAATTCACATGATAAGAGCCAATATAGAAACAGAGATCAACCCAATAGTAGGTACGGAACAGCAATCCGAGGACCTCGTCAAATATATGCTCCACGAATTCGAGGAGGATCCTGCTCGTATTTGGAGCTCAAATATGTTCGGCAAAAGTCTTTATGAGCTTGTCAACGAGGGACTCCATTCGAAGCTCGAGCATATGCCTGAGGCATCGAGAACAAAGCTCTCCGAAACACTTGAGCGCATTATCAATGAAGGAAGCGGCGGACTTATTTGCATAATTCTTTAAGTAACATATTATGAATGTAGAAATCCAACACGGAAAGTGTTGGATTTTCTTTTTCAACCATTATTTGATTGAAAATAATCAATAGATGTGATATAATGAATAATATGAAGAAACGACACTACATGTAACAGAACGATTATGAGGTAAAAAGATGAATAAGGATATGTGTGTTCCCTGCGATGACGGCATATTGAATATCCGTGTAGGCGCAATTATTATGAAAGACGGAAAGATTCTGATGGTGGGTAATGAAAGAGACAACTATCTCTATTCTGTCGGTGGCAGAATAAAGTTTGGCGAAACCGCAGAAGAAGCCATTGTGCGTGAAGTGTTTGAAGAAACAGGCGTTAAGATGGAAGTAGGCCGCCTTGGTTTCGTACACGAAAACTATTTCTACGGCGATTCCCCGTTGAATCTCGGCAAGCTGATTTACGAGGTATGCTTCTATTTCTATATGAAGACACCCGACGCCTTTGCCCCTCTAAGCCATAGCTTCACCGAGGGCAATACACGAGAATTCCTCAAATGGGTCTCACTCAACGAGGACGTCAAGATATATCCTGAATTTTTCAGAACAGAACTTAAAAATCCAACGGATACAGTAAAGCATTTTGTTAATGATGAGAGGATAAGATGAAATACGATAATGCTTTTTGGGAAATGGTAGACAAACTTGTCTCATCGGGAAAAGTCGTGATCGACAGACCAAAAGGAAGCTTTCATCCAAGATTTCCGAGTATAATATATAAGGTAGATTACGGATATCTGGATAATACTTATTCCATGGACAGAGGCGGTATAGACGTTTGGATTGGCTCATTAGCCGAGAGGAAAGTAACCGCTATAATATGCACCGTTGATTTGATGAAAAAAGACTCCGAAATAAAGCTTCTTATCGGTTGCACCGAGGAAGAAATAAATACTGTGTATGAATTTCATAACGATAGCGAGCTAATGAAAGGAATTCTAATTCGCAGAGGGTAAGAATATGTCAGATATACTTTTCAAAACAGACAATTATGTTTTTTCGTACCGTGTCGGTGGACTTCTGATCCACAATGGCAAGGTGCTAATGCAAAAAGCAACTAATGATGACGGGTACGCTTTCATCGGCGGTCACGTTGCCTTTGGCGAGACGACAGCAGAAACGATCGTAAGAGAATTTAAGGAAGAAATCGGAGCTGACATAAGCGTTGAAAGACTTTTCATGGTAAATGAAAACTTCTTCCCTTGGGGTACTCGTCCTTGTCAGCAGATAAACTTATATTATTTAGTTTCTTTAAAGGACGAAACGCAAATACCGCTTGACAGAAATTTCAAAGCACTCGACGAGCTTGGCAACGAGCGAATTGAGCTCGATATGTGTTGGATACCTCTTGAAGATATACCGAGCAAGAATATCTATCCACCGCAGGCAAAGGAATATATCGTAAATATGCCTAACGGGATAGTACATTTTGTTTACAAGGAGTAATTAATGCTTGAAATAACAGAAATACAAGAGATAATGTCGCACTTCGGGTTATCGGTTCAAGGTGTGACCGATTTTCCATAACATAAAATCCCTCGCTCCAAATGGAGCGAGGGATTTTTGCTTTTATTATTCCATTTTCGACATTTCTCTTTGAGCCATAACAAGACCGTAATAAATGCCTTGCTTCTCCATAAGCTCGTCATGTGAACCGACCTCCGCAACTCTTCCCTTATCAAGCACGACAAGTCTCGTTGCGTTTCTCAAGGTAGAAAGACGGTGGGCGATCGCTATCGTCGTTCTGTTTTTAGAGAGATTTGCAAGAGCATCCTGGATCTGTTTTTCTGTCTCGGTATCAAGTGAAGCGGTCGCCTCATCAAGAATAAGTATCTTCGGGTCGCGCAGAAGCGCGCGTGCAATAGCAATTCTCTGCCTCTCGCCTCCGGAGAGAGTATATCCTTTTTCTCCTACCTTCGTGTCGTATCCGTCAGTCAGTTTGATAATAAAGTCGTGACATCCGGCAAGCTTTGATACGGCAATTATCTCTTCTCTTGTAGATTCAGGCTTTGCATAGGCGATATTCTGATATACCGTACCCGCAAATAGGAAGGTTTCCTGTAGTACGACACCCATCTGCGAACGCAAGGACTCCTGTGAAATATCTCTTATATCGACTCCGTCAATGCAGATATTTCCGTCCTCAACGTCATACATTCTCATAATCAGATTGATAAGAGTGGATTTGCCGACACCTGATTTTCCGACAAGACCGATAAACTCACCCGATCTTATATGAATATCAACGTTCGAAAGGACTTCTGTACCACTATCATATCCAAAGGAAATATTATTTATATCAATATCACCCTTGATTATCGGATTTACCGCCCCCTCTTTGTCAGCGATCTCAACCTCCTCATCAATTATCTCAAAGACCTTGGCGGTTGAAGTGATAAAATTAAGTATCTGTCTTGGAAGATTGGAAAGCATGCGGAGCGGTCCGTAGATCATACTCGCATACATCGAATATTTTGACATCTCTCCAAGTGTCATTCCCCCGTCAAGAATTCCGTTACCGACGTAAAACAGTATGATAAACTCTCCAAAGCACATCAAAAACTGCATCACGGGCATCAAGGAATACCAAAGAGTATCCGACTTTATCTGCATATCGCGCTCTTCGGATGCTGCGGCATCGTACCTCTCGGTTTCCTTATGCTCCATTCCAAATGACTTTACAACGCGGATACCCGAGAAAATATCATGCAAAACAGAATTGGATTTTGATCCCAGCTGCCAGCATCTTCTGAAAAGCTTGTGAGCCTTTTTCCAAAACAAGCTAAAACCAATTACAACAATTGGCACAGGTATCAGAATAAGTAAAAACAGTATGCCTGCATCAGATGCCAGGAATACGATTCCAATTGCAACTATGAGTACCGCCTGCTCTATAAGCGACGGTAGATAGTGAACAAGGAAGCTTTGGATCTGCGCAACGTCGTGCGACACCCGTCGCATAAGCTCTCCCGCGGTTCGCTTGGATATTTTGGAAATAGATAGCTTTTGAATCTTCTCAAAAAGCATATTTCGGAGATCTACAATAACTCCGGTGCTTGCATTGATAAGCAAATGCGAGCGGAACATCGAGAATAGCCTGAGAATCACCTGGACTCCAAGCATCAAAAGAATAACTACTAAGTAATCAACCGCCGATACTTTTTCGGGTGACGAGCTATTGATATATTCATCAGTCGCATAGCGGTTCAATTCAGGCAATATCAAATTAAGCGCACTGACAACGACAAAGAAAACAACCGACAGTATGATAAAAGCCTTGTACGGTTTGATTATCAGCCACAGTCGCTTAATTGTCTTCAGCTTATTTGTGCAATGCATGCACACACCGCGCCGCATCGGTCTGCCGCATTTCGGACACATCCTCGAGCCTTCGTCCTCTTTTCCCTTTTTGCTCTTGTCATTATTTGCATCATAATCCGCAAACCCACATGATTTTACGATCCTATTGAATTTCTTGGATGCGGCAATTGCTCTTTTATTGAGTGACATATCAGATCGGCAAAGCAGATGCTCGGATCCGTCCTCTTTAAGCGTATACGAAACAAAGCAGGATCCAACGCCGCCCTCTACCTTTAGCTCGGCCACGTCGCATATTTGGATCGACATAGTCAGTATTCCGTCCGCAAAAACACGGATCGATTCCCTGTCAATTATTACGTTTCCACGTATTCTGCCTCTCGGATCGGAGGGGTGCAGATTATAAGGGAAAGAGATGATAAGGTCTTCTTTTTTTAGCTCTGGGCACAGCTTATTAGCTATTTCAAAGCTTGTAGCACGTTTTTCGCCGGACTTCTTTTTCATTCTCATAATCCTTCCTCCTTTCCATTTTTTGATATAATAATTAAAGATAAAGTTCTATTTTTCTATAACTCTTTGAATTCAATGCAGCTATGCTCGCAATCGTAAATCGGTTTCCGTCAACGTCCTGTAGCATAAGACTGTCGTCACTTGTGTGCAAAATATTCTTAAACGTATCCTGCATAGTAAAGCTCAGCTCTCTGCCGTCAACGAGAGATACCTTCCAATAAGAAAAGCCGTATCTTTCCTTAACGCTTTTGATCTCCTTAATAATTGGCGAATAATATTTCCGTTCGATCTCTTCCTTGATTTTAGCTACAGCCTCGCCCTCAAAGTCGTCAACGTCAAAAATTATGCCGATCTCCTTTTTTTCTTCGCCAAGTACTGAAATAAACTTATACGGCAACTCGTAAGGAAACGCTCTGTGAAGAAATATCCTGTCAAATCTTTGCTCTTCACCGTTTTCCGTGAAAATCAAAGCTAAAAACCCGTTTTTCTCCTCAAAGCGCGCATTACTTTTATCAAGTCGCACGATACGGGCAGACTTTTCATTCATTATTTCATTTTCCATATAAAAGCCTCCTTCATCATTCGACTATTCCTGCATTTTTAAGCGCTTCTTCCTGGAGAGTATAGAGTTTTTTATATACTCCATCCTCAAGTGATAGAAGCTCTCTGTGAGTTCCTCTCTCCGCAACCTTTCCGTTTTCAATAACGATGAGCTCGTCAGCATCACGAAGAGTCGATAGCCTGTGCGCTATCATAATAGTTGTCTTGTCTTTTGTCAATTCGGTTATAGCATTCTGAATTCTCTTTTCGGTCTCAGTATCCATTGCCGCAGTTGCCTCGTCAAGGATAAGGATCTTCGGGTCTCGAAGTATCGCGCGAGCAATGGAAAGTCTCTGTCGTTCACCGCCGGAAAGGTCCTTGAAGCCGAAACCTATTTTTGTATTGTAAGCATCGGGAAGCTTAACGATAAAGTCGTGCGCACCCGAGAGCTTAGCTGCGGTCAGGACTTCCTCGTAGGTTGCATCAGGCTTTGCGTACTTGATATTGTCAAGTATAGACCCGATAAAGAAGAAGGTCTCCTGTGAAACGATCGCAATATTCTCATATAATGCTTTAAACGAGAGGTCCTTTACGTTAATACCGTCAACGAATATCTCACCCTCATTGCTGTCGTACAGGCGCATAAGCAGATTAACAATCGTACTCTTTCCTGCTCCTGTGTGACCAACTATTCCGAGTGTCTTTCCGGCTTTCACGTCAAAGCTCACACCGTCAATGACCTTGTGATTCTTCACGTAAGAAAACTCAACATTTTTAAACTCTACGTCACCGCGTATCTCTTTGGGTGTTATAGCATTTTCCTTTTCAGCAATGTCAGGCTCCGTATCGTATATCTCAAATAGTCTTTGAAGAGCGTTGGTACTTGAAGCTGACCAATCGATCATATCGGCAAAGAAATACATCGGGCTATAGATCATATTGACGTATGCCACGAATTTTATAAGCTTTCCGTAAGTAAAGTCTCCGTATCCCGAAATCACCATCCATCCGCCAACTCCCAGCGCGATGATGTTTCCAAGATAAAGAATGAGTCCGAGCGACGGATAAACGTAGTGGTTAAAAATTGATAGATTCTTCTGATACTGTGCCGCGCGTCTGCTCGTGCCGTAAAACCTTTCTGTCTCAGCCTGCTCGCGCGAGAATGCCTTGACTACTCTCATTCCCGTCAGAACGTCGGATAGCTGAGAGTTGAGCTTTCTCGATCCCGAATAGCTCTTTGCGTGAAGCTTCATCTCCTTGCGATAGCTCTTCAAAATAATAATAAAGAAAAGCGGAACGGTAAAGAGCGAGCAAAGAGCAAGCAGCGGATTTTCAATGAATAGCAGCACACAGATGACGATGACCTGTACTACGTTGATCAAAAAATACGGAATACCGTCGCAAAAGAAGTAATATATGGTATTGGAGTCGTTGTTGACCTGAGTCATTAGTGCTCCCGTCTGCCTGCCGTTGAAGAATGACAGCGAAAGCTTTTCGATCGATGTAAATACCGTCATTTTCAGATCGTAAACGATCCTCGCCGCAATTTTTGCGGAAATACGACCATTAATTACCGTAAATATCTGCGATAATACTCTTGTCGCAATTATTATTCCTATAACAAGCAGTATTTCGCCAAAGAAGCCTCCGTCCTCGCGTAAAACCTCGTCATAGAAAAATTCATTTGAAAAATAAGGGATAAGAATGCTCGTTGCCGTCAAAAGTATCAACGATGTAAGCATTATTGCAATATACTTTTTGTATTTCAAAAGGAACATACCGAATCGACGGTAAAGCTTTCCCTTTTCCATACATTTTGGACATACCTTGCGATTCTTATCAGGGTATCGCATACCGCATTTCGGACAGCAGTGCGATGCCGGATCATCTTCCTCATCCACCTCGAAATCAACGGTCTTAATATCGCCCTTCTTCATTCTCTCAAAATACTTGATGAAAATGAGAACACTCGAACGGCATGTATTCGTCATAGCACACAGGAAAACATATTCTCCCGATTCAAGCTTCGCCGTCAGCCTTGCACTTGATTGAATCTCCTCAAGCTTCAGCTCTTTGATTTTGGAAATATCGTAGATATCAAACGAAGTCTCGCGCCATACTCTCTCTGCGTGCTTTTTATGTGCATCCGATCCGTCGAGCACGACAGATCCCGAGGAGACATATATGCTTTCAAGCGTCGCCAAAACGTATGTATCGCAAAAGATATGTCCCGAGTCCATATCACAGTACGTCGCGAGCATTATCTTGGATACGTCAACACCCTCACGCTCAAGAGACTCATAAATATACGAAGGAATCTTGTCTGTAATAAGCATATATACACCTCACTTTCCGCAAAAATTGCATCATATAATTATTATAAGACTTTTTTTCACCTTTGTCAATAAACCACAGGTAGATTAGACAAATTAATTTGCCGATTTGATATTGAAAAAACATGTCAGTTGTGATATACTTTATATAATGAAAGAAAAGGAGCCCAAAAATGAAAGGCTTGAAAACAATATACGTATGCTCAAATTGTGAATACCACTCCCCGAAGTGGATGGGAAAATGCCCATCCTGCAACCAATGGAACACCATGGTCGAGGATGTCATCAACGTGGCTCCCGAGGAACCCGCGAACAAAAGAAAATCGATCTCGGGGACACTCGGTGCCGATAATCACGCAATCTCTTACGACGAGCTTGAAATCCCCGACTATATCCGTTCGCAAACGGGACTTGACGAGCTTGACAGAGTCCTCGGCGGAGGTCTCGTTCACGGCTCTGTCGTACTGATCTCCGGCGAGCCCGGAATCGGTAAATCTACCCTGCTTATGCAGATCTCCGAGTGCCTCGGTGCAAACCGCCGCGTTCTTTATATTTCGGGCGAGGAATCGGGCGGACAGATCAAGCTCCGCGCCAAAAGACTCGGCGTTTCGGGAAAGAATCTCTATATTCTGACAGAGACCAATCTTGACAGCATCCTCAAGGAGGCAGACAAGATAAAGCCCGATATTATGATAATCGACTCTATACAGACCATCTACGAAGAGATGATCAAATCCGCGCCGGGAAGCATCACTCAGGTAAGAGAGTCGGCTCTGACGCTAATAAACCGCGCAAAATCGCACGGAATATCGATGCTCCTCGTGGGTCACGTTAACAAGGAAGGCGGCATTGCAGGACCCAAGGTGCTTGAGCATATGGTCGATGCGGTCCTCTGCTTCGAGGGAGAAAAGCTGCAATCATACAGAATAATCCGCGCAAATAAAAACCGCTTTGGCTCAACTAACGAGATAGGTGTGTTTGAGATGACCGACAAGGGACTTGTCGAGATCCCCAATCCTTCCGAAATGCTTCTTTCGGGCAGACCAAAGAATACTCCCGGCAACTGCGCCGTGTGTACCATCGAGGGTACAAGGCCGATCATCGCTGAGATACAGGCTCTCGTTTCCCCAACAGCATTTCCCTCTCCGCGTCGCACCTCAAACGGCATAGACTATAACAGACTTTGCCTCATTATCGCAGTGCTTGAAAAAAGGCTCGGACTCAAGTTCTATCAGAACGACGTATATATGAACGTCATAGGAGGTCTCTATCTCAACGAGCCCGCAAGCGATGCAGCTATTGCTTTAGCTCTCATTTCCTCGCTTACCGACAAAGCCGTTCCCGACGATCTTATCGCGATAGGCGAGCTTGGTCTTTCGGGCGAGTGTCGCGCTGTATCTAACCTTGAGCAAAGGGTCAAGGAGGCGGCAAGACTTGGCTTCACAAAGGCTATCGTACCATACAAAAACGTAGAAAAGCGTAAGATAGACACTACAATTGAGCTTATCCCCATTCACAGTATTTACGAGGCTATCAGAGTCCTTGTCAGTACGTCCGAAAGTTAAAAAAATATTCGCTGCTCGACGAGCAGCGAATATTTTTTATTATCCTCCCCAATCGGGGTTAAATCTGTTCAGATCTCTGTCACCCAACTTTAACATGAAGAGTGTTCTATAATCTACACCCTCTCCTACGTTACGTTCCTTCAGCTCATCCTTGTGACCCAATCTGCGCGCCGTTGCCCACGTGGATCTGAATGCCGCACGCGAGTAGGTGTCCCATAGAGCTATTCTCTCCGCCCCACAATCATAAAGATCGAGTGCCCTTGATTTGAATTCCTCGCTTGTAAGGTGTCTCGGCAGGATCTCAAAATATACCTTTACGCCGTATTTACGCTCAAGCTCCATCCATTCCTCAACACGCTCCCTTTGACTTTTTGGACCGCAAAGCTCACCGCGATAATTGACAATAGGTTCTATCGTCTCAAAGTCACACGGGCGCATATTAACGTGATAAGACGTGCGCACGTAATTTGTATACTTGTCAAGGTCAAGCTTTTCTTTACTATCATCCTTCCACACGTCGCCTCCCAAAAGCTCGTGTACTCTCTGTGGATATGAAATTATTGCGCTGATAAGACCCTCTTTCGCCCATCTTTCAGCATCAAGTCCAACGTATTTTGAATCGTAAAGTGAGTATATTGATCTGAAATGTATCTCCACCCTATTCTTTCCGAATTCTTTGTCGAGCGCCTCTCGAAGCTCTCTGACATATTCGGTCATAATGTCGCAATGAAGCTTATTAAGTCTTTCCTCGTCAAGAGGAAGCTCGTAGGGGTATTCACCGTAAAGCTCATAGAACCTTCTTGCGACGGGTTCCTCAAAAAGCACGTACGGTATGCCTCTGTGCGCCATTATCGTAACCGCATCACATTCCGACCTTGCGCATTCCACAAGCTCGTCAATAAGAAATTTGCGCACCTCGGGGTAGGCGTACGACATCGCCCTTATCTCATCTCCGTTTCTGTCGCGCGTGCGCCACTCGGGATGTGATTCAACAAAGTCGCAATCAAAATAGAATTGATCGTACGGAAACGGCATTCCCCATCCGCCCATCCTCATGGACACACTTGACTTAATGCCCATCTTTTTACATTGATCTACAACCGTACAGATCGCCTTGTGCATGTCGAATTTTTTCATGCTCTCCTGCACGTGTCTGTCTATTTGGGTAGGAAACGCGAAATCGTCTATATTGTCAACTGCAAGATGATTCGAAACAAGCGTTGCAAGCGTTTCGACCGAGAGCCACTCAATATCTGAGTCCTCATAATTAATTGCAACCGCACGCCAATCGTCATAGCTGTTCTGATTGATAAATGCAAGGCGGTTGTGCAGATCATCGGTTGCGTATATTCGCTTTGTATCTCGTCTCGTTTGCTCGCGTTTATACTCAGCAACCTCTTCATCGTTCATAGGGATAAATTTTATCGCGGAAAGCACACTGTAGTTTGTATACGCATCAAGCTTTTTCGATAAAATAATACTCTGATCCGTCATATCAGCGCATTTCCAGAGCACCTCCTCGATTAGATATCTCCTTTTCGTCACGGCAGACATACAAATGAAGGCATCATCTCCCGAGAGCTTCAAATAAACGGAACTTCTACCCGGAAGATGAATTAAAATTTTATACCATCCTTTAAGCTTAGGATCGAACGAAATATCCTCGGGCATACCATCTATGGAGGATATGAGTCTTCCCGAATATTCAGATGTGTCGAGTTCGATCGCTCTCCATTTATTTTTTAGCGATATTTCGGAAAAATGCTTCTTTGGCTCAAAGCATTCGTAAAGATCCGAAAACAATACAATCCCTCTCTCCATCTTATCTCTCCTTTTGGGAATACCAATAACTACGTATATTTATAACATACCAAAAGTGAAATGTCAAGACCAAATTTTCACTTAATCGTCTTTATAAAAACTATTGCCACATAAATTTTATACCGTAAACATTTGACAAACGGTATTTTATGTGCTATAATAATATATTACAGTAATTCTTTATATTTCATGGCAAAAGGAGGGCTTTTTATGACAGATCATAACAAGGGTGACGATTTCTGGGATCTTAGCGCATTCGCCAAGAAAAATGAAAAAACTACACCTGCCACTCCCTCCTATCCAATTCACCGAATCTCGGCGATAGAAATAAAGGATAATAAAGCCTGTACCGTTGAAAGCGACAAGATTGATACCGCAGAGACGATGATAACAAAGTTTATCCCTCCTCACAGCGATGCAAGCTTTGTCAAGAAGAACATTATTTTCGAATATGAACCTGAAAACCCATTGATTAAAAAAGTTACGGTATACTCAGACAAAACCGGAGAAGAACTTTTTGTCTCAGATAATCTCTTCATTCGTGAGCGCCGCGCTCTGCTCGAACGAACAACAACCTTTAAGGAGCCCGTTCCCTTTTATTCCTATGCTCCAAGATATTCGCAGTTGAATAAAGCTCAGCTGAACTGGTATATCTGGTGGAGACAAAACGCGAGAAACGGACATTTTATTAAGACCGACGAGTCCTATGTTATGCTCTATGCCTACGAGCTTGCAGCAACGGGTGAGGGCGAGGATAAAGCGGCTGCACTTGAGAGCCTCTGTTCTCTTTTGACGGGATTTAGTGCGACCGATCTCGGCATAGTTTACAAAATAATGATCCGCGATATTATATGTGACTTTTGTCTTATCCACAAACTTCCCTCTCCTGTTCATTTGCTCTCGGGTGTTGAGAAACAAGTGTTGTTCGGCTCTTTTTTACCCGAGTTTTTCGTGGATTTCTCACAGAATAAGCAGCATTGCGCTCCGCTTTTGGCGGCAATGTCGCTTTATGACTATCGCAGAAGCAAGTGTTACACTGAAGAAAGCGCGGACACCTTCAAAAAAGGTGTTGACGGTGCGATAAACGCAGTAATCAACAATGAGGATGCATTTAATTCAATAACATCCTTTACAAGAGGCGTATACGGCGGTGTGACCGAGGACCGTCATCCCTTTACCAGAATGGTGAACATCGTAAATAAAAACATTAAGATCGAGATAGTTTATTACGAGCTTTCCAATCTTAAATCTGCAATTACCGACGTAGTCCGCTATTCCGAAAACAAGATAC
Organism: Oscillospiraceae bacterium; assembly: GCA_015064685.1. Lineage (GTDB taxonomy): Bacteria > Bacillota > Clostridia > Oscillospirales > CAG-272 > SVTX01. The sequence continues at coordinate 29,660 of SVRT01000011.1, forward strand.
GCGAGCATCTTGGAATCAGAAACAAGATTCACGTGCTCACAGTAAATCCACATGCCAGAGCAGCGATAGATGTCTTCTTCGAGGACAATCTTCCTGCCCGTCAGTTCATAGACAGAAGGCGAAAGGATGCAAAGCTTGCCGAGAACGAGCCGCACGAATACGACAAACTGTACGACCTTCCCAAAACCGAAATTTCTCCCGAACGAGCGCTTGAGATCGAGCGAGAGTCCTGGGATACTACAAAAAAGCTTACGGAAGCTTTTGAAGACACCGAGAACATTAACAAAACGGTCGTAGATCCTATAACTGAGCCTCTAAAGCCAATCAATGAAACTCCCGAGCTTCTCCCCCCCGAGCCCATCTCGGACATGAACGATCTCTATTCACAGCTTATCTCAAAGCTTGGAGATATAGCTAGATTTATTAATCTCTGTAAAGGCTCCGGCATTGTGGAGCAAAGAAAATTCGCCTCGTCTCACAACAGTACAGTCGACGAGATAGCCGACAGAATAAACGAAGCGGCAGCAGAGCTTTTCGGGGACATTATTCTTGATAATGAGGGCAAAGCGTATACCATTATAGAAGATTACCTTTTCTTATTTAATTGAACCTAAAAAGGACGGATCAATACATGGAACAAATAAATAACACAACACCTCAGGTGCCTCGCAGAATACTCTCTTCTCTTCTGTCAAGCGTATCTGCGGGTGTAGTACCTCGTGCAGGCGCACCTTATATCGCAATAGGCAGAAAAGATGAGATCTCAGCATTTCTGTCTGACCTAGAGGAGATAAACGATGGTGGAGGCGCAATGCGCTTCCTTATCGGACGTTACGGAAGCGGAAAGAGCTTCCTTATTCAGCTCATACGCGGCTACGCGCTTGAGCGCGATTTCCTGACCGCAGACTGTGATCTCTCTCCCGAGCGACGCCTTTGCGGAAGCGGACACGGAGGTATTTCGACCTACCGTGAGCTGATGAAAAACCTCGCGTCCAAATCCTCACCCGACGGCAATGCGCTCTCAAAGATAATTCTCCGCTGGACGGGAAAGCTTCGTTCCGAGCTTGTTGACAGCGGCATATCACCCGACAGCGAAAAGCTATACAGAGAGCTGAGCCGTAAGGTACACTCGGAGCTTGATGATCTTGAATTCATGGTCGGAGGCTTTGATTTTGCGCGCGTAATATATGAGTACTACGTAGCAAGCGTTTCAGATTCCGACGAGGCAAATGCAAAAATGAGCGCGTGTCTGCGCTGGCTCAGAGGTGAGTTTTCCACCAAAACAGAAGCGAAAAACGCACTTGGATTCCCCGTTTCAATCATCATCGACGATGATAACTGGTACGACTTTATCAAGCTCTGGGCAACTCTTTCCAGGAAGATCGGCTACAGAGGTCTCGTAGTTTTCATCGACGAGTGTGTAAACCTTTATAAGATACCCAATCGAATAAGCCGTGAGAATAACTACGAAAAGATACTTTCAATGTTCAATGATACTCTTCAAGGACGCGCCCCGGGTCTTGATATCATCTTCGGAGGGACACCGCAGTTTCTTGAGGATACCCGCAGGGGACTTTTCAGTTACGAAGCTCTGCGCTCGCGCCTTTGCGACAGTAGATTTGCGCTTGACGGTTTCAAGAATCTCATAGGACCCGTAATACGTTTACGCAGACTTAGCGATGATGAGCTTTTTGCACTTATTCAGCGAATAACGGTCCTCTATTCTCAATATTATAATTGGGAATGTACCGTATCCAATGAAGACAGGTTGAAATTTTTAAATATATGTCTTTCAAAAGCAGGTGCGGACAGCATGATCACTCCTCGAGAGATGCTTCGCGACTATATGACGGTTCTCAATATTTTAATGCAAAATCCCGACGCGAGCTTTGATGACGTGGTAGGCAAACACGTAACGCTGAAAACAGAGCAGCAAGAGGAAGAAGAAATAGAAATCGTGTCGACAGATACGCCAACAGACAGAAAGAGATTTACCGCTAACGACATCGAATTCTGATATATTAACAAGGAGAAAAAAATGACAGAGGCTGACAGAATATTTGAGCGCTTTCCCGATTTTATCAGAGAATACATCTACTCACACTCCTGGGAGTCTCTGCGCGAGGTGCAAATTGCGGCGGCAAAGTCTATCTTTGAGACAGAAAACAATCTCCTTCTCACCTCGTCTACCGCAAGCGGAAAAACCGAGGCGGCATTTTTCCCCATCCTTTCGCTTCTTCACGAGGATCCGTCTGCCAGCGTTGGTGTGCTGTATATCGCCCCACTCAAAAGCCTTATAAACGATCAGTTTGAACGTCTTGAGGAGCTTCTCGATATGACCGGTGTCAAGGTCACTCATTGGCACGGAGACGTTGCCATGTCGCACAAAAAAAGATTGCTCGAAAAGCCCTCGGGAATACTGCAGATAACTCCCGAATCGCTTGAAGCAATGCTGATAAACAGATCGAACGACATACCGCGTTTATTTGGGGATCTGCGCTTCATCGTGATCGACGAGATACACACTCTCACAGGAACAGACAGAGGCAATCAGATAATCTGCCAGCTCTCGCGCATTGCTCACCTTATTGGCTATCACCCGAGACGTATCGGACTTTCCGCGACGATCGGTGACCCGTCGCTCGCAGCGGAATGGCTTTGCGCAGACTCGGGACGAGGAATCGATACTCCTTCTCTTCCTCAGGAAAAGATCCGTTGGAGACTTGGACTTGAGCATTTCTATATACAGAATCCCGAAATAGAGACCCCTGCCGAAAAGAAAGAAAAAGAGTCTGCAACTGCTGCTGACTCATACGATAACGTAAAGCAAAAAAAGCCTTATACTGTAGATCCCGGATACGAGTATATATACGACTGTGTCAAGGACAAAAAATCCCTTGTTTTCTCAAATTCCAGAGAGGAAACCGAATATATCTGCGCAACTCTCAGACAAATTGCTTCATTACGTCAGGATGACGACAGACATATCCTTATCCATCACGGCAATCTCTCTGCATCCCTGCGCGAGGAGGCAGAGATGAAAATGAGAAACGACGAGGACCATGCTATTACCTGCGCCACAGTAACAATGGAGCTCGGCATTGACATCGGTCGACTTGAAAGAGTTGTTCAGATAGAAGCTCCTAATACCGTTTCAAGCTTTCTTCAAAGGCTTGGACGTTCGGGGCGCAGAGGAGATCCGCCCGAAATGATGATGGTTTTCAGGGAGGAAGACCCTCTCCCGAATACTCCCCTCCCTCAGCTCATTCCCTGGGAGCTTCTCAGAGGCATTGCAATAATACAGTTATATATAGAGGAAAGGTTTATCGAGCCTCCTCAAAGAAAGCAACTGCCGTTCAGTCTGCTTTTCCACCAGACTCTGTCCGTTCTTGCGTCGTCGGGAGAGCTTACTGCGAAAAGACTTGCACATCGAGTTTTGTCCCTCCCACCATTCAAAGCAGTAAGTGATGAGGATTATAAAACCCTGCTGGTATCAATGCTCAACAACGACTTTATTGAAATGACCGAGGAAAAGGGGCTTATAGTCGGTCTTTCGGGCGAAAGGCTCCTCAAAAGCTTCAAGTTCTACGCGGTATTTAAGGACAGCGAGGACTTCACAGTTCGCTGCGGCTCGGATGAGATAGGCACTATAACCACTCCCCCTCCCGTTGGGGACAGATTCGCTCTTGCGGGACGTGTTTGGGAGGTAGAAGAGCTTGACATTCAGCACAAGCTCGTTTACGTCAAAAAAGTTGACGGAAAGATGGAGATCTCCTGGCCGGGAGACTTCGGTGAGATCCATACGAAAATTCTTAAGCGTATGAAGCAGATACTCGCGGAGGATACTATCTATCCTTATCTCAAGGAAAACGCGGTAAAACGCCTTATTCAGGCAAGAAAAACCGCAAGAAACACGGGTATGCTCGAGCATTCGCTCGTCCATCTCGGAGGATATTCGTGGTGCCTTTTCCCCTGGCTTGGCACACGCTCCTTCAGAACGCTGCGCAAATTTATTCAAAGAAATTCAAAAGATAATAACATAAGCGGAATCGAGTTTGAGGGCTGCTACTACATTACGTTTAAAATGGAAAAGGTCACCGATCTCAATTTTATTACGCATCTTCTCAACCGTGTGGAACGAGACGGAATTGACCGATATGCACTCGTCGAAAACGGAGAGATTCCCGTTTTTGAAAAGTACGACAACTACGTTCCCTACGATCTGCTTCGCAAGGCGTACGCCGCTGACAAGCTTCGCAGTGACGAGGCTGAGGAGCAGGTACGAAAGATCTTTGAGGAATATTGAGAAAACCCGCAACGGCAAAGCCGTTGCGGGTTTTTATCAAATATATTATATTCGGCTTTTCGCCGTGCTTATACTCTTCTGTGTTCTATGTTAAATATATATTAAATCCTTAACTGTAACTAAGGAACAAAGATTACAGAGATTTCTGCATATTTGAATTACTTCGCGTAGTCTACTGCGCGGCTCTCGCGAATAAGGTTGATCTTGATCTGTCCGGGATACTTGACCTCTGCCTGGATCTTCGCAGCCATTTCGCGTGCGATGACCTTCATACCGGCATCGTTTACTTCCTCGGGCTTGACCATAACTCTTATCTCACGTCCTGCCTGGATCGCAAATGCCTTATCTATTCCGCTAAAGCCCTTTGCTATTTCCTCAAGCTTTTCAAGACGCTTGATGTAGTTCTCCATATCCTCGCGTCTCGCGCCGGGTCTAGCTGCGCTTATTGCGTCCGCTGCCTGAACGAGTACTGCGATAATTGTCTTAGGCTCTACGTCGTTGTGGTGTGCCTCGATAGCGTGTACTACCTCACGGCTCTCCTTATACTTCTTAGCGGCGTTGACACCTATTTCTACGTGCGATCCCTCAACGTCGTGCGGGAATGCCTTACCGATATCGTGGAGAAGTCCTGCTCTCTTTGCGAGATTTGCATCTACGCCAAGCTCATCTGCCATAATACCGGCAATGAACGCAACCTCAATCGAATGCTTGAGAACGTTCTGTCCGTAACTTGTTCTGTACTTAAGCCTACCGAGCAATCTGACAAGCTCGGGATTGATGCCATGGATTCCAACCTCAAAGGTCGCTCTCTCACCTGCCTGCTTGACAGATGCTTCAACTTCCTTCTGAGCTTTCTCCACCATTTCCTCAATTCTTGCAGGATGTATACGTCCGTCAGAAATGAGTCTTTCAAGTGCTATTCTTGCTACCTCACGTCTTACAGGGTCGAAGCCTGAAAGAGTGATCGTTTCGGGGGTATCATCAATAATAAGCTCAACACCCGTAAGTGTTTCGATCTTCTGGATGTTTCGTCCTTCTCGACCGATGATTCTTCCCTTCATTTCTTCACTGGGAAGCGCTACGCTCGATACGGTAGACTCGGATACGTGATCCGATGCGTATCTCTGGATCGCCAGCGAGATGATGTTCTTTGACTTCTCATCCGCTTCCTCCTTGAACTGAGCCTCAAGCTCGTCAAGTCTCTGAGCCAGCTCGTGCTTCGTCTCGGACTCTACACGCTCAAAGAGCTCTTCCTTTGCTTTTTCCACAGTGATTCCCGAGATCTCCTCGAGTCTCTTAAGCTGTAATCTAAGTACTTCGTTGTGCTGCTCACGGATCTCTTCGTTTTCCTTGATCTTCTTATCAAGAATCTCGTTTTTACGCTCGAGTGCCTCCGTCTTTTTATCAATAGTTTCCTCTTTCTGAGCAACTCTGTTTTCAAGACGTGACATTTCCTTGCGTCTTTCCTTGATCTCGCGTTCAAGCTCGTTTCGCTGAGCCATTATGGTCTCTTTTGCTTCGATCAACGCCTCTTTCTTTGACGATTCAGCGTTTTTCTTAGCTTCCTCAACGATCTTCTTCGCCTCGGCTTCGGCAGAACCTATCTTCGCCTCACCGATTTTTTTTCTGATAAGAAAGCCTACGAAAAATCCAAGGGCAACACCAACAACCACACCGATCACGGCATACAGGATTGGTGGCATTTTTTTATTCCTCCTTGGTTTTTTTGGGAGCATAACTAAGGCACATAGCGGGACAATTGCTCCGATTTGTCCATGTAAATTATTGAATACGGTGTCGGATCGTATCTTTCATGGTCAATACCATTATGTGCTATGATCCGCCTTTATAAATAAACCGAATTTAATCAATTTATAATATACCTTCCTATATTATACATAAAAAAAGGCGTTTTGTCAATAGCTTTTTGATTACACTTTGACAAAACGCCGCTTTATTCATAAAATATTTACGTTTTAGGATGAAATATTATTTTCCGGCAACACTCATATCCTTAACAAGCACGTCGGGAGCGCCGAATACCGTAAATCCACCCGGAATTCCCCACTTGACCTCATTGGAGAGCGAATCAATGCTCTTGAGCAAAGCAAAGAAGTTACCTGCAACGGTAAATGACTTGATAGGTCCTGCCTTCTTACCGTCTTTGATAAGGAATCCTTCGCTTTCGACCGAGAAATCACCCGTGATCGCGTTTGCGCCTGCATGAAGTCCCTTAACACCGGTTACATATATACCGTCCCCTGCCTTTGCAAAAAGTCCCTCAAGCGTGTCCTCTCCCGCATTGATAGCAAAGTTATACGGAGCGATATTACCACCGCGTCGACCGTTGGCGGTCGTCTGCTTCCCGGTCTTGATCGCTGTGGTCAAATCGTAAAGAAGAGTCTTAAGAACACCGTTTTCGACAACGCTCTTCTTGTAGGTTGCTACACCCTCTTCGTCGAATGGGGTCTGGACGGGACATCCCTCTCTCATCGCGTCGTCTGTTATATTTACGATATCGGAAGCGATCTTCTCGCCCTCCTTACCTGCAAGCAAGGACATACCGAGAATTGCATTCTTTGCCGAGAAAGAAGGAGAAAACGCAGACAGGATCGATCTCATCTGGCTTCCGTCGATAACGACGTTATATTTGCCCGTAGGGATCTCGGTAGCGCCGATCTTCTCAAGCGCACCGTTTACTGCCTTTGCTGGAAGCTCATCAAACTTTTCTCCGTGTATAGACTCAGCAAACTCGAAGTTGTTACGCGACTCGCCATCCTTATTAACGACTGCTTCGACGTAACATCCTGTCATTCCGACCTTGTTGGAAAGCTCGAGGCCGTGGGAGTTATACATATAGATCTCGTCTCTGAACGAAATAGCGATCGACTGAGTTCCGTCAACGACCGAGCTATCTGCAGCGTAAGTCTTTTTTTGAAGCTCGAGCGCCTTATTTTTAAGCTCAGCCGCGTCAATAGCCTCAGGAGCCGGCGCGGTAGGTGTGCCGTATGATTCTGAACCCTTGAAAATAACGACGACGTCGTCATTCTCTATTGCTCTTGCGTTATCCGATGCTCTGATAACAAGGTCCTCGATCTCGTCAGCATCGAAGTAGCTTGTCGAAGCATATCCCATATGTCCGTTTACGATGCAACGGAAAGAAACGCTTGCACTCTCACCCGAGCTGAATGCGCTGATCTCGTCCTTGAGTGTCTCTGCGCTGATATTCTCGCCTACAGAATAGGTTACCTCATATTCCTCAACGCCGTACTTTGTGCAAGCGGCAGAGATAATTTCTTTTATCTGCTTAAAATCCATATCAGCGACCTCCTACTGTGATCTTGGATACGCGGATGAGGGGCTGTCCAACGTCCGTGGGCACACTTCCGCTTGACGATCCACACATTCCCTGTGCAGTCTCAAGGTTCTGTCCTACCATATCAATATCCATAAGTATCTGCGATCCCGTTCCGACGAGTGATGCTCCGCGTACAGGTTCACAGATCACACCGTTTCTGATTATATATCCCTCGCTTACACCGAAGTTAAATTCACCCGTGAGGGGATTTACTGATCCGCCGCCCATGCTCTTTGCATAGAGGCCGTACTCAATAGAGGAAATAATGTCCTCGTTCTTATCGGGACCGTTTGCAATAAATGTATTTGTCATTCTTGACGTAGGCTCGTACATAAAGCTCTCGCGTCTGCCGTTACCTGTCATTTCCATACCCATTCTACGAGAGCCAAGACGGTCGATCATATAGCTCTTGAGTACACCGTTCTCAATAAGGACGTTTCTCTGTGTTACGTGTCCCTCGTCATCGATATTCACGGAGCCCCAAGCACCGGGAATAGTTCCATCGTCAATGGCGGTTACCTTTTCGTTTGCGATCTTCTGACCGAGCTTTCCACACATCTGAGAGGTACCCGTACCAACGCTTGTAGCCTCAAGCGAGTGTCCGCAAGCCTCATGGAATATAACTCCGCCAAAGCCGTTTTCGATAGCAACTGTCATCTGTCCTGCGGGACAGTAATCAGCGCGGAGATTGACAAGCGCCTGATCAGCAGCCTTGATTCCTACGGACTTAGGATCGATAAAATCAAACATCTCGAGTCCTGTTCCGCGTCCGGGTGACGCGCTTCCCGACTGGTTCTCATGTCCGTCGGATGCGACTGCCTGAACTGCAATTCTTGTTCTTACGTGTCTGTCAGAGGTATAGAGACCTTCGCTGTTTGCGATGAGGATCGTGTGGTCGACAGAAGCAAGGCTTCCCATTACCTGTTTGATCTTCTCGTCGCGCTCGGATGCCGCAAAGCATGCAGACTTGAGAATATCGGTTCTAGTCTGCATAGGCGTGCTTCCGGGAAGAATTTTTACGGGATGAATATTCGGGAAAATGCGCTCGGTCAAGTGGATCTGAACCTGCGCATTGCTCTCTCCGAGTGCATCTGCTACCGCTCTTGCGCAACGGATAAGTCCCGAGCGAGTAATGTCTGTAGTAGTAGCGTATACGGTTCTTGTTCCGATGAACGCACGGATTCCGACTCCGGAGGTCACTCCGTCATTGGCTGTATCGATCTTACCGTTAAGGAATCGAATACCGTTATTTCTCGTTCTCTCGGCATATACCTCTGCGAAGTCCGCGCCGGTAGACATAGCTACTGCAAGCACGTCCTCAAGTATAAGTCTTGAAATAATCATTTTCTAAGTCTCCTTGATTTTCTGCAATATTATAACTTTTTTGCATACATCTTCATCATGATCTCTTCGCCCTCAAAGGAAACGTCGCACATCTTTTCAAACATCTTTGTGCCGCCGATTCCGAGCTCGAAATTGTTGTCATCCTTCCAGTTGAATGAGATCTTTGCATTCTTGCCTGCAAGGAAGCTGATCTCGCAATGATCGTTCTCGTTCTCTGCCTTTACCTTTACAAGAGTAAGACCTCTTGCGAAGTCGGACGAGCCGCAGGTTACGGTTACATAGTTCTTTTCGTTGGGAGATACCATTGTCGTCTCTTGGCTATCGTTCTTGATTTCCTTGAGGACCTTGAATGCTGCAAATCCACCTGCTGTTGCAGCGGCAACACCTGCGGTGATACCTAAGATCATTCCTACGATTCCGTTTGTTCCGTTTTTCTGTGACATAATTTTACCCTCCAAATTTTATTTAGATAAATTGTTTTCTTTCTTTATCAGCTCGATGACGTCTGAAAGACTGTTCACCGTTGCATACGTTACTTTGTCGGTTTCCTCTGTAGGTCTTAAGAGATCGGGTATGAGTATCGGGAGCATATTCGCCGCATCTGCCGCAAATATTCCGCTGTATGAGTCCTCGCAGACGATACATTCCGCAGGATCACTTACACCGATCCTTTTACCTGCCTCAATGAAAATATCGGGAGCCGGCTTGCCGTTTTTGACCATTGATGCGGTTACGATGGCGTCAAAATAGTCATAAAGCTCAACTCTATTAAGGTTTGCATCCGTGATGTCGGGTGCAGTAGAAGTCGCTACCGCCATAGGGATATTTTGCGATCTAAGAAAGTCAAGTAGCTCCCTACATCCATTTTTCAGCCGAAGTTCCTTTGAAACAAGACTGTGATAGAGAGCCATTCTTTCGTTCATAAAGCCCTCGGAATCAAAGTCCTCGCCGAAATGGTCCTTCAAGACTTGCTTGGAGCTTGCGACGCTTCTTCCGCAGATAAATGGGACGTACATATTCTCCATAGTCTCATGGTCGAGTCCCCATTTGTCACCCATTTCAACCCACGAACGCATATACACGGACTCGGTATCGAGGAGTGTACCGTCCATATCGAATATTGCGTATTTTATCATTTCATCTGCCCTCTCAATCGGGATTTCTCTCTCCGAGTGCAACATGATACTTTTGATAGAAGCTTTCGAAATATCCTCCGTCAAGCGCCTCTCTTATCTTTCTTGTAAGGTTGTTATAGAAATAGAGATTGTGCTGCACCGCAAGCCTCATACCGAGTGATTCCTTTGCCTTGATGAGGTGTCTGATGTAGGAACGGCTGTAATTGCGGCAGGTAGGACAGTCGCAGGAAAGCGATATTGGACGGGGATCCTTTGCATACTTTTCGTTGCAGATATTCATCTTTCCTTCCCAGGTAAAGAGGTTACCATGGCGAGCATTTCTCGACGGCATTACGCAGTCGAAGAAATCAACTCCCATATGCACCGCCTCGAGGATATTGCAGGGTGTTCCGACACCCATAAGGTATCTCGGCTTATCCTTAGGCATAAAGGGCTCTACCGCATCGATTATACGGTACATCTCCTCTGTCTCCTCGCCTACGGCAAGTCCTCCGATAGCATATCCCTCACAGTTTATCTCCGATATTCTCTGCATATGCTCGATACGGAGATCCTCATACGTTCCGCCCTGGTTAATACCAAAGAGCATCTGATGACGGTTGATAGTCTCGGGAAGCGAATTGAGTCTGTCCATCTCGGCGCGGCATCTCTCGAGCCAACGCGTCGTTCTGTCTATCGAATTTCTTACGTACTTATAGGGTGCGGGGTTCTCGATGCACTCGTCAAATGCCATCGCGATCGTGGACGCGAGGTTCGACTGTATCTGCATGCTCTCCTCGGGTCCCATAAATATCTTCTTACCGTCTACGTGGGATTGGAATCTTACGCCCTCCTCGGTTATCTTACGAAGCTGTGCGAGCGAAAACACCTGGAATCCACCCGAGTCGGTAAGTATCGGCTTCTGCCAATTCATAAATTTGTGAAGTCCGCCCATTTCATAAATGAGCCTGTCACCCGGACGGATGTGAAGGTGATAGGTATTTGAAAGCTCTACCTGACAGTCGATCTCTTCAAGCTCGACTGTAGATACTCCTCCCTTTATTGCGGCACACGTGCCGACGTTCATAAACACGGGAGTCTGTATATCTCCGTGTACGGTATGGAGAACGCCTCTGCGCGCTCTGCCATCCTGCGCTAAAAGTTCAAACATAACTTGGCTCCTTTTGCCCGAACGCAAAACAGTGCGATGGGCATCTACTCTTTATTTTTTTACGTTCTTTCAAATTGTCTGTCTATACTTCTCTTCGACAGCTCCATAGCAACGGGGCGACCGTGAGGACAGAAGGTAATATCGGGGATTCGCATAAGCTTCTCCACGACCCATTTCTGATAATCCTCCGGGTATTCCCGTCCGGCCTTTATCGCCGCCTTACAGGATGCCTGATAAAGCGCTTTTTCGAAAACGATGTTTCTGGTGATATCAACGCTTCCCGTTCCGTTCTTAATTCGATCGGCAATAACGGTGAACATATCAATGACAGCCTCCTGCTCTATACCTATCGGAAGCGCATTAACAAACACCATATTTCTCGATGAGGTAAATTCAAAACCTACCGCCTCGATCTCGCGTCTGTATTCCTCGATCGCCGCTACCTCGTCGCTCATGAGCATTATCTCTATCGGCAACATCAAAAGCTGAGAAGAGACCTCCGCGGAATACATATTAGATTTCAGCTCCTCGAACACTATCCTTTCGTGCGCGGCGTGCTTATCGATGATCAGGACCTTCTCTTCCACCTCAACCATAATGTATGAATGGAATGCCTCGCCAATTATCCTATATGAGGGAATAACCGGAGCATTCTCAGGTACAGCCGTCTGTTCAATCTGATCATTTTTAACCGTGGGCTTTTTTTCAGGCTTTTCACAAATCTGAGAAACAGCTTCATCTGTAGGAACTTTACCCGTAATCTCTGCGATCCTCTTTTCGAATTCGATAAATCCGGGCATCTGTCTTACCTGCTCAGCGGTTATGGGATTCTCCTTTACCGCTTTGTCGTATGCCGCCTTTTCCTCGGGAGTTGTCATAAGATTTTCTCTGATATACTGCTCCACAGAAGGAACCTCGAGCTTTCCTTTTGGGGTCTCATCCGCGATTTTCTCCTCTGCCTTCGGGATCGCCTTTTCCACCTTAACCGTATTGACAGTTGACTGTATCGGCTTTGATGTCATCTGCGACGTAGGCTGAGGATTCTTCACAACGGAATGAAGCTGATCTATTGAGATCTGTCTGCTTTTCAAAGAGCCTTCACGTTCAACGGGTGCGAACGCATCCGACATTCTCACGGCATTGGTCTTCTGCACGACGATCTCAGGGCGGGTAGTATTCTCTTCAAGCGTCTGCTTTACTGCATAATATATCGCTTCAAATACAGGCTTTTCGTTTGAGAATTTGACCTCAAGCTTTGCAGGATGCACGTTTACGTCCACTCTGTTTGGATTTAGTGACAGGAACAAAACGCAGACCGGAAACTTCTCGCTTGGCATGTAAGACGTATACGCCTGCTCTATTGCCGCGCTTGCGGTTCTGCTCTTTATATAACGCTTGTTTATGTAAAAGTTCTCATAGTTGCGGTTGCTCTTGACGTTATCCGAGCGACCGATATATCCCTTGACGGTTATTCCGTCGTATTCACCCTTAACCTCAAGCAACCTGTTCGAAAAGTCGCGTCCGAATACAGCGTATATCGCACTGATAAGCTTTCCGTCTCCTGCGGTCTCAAGCTTCACCTGTCCGTCGCAAATAAGCCTGAACGCTATCTCAGGGTGTGAGAGCGCTATTCGCTCGACGTTTGCACACACAGCCGTAGTCTCGGTAACGTCTCGCTTTAAAAACTTTCTTCTTGCGGGAACGTTTGCAAAAAGATTCTCAACGATTATAGTCGTTCCGTTCGAGCAACCGCGCTCGGTTATTTCGCCCGCCTCGCCGTAGTGTATCTCAAACTCAGCACCGACAGTTGCATCGTGAGGTTTCGAGATTATTCTCACGTCAGACACCGCGCTGATAGCCGCCAAAGCCTCGCCTCTGAATCCGAGCGTGCATATACCGTCAAGGTCCTCCGCATTTTTTATCTTGCTTGTCGCGTGTCTCATCACGGCTAAAGGAATATCCTCGGGCTCCATACCGCATCCGTCGTCGGATATGCGCATAAAGGTGATACCTCCGTTTTGTATCTCAACGGTGATATGTCTCGCCTCTGCGTCTATGGAGTTCTCTATCATTTCCTTTATTGCGGAAGCAGGTCTGTCAACGACCTCACCCGCAGCGATAAGATTGGCAACCTCAAAGGACAGAAGATTTATTTTTGGCATAAGTCTTTTCCCCTTTTACTCTTTCTTATCCAAGTCTTTTTTTCCAATCAAATACCAGCGTCATACACTCGTACGGTGAAAGTGTGTTAAGATCGGTATTCTTAATCTCATCGATTACCTGCTCGTTAACGAGATCGTCGAAGCTGATAAGGCTATCGTCCTTCTCATCGACCTTTTCCTCGACGGTGTCGGTGAGCTTGATATTCTTTGCGCTCTCCTCAACCGATGCAAGCACCTCTTTGGCGCGCTTTATTACCTCGTTAGGCAATCCTGCGAGCTTTGCGACCTCTATACCGTAGCTATCATCAGTAGATCCGCGAACGATCTTACGAAGGAAAGTAATATTGTCTCCCCTCTTCTTCGCCGCAATATTATAGTTAACTATACCCTCAAACTCGTTTTCCATACTCGTAAGCTCGTGATAGTGAGTTGCGAAAAGCGTCTTCGCGCCTATTTTTCTGCTTGCGGTATACTCAACGATCGCTCTCGCGATGCTCATGCCGTCAAAGGTCGAGGTTCCGCGTCCGACTTCATCGTATATGATAAGGCTCTTTTTCGTAGCGTTACGAAGGATATACGCAACCTCGTTCATCTCAAGCATAAATGTCGATTGACCCGATGCAAGATCATCGGATGCTCCTACTCTTGTAAATATCTTATCCGTAATGCCTACCGTTGCCTCTGCCGCAGGTACGAACGAGCCGATCTGAGACATAAGCACTATCAGCGCGACCTGTCTCATATATGTCGATTTACCTGCCATATTGGGTCCGGTGATAAGAAGCAGTCTGTCTGTCTTCATATTGAGCAGCGTATCGTTCGGGACGAAATAGCTATCCTTTACGAACTGCTCTACCACAGGGTGACGTCCGTCCTTTATGATTATCTCGTCCGAAGAGTTGACTTCGGGACGAATATATCTGTTTTTCGCCGCAACAGTTGCAAGGCTGTAATACGCGTCTATCTGCGCAATAAGCGAGGCGGATTTCTGGATCCTCGTACTGTTTTCTGCAACGATCATTCTTATCTCACAGAAAAGATCATACTCAAGCTGACAGAGCTTATCCGATGCTCCAAGCACCTTTGCCTCCATTTCCTTGAGCTCCTCTGTAATATATCTTTCGCAGTTTGAGAGTGTCTGCTTTCTGATATATCTGTCGGGAACGAGAGATATCTGAGATTTAGTTACCTCTATGTAGAATCCGAACACTCGGTTGTAACCGACCTTAAGGTTCTTGATTCCGGTAGCCTCACGCTCGTTCTCGGCAATCTGCTCCTTCCACTCGTCTCCATGGTTGATTATCGTTCTGTACTCATCGACCTGCGCGTTATAGCCGTCAAGGATCATATTACCCTCGCGGACAGTGATAGGCGCATCCTCTGAAATAGAACGGTCGATAAGCGCGCACACATCCTCGAGTGTATCAAGCTCCTCGTATATGCTTTGCATCTCGTTAGAGGTACATTCGCTAATAAGCTTTTTAAGCTCGGGGAGAATACGGGTACTGTTTGCGACAGCACGGAGATCACGCGCGTTCGCAGTGCCGTAGACTATCTTCGTCATAAGCCTCTCAAGGTCAAGCACCTGGTCGAGAAGCTCAGATATCTGCTCGCGGAGCATAAAGTTATTGTAAAGCTCCTCTACTGCATTCTGTCTGCGAACTATCCTTGAGACGTTGATTAGCGGATGCTCCACCCATTTGCGCAAAAGTCGAGCACCGAGTGACGAGCGTGTCTTGTCAAGCACCCAAAGTAGAGTTCCCTTTTTCTCCTTGGTGCGAAGTGACTCTGTAAGCTCGAGATTTCTTCTTGTGTTCACATCAAGCTCAAGATACTGATCGTTTGAGTAAAGGTTGAGCTTATTTATATACGAAATATCCTTCTTCTGCGTGTCCCTGATATAATCAAGCATTGCACCTACGGCACAAACGATCGCCTTGTCGGCTACATCCTCCTCGCGGAGGGTATCTGCAAACTGATTTTTGATGCGCTCAAGACAGGTGTCGTACTCAAATCTCTTATATTGGCTATCGTTGAGCATAGCGTGAAGTCTGCCCTCAATAAACTTCGCATTTTCGGAAAATTTCAAGGAATTAAGATTCGTAACGACCTCAACGGGCGAATAGGTGCCAAGCTCATTCTGCAACTTCGCGTCGATTCCGTCACCCGAAATACTCGTTGCATATATCTCCGCGGTGGAGATATCGCAAAAGCAGATTCCGTACTCAAATTCGCCGAGATAGAGCGAACAGAGGTAGTTATTCTTTTTATCCGACAAAAGCTCCGACTCGATTAGAGTTCCGGGGGTAATCACTCTGATAACGTCTCTCTTGACTATTCCCTTTGCCTCTGCGGGATTCTCCATCTGCTCACAGATCGCAATCTTGAAGCCCTGCTCGATAAGTCTGCCTATATAAGTGTCTACCGAGTGGAAAGGGACTCCGCACATGGGCGCTCTTTCGGCTTCTCCGCAATCTCTTCCTGTAAGAGTGAGATCGAGCGCGCGCGACGCTATTATGGCATCGTCAAAAAACATCTCGTAAAAGTCACCGAGACGGTAGAAAAGCAGATGATCCTTGTAATTCTTTTTTATCTCAAAATATTGCTCCATCATTGGAGTCATAGCGGTTTCCTCGCTTCTAAAATTTTCTCTGTTATTAATGGCAGCCCGAGCAAGAGGAGCAATCGTGCGTGCAGGGTGTCTGTCCCGTTGCGTTGAACATTATGGTGTTGTTTACTGTCTCCATAAGCTCGTTAACTGCAGCTTGAGCCTCGTCAAGCTCCTTGAAAATGGGATCCATAGTGATCTCGGCATATATCTCGTCGATTCTATCCTGAATTCTCGTTACCGCATCGGTATCGATCTCATCGCCGTCGCCCATCGTTGTGAGAGCCTGCTGCTGAATTCCGTATTCCATCATAAGGTTGCCGATCTTCTCGCTCGACTCGTAGGCTTCCTTTGCCTTTTCCATACGGATCATTCTCTCGTCTTCTCTGATTGCCTTTCCAAGCTCTGCTGCTAGTGAATAAATACTCATTTTATTTTCCTCATTTCTGTGATTAATCAAATTTTTTCGCCGTAGAGCGCAAAGGTCTCGGCGCGTGTTATTTTTATGGAGAGGAATTTTCCTATATCAGATTCGTCTCCGTCAAATAAAACTATCTTGTTTCCTTCACTTCGTCCCGAATATACGTTTTCATTGTTTTTACTCGGTCCGTCGCAAAGTACTTTAATTATTCTTCCCTCCATCGGCTTGTTTTTTTCAAGCGCGATAGCGTTTTGTGTTTCAAGAAGTCTGTTCATTCTCTCGCCCTTTATAGCGTCGGGTATCTGGCAATCCATCGCAGCGGCAGGTGTATCCTTTCTCGGCGAATAGATGAACGAATAGGTCATATCGAACTTGACTCTGCGTAGCATGTCGAGCGTTGCCTCAAAATCCTCATCCGTCTCGCTGGGAAATCCGACTATAATATCCGAGGATATTGTTACGTCGGGAACTCTTTTGCGAAGATAGTCGACGGTGCGGAGATACTTTTCCGTGTCATAGTGGCGGTTCATTGCCTTGAGTATGCTGTCGCTTCCCGACTGCATAGGCAGGTGAAACTGATGTGCTACGTGCTTTGATTCTGCTATAACGTCAATTAACTTATTCGAAGCGTCCTTCGGATGCGAGGTCATAAAGCGTATGTAGTAGTCGCCCTCGATCTTGTCAATATCTGCAAGAAGATCGGCAAAGTCGTATATCTCTCCGTCGTCGCTCTTGGCATCCTTGCCGTACGAGTTTACGTTCTGTCCGAGGAGCGTAATGTCCTTATATCCTTGTTCAACAAGCTCCCTCACCTCAGCGATTATGTCATCGGGGCGACGGCTTCTCTCACGGCCGCGGACGTAAGGCACGATGCAATAGGTACAAAAGTTATTGCAACCGTACATTATCGAGACCCAGGCGCGATAGGTAGACTCACGATGTATCGGTATTCCCTCCGCAACGAGATATTCCTTTTCCTCGGGGCAATAAAGACGCTTTCCCCTTTGGATCTTCGTGTAAATAAGCTCGGGCAAACGGTGAAGCGACGATGTTCCAAGCACAAAATCAACGTAAGGATAGCTGTGCTTGATACCTTCTTTTCTGTGCTCCTGTGTAACCATACATCCGCACACACCTATAAGCATATCGGGCTTCGCGTTCTTAAGATGCTTATACTGGCCTATTATTGAAAGCGCTTTCTGCTCGGCATGTTCTCTTACAGCACAGGTGTTGACCATTATCAGATCGGCAAGTGCCGGCTCTGAGCATATTTCATAACCCATAGCAACACACATTCCCGCGATCTTTTCGCTGTCGGCTTCATTCTGCTGGCAACCGAAGGTCTGAACGAAGGCGTACTTTACCTCTCCCGCCGTCTCTTTTGCACCAAGCACCAAGGCTCTTATCTTCGCTATATATTCATTTTGCTTTTGCATTTCCGCATCGGGCAAAATTCTGTATTCTTTCATTTATGCAATTCCTTGAGACATATATATTTATAGATAATAAATTATATCATAAAAAACCATTAGTGTCAAGGGCTTGAACGACATTTTATCGGCGTACGACATGGGTTTTGACGAAGACAAGTAAAAAAGGTCGCCTCAGCGACCTTTTTGTACTTCTATTTCTCGCGAGCAATTTTTGCCGCAGTAAGTGTATTTTTGAGCAGCATCGTTATCGTCATAGGTCCTACACCGCCCGGAACGGGAGTGATGTAAGATGCCTTCGGCTCTACCTCGGAAAATGCGACGTCTCCGACGAGCTTTCCGCTATCAAGTCGGTTTATACCTACGTCGACTACGACAGCTCCCTCCTTGACCATATCTCCCTTAACAAATTCGGGCTTTCCGATAGATGCAACGAGTATATCGGCTTCACGGCAAATGTCCGCGAGCTTCTGTGTTTTGCTATGACAAACCGTTACAGTTCCGTTAGCGTGGAGCAAAAGCATCGCCATAGGCTTGCCTACGATATTTGATCGACCGATGACAACACACTTCTTTCCCGTCACGTCAATTCCCGACTTTTCAAGGAGTACCATTACTCCTGCGGGCGTGCAAGGAAGCAGGTCGTGATTGCCGATCATAATTTTTCCTACGTTATACGGATGAAATGCATCGACATCCTTTTCGGGCTTGATCCTCAGAAGCACTTCTGTTTCGTTGAGGTGCTTGGGGAGAGGCAGCTGAACGAGTATTCCGTGAATTTTTTCGTCATTGTTCAGCTTTTCAACGAGTGCATTCAACTCTTCCTGTGTCGTGCTTTCGTCAAGCTCATAGCTCTCGGAGTAAAATCCGACCTCCTCGCAGCCTCTTTTCTTGTTTCTGACGTAGACCTGCGATGCGGGATCATTGCCAACAATAACAACGGCAAGACCCGGTGCGCAATTGTATTTTTCCTTAAAGCTTACCACCTCTGCGGCGATCTCTTCTCTTACCTGTCGGCTTATTGCCTTTCCGTCAATTATCTGTGCCATCTTCCTCTTCTCCCTGCTCTTGCTCCTGCTCTTGTTTTTCTTCCTCAGCCTCATTTGAATTCTCAACACCGTCGGCTACCTTTTCCTTCTTCGCAAAGAACACGGGATTCAGCTCAAGGGAGGGCTTGATCATCTCGTCAAACTTTGTGAGCTTTGCATCGGGATCCTTGAATTTTCTGGAATAAATCAAGCCCGCAACAAGCAGCGCTCCGAATACGACAAAGCAAAGAATTCCCACAAGCTGAGAAATGCGTATAGCAGTTCCGGGAATATAAAGACTGTCTGTACGTAGAGCCTCAATAAAGAATCTGCCGAATCCGTACCAGGCGAGATACATACAAGCGATCTGTCCGTTGAATTTCTTTTTCTTGTAGAAGATGTTTATCAGGATGAATCCGAGGAGATTCCAAAGAGATTCATAAAGGAAGGTCGGATGATAGTAGAACATAGTATGCGCGCTGTCTTCATTGGGCAAAAGTCCCATTCTGATGAAATAGAGAGGGCTGTCCTGTGCAACGATGCCGCCGTGAGCCTCACCGTTAAAGAAGTTACCCCATCTGCCAAGCGACTGCGCTATCATAACGCCGGGTCCCGCCATATCCATAAGCTTTATGGTATTCACCTTTTTTATCTTCGTAGCAATCACAATACCGAGTATACCGCAGATTATTCCGCCATATATCGCCAGACCACCTTCTCTGAGATTGAATACGTTCTTTAAGAACTCCCAAAGATTAAACGGCTCGGGAATGTAGTTTTCAAGCGTAGTGAGGACGTAATAAAGTCTTGCTCCGATAACACCCAAAACAACAGTCCATAGTGCTACGTCAATAAGGTCATCCACCAATATTTTTTCGTATTTTGCTCTGAACGAGGCATAAATAAAGGCAAGCACTATACCGAGCGTGATTATCACGCCGTACCAGTATACCTGGAAATTGTCGCCTATTGAAAACGCAACGTTATCAAGCTCAAAATTTTCAATTCCGATTCCCGGGAAAGAAACCGTGGTTTTACTTAGAATCATTTTGACTCCTTTCTCTGCGGTTCAACGACCGACAGCGTAAAATATTCATCTTTAAAGATCTCGTTTGCGATGGATACAGTATCCTCAAATGTAATTTCGCCTATTATTTCAGGATACGAGAACAGATCAAGCCCCTCCCATGTGTACGACATGAGTGCAAACGCAATATCCTCCGTAAGATCAAATTCGGACACGTACGACGCGTACATACACTTTTTTTCTCTATCAAAGTCACGTCTGTCAAATCCGTTCTCAATGCTCCTTGAGATATGCTTTTTTATTTCGGAAAGCAGCGTTTCGGGAGCATCACTTTCTCCCGACATCATAACGTACGCGGTTTTGGAATTAGAGGAATAACCAACGTCAAATCCGGGAGACAAAAGATTCTTTTCAAGCATTCCAAGATAAAAATCTCCCGCCTCTGAGAACATCATATTTAAAAGGATATTGATCGTCTCCGCCCTCTTATATCTCTCCCTCGCATCCGTGGGAATATCAGAATCCTTAACCCCTATTGAGAAGATGGGCTTACCCACAGGCATTTCCGTCTTAACATATTGCGATACAATGTTTTTCGGCTCATCAAAGCCTATTATTTGGGGACGCGATACTCCTCTGTTAACAACTACTTTATCAACGATTTCGATAACCTTTTCGGGAGATAATCTTCCGCTGACGCAAAGAAGCATATTTGACGGAATATAAAAATCTTGACAGCATCTGTAAAGGGTCTCGGGAGTGATCTTAGCAATCGATTCCTCGCTGCCGCAGATCTCTTTTTTCACGGGATTATTATGATACATTCCCTCAAGCATTCCCAAATAGCAACGCTCATAAGGATCATCAATACAGCCTCTTATCTCCTGGGCAATTATTCCGATCTCCTTGTCAACCGTCTCCTTTGTAAAGTATGGATCCAGAACAAAGCTTATAAGATGCTCGAGACACCGCTCCTCGTTCTTTGTTGCCGAGAAGAGGTATGCGGTCTTTTCATTTGACGTATACGCATTACAGTATGCACCGAGGGATGAAAATACGTCATCCGCATTCGTACCATCCGAATTATCAAAAAGCTTGTGCTCGAGAAAGTGCGCGCATCCTTCGGGCAGCACTATCCTCTCTCCATTCTTTTCGTACTCAGTGATATTTCCTCCGAAATTCACCGAAAAAACTGCATACGTCGTAGACATATCCTTTGGAAAAACGCATAGCGTCAATCCGCTTTCGTGTACGGTCTTATAATATTTTTCACCGAGGAGCTGGGAGCTAAACGACTTAAATTCACTCATCTTCTCCGCCCTCCTCATATTCATTGCATCCATTCATAAAATAAACGGTATCAAGCTCTACTTTGCTTGCGGCAAGAATTATATCTTCCTTGCTTACATTATCAATGCGCTCACTGCACTCCTCGGGGCCTTCATCAACGTTCGCCAGCAATCTTCTCAGCATAAACGCCTCTATAGACGCGGGGCTGTCCTTTATCTGTCTGACACCGGAGATTAATGTATGCTTCGCGGTCTGAATCTCCTCATCGGTAATATCACCACGCTTCATTGCATCGAGCTGTCTGTCAATCTCACAAAGTGCATCATCCTTTTTCGCCGGATCTATTCCGCAACCCACCTTCAACGTTCCCGTCGAGGTATGGAAGGAGGAATAGCAGTAATAGCAAAGGCTCTTTTTCTCTCTGACGTTAAGGAAAAGCTTTGATACCGACGACCCGCCGAATATCTCGTTAAAGAGAGCCATAGGATAATAATCCTTGTCCGAAAGTACCGTGTTACATCTATATCCGAGAACGAGTCTTCCCTGTGAAACGTCTCCCTCATCCTCAATATAGCATGCGTCTTGTTTATCACTCTTAAAAGCATGCTCCCCATATACAGGCACATTGGTATTTTTGCCTGAAAACGGGAAATATTTTTCAACAAGCTCCTCGACCTCACTGTGCGGCTTGTCGCCTACGTAGTAGCATTCAACTATACATTCACTGAAGAAAGCCTTGAACCTCTCCGTAATCTGTTCGGCGGTAAATGAGTTTATCAGCTCCTCGTTTCCGTCTGCCACGACCTCGTACTCCGAGCCTTCAAACATATATCTCGAGCATTGCTCTGATGCGTATGCCTTGGGATCGTTTATCTTCGAGTTTATTGCATCTATAGCTATTCTCTTTTCGCTTTCAACGTAATTTGAAAGTAAAAGCCCTTTTTCATCCTTCAGTGGCGAAAAAAGAATATCGGACAGTATTCCCATTACATTTTCAAGTATCGCGGAATTATCTCCGTCAAAAACAAAGCTTTCCTTCAGCAGCTTGCAGGATATTTTATGTATACTCTTGTCTCCGACGGTCGTTGTTCTGAGAGTCACCGCCGCTCCATATTGCTCGTCAAGTGCTTTATTGATCGCGGTAACGGTAGGATACCTTTGCGATCCCCTCAGCATTACCGCAAGCATAAGCTTGGTCAGCGGAGTATTGATTTTGTCACTTTTGGTTATCAGATTGATCGAAAACCGTGACATTTTAAACTTGTCCGTGGTTACGCTATGGAGCCGTACCCTTCCGCCACTTATCCATGTTGTGTTATTTATCATTATCTAAAGCGTCTTAGCAACGTCCTTTCTCATTATAACAGATAATTCATTTTACACCATAAGCCATTTTTTTTCAAGTGTTATTTGTTAATTAATAAAGGAAATGGGAGATATTTTACAATATCCCCCACCAAATATTCATATACACATAAAGAAATCCTTAACGCGAGCAAGAATCTCACGGATGTCACGCACAGTTTGTCCAATATAAGGGCGCAGATCGGCTGACACGCCTATCGCGTCAATTCCCGCCTTATCCGCAATATAAAGAGCGCGGTAAAGATGATATTTCTGTGTAATCACGATAACGCGGTCAAAGCCATATTCTTCCTTGACACGAGTTATACTCTCATACGTCGAAAATCCGCAGCCGTCGGTAAGTATCATAGACGGATCAACTCCAAGCTTCTCGGCATATTCTTTCATTGCGCCGGGCTCGTCGTAGTATTCACCGGACCTGTCTCCACTCATAAGGATGTAAGCGGCTCCCGATGCCTCAAACACCTCTATACCGACCTTTATCCTGTCTTCAAGCATCGGACTCGGAGTTCCGTCGCTTTTAAGACCTGCTCCAAGCACGATCACACAATCGAAATCCTCAACATCCCGGATCTCGGGTGTATTGATATAAACCGAATCCTCGACAGAAAGCCTTACGTATAAGCTTATACCTGCAGTGGCTATCAACGCCGCAAAAACGACGCAAAGAACTATTACTGCGATCTTTATCAGAGCTCTGATTATCCGCCCTCTGTCACGGATGCAAGGCATACTCATTATTTTACCTTATCCGCGCATTTTTTTGCGATACTGTCTGCCGCAGAATCAAGATAATCGCAAATGATATATTCGATCATTCCCTTGTCTACGTAAGAAGCAACGGAGGTATCGATCGGAATTCTTGCCAACAGATCGTATCCAAATTCGTCAGCTATCTCATCGATATGGCTCTCACCGAATATCTTTATCTCCTTACCGCAATCGGGACACTTAACAAAGCTCATGTTCTCAACGAGTCCAAGCACAGGAATACTCATCATATCCGCCATATTAGCAGCCTTCTTTACGATCATCGCAACAAGGTCCTGAGGGCTTGATACGATAACACATCCGTCAATGGGAAGACTCTGGAAAACGGTAAGCGGTACGTCACCTGTTCCGGGAGGGCAATCGACCAAAAGAAAGTCGAGGTCCCCCCATGCTGTATCGGTCCAGAACTGACGGACAGTACCTGCAATAAGAGATCCGCGCCAAACCACGGGTCTTGTCTCATCCTCAAGCATAAGGTTTACCGACATTACCTTGATTCCCGTCTTTGTTACGGGTGGGAGCATAGCTCCGTTCTCATCTCCCTCAACGTCTGCGTAAACGCCAAACGCCTTAGGGATCGAAGGACCTGTGATATCGGCATCAAGAACACCGACCTTATATCCCTTACGTGAAAGATGAACTGCAAGCATTGAGGTCACGAGAGACTTTCCAACTCCGCCCTTTCCGCTGACAACCGCAATTATATGCTTAACATTACTGCCCTTGTTCGCCTCATCCTTGGGAATTCCGCCATTTTTTGACGGACAGTTAAGAGAGCACGAGGAGCAATCGTGTGTACATTCACTCATTTTTCTACCTCCTGTAAGATCAAAATAAAATCCAATGGATATTATACACCGAATTCATCAAAAAATCAAGTACAAAAAGCACTTTTTTGAGAATAAAAAAGAACCCTACGCATAGAGTTCTTTTTTACTGTTTAACGGTCAATTATGCCTCTTTTACGTTGAGAACCTTCTTGCCGTTGTAGTAGCCGCAAACCTTGCATACGCAGTGGGGCTTAAGCATCTCACCGCATGCGGGGTTGGAGCACTTTACAAGTCCGGGCATTGTGAGCTTGGAGTTGTTGGATCTTCTCTTATCTCTGCGTGCGCTGGACACTTTCTTCTTCGGTACTGCCATATTGAACCTCCCTCTCGAAGCACACTTATGTATGCCGTCGATATATAAAAATATTTTTTACTGTATTGAAGCGTTTATTGCTCGTCTTCCTTTTTGAGCAGAGTTGCAAGGACTGCAAGGCGAGGATCTATCTCTTTCTTGGGGCAACCGCAATCGCCGCCCTTGAGAGATTTCCCGCACTTCGGGCAAAGCCCGGGACAATCGTCGGAGCAAAGGATCTTTCGCGGGAAATCAAGCAGGAGCGCCTCGGCGAGCTGCTCATCGATGTCAAGCTTTCCGTTCTCGACTATGACGTACTCGTCTACATTGTCCTCTATTTGTTCCTCGGTCAAGGTTCCCTCGTCTGCAACGACTCGCTCAAAATCCAGTACGAATTCACCTTCAACCGCATCAAGGCATCTGTCGCACTCGGTCTCATACGCAAGATGAGCCTGTGCCGTCAGCTGCATATATCCCGCGCTGTCGGTGATCTCGCCCGTAACGTGAGCATCGTCCTTAAACGTAACTCTGTCCATAGGAATGGGGGCAAGCATATAATCAAACGTTATACGGCTCTTTTCTCCGCGGAGAAGCGGACCAACGTCTAAAATCATACTTTTTCCTTCCCTTCTTACAGACATAAAACGCGACTTTAATTATTATATATGATTAATTGCAATTTGTCAAGAGTTTTTTTAATTTTTGAGAGGGATTTTTTGTGATTTTTTAAAAATTATTATGCTTGACACCCACTAATAAAAATGGTATACTCTAAATATAAGTCAAAAAAGGAGGGATACTATGCGCACGGTCGGTATTATTTGTGAATACAATCCGTTTCACACAGGACACAAGCGACAGATAGATATTTTGCGGTCGATGGGATATGACTGCGTAGTTTGCATTATGAGCGGAAACTTCACTCAGCGCGGAGAGATGGCGATATTTGATAAATACACACGTGCCGAAGCTGCGATCCGCGGCGGGGCGGATATAGTCGTAGAGCTTCCCTTTCCTTTTTCCTCCTTCTCAGCCGAGGGCTTCGCAAACGCCGGGGTTCACATTCTATCCTCTCTTGGAATTGATGCGATGAGCTTTGGCAGCGAATGCGGAGACGTATCGCTCCTCAACCGTGCCGCAAATGCAATTTGCTCCCCTGAATTCGCCTCGGTTTATTACGAGCTTCAGCGCGGAGGGCTTGGCTCTGCAGCGGCATACTTCGAAGCGATAAAAAACATATCCGGTGAAGACATTCCATTGCTTTCAAACGACATTCTCGGTATCTCATACGTTGCAGCTATAAAAAGACTCGGTGCACAGCTTGATATTGTTCCAATAAAACGTGAAGGCGCGGCGTACAATGACAAGGAGCTTCCGCAAAACAGTCATCCAAGCGCATCGGCAATACGCGAGGCGGTCAAGAATTCTGCTCTGGAGCCTGAGCAGCTTTTGAACGAATATATTCCCAAAAATTCACTTTGTGCCCTTTTAAAAGCAAAAAACTGCGGTCTCGGGCCGATTGACGAAGATAATACAAGCCGAGAAATTCTTTCATTTTTTAAGCTGATGACACCTTTGGAGATCACCGTGCGTGCGATATCCCGTTCAAACGGTGGTGAGCATATCGCCGAGGACGGATGCGGGATTATTGAGCGAATCCGCAACGCGGCATTATCGGCAAACAGCTATTGCGAATTTTTTAATGCCTGCTACTCATCAAAATACACGAATGCGAGAGTTAACCGAGTTATTCTCTTCTCACTGTTAGGTGTATCCGACAAGCTGACTCATTCGCTTCCCGAGTACACAACACTACTCGGAGCAAACGATGCAGGACGCAAGCTACTGGCAAAGCTGAGAAAAACGTGTGATTTTAATATTGTGACAAAACCGGCAGACGCACCCGAGCATAGCATTCAAAAAACAGTATCCGAAGCTGCAGACATTCTTTACACGTCTGCTATGCCGCAAAATAAGGGACCATATTTTTTTATCAAAGCGCACCCTTTTATGCTCAAATAAGCATTTTTTAAAAAAATTGACAAATAAATGTTGACTTGACATCTTTGTTATGGTATAATATATTGATAGTATTATAAACCGAGAAAGGATAAGCTTGTCATCAAGCGGGTGAATATATGGCTGCAGAAGCACGCGAGCAGGTCAAGGGCTCATATCTTTATTATAAAAACAGACCTTTGGTAAGAGAAAAGGATACCATCTGCTACGGAGATTTCTCCGAGAGATGCGTTCTCATTTTTGAAATAATGTCCTACACAGAGACCAACGGCAATAAGGTTCCCGGAAAGATCTTTATTCAGGTTATCGAATCCGCAACAGGTGCGATTCTCAAGCAAGCGGACAAGGACGGAATGTACGAGGCGTTCACATACGGAATGTTCTGGTACGAAAAGTTCCTCAACGAGGCATAATAATTCATTGAAAAAAGCACGGTACACCGTGCTTTTTTTGTTTATTCAATCTTCATTCCAACGCTCTGCAAGTATGCAATGATATCGCTCTCCTCTTTTTCGGTAAGCTTTCTCATAGGGTGTATGGGATAGTATACGTCGTATCCAAGCCTTGACATAATAAATTTTGCAACCATAATAACACTTCTGCCCGAGAATACTCCGCAAACGCGCGCGACGTATGTTTGAAGCTCTAAGGCTTTTGCGAAATCTCCGCTCGTAAAGGCGTTATATATTCCCTTTATCTCGGGCAGGAGAAAATTATAGGTCGTGCCTATGCCCGCGTCACAGCCCGCGCCCAAGCCCTGAAGGAGGGTCTCGTCGGGTCCGTTTATAAAATTCGCCTCGGGATTTCTCGCCTTTACGCTCATAACCGTAGCATAATTGGGATTAGTCCACTTTATCGCGGTGAGGTTTGGTATCGAGAAAAGACGGTCTAAGAGTTTATCAGAGAAAGCTACCGCCGCAGCGGGGCTGTTATATATCACGATCGGAATATTGACACTCTCTGCAAGCCTTTCGTAATATGAGTATATCTCGTCCTCGTCGTATTTGAAGAATATCGGAGGAATTGCGGAAATAGCCGCAGCTCCTACGCTCTCAGCGTAACGGGCAAGCTCTATCATCTCGGAGAATACCGTTCTCGCTACGTGGACAATACACGGCACTCTGCCTCCGACCTTTTCTATCGTTTTTCCGACCATTTCCTTGTGCTGACACACGGTGAGGTTCAAGCCCTCACCTGTTGCACCGCAAAGATAAAAGCCATCCGCGCCCTGCTCTATCAAGCTCTCAACGAGTCTTTCAAGTACCTCAGAGCTTACGTTTCCGTTTTTATCAAGCGGGGTGATCAGCGCGGGAAGTATTCCTTTAAACATTTTTATTCTCCTTAATCTCGATCAATGCATAAGCACGGGGCTTGTCGAATTTTACAGTAACGTCATTACCGCAGACCGTCGCATCGACCGACGTATTTGATATAAGTATGTTAACGATCTCGACGCTTTCACCGACGTCGAAGGTGAAGCTGTTTCTGTCTGTAAGCTCTCGGAAAACAAGCAGGTACGACCTATCTTTTCCCTTCACCTTAAAGCCTGTAAAGTTTCTTCCGCAGGGACACTCTCCTATGGGAGAGACATCTGCCGTGGCAATATCCTCCCTTATTTTGCGCCAGACCTCCATTACAGGCTTAAGCTCCGCACGACGTGACTCAGGCAAGAACTGAAGCTCCATCCAGAAAAGCGGATTTGAGAGCATTACAGATGCGAAAAGATAATCCATTCCGTAGAGCGAGGGAGCGAAAACGTCATCCTCCGCGTAGCATTCCTTGAAAAGATCGGGATTTACAAGCTCAAACTGGAAGCGAGTCGAAGGGATATATTTTGAGAATCTCCAAAGGCTTCTGAGTACTCTGTAAGGATAAGAGTTTGCGCTCTTCGTATATCTGTTTTCTACGAAAATGCTACCGTATTTTTTGCCACAGAGGTAGTTTATTCTCTTATCACGGGTCACGTCAAGCTGGACCGCTACGTCATCTCCGAATGAGTATACTGCATCCAAAAGCTTTAAGAACTGATCCCTGTTCTCTCTTGACTCTATCCAATACATATCAAGCTTGAAGAATCTTACTCCCCACTCATCGTACGCTTTTTTCAGCACCGCGATATCTCTGTCAATAAGAGCGTAATTGTTCTCGCTATCGGGCGCAAACCAGATACCGAGCTTGAGTCCCGCATCTGTCGCGGCTTTGGCTATCTCTTCCATACCGAAGGGGAACTTTTCTTTTCCGTACTTCCAGAAGTCTCCTCTGAAGCATCTTCTCCCCTGCTCGTTTTTGATGGCGGGATCGTAGGTGTTTCCCGTTTGCCATCCATCGTCTATCTGAACGATATCAATTCCGATATCCTTTGCTGCCTCGATCTCACGCAGAACGAAATCACGGCAGATACGCGAATATCCGTTTCTGTCTCCCCAGGTATTCGACATAGTGCGAGGAAGCTTATTTATCATAGCATCCTTGTAATAAGAACGGCAAGCTTTTTCGATGTCCTCGGTCTTATCAAAGCCTATCGCGATCGCGTTGCCCTCATTTGACAGAGATACTACACCCTTTGTGATGTAAAGAATGCTCGTCACGTAATCGGGTGCCTCGGAGGCAATAAAGAGCGACTCTCCGCTTAAAAGATTATCAAGGAAAAATATATTTCCAGTAAGTGGCGCCTTATGTCCGTTGGCAAAAACAAGGCTTTCATTTTCATCTATCAACGTGTCACTGTCATCGCTGAACGCGTGCAGGGATACCGTTCTGATACGCCAATGATTTCCGTCAATTCCAATAAAACCGCCCTCTGCACCAAATGGCAAATTAATTACCCTGTCATTTATCTCAACGCTGCCTTCAACGTCAAAAAGTCTTGCTCCACATATCAATTCTTTCATATTTCTT
Organism: Oscillospiraceae bacterium; assembly: GCA_015064685.1. GTDB lineage: Bacteria > Bacillota > Clostridia > Oscillospirales > CAG-272 > SVTX01. The sequence goes on from SVRT01000011.1 coordinate 59,095, forward strand.
CAAGTCTCCATTTCGTATAAAGAAGTGATCTGAACGGGTCGTCGTTCCTTGCGCTTTGATAATATACCGTAAGCAGCGAGCCGTCGGACAGCTCCACTGTAGAGGGGTAACCCAAGTCACCGTGAGTAGCATCGTCGCGGAGAACAACTTCTTTTTCAAAGGTCTCTCCGCCGTCATAGCTGATCAACGCACGCTGACCGAACGGTGCTTTTCTTCTTCCGTATGAAAGAATAATTGCACCCGAGGAATGAAGGAGAAAATGAGGCGGCGCGCCGCAGTTTCCGAGAGGCTTTATCTCGCTCCAGCTTTTTCCTCCGTCGTCCGAGTGACATATATGCACGGTTATTCCATCCCCCTCCTGGACTCTTATGCCGCAGAGTATTCTTCCGTTTTCAAGCTCAACTGTGTGAGGCTCGGTGAAAATATATCCCTGGTATCCCGTTGTATCCTTAATTCTTGACACGTATTCCCACGTTTGTCCTCCGTCAAGGCTTTCGTATGCAAGGATATCGCCCTTGCAGTCTGTGCGATCTGAATAAAACTCCTTACCAACATAAAGGAGTTTTCCGCAGCGCAGCTTAATGGGACCGTGAGGCGCGGATACGGGAACTTTTATCGCTTTTCCCCACGTTCTGCCGTTATCCTCGGACAGACGGACAAACGAGCCATATATATTACGCTCCTCGGGCATCTTCTTCAGATACTCTATCGTACCCATATAAAGCTCCCAATGAAGCTCGACCGATGCTCTGTCCGCCACGTGAGATGCGTGTGCCTCGGCATTATCGATATAAAAGTTTCTCGGATGGTTGAAATAGGTCATAAGCAGCTTTCCGTCACCGAGCGAGACTATTCCCGCGTCTCTGTCATCGAGCGCAGTGTCGTTTATTACCGACGGGCAGGACCATGTCTCGCCCTCGTCGCTGCTTATAAAAAGATAGTTTTTGCCGAAGGGACATATATGGCTTATTCTGTGTCCCGAACAGGCGGCGTAAAGAACTCCGTTTTCATCACGGCAAACGGTTGGCCAGCCGATATATTTGAATATTTCGTTTTCACCTCTGTAAATTATTCCGTTCTTCATTTTTACCTCCTTGTAACAATTGATACTCAGATTTTTGTAATCATCATCATTATACACATTTTAATCGATTTTTTTCTAAAAATCAATACAAAAACGGGACAAAAAGAAAGATTAAGGTCCCAAAATTAAATTTTTATCGCTTTTAGTATTGATTTTGTGCTTTTAATATGCTAAAATACGGTTGTAACGACCGATCAAGGGAGGACAACTGTTTATGGCTCTTTCGAAAAAACCGTATTTTGTTGAAACGGTGGTACACATAGAAAATATTAAGATCCGCGTTTGTGCCGACGAAAATATTTACGCCGTGGGCGAGGAATGCATAGCTTCGACACACAATCATTCCCTTTATGAGATAAGATATTTCGCAAGCGGAGGCGGGGAGATCGTTATTGGAAATCAGCGAATGGAGATAGCCCCCGGAAACCTCTATGTGATACATCCCAACGAATACCACTATCAAGAGAATCTAAGCATACGCGATGGGATCTCTCAATACAGTATCCGATTTGCCCCGATAGCCCCTGCTGAAAGCTCCTCTAACCTTCAAAAGCGCGCTTATGAGAGACTTTGCGAGGCGCTTTCGAGCCTTCATTATATACGAGACGAGTCCTTTGAGATACTTCCCTATTTTGAAAAGCTCGTAACGGAGATAAAGGAGCGTCGCTACGGTCATGTTGGATGCACGACGGCTCTGCTTACCTTCATTATGACCGAGATATTGAGACGCTCCGAGCTTGACGACCGCCGCCGCGGCATGGCGCATACGGGGGACTTTATGATCGAGACCGACGCGTTCTTTGCCGCTGAATTTACCAGAAAGGTTACGCTTTCTGATTATGCAAGACAGCTCAACGTCTCAAGCCGCCACGCTTCGAGAATAATCCGAAAGAATTTCGGGATGAGCTTCGTTGAAAAGCTGACCGAAACTCGCATCGAGCATGCCAAGGTCGAGCTTACTCACTCCTCCCGCTCGCTCGGTGAGATCGCGGCAGATTGCGGATTCCAGAGCTACGGATATTTCATTACCTGCTTTAAAGATCACACGGGAATGACTCCTGCGCAATACAGAGCAAATAATCAATAATTTAAAAACGGTCTTCTTTTTAGAAGACCGTTTTTAAATTATTCTACCGTAACAAATACACCGTGTCCCTGCGGAAGGACAAATTCGTAATAACCGCTATCTCCATGCATAACGCAAGGCTCTCCGTTTATATACTGAGTCACCTTTCCATCCAATTTCACTCTTACATGAGATGTCTTGGGTGACTTGAAAGGACTGTAATTGACAAGGGTAAACGCGTGTCCCGTGTCCTCCTCCTTTCGGAAACAACCGACAAGAAGAGGGGTGTCTGACTCTATTTCTCTGATCGTATCAAACTCTGTGTATGGATGCTCAAGTCCAAGATACTTAACCTCATCGGAGTAATTCACATTGAACACGCCAACGTTTTTATAAGAGAGGTACACATCCTCCATCCTGTGAATAGCGTCCGCGAGATCCTTTGCCGCCCAATATATCTTGGTTTGATGTCCGCGCTCATCAAGCATACATCCGCTGTGGACCGCTCTGTGAGCAAAAACGTAATATTCAAAATGAGTTGCGCCGAAGGACATCATCGTGTAAAACTGCTGTACTATCTCACAGGGCTCGGGCTCGCGTATTCCCTTACTCCAAGAGCAGCTCTGCATAACTCCCCAAAAATCACGGCCGCTTTTTCGGCAGGCATCCGCTACTATCTCAAGATTTTTACAATAATCGGCGTATTCGGTTGGAATATAGTACGCGGGAAAACGCTCGGGACAAGCGGGATCGGGTATTCTCTGATAAGGGTAAACGTCAACGCAGATATAGTCCGTGTTGACCTTTTTCACGTATTCATCGATATATTCACGGTATTCATCCGTGGATATCTTATAATATTCTATCGCAGATTTCCAAGCGCCGCCCTTGAGCTGCGCAGAGTTTGCGTACATCGGGAGAAGATTGATGTAAGGTATCTTATCGGGAAACCTCTTCTTGAATTCTTCAACCTCTTTACCTAGCACCTCAAAATGATCGCTTCCCGGCTCGTCAACGTAGGTGCAAGCGATAAAGCAAGGATGCTTTTCAAAAGCCGTCCCCTCAAGCTTGTCAAGATCGGGCATCCACGCCTCCTTGTAGTATTTCATCACGTCTGTCTGTCGAAACGCACAGGTGACTCCGTGCTTATCAAACCAAGAAAGTATCTCGTCACGTCTGCCCTCGGGCAAACTGTCTATGAAAATTGTGGCAAAGTTTACTCTTGCCTCTTTGAGCATAATGACGTGCTCCTCATCAAAGTTCATAATTGGCGTGCACATTCCGATTCTTATTTGTCTTTTTCTTGCCATGATTATTACCTCACTTTACCTCTACCGTGTAGATACACGGCACGTTTGCGCTTATTTTTTCAAAGCGTATCCTTACTCTTTTTTCATCGGGTTTTGATCTGTAATTAAACGACACGATAGCTTTTCCGTCGCATTTGGCGTTAACAGTGTGCTCACTGTCTCCGATTGTCACCTTCATGCAGAGAGTATCAGTATTACTTCCCGCCTCAACGGTTATCAGATTATCACTTTCCGGAGTAATATTCATTTCGTAGCTGAACCAGCCGTGTGCGTTTATAGTGCTCCATTCAAGCCCCTTGCGGTTCCCGGGAATACGACAAAGCTCCCCGTCGCGCATCAGCGTGTCGCTGAAATTTACTTCTTTTTGAAGCTTGTGACCTTCGCAAGCGCCGCCGCAGATAACGTAATCAGTCAAGCCCTCTTTCGCAAGCTCCCTGTTTTTCCTCTCTTCATACGCTAGGCTCGCTTCGGTCTCTCTGACAAACTCGGATATCATGTCTCTGTTGTGTACAAGCCCATCAAGCCGATCGCCGATAACACAGTGAAACATTTCACCAAGCTGCTCCTTGCCAAGAGCTTCAAGCTCCAAAAGCCTTGAGAGACCCTTTTTCAGCTTGCTGTAATATTCCCTCTCTCCTCCGTCCATATACCTTGAATATGAAAAGAAAACTTCAACAATCTCACCCCAGATGCGTGCACAAAGATCAAGATTTCTGAACTTTACATAAAGATCAGCAAATTCATCCTCCACGATCTCATCCTTCAAAGCAAGCACCCTTTGCAAAAGCATAGCGGCATCATTTTTCGCACTCTCTATCTCGTCAAAGATCTTTCCTATATTTCCACGCTTCCAGCCAACGGGAACAAACCACTCATCAGAGGCAATACAATAATTCTCTCTCATCATCTCAAAATAGAAATGGTTTTTCGAGTGATTCAGGGTCGGAAAACGGCTCAGCTCGCTGAAATAATAACCGTTGAGAAAAAGAATTTTCCTGACAACGTCCTCTGTACGCTCCATTATCGCCCTGACCTTATCAGCGGTTTTTCCGTATTTCCCTTTAAAAAACAGGTCTATCGCTTCATCAACGTTTTCGCCGCTCATAAGCGCGTGCATAATGACAAGATTGACCTCGTTCACCTCTCCCCACGGATAAAAGCCGCTCCTGTCGATCCTCGAGACGTATCCGCAGGGGAAATACTTTTCGCAATGATAATAATTCTCCTTTATATGCTCCTTTATCATCAAGGGCAATCTTCCCTTTCCGAAATACTCTCCGAAAAGGTCTGTCTCCATAAGCAGAGGATTTTTATCAACGTTGCGGATAAATTGGTTCGGAGGCAGCGTCAGACTCCAGTCAAACTGTGTCCACTTGTCCATTATCACCATGTCGGTCGATACCTGCTCATATACCTTAAGCAAGGTTACGTAGTCCTCTTCAAGCGTTGCATCGGTGCGGACTATTATTTTTTTGCCGTATTTTGCGCAGGTATCGTACAGCAGCTGCGTTACGTACTTCATTCGTTCCGTCGTGGAGAGCTTTTGATTCTTCAATCGCATCAGCGGAACCTTGGTTTCATAATAGGTTATCACAAGACCGTCCATAAGCGGATAAGTCTCAAAGAAATCCTTAAGCTTGTTCTCGAGAAAATCCTTGAGTATCGGATGGCTCACCTCAACGTCACCGTATTCGTTGAGCAACTCCGGAAAAGCCTCGCAGAATCCGTCGGGAATATCAAGCTCGTGATGCCACATATACGTTTCTATCCCCGCCGCGTGAGACTTTTCAAGTGCTTCATTTACTACCTTTATGCAATGATTTACGTAATCGGCATCCTTTGAGGAGTTAAACCGAGAATACTTTTTGTAAAAAACCATTCCGTCCACGTTTCCTCTGACGGGATCGTGAATTGGACCGATCAGTTGGATGTGATTATATCCGTGCTTGATAGCATGATCTATAGACCTAAGATATATCTCCCTGTCAACTCTTACAGGATTGAGCACGGATATTCCCTTTATCTCTTTTTTATTATTCATCATAAAACCCTTTTATATATTGATAAGCAGGACGGCGACAAGACCGATAAATATCCCCGCAAGCTTTTTTACAGTTATCTTTTCTTTAAAAATCAGCGCACCAACCGCAGTCGTGACCGAAATACTGATAACGCTCTCAAGCGATAAAAGTACTACGGAATCGACGGTTTTTGCGAGAGTCGTCACAACGATATTGACAACGAATACAGCACACGAAAGTATTGCCCCATAGCCGTAGAGCCTTTTGTCAAGCGACTCTATTGCAAATCGCTTTCTCTCTTTTTTTGTTTTTATTTTACATGACACCAACGCACAAAGCGAAAGTATCAGCGCGTTCGACGCAAACATCAGAAATGAAAACGCAGCCGTATTTCCGCCCTCAACGTTCTTGGCAAAAAACTTCTGAACAACGACTATAAGTCCCTCGCCTAAAAAATACGCAACAAGCATAAGAACGGTTTTCAACGTCATCTTGCCGCCGGTGCTTTTTGAGTCCGAAACCAAAAAATAGGTAGAGATCACGAAAACTACAAGCCCGACCCATTGCAAAGCACCCATAGGCTCGTCAAATAGGAATATTCCCAACACACAGGGCAAAATTATACTCGCCGAGGACGTCATATTGATGAGCACGAGAGTGCATCCCTTCATCGCCTCGAGCGAGGAAAATATACTTACAGTCAAAAGAAATGCACTTGCGACCGAGCAGATAAGCGTTGGGATATTGAATCCGTAAAAGCCGGTGACGGAAAGCGTGATAAGTGCAAAAAGTGCGGCTAAAAATTGGTACACCGCCCCATAGTGAAAAAACTTAACACCGCTGTCAATCAACGAGGCGGTCTTTTTCGAGCACACCTTCTGTGCTATTCGCATCAATGCCAACGCGCAAAACAATAAAGCGTTCGTCATAATCTATCTGTTTTTCATCCGAGCTTTTCAAGCTCCTCGGAGATAACGCGCCACATCGTATCCTCGCACCACCAATGCTGATGCTCGTTTACGGTAAGGCTACACAAGTCAGCCGCTCCCGCCTTTTCGTATATCCTTTTTACCGTCTCAAATCCGCGCTTAACGCCTTTTATCGGGAAGCAGGTATCGTATTTTCCAGAAACAATTGCCAGGCGGCGAGGAGCGATAAGACAGGAGAGATCCTGCATATCAAACCATCTGTAAGCGTTTGGAATATAATTACACGTGCAGTGATAGAATCTTAATACCGACTCGGGATAAGGACAGAACGTACAGCTCGGAGCGCATATCTTTATTCTCTCATCTATGCACGCGGCATAGTAAGATGCAGTACCTCCGCCCGAGTTACCCGTAATGACGATCCTGTCAGTATCACATTCGGGAAAAGCAGAAAGAAGGTCGATGGTGCGGCTTATATCCCACACTCTCTCACCGATAAGCGTTCTGCCAAGCATCTGCGCGGTCATAGCCTCCCAATAGCAGGATCCGCTTTCGGGACGGATGCTGACACGCCTTATAAGAGTGTTCATCGCCCGACGCTCGCCCATTCCTCTTTGCTCTATGGCAACCGCGACGTATCCTTTCTTAACCGCTTGGATAGCGAAAGTTCCCCTTCCCGTGTCGTAATCCTCCGTGTCGGGACCGGGATCACCGATAGAAGAACGAAATCCCATTTTGTTGTGTCCCTGCAAGGTTATTACAACAGGTGCCTTCCCCTCAAGCCTATCGGGTATCAGTATATAAACGGGTACAACAGAACCGACCTCGCTTTCAAATTCAAAGCGAATCTGTCTGTAGCCCTCCATCTGTTCTTCCTCAAATATCTCCATTCGAGGATCATTGACCGCGTTTTCAGATATTGTATCAAGACCCAAAAGCTCGATAAGCTTCCCTCTTATCTTCTCTTTCCATTCGCTAAAATCCGCGCTTTCATCAAACGAAAGCTCCGGTGTCAGCTTTTCAGTGATACGATCGTGGCAAAGTAATCCGTTAATCTCCATAATCTTCTCCATTCATATCCGCACAGCAGTGCATTTTTTATTCAACTCGATTATATCACAGCAATAACACACTCGCAATATTCAAAAGAGTCAAAAAAATGCTCTATTCCGCTTTTTTTGAACATTTACGCTTGACATAATGCTTTTTACTGTCTATAATTAAAGCATGAATACTTTAACAACACACGAACAGCAAAACAGCCTGCTCCCCGACGAATCGGGATTTGCGTTGCAAATACTGCAAAGCGCCAACCGCCCCCTCTGCTCACATAGCTATTTCGAAATAATCTATATTTTGGACGGAGAAGCGGAATTAATCAAGGAAGGAGAAAAAACGCAGCTTTCCCTCGGTGATTGCAGATTGATCGCACCAAATACACAGCATAGCATCTCAAGTCCCGGCACGTTATTGCAAAGATCGGTTATTATTTCAAATAAAATTTTTGAGCAATATTTATCCCTGATAGCGCACCAAGATGAGAAGTATATGGCGTTACCCGTCAATCACGATTTCGTACATCTCTCGGTGTCGGAGCTTATGGAGCTTGAGGCGATCGCCCTGCGCTATTCCTCGGTTTCCGATCTGACGCGAAAGCGCGGATACGGAGCAGAGATGCTCATAAAGATATTTAACATATTTTTCAACGAGATCGAAAGAAGCAAGCCATCTGATTCACCTCTTATGCAAAGAATCCTCGATCTTCTCAATACGTCTGCCGGCATACGCGGCGGACTTCCCTATATTTGTAAAACGTTGCAGTACAGTGAATCCTACGTATCCCACCGCTTTAAATTTCATTGGGGGGTTACCTTTTCGCAATATCTTAAGGACACGCGCCTCAAGTATATCGAATATTATCTGAAAACAACTAACTATTCGCTCAAAAACATAGCCGATCTTGTCGGTATTGAGAGCCTTTCATATCTTAACCACATCTTCAAGGAAAAGTATAACGTAACCCCCTTGAAATACCGAAAGCTTTATGCAAATCCATCTCCAAATCCATCTAAGATAAACCAAAAAAGATCCGTCCGCAAGGCGTAAGCCATGCGGACGGTAATTGTTATATTATATCATTTCCCACGGGAGTATAGAAAAGCTTTGCAAATTCTGAGGCGGTCTTGCACTGCGGGAGCGCCCACATTACTTTGGCAACGACGGTTTCGGTAGTCATATCATATGCCTCGGGAAGCTCGTATTTCTGCTTGATACGGAGTCCGACCTGATAGACTCCCATATCGCTTCCCTCGTGCGGCACCTGCGTCGTGATGACGATGCGAACTCCTTTTTCTATAAGCGTTTCTATTTTCTCGACGAATTCGTCGTTATCGTAATATGGCAATCCGCCCACACCGAAGCTCTCGATGATGACAGCGTGGTAACGGTCTGCAATAAAGTCAAAAATATCCGCGCTCATTCCGGGAATAAGCTTGACCACTATGACGGACGGATCTATCTCATCGAAAAATGCCGTTTCTCCTACAGGTGTTTCTCTAATATAGTATTTGACCGATCCGCGGATAAAGCCGATCTCGGGATAGTCGATGCTTGAGAAGGCATTAAAGCTCTTCGTCCTCGTCTTTCTTGCGCGTGTCGCGGCGATGATCTTGTCGCCGAATACTATATGCACACCGCAAGCGTCATCATCAGCTGCGTACATAAACGCATCGGTAAGATTCTCTCGCGCATCTGTGTCGCGCTTCTCTATCGGTATCTGCGCTCCCGTCAGGACTATCGGCTTTCTGCTGTTTTGTATGAGATAATGCAGCATTGCCGCCGCGTACGCCATAGTGTCTGTGCCGTGGGTAATTACGAATCCATCGTAATCATCATATACCTTGCGGATATATCTTGTGACCTCAAGCCAATATTCGGGCTTCATATTCGTGCTGTCAAGATTGTATAGCTGCACCGTTGAAACGCGGCAGATATTTCTTACCTCGGGTACGTGGGAGAGCAATTGATCGGATGCGAGGGCGGGTACGAGACCGTTTTCGCTCTCCGCGCTTGCTATCGTGCCTCCCGTTGTGATCAAAAGTATATGCTTCATAATGCTCCTATTCTTTAAAGGTTATGCTGAATTTCTTCTCAGGTGGAAAGAACTCACCAAGCTCAATGCCCTCAATCCTTGTCTTTAACGGAAATGCGATATCGGGTGCGATCTTTCCGGCTTTGATTACCTCATCAACTTCTCCGCAAAAAAGCGTAGCGTGAGGGACCCAATCGAATCCGTTTGCGTAATCACACTCAAAGCTCTTCCGAAGCTTGATAAGTTCATCGGTTATTTCCGGCTCAAGAAAGAAAACCTTATTACCAAAGTTATTATATCTGTTGAGCGATATTTCAAACGGCTTTGCCGTCTCGCCGACATTTTTTATCTGTTCAATAACCGCTTCAAGCTCATCTGCTGGATAGCTTCCTAGAGTCAGGTGAAACGGTATTCCCATCGTCTGTGTTCCATCGGAAATATTACTGATCAGATGTTCCTGTATCTCCGCAAGCTTCATTTGCGTTTCGGCATCGAACACCGCCATAACAGTCAAAAATTTTCGATTATTCATATTCCGAACCCACCGTCAACGCCAATTATCTGCGCTGTGATAAACGATGCCTTTTCGCTCGCAAGAAAATAAACAAGCTCCGCAACCTCAGCAGGGTCGCCGATTCGATAAAGAGGTGTCTGCTCGCAAAGCTCTGCAATGTCATCGTCATCGTAGCAGGCGTTCATATCTGTGTCGATCACACCGGGCTCAACGCAATTGACTCTCACGCCTGACGGACCGAGCTCCTTTGCCATAGACAAGGTAAGTCCGCGTATTCCTGCCTTACTCGTCGAATACGCGACCTCGCAGGATGCACCGCATCTGCCCCATACGGAGCCAATATTAACGATAGCACCCGATTGCTGTCTGACAAAATCGTGAGCCGCGGCGCGGCTCATATAAAACGCACTTGAGAGGTTGGTATTTATCACCCTCACCCACTCATCGTCGGTCATATCGGTGACAAGTCCCGAAGAACTGATACCCGCGTTGTTGACGAGAATATCGACGCCGCCGAGATACTCCACAGCCTTATTATACGCCCACTCGGCGTCTTCGGGGTCCGAAAGATCCGCCTTTATCGGATATGCACCTGTTTCATCCGCGCACTCCTCTGCAGCCTCGTCGTTTGAGCAATAGATAAACGCTACCGCGCAATCGTTTTCCGAAAACAGCTCAACGCACGCGCGACCGATACCGCGCGATCCGCCTGTAACTATAACCTTTTTCATAAAAATTACCTCTCAAAGCCATTTTTGACGTTTGGACTCCTATTAACATAGATTATATCATTGAATAAGCTCTTTTTCAATAGAAAAATGAATTTTTTCCCAAAAAGGCTTGAAAAACGGCCAAGAATATTGTATAATGACATATGGTGATTTTTGGTCACCTTAACTGAGAAATAAAAATTTGATAAACATATCAGGAGGTCATTTATGGCAAACGCAAGATACGAATCTGCTCGCGAGATCTACGCAAGATACGGCGTTGACACCGAGGCGGCTATCGCTTCTCTTTCCGACATCCGCATTTCTATGCACTGCTGGCAGGCAGACGACGTTCTCGGATTCGAGGGTACAGGCGCACTTTCCGGCGGTATCCAGACCACGGGTAACTATCCCGGACGCGCAAGAAACCCCGAGGAGCTCTTCGCAGACCTTGACAAGGCTCTTTCTCTCATCCCCGGAACACATAAGATAAACGTTCACGCCAACTACGCTATCGCTGAGGACGGCGAGATCATCGATAGAGACACTATTGAGCCCCGTCACTTCAAGAAGTGGGTAGAGTTCGCAAAGAAGCATAACTGCGGTCTCGATTTCAATCCCACATTCTTCTCTCACCCAAAGGCTGACGGTCTTACCCTCTCAAGCCCCGACGATGAGATCAGAAACTTCTGGATCAGACACGGTATCGCTTGTGTAAAGATCTCCGAGTATTTTGCTAACGAGACCGGTTACCCCTGTGTTATGAACATCTGGACCGGCGACGGTATGAAGGATATCCCCGGCGACAGACTTGGTCCCCGTCAGAGATACGCTGACTCGATCGATAAGATCCTCGCTTGCGGATACGACAAGAGTAAGGTATACGTAACCGTTGAGTCCAAGGTATTCGGTATCGGCGTTGAGGCTTACACGGTAGGTTCCGCTGAGTTCTCTCTCGCATACGCTATGACCAGAGGAATCACTCCTCTTATGGATAACGGTCACTATCATCCCACCGAGGTAGTTTCGGATAAGATCCCCGCGCTCCTCGTATTCTCCGACAAGATCGCGCTCCACATCACACGTCCTATCCGTTGGGACTCCGACCACGTTGTTGCTTACGACGATGAGACGAGAGAGATGATGAAGGAGGTCGTTCGTTGCAATGCTCTTGACAGAGTGTTCCTCGCAACCGACTACTTCGATGCATCCATCAACCGTGTAGCGGCTCTCGTTATCGGTATGAGAAACGTGCAGAAGGCTCTTCTTAATGCTCTTCTTACTCCTAACGCTGATATCAAGAAGTATCAGGATGAGGGCAACTATACTATGATGCTCGCAATGCAGGAGGAGATCAAGACTCTTCCCATGGGCGACGTATGGATGGAATTCTGCGAGAGAAACGGCGTTGCAGGCTGCTCATGCTGGCTCAAGGAGATCGAAAAGTACGAAAAGGAAGTTCTTTCTAAGAGAGTTTGAGCTTAGTACATACATAGAAAAGATCCAAGTGCCAAGGCACTTGGATCTTTTCAGTTTTTATCTTTTATTTTGGGCTTATGCATATTCTCGCTTCTCCACGCGTATGGGGAGAGCCCGTAATGCTTTTTGAAGCTTCGTGAGAAATATTCTATGCTCGGGAAGCCGCAAAGCTCCGAGACCTCTCTTATCGACATATCGTCGTTGAGGAGGAGCTGTCCTGCTCTTTGCATCTTCTTTTTCATTACGTATTCCATTATTGTAATGCCGAATTCCTTTTTGAAATGCTCGGTCAAGGTGACAGTACTGTAATGGAGATTCCAGCTTATATCCGAGAGCGTGATCTTCCTTGAGATATTGTGCTTGACGTAGCTTTTTACGAGCTGTCCTATCGTCATATCTCCGTCGACCATAAGATTATTCGCCTCGATATACTCAGCGATCATCGGAAGGAGATATGCAAACGCTTCAAGCTTTTCCTTAGGATAGCTTGGCGTGCTCAATATACTTTTCTCGAGTATTTTTTTATCAAGCGAGGGAGAGACGTCAAGCGCTCTTTTAAGCACTTCCTGCTTTGCCCCTTCGTTATCCTCAATTCCCATTCCGAGAAAAATATAGCCTATAACGTCATCGTTCTTTTTTATGGGCATAATAGCCTCGTAAATACCAAAAGGACAGCGATAGATCGCGAGTCCGCCGCTCTCTCTTGCCTTCTCCATTCCGCATTTATCGGATTCAAGGCAAAGCTCGAGGCATTTTTCGGATTTGTGTATGCAGGTGCAGAAAAGAGCTCCCGAATAGCGACGGGAAAAAATCTTATTCTTACTGTTGAGTATCGCAATATCCATTCCCGATATCTCGTAGAAATTCTGGAGGATCTCCTCAATTTTAGAGGTATTCAAGGCGTCTCACCATCCTTCCCTGCACCCGTGTATCCGAGTTGCGGTTCTATAGGGTAATAATAACACAATTAATAAATTTTTTCAAGTATTAATGCAAAAAAAGGCCAATTTTTATCGATTTGTCAAATTAACTTATTGATTTGATATTGTATACAAACCAATTCTTTGTTACAATGTAATCATAGGCGGTGACGCTCTGTCACTCAAAAATGAATAAAACTGATATTTCGGAGGTTTTTATGAAAGACGGAAAAATCGTAGCAGGTGTCGTTGGTCTTCAGTTTGGACTGAGACATCTTGACGGAATCATTGCAAATGGATATGAGGTGGGAGGAATTTGCGACAACCTTCCCGGCAGAGTTGAGGAGTACGGCGCAGAGTATAAGCTTCCCCCCGAGAAATATTACACCGACTGGCACGATATGCTTAATATCGGTCTTGACGTTGTAGTTATTGCAGTTCCCGATATGTTACATAGAGAGCTTGCAGTAGCATTCCTTGACGCAGGTGTAAACGTTCTTTGTGAAAAGCCCTTGGCGCTCAATCACGAGGACCTTTGTGCAATCGCAAAGGCTGAGGCGAGAAGCACCGCTCGCTTTATGTGCGGTCAGATCTGCCGCTTCACCCCCTCCTTCGTTAAGGCTAAGGAGATCGTGGATGCAGGAACCATCGGAGAGGTTTACTTCGTTGAGTCCGAGTACGCTCACGACTATATGAAGATCCTCGCAGACGAAAAGATCTGGAGAGCTGATCCTCGCCGTCACGGTGTTATCGGAGGTGGATGCCACGCAGTCGACCTTCTCCGTTGGATCGCAGGCGACCCCGAGGAGGTCTGTGCTTACGGTACGCACAAGCTCCTTCCCCAGGTTCCCTACGACGACGCTACGATCGCTATCCTTAAGTTCCCCAACAACATTATCGGTAAGGTTTTCGTATCCACGGGTTGCAAGAGAAACTACACGATGCGTACCCTTATCTACGGAACTAAGGGTACAATTATCTGTGACAACACGTCTAAGACTCTTACTCTCTTCACAGTTGACGAGGAGGGCGTAACAAAGAAACCCGCAGAGGAGATAGAGCTCGAGGTCAACAACCACAACGCGCAGAAGGAGATCGCTGTTTTCGTTGATGCTATCCTTAACGACAAGCCTCTTATGATGTCCGCAATCGAGGGCGGTAAGAGTGCCGCTGCTTGCATAGCTATCGTTGAGTCAAGCGAAAAGGGCGGAGTTCCCACAAAGCCTAACTATAATTTCCTTGCATAATACATATAAAAAATCACCTGCCGAGGCAGGTGATTTTTTTGTTTATACTCTTTTTACGATATTTCCGTTTGCCTTATAGATGTGTCCCTCGGGAACTATTCCGCGAACCGATGAAAGCGGGTATACCGATGCTTCTCTTCCGATCACAGTTCCGGGATTGAGGACTGATCCGCAACCTATCTCGACGTGATCTCCAAGCATAGCTCCCACCTTTTTTCTCTCGGTTGCAAAGCTTTCACTCTTGTCCTGCGACTTGATGACTACAAGGGTCTTATCCGACTTTACGTTACTAGTTATCGAGCCTGCGCCCATATGGGATTTGTAGCCGAGTATACTGTCACCGACGTAATTGTAATGAGGAACCTGCACGTTATCGAAAAGAATAACGTTTTTAAGCTCGGTGGAGTTTCCTACTACACAGTTCTCCCCGACGAGCGCGCTCCCACGAATGAATGCACCCGGACGCACCTCTGTATTATGCCCAATAATGCAGGGACCTGCAATGTAGTTGTTGGGATATATCTTTGCGCTCTTTGAGATCCAGATGTCCTCTCCGCGCTTTTCGTAAAGCTCGGGATCGAGCGTCGCACCTATTTCAAGGATAGCATCCTTGATCCCTGCAAGTGCCTCCCAGGGATAAGAAAATTTTGATAGATACACGCTCGCCTGTGTATGCGAAAGGTCGTAAAGATCGGTTATTTTTACGTTTGCCATAAAAAACTCCTATTCATTATTTTAATTCTACTATCGTGACTCCGCCATCCCCCTCGCCGTACTGTCCTATACGGAATGAGGATATGCGCTTGTCTCCCTTAAGGAACTTCCAAAGTGCGACCTTAAGCGCACCCGTTCCCTTTCCGTGAATAAGTCTGACCTTGTGGAAGCCGGAGATAATGGCCTCGTCAAAATACTTGTCAACGGCAAGCCAAGCCTCATCGCCCGTCATTCCGCGCAGATCGATCTCGTCCTTAAACGAGGAAGAACGGCTGACAGTGTACGATGATACCTTTTGCTTCTTATCTCCACTCTGTACTGTTATCTCGTCTTCCTTGAGCCTGAGGTCCTTGATCTTGACTCTCGTCTGGAGGATTCCCGCCTGAACGCGCACGTTACCCGATTTGTCGGGGTCCTCAAGAAGCGTTGCAGAGCTGCCGAGAGTCATAATGATGACCTCATCGCCCTTCTTGAGCTTTCTCGGGAGAACGTAGTTCTCATCCTTCTTTTTCTCTACGGGATCGTACTTTTCGGAATTCTCCTTAAGATGCTCACGTACCGCGCGACGCGCGCTCTGAAGCTCGTCTCCAAGTCGCTCGGATTCGCGTGCCTTACGCACCTTGTCCATCTGCTCCATAATGAAGTCGCTCGATGCCTTCGCGCTGGCAACCATCGATGCCGCCTTGTCCCGAGCCTTGTTAAGCTCTTTTTCCGATTCCTCAAGTCTCTTTTTAATTATCTTCTCCGACTCGATCTTAAATCTTTCGTAGTCGGCTCTCATAGCCTCGGTCTCCTCGCGATTCTTCTCCATCTCAATGCGAGTCGACTCGAGCTGACCGATTATATCCTCAAATTTACGGTTATCCGAGCTTACGTAATTTTCCGCATGCTCGATTATCTCTTTGGAAAGGCCGAGCTTCTCGGATATAGCAAAGGCGTTTGACTTTCCCGGCGTACCGATTATCAGTTTATATGTGGGCTTGAGCGTCTCAACGTCAAACTCACACGAGGCGTTGCAGACGCCCTCGGTGTCAAGCGCGTACGCCTTCAGCTCAGCGTAGTGAGTTGTAGCCGCGCACATCGCGCCCTTGCTCCTCACGTAGTCTATTATTGACACAGCAAGAGCCGCACCCTCAACGGGATCGGTACCTACTCCAAGCTCATCAAACAGAACGAGCGAGCGGTCTCCGACCTTATCCATAAATGAAACTATATTCACCATATGTGACGAGAAGGTCGAGAGCGACTGCTCAATACTCTGCTCATCACCGATATCGACGAGAACGTTCTCACAAACGCTTACCACACTTCCCTCGTCCGCAGGAATATGAAGCCCTGCCTGCGCCATAAGCGTGAACAAGCCGAGCGTCTTGAGCGTTACCGTCTTACCACCCGTATTGGGTCCTGTAATTATCATCGTGTCATAGCCATCACCCAGAATGACGTTTATCGGCACGACTCTTGACTTATCTATAAGCGGATGTCTCGCCCTTTTGAGGTGTATAAGCTTTTCCTCTGTGACAGTCGGTGCGGAACCGTTTATTGCATACGACATCTGTGCGCAGGCAAACGCAAAGGCAAGCTCGGTGATGTTTCTGTAATTGAGCCAGATAGCGTCGGAATAATCCGAAACAGCCGCCGAGAGGGCGGACAGGATCTTTTCTATCTCATGCTCTTCCTTTGATTCAAGCACGCGAAGCTCGTTATTCGCCTCAACGACCGCACTCGGCTCAACGAATATCGTAGCTCCCGAGGAGGACGTGTCGTGAATAAGACCCTTGACCTCATTCTTGCACTCTGCCTTGACAGGAATAACGTATCTGCCGTTTCTCGTAGTTACGATATTCTCCTGAAGATACTTTGAGTGTGTACCTCCCTGAATGTACTTTTGGAGTGTCTCTTTAATTTTGTTATTGGTTATTCTGATCTGTCGGCGGATATTCGCAAGAGTGTCGGATGCTTCATCAGCAATAAGCTCTTCGGATATTATCGATCTTGTGATCTTTTCCTCAAGCGACCTATTTGGCATAAGCCTGTCAAATATCTCGTCGAGAACCGTATCAAATAAGTGGTTGCCGTGGCAGTAATCGATAAGTGTTCTCGATGTGCGCAATACTCCCGCAACCGCCAAAAGCTCTCCGGGAGTCAGTATCGCGCCCTTTTGAGCTCTCTCGCAGGATTCCGATACGTCACGGACTCCGCCAAATGATGCCATACCTTTTGCGTCACACAGTCTTTTGGCATCGGTCGTTCTTCTCTGCCTCAGAAGGACGGTATCGACATCATCACTCGGCATCAGCATCCTTGCCATCTTCTTTGAGCCGTCTGTGGGCGCAAAGGATGCCAGCATTTCGCATATCTTATCAAATTCAAGTGAATGTATTGTTTTTTCGCTAAAGCCCATATTCATCACCCTCCTTTGATTATTCTGCTTTAGTTGTATTTTTCAATTTCATTAATTATGCCATTTCGGTCAAGACCGGATGCGGAGAGATAGGTCTCTCCTTCTTTTATGCTTATAAACGCATCGTCTGCCGCCATGACCGAGTAGTCTACGCTATCAAGATATCCGCTTTTTCTGAGCTCGTCTGAAAGAAGCATCCCAAAGCCGCCTGCCCTTATTTCCTCTTCAACAAACGTGATGCTCTTTATATTTTTGCCCGAAATAACGTTGATGATCCTTTGTGCAAGCTCACTGTAAGGAGAAATGCACTCACACAAAATAATTCCAACGCTCATTCCTCTTTCTTTAAGTGCCTCTTTTGCAGCAAGACATTCCTTTGCAATTTTTCCGTGAGTTACGATAATATGCTCAGGAACAACGTCGGATGAAAAATCGGTCTTTATTCCGATATCATCAAAGCCACCGTTTGAATAAAATACCTCTTTAACCTTTTCATCCTCACAACCGGACGGATATCTTATCACCGAAACCCCATCCCCGTTTAGAGCTACCTTAAGAGATGCCGCAAGCCCTTTGTACGTCACCGGAGTATATATTTTAACGTTCGGTATTTGCGAGAGAAATGCAACGTCAAATATACCGTGATGTGTCACACCGTCGGAATTATTATAGCCTGCTCTGTCTATGCATAGCACGACCGGTAGCTTTTGAAGTGCGGCGTCGTGTATTATCTGGTCATATCCTCTCTGTAAAAAGGTAGAGTATACTGCAAACACGGGCTTGAGTCCGTTAGCGGCAAGACCCGATGCAAATGTCACGGCATGCTCCTCAGCAATTCCAACGTCGAAAAATCTGTTCTTGTAGCTTTTCTCAAAGCATTCAAGTCCCGTTCCCGTGCTCATTGCTGCGGTGATCGCGCAAACCTTCTCATCCCTCTCTGCGATCTCACACAGTGCTTTGCCCATTTCAAGCGAATATGAGCTATTTGAGGATACCTTATTACAAGGAGAAACGCCGTGGTACTTATTCGGATCAGACTCCGCAGGTGAATATCCCTTGCCCTTTTGTGTCTTTAAGTGAACGAGCACGTTCTCGCCTGCTCCTTTGGCAGCCTGCAGAAGTGCCTCAACGCTCTCATAATCGTTTCCGTCCGTCGGGCCGAGATAATATAGTCCCATATCCTCGAAATAGGTACTTCCGTAAAGCGCGTTCTTTACCGCCTTCTTAACTCCCCTTATTGCCCTGAAGGTCCAATTGCCTATGAAGGGAATCTTTTTGATAAACGATACTGTGAATTTCTTGACTCTGAAATATCCGTTCTTCTTGCGAAGCTTTGCAATGCTTGCCGCAAATCCACCGATATTCTTTGAAATAGACATCTCGTTTTCATTAAGGATTATGATGAGCTTGGTAATATCCTTATTGAGATTATTGAGAGCTTCGTGGATCATTCCACCCGTAAAAGCACCGTCACCCAAAACAACGATAGTATATGCGTCGCTTCCTTTTATTCTATCCGCCTCAGCAAATCCAAGCGCCGCAGATAAGCTCGTAGAGCTATGTCCTGCTCCAAAGCAATCGTATTCACTTTCATTTCTGTTGGTAAATCCCGAAAGCCCGCCTGCCCGTCTGAGCGAATCAAATTTCTCGTATCGCTCGGTAAGGAGCTTATGCGTATAGCTCTGGTGTCCTACGTCAAATATTATATGATCGCGTGGGCAATCGAATACTCTGTGTATAGCAACGCTCAGCTCAACGACACCGAGATTTGATGCAAGATGCCCTCCATTTTTCTCGGTAGTATTGATTATGCAGTCACGTATCTCTTCACAAAGATCAGGAATTTCATTTTTTTCAAGTGTCTTAACGTCCTCGGGAGAATTAACTCTGCCGAGATATTTATATTCGGTTTTCATTTCTCCCTCCAAATTATAATCTACACATACAGATATATTATATCACTTATTTATCAGAAAGTAAAGTGTTTTGTTTAAAAAACACCTAAACCCGGAGTTGAAAAAAGGGTATCGCAACTGCGATACCCTTTTATGTATTTCAGAACTATTATTACTTAGCGTCCTTAACAGCCTGCTTTGTTCCGTAGTAGATCATCTTTCCGGACTTCTTGCAAACGATATCTTCCTCGTCTTCCATAGCTTCCTTTGCTTCTTCCTCGATGTCTTCCCATGCTTCGTTAGCAGCAGCGGCATCCTCGAAGTAGTAGATAACTATGGCTTCTTCATCCTCGTTGAATGCAGTGATTGCACAAACAAGACCGTCGATACCGGAAAGCTTGAGCATATCCTCGTCATCGATCTTCATTACTGTGTACTCAGCATCCTCAAGAGCCTTCTCTGCCTTATCAGGATCAGCGTTAGGTCCGCCGCAGGATACGAGAACTGCGCACATCATAATTGCGATAAGTGTAAGCGAAAGAACTTTAATGATAGATTTTTTCATGATAAAAAATCCCCTTTCTTAATTTGGTATCTCAATTATATACCTTGTTTTTTCGTTTGTCAATAGAGTTTTCACAAAAGAATCAAAATTAAGATTTCTTAATAAATTTAATGTTTCCCTTTTGGCATAAGGAAAAAGCAAGTAAACCCGCATAAAAAGCCATGCAGAGATACACGAAGAGATTCCCTATGCTTGAATATAGCGTGAACTTATCGTGAAGAGTAATTTCCTCAACTACGTATCCTCGCTCAAGAGCGCCAAGCTCCCCTTTAACGTTGCCCAGTGGATCGATCACCGATGATATACCGGTATTTGCGGCTCTGACAAGATATCTTCCATTCTCTATCGCTCTGAGACGAGATTGAGAATTGTGCATATCAAGCGCGGCAGAATCTGAGAACCAGGAATCGTTTGTAGAAACAACAAGCACCTCCGCACCGTTACCGGTCGATTCGATCATGAGGTTTTCATATATCGAGTCAAAGCAAATTCCACATCCGATCTTTCCGATCTCACTGTCGATCACTTCACTGCTGTCGCCTGCCAGCAGGTCATCCTCAAGCATGCCGACGTTCGCAAGCGGTGGGAAAATTAAGGTCACAAATTCCCTCATAGGAACGAATTCACCGAACGGGACGAGCCTCTGCTTTGAATACACCGTCTCACCAAAGCTTCCATCGGGCTTTACCTCGAGAATAGAGTTATATCTCGCATCGGTCTCCTCGTCCACCGTGAACACCGAAACGATCAGCGTGATATTGTTGTCTTTGGCAAGGTCAGTCACAAATTCGGTAAGAGACTGACTCTCGGACAAAACGTACGGCAATGCGGTCTCAGGCCACACGACAAGCTCTGCTCCCTCAGCCGCAGCCTTTTCTGTAAGCTCCTTGTATATAGCAACCACCTTCGATTTGCTATTTATGTCCCACTTTTCACTGGAAGGAATATTTCCCTGTATAGCCGCCGCCTTTACGACTTCTCCGTCGTTTTTATACGTGACCGTAACAATAGCTCCAAGCGCGAGATTGAGACAAAAAAGTGAAATTGCCAGCGCAACTCCGATCAGCTTTATGCTTTTTCTGTCGATGACGAGCGCGAGGCAGAAATTCACGGCAACAATAATAAATGTAACAAAATACGAGCCGAACAAGGCCGAGCTTCTGACTAAAAGCGAAAAACTCATCTGCCCCAACGGAAGCCTTCCCCACGGAACGCCCCACCAGCCAACTGTCTGCCACCATTCAATAACCACCCAAAGCGAAGCAGCAAGAAATGGCATTACGATCTTATTATTTTTCACCGCATCGGTTCTTGAAACAAGACCGAATAGCAAAAACATCAAAGCACTCTGCACCGCCTGAAAGAGTCCGAGACCAAAGCACGCTATCAGGACAACGGCAATTGATGCCGCATTTGACAGCCCCGCAAAATCGAGCGGATACATATAGAAAAACCAATGGAATGAAACCGCATAATATACAGCGAAGAACAAAACACCTCTGCCGTATAGCTTGCGGAGCTTGATATCACTCTCCGCAGAGCGGATAAGCATTATCGCCACGGGAAATATCGCGACCCACTGCAAAAAACCAAGCTGTGTAATAACCAGAGGGAGAGACGTCAAAAATCCGCTCAATATGATCCAAAGCGGCACCTTGATCTTCTGATAAAAGCTTTTCATATCTCTTCCTCCATTCTTTATTTTTTCGCGGATATAATTCTCTCGATCTTATCCTCAGCTCCGGCAAAATCCTTGATAAACCATATATCCGATGGTTTTAATGCCACCTGCTTGCCCTTAAGGTAAGAAAGCGCGTCGTCTGTTTTAAAATCAAATATAAGGCGGTATGAATAAAGTGCCTGATACTTATATCCATCGGCTCTGTCGTCTCTGTTAACACCGTACTTGCCGTCACCGAGCAACGAATGACCGATATGAGCCATATGCGCTCTTATCTGGTGAGTTCTGCCGGTAACAAGCTCGACCTCAACGAGAGAAGAATCTCTATTCTCCGATATGACCTTGTACTTGGTAATTATGTTCTTATATCCGTCCTTTTCCCTGTCGGAAACGGTCACGAGATTTGTTGCGCTGTTCTTTTTCAAGTAACCTGTCAAAGTATCCGATCTCTTGGGCATTTTTCCGTGAACGGCACATAAATAAAACTTGCGTATCTCGTCGTTCTTGATCTTTTCATTCATTACGCGGAGAGCCTCGGCAGTCTTTGCGGCAATGACTATACCGCCCGTGTTTCTGTCAATTCTGTTGCAGAGAGCGGGAGCGAATGACTGCTCATCTGCAGGGTCATATTCACCTTTTTGATAAAGATACGCCTTTATGTGCATTATGAGGGTGTTGTCCTTTGCACTGTCATCCTCATGAACGAGTACTCCGGGGCGCTTGTTGCAGAGGATGATGTTATCGTCCTCATAAACAATATCAAGCTTCGGAGTGATCCTCGCAAGCGCACCGTCATCCTTTTCGGGAGAGTCAAAGAACTCGTCTCTGATAAAGAGCTGTATCTCATCGCCCTCCTGCAGAATGTATTTCTGCTCACAACGCTTGCGGTTTACCTTGATTTTTTTAGTCCTTATGTACTTATACATAAGCGACGCAGGGAGTCCGTGAACTGCTTTCGTAAGAAATTTGTCAAGCCTCTGTCCTGCGTCGTTCTTTTTAACAATCAATATCTGCATACATAATCCTTTTGAAGATCATTAGATTAAATGGCGAGAGGTGTTCCCCCTCGCCATAGATTTCTTAAATAGTTCCGAAAATTCTGTCTCCTGCATCGCCAAGACCGGGAACGATGTACGCGTGATCGTTGAGCTTTTCGTCGAGAGCGGCGGTGAAGATATCAACGTCGGGATGATCAGCTTGGACCTTAGCTACGCCCTCGGGAGCGGCAACGAGGCACATAAACTTGATGTGAGTGCATCCGTGCTCCTTGAGCTTTGTGAGCGCGTCACTTGCAGAGCCACCCGTTGCGAGCATAGGGTCAACGAGAATAACGATTCTCTGATCGATGTCTGCGGGAAGCTTGCAGTAGTAGGTTACGGGGAGATGAGTCTCGGGATCGCGGTAAAGGCCGATGTGACCGACCTTTGCAACGGGAACGAGATCGAGAAGTCCGTCAACCATACCGATACCCGCACGGAGGATCGGAACGATAGCGAGCTTTTTACCCGAAATTGTATACGCCTTTGTTTTTTGAAGGGGAGTCTCTATAGTGATCTCCTCAAGGGGAAGATCGCGCGTAAGCTCGTAGCCCATAAGCATTGCGATCTCGTTGAGAAGCTCGCGGAAATCCTTGGAGCCTGTCTTTTTGTTTCTCATAATCGAAAGCTTGTGTGCAATAAGGGGATGGTCAATAACGTGAAGAGTGCTCATAATTACAGATCCTTTCATGCGCGTATATATTTTACCTAATAATTATACTCCATTTTCTTCGCTTTTTCAAGTGTTTTTTGATTATTTACAATAAAATATTGACTTTTAAGACACTCGATGCTATAATCATACCGAAAAATCCCCACTCAAGCAGAAAAGAGGTACACTTATGAGCTCAACCGTAGCACTTCCATCATTTTATCAAACCGAAAAGGACAAATCGATCGTATCGGATTGGAAATGTCCTGAGTTTAAGGTCTCGGGCGTTTTCTCATCACATATGGTCCTCCAGCGCGAAAAACCGATCAAAATATGGGGCTTTTCCCAGAGCATAGGCTCTACCGTCAAGGCGAGCTTTATGGGAGAGACCGCCACGGCAAAGGTCGGCGAGGACAACAGATTTATGATAACACTCTCGCCAAGACCCTATAATCCCGAGCCTGAGAAATTGACAATCTCAGACGACATAGGTCACGAGGTAGTATATGAGGATGTACTTGTCGGTGACGTATGGCTTATCTGCGGACAATCCAACGCCGAGCTTCACCTCTCGCCCTGTATGAGTCTTACTCCGAGTATTGAGTTCGATGAAAACGACAATTTCCGCCTTTTCTATCAGGCGCAAGGGATCGCGGCGCAGAATCTATCCCACATAGCAGATCCGAGTCCCGACGTGATAAAACCCGATTGGACCTGGAAGCGCCCCGACGAAAAAGCATCGCTCTCCTTCTCCGCCCTCGGCTGGTATTTCGCAAAGGAGATAACAAAGCATGTCGGCGTTCCCTTGGGAATAATAATGATGGCGGCAGGCGGTGCGGCTCTGCGCGAGCTTATGCCCGCTGAGCTTAACTATGAGCTTGGATACAGAAACGGCGCGAACGTACGTGAGGGCGGCTACTACGACACGCTGATCCATCCCTTTATTCCTCTCCCCTTCAAGGCAATGATCTTCTTCCAGGGTGAGAGCGAGGGCTGTTGGAAAGAAGTCGCGGACAGATTCGACACCGATATGCTCGCATTCTTTACCTTCCTCCGCGCAAAATTCGAGCAAATTTTCCCGATATACAACATCCAGCTTTCCGATTATCCACGTAATTGTGAACGATTCTTTCCCTTTATAGACATAACGCGAACAAAGCAGTTTGACGCGCTTTCAATAATCCCCGATATGACTCTCACGGTCGATATGGACCTCGGAGCCGATGAGGACTATAACGACTGGGCTCATTCTCCAAGAAAGCTCGAGCTTGCAGAAAGAATCGCAAGATTAGCGCTTGCAAAGGAATACGGTGTGGGAAGTCTTCAAAATGTGGTATCTCCTCAACCGATCTTTGCTTCGCTCAGCGAGGATAAGAGTGAAATAACAATAAGCTTCACCGACGTAGGCACGGGGCTTATAGTCAGCGGTCAGGATCCCAGAATGAGCGTGGGGCTTGAGGTATGCGGATTCACGGTAGGTCCTTACGAAAACAGAATTGCGGCAAAGGCTACGATTACCTCTCGTTCAGAGGTCACCGTTAAGGTTCCCGAGGGCGCAGACACAAGACATGTCGGTTACGCCTTCTCAATCAGAGTCTCGCGCGAGAGCGCAGACCTCTATAACGGCAACAATCTCCCCTGTCCCGCGTTTTTGATCAACGTCAATTAAAATTATTAGGGCAACCGCCGCGGCGGTTGCCCGTTTTTTATTTTTTAATGCTCGAATACGCTCCGATCATCATTTTGGTAAGCGCTATCGCCTCATCCATGCCGCAGCCATCGGGTGTCTTGCCCTTGAGAAACTGCACTATCGGCTTCTCTTCGGCTTTTGGAAGCTCAAGCGATTCGGGTTGGAATTTATTTACCGCAAATGTCGCTGTTACTCCGTCAGAAACAAGATAGCCATTCTCGCCTCCGATCTCAAAAGTCTCCTTGCATCCTTTTGTAACAAATCCCGTCTCGTTTATCGCGATCGCGCCGCTCTCATACGTCATTACCGTGACCGCATTGTCCTCTATCGCGTCGGGATTGATGACGGCATCCTGCTCATCGCGGCAGAAATGTGTGAAAGTCGACGAATACGACATCGGCTCGCCCAAAATCCAATGAGTAAGATACATTCCGTGCGCGCCGAGGTCTATCATCGCACCGCCGCCACACTCTTCTTTATTGTAAAAATGCGCGGGTAACCAATGTGCGGAGCTGCCGCTGTGACAGTTACGGAAGCGTGTGTAATTGATCTTTCCTAGCTTTCCGCTATCTACCGCGTTTTTGAGCGCAAGGTAGGCTGGATTGAATTTCCACGGGAATGAGATCACGAACCTCACGCCGTTTTTTTCGACCGCGTCCTTTACTCGCAAGCAGTCCTCAACTGTAAGAGCAAGAACCTTTTCGGTAAATATGTCCTTTTTCGCGTCAGCCGCCATTACCATATAATCGGCGTGCTTATTCGTTGCAGTGCATACGATAACTGCTTCGCAATCACTTGCGAGCAGGTCCTCCACCGTTTCAAACTCGGGGATATGATGCTTTTGCGCCAAGGCGTGCTTGAAGTCCTCTCTCTCGTCCCATACACCAACCACCTCACAGCCATTTTCCAGCGCCGCTTTGGTGTAATCTGTCGCGTGGACGTGCCAGGCTCCTAAAATTGCTACCTTCATTCAAATATAACCGCCTTTCCCGTTTTTGAGGAGGTGTAGATCGCCTCAAGTATCTCGGAAACCACACAGGCCTGCTCGGGAAGAACTACGGGAGCCTTGTCGTTGACAACGCTGTCGATCCAGGCACGAGCCTCGGTCACGGGAGGAGTTGCTGCACTTCCGCTGTAGAATGCTACTCCACCCGCCCCAAGCTCAACTTTCGAATCTACCTGTCTGTCAAGCTCGATCTTGTTGAGCTTAAGCTCGTTGTTGAGAATAGAGAGACCCGATTTAGAACCGCAAAGGCGGCAGCTTCCCTCCTGTATGGGCGTGTCGGTGTTGAGCGCCCAGCTTGTCTCAAGCATGATCGTAGCGCCGTTCTTCATTACGACGATAGCGCAAGCCGCCTCCTCAAGCGGAGTCGTGCTGACACCGTTGTCGCCCCAGATATTTCCCGCCTCTGGATGCTCGAGCGATTTGTGCGTCTTACCGAGTACCATTGCGGGCTCGTAGTTGTTCATAAGGTAAAGAGTGAGATCAAGAGAGTGAGTAGCTATATCGATAATCGGTCCGCCACCTTGCTCGTATTCGTTGAGAAATACGCCCCAGTTGGGTGTACCTCTGCGGCGGATGGCGTAGCAGTTCGCGTAATAGATCTCGCCGAGATCACCGCGGTCTATCATCTGCTTTGCATATTGGCTTGCCGCCTTGTGTCTGTGCTGGTAGCCTATAGTCAGCTTCTTGCCCGTAGCCTTTGCAGCCTCGACCATTCTCTTTGCATCCTCCGCGCTTTTTGCCATAGGCTTTTCGCACATTACGTGCTTGCCTGCATAAAGCGCGTCGATAGTAATATCCGCGTGCGAGCGGTTGGGTGTAAGGACGTGAACTACCTCGATAGACTCATCCTTCAAAAGCTCCTTGTAATCCACGTAGACCTTTGCATCTGCCGTTCCGTACTCAGCCGCCGCCTTGATAGCCTTCTCGATTATAAGGTCACAGAATGCGACCATTTCCACTCCCTCGACCTGCTTGAGCGCGGGCATATGCTTTCCGTTTGCGATTCCGCCGCATCCTATGATTCCGACCTTGACAATTCTGCTCATTTTAGTTTTCTCTCCTTATTAAGTATAAAAAATATGGTTTACAAAAGACCGACCTGCGCGAATCAAATTTGTCAAAAGTATTAATTTTCTTTTCGTAATCGGTTAATTTGCATTTTCATTATAGCATTTTCTCAAGTTCCATGCTATAATTAAAATATCCAAAAGTATTAAAAATCTCTACTGAGGAGTAAAATATGCCCGAATATTATATTGAACACGAAAATTCAAGTCTATCCGAATACGGCATAGAGTTTTTTATCCAGATACACAGCCAAAAGGGATATACAGCGAGGGCGCACATCCATCCCGCGATTGAAATAATATATATAAACTGCGGCAAATACCTCATAAGCGTAGATAATGAAGAAATGAACGCAAGCGGGGGCGATCTGCTCTTTTTCCGCGCCAACACGATACACAGTATACGGCTTGTCGGTGAGGAAAGCGGCTCATATTACGTCCTGAAGATAAATCCCTCTCTTCTCTTCCATATCTTTCCCGGGCGAGGGCAAATGAATATGACGTCTCCTTTTCTCTTGAAAAGGAGAGATGAAAGCGCCATCCTTCGCCCACATCAGATAAGCGACGGCTTCAAGGAGATCTTCGGTAAAATGGTAGAGTCGCTTGAGCAGGACGGAGATCGCTTTCTGATAACTGAAAGAGCGCTCGCTTCCCTTTTGCTCATTGAAATGCTTAACAATATGCTTCCCGAGTATGACGGAGGCACCGAGATCACCGAAAAAAATCTTTCTCTCATATACGAGTGCGTCGATCATATAAATAATAACTACGCCTCTGATATAAGTGCCGAGGAGTGCGCAAATATGCTCCACATAAGCTACAGCTATTTTGCAAGGCTTTTTCGTGCGGTTATGGGCAAGACCTTCAAGGAATACCTCGTCAGCATAAGACTCGCCAAGGCAAAAAGCATCCTTCTTTCAACCAATATACCGATAACCGACGTTGCTCTCGCCTGCGGCTATACCAATCTCTCCTATTTTATAGCAGAATACAAAAAGGCGTTCGGCAAAACTCCAAAGCAAGTAAGAAAAGATATATCGGGTTGATAAAAACCCCTTTACAAATCAATCAATTTGTGTTAGAATATTATAGCGAAATTCACAAGGAAAGGAGACCGTATGAAAGGATATTCGGTTGGCATACTGACACTCGGCTGCAAGGTCAATCAGTATGAATCGGAGGCTATCTCCGAGGCGCTTGAGAGCCGCGGCTTCGAGATAAGATCAAGCTCGGAAAGATGCGACGCCTACGTGATCAACACCTGTACCGTAACCGCAGAGTCGGACAGGAAAGCAAGGCAGATGATCCGCCGCGTTATGTCGAAGGATGAAAACGCGTATATTCTCGTCACAGGCTGTTATGCGCAGATATCACCCGATGCGGTCGCCGCCATCAAGGGAGTCGATTATGTCTGCGGAAGCTCGAATAAAATGAGCATAGTAGATAAGCTCTGCTATCTTATAGAAAACGGTAAAAACGAGACGGCGGAGGTATGTATTCCCTCGCTTGAGGATGCTCCCTTCGAGTGTATGTCGATAAAAAAATTCGAGCGCACACGCGCCTACGTGAAGATCGAGGACGGATGTGAGTCTAAATGTACCTATTGCACGATCCCAAAGGCTCGCGGTCTTATTCGTTCAAAGCCCTTTTCGGACGTAGTAAACGAGGTCAAGGCACTCGTTACGGGCGGATGCTACGAGGTCGTGCTTACGGGAATCGAGACCGGCTCGTACGGAGACGATCTTGAAAATGGTGAGGACCTCGCCTCCTTGCTTTGCGAGATCGATAAGATCGATGGCATCGGCAGAGTAAGGCTCGGATCACTCGATCCAACAGTCATCAAGCCCGATTTCGTCGAAAGGATCAAAGGTCTTCGCTCGATTGCGCCTCATTTCCACCTATCGCTTCAAAGCGGAAGCGACAAAGTGCTTGCAAGAATGAAGCGCAAATACAATTCAGAACAAGCAATGAGGAGCATACAGCGCCTCCGCGACGCAATGCCCGACGTAAAATTTACGACCGACATCATCGTCGGATTCCCCGGTGAGACCGAGGAAGATTTTGAGGCGTCTTGTGACTTTGCTCGCCGCGCAGGCTTTTTAATGATACACGCCTTTCCCTACTCGAAGCGCAAGGGTACTCCTGCCGCCGAGATGAAGGATCAGATCCCCGAGAATATAAAGAAGGAGCGCGTGCATATCCTCGGCGAGATAGGAAAGGATATCCGCCGCGAGATTTTTGATAGCGCAATTGAAATAGAGCGTGAAGTCGAGGTCCTATTCGAGACCTATGCCGACGGATACGTTTACGGACACACCGCTGATTTCATCGAGGTCAAGGTGAAAAGCGACAGAGCGATGCACGGTGAGCTTGCTATTGTCAAGCTTGTATCTCACGACGGCAATATTTGTGTAGGGACTCTCATTAAAAAATAATTTTTTGTAAAAATTTTAATTTTTTTCAAAAAAACTATTGCATTTTTTGAAAAAGTATGTTATAATGTCCAAGTTGCATAATGTAAATAAAAATCAGATTATAGATGCAAGAGATTGCAAGGAGGTAAATTATCATGGCAAAGTGCAGTGTTTGTGGAAAAGGCGTTGTTTTCGGTCAGAATGTTTCTCACTCTAACCGTAAGACCAACAGAACTTGGAAGCCCAATATCCGTAAGGTAAAAGCAGTAGTTGACGGTACACCTAAGACTGTTGCTGTTTGCTCCCGTTGCCTTCGTTCGGGCAAGGTTAACCGCGCTTAATTCGTCGCTGTTAAAAGTTCATAATTTACGCATAGGGTGCATTGTTTAAATGCACCCTGTAAATTTTTATTTGGAGAAAATATGAAAGCTCTCATCGATTGCCGCGCGGATGCTTCTCTGCTCTCCGCGCTCAAAAGTCACGGCTTTGAGCCTATAACTATCCCACCTGCGGACTACCTGCAAGCAGGTATTGCCTCTCATACCGATATGCTCATTTTCATCGGTTTTGACAGGCTTTTTTGTCATACTAGTTATTATGAAAAAAACAAGTCTCTTATTGATAGCCTTGCCGCTTGTTCTCAGCTCACTCTTACCATCTCTGACGAGCCTGTGGGCGCGAAATATCCTTCGGACGTTCTTTTCAACGCGTGTCTGATAGGAAATTGGCTCATCTGCAACGAAAAAACCGTGTCAACACTCATACTCGACGCGGCTATTGAAAAAAAATATGAAATAATCAACGTACCTCAGGGGTATACTAAATGCTCGATATGTACCGTGTCGGATAACGCAATTATTACCGCGGATCACCCGATCGCCACAGCTTGCAAAGCTCTTGGTATCAACGTGCTTGAGATATCCGAGGGATACGTCGCTCTCCCGCCCTATTCTCACGGATTTATCGGCGGAGCAAGCGGCACGTGCGGTGATATGGTTTATTTCTGCGGCTCGCTTTCAACTCACCCCGATGCGGGACGTATTGTCGATTTTTGCAGAGCTTACGGAAAAACCGCTATCTCCCTTACCGACACGGCACTCATTGACGTTGGAACAATTTTCTTTATTTGAAGGAGACAACATATGAATATTGATAAAAGCTATTGGAACGAAAAATATTGGGTAAGACATATGCGCGACGACGATCTCGATAACATCGAATATCCATGGATAGATAAATATGAGGAATTCATCTCCCATCTTTCGGGCTCTCTGCTCGATCTCGGGTGCGGAGTAGGACAGTATTCGCTCTTTTTCTCGGATCTCGGCTTCGACGTGACGAGCGCGGATATATCCGAGCGCGCGCTTGATTACCTAAAAGAAAAACGCCCCGAAATCAAAACGGTGCGCCTCGATATGACCGAGCCTCTTCCCTTCGCTGATAATAGCTTTGATGTTGTATTTGCAAATCTTTCCATCCACTTCTTCAGCGAGAAGGATACGCAGGCTCTTATCTCGGAGATCAAACGTATACTAAAGGATAACGGCGTGTTTATCGGCTCGTGTAACTCGAGCGCGGCTTACAGATTCATCGAGCATAAATCCACCGTTATTGAAGACGGCTTTTATCTTGAGGACGGCGGCAGAGCCGTAAGGCTTTTCGACAAGGCTCAGTTTGACTTTTTCTTTAAATGTTGGAAGACTGTCACTCTGACCGAAACCGAGACAGTAAGATTCAACAAATCCAAATACATGTGGGAATTTATTTACAAGAAATAAGGTGATCCGAATGGACTTTAACGAATTATACAAGATAAAGGATGAAATAGAACAGATCCAAAAAACGTATGAAATATTCAACGAGGATACTCGCCTCAACCGTTCAAAGGCTGCGCGTGTTGAGTTTTTGACGAACGTAAAGTATATTGAGAAATACTTGTCTCAAGGTGACAGCATCCTCGACGTAGGTGCAGGTGCCGGAGAATACAGCATCTACTTTGCCCGCAATGGCTACAAAGTCTCCGCGCTTGAGCTAAGTGACGCGAATATTAAAGCCTTCCGCGCAAAAATGCGAGAGGAGGACGAAATCGATCTCATTCAAGGAAACGCGATTGACCTGTCTGCATATAGGGATAATTCCTTTGACGTAGTGCTTCTCTTCGGTCCCCTCTACCATCTTCACAAGGAATGTGACAGGCAAAAATGCATATCCGAAGCAAAGCGCGTCTGCAAAGATGACGGTATGATATTCTTCTCGTTTATCTGCAACGATATGGTAATAATCACCGAGCTTGACTATGATAAGGATTATCTGTCGGGCAACACCTACGATCACGACACTTTCAAGGTCGAGGACTTTCCCTTCGTATTCTTCACGGCGGATGCTTGCCGTAAAATGCTTGAGGACGGCGGAATTGAGATAAAGCACGAGGTTGCATCCGACGGCTTTTCCGAGCTTATTGAGGAAAGGATCAATTCTCTCGACGACGAGAGCTACGCGCAATATCTTAAATATCACTTCTACATCTGCGAAAAGCCCGAATTTTTGGGCGCAAGTAATCATTTGCTTTTCGTTGGAAGATAATAAATATCCCCCCGTGTAACGGGGGGTATTTCAGTTTCGGGCATAGCCCTAAGGATACTGGCGGCGCACAAGTGCGCTTCGTATTGGCCTGCCAGCCATGCAATTGTTACTTACTACCCATAAATGGGTCCCGTGGGTCGAACATACTCAATTGGTCACTTTCTCTGT
>SVRT01000012.1 GCA_015064685.1 Oscillospiraceae bacterium
GTTTTCAAGACCGCCTCGTTATGACCGCTTCGATATGCCTCCGAGTAAAAATATTAATTTGTATATTGGAGAAAAGTGACAGAACGGTTTTCAAGACTCGTACCGTTGCGCATCTTCAAACCACTTTGGTATTATATCATACAAAAAGGTAATTGTCAATAGAAAAAACAAAAAATTATTGACAAACATTTGTTCTAATGGTATAATAGATTCATAATGAAAACGAAAGGAGAACGGTATGAACAAAAAGGTGTTTATCTGCATAGACTTAAAATCCTTCTACGCCTCGGTCGAGTGCGTTGAGCGCGGGCTTGATCCTCTGAGGACGAACCTCGTCGTTGCGGACAAGAGCCGCACCGAAAAAACTATTTGTCTCGCCGTTACTCCTTCACTCAAAAAATACGGACTTTCGGGTCGATCTCGTCTTTTTGAGGTAGTACAGAAGGCGCGCGACGTCAACGCGGAGCGCTTGCGCAATTCCCCGCTCGGACGTTTTTCGGGCTCGTCCTTTGACTCTGTGCTTTTGGATCGGGATCCTTCCTTGAAGCTCGACTACATCGTGGCATCGCCCAGAATGTCTCATTATATGACCGTCAGCGCAAAAATCTACGACGTTTATCTGCGCCACGTTGCTCACGAGGACATTTTTGCCTACTCTATCGACGAGGTATTTATCGACGCGACCGC
The DNA here is from genome assembly GCA_015064685.1 of Oscillospiraceae bacterium. Classification (GTDB taxonomy): domain Bacteria; phylum Bacillota; class Clostridia; order Oscillospirales; family CAG-272; genus SVTX01. The sequence continues at coordinate 688 of SVRT01000012.1, forward strand.
CTACCTCCCTGCCCTTAAGATCTCGGGACACGATTTTGCGATGAAAATGATCAAGGACGTTCTGCGCGAGACGGGTATCACCGCGACCGCGGGGATCGGCACAAATATGTATCTTGCCAAAATAGCAATGGATATTATGGCGAAGAAAATGCCCGCCGACGAGGATGGAGTGAGGATCGCTGAGCTTGACGAGTATTCCTACCGCCGTGAGCTGTGGGATCACAGACCGCTTACCGATTTCTGGCGGATAGGTCAGGGCTACTCGGCAAAGCTTGAGAAGGTCGGACTTTACACGATGGGCGACGTGGCGCGCTGCTCGCTCGGTGAGAGCGGCAAATTCCACTCGGAGGATCTTCTCTACAAGCTGTTCGGCATTAACGCCGAGCTTCTTATCGACCACGCGTGGGGATACGAGCCGACTACGATCGCCGACGTAAAGTCCTACAAACCCGAAAACAACAGCATAAGCTCGGGGCAGGTTCTGACCGTTCCCTACACCGCCGACAAGGCGCGTCTCATTGTGCGCGAGATGACCGATCTGCTCGTCCTTGATCTTGTTGATAAAGGGCTCGTGACCGATCAGGTGGTACTGACTATCGGCTACGACGTTGAAAACCTCACAAACCGAGATATTGCTGATTCCTATTCGGGCGAGATCGTGATCGACCGATACGGGCGAAAGATCCCCAAGCACTCACACGGTACGGCAAACCTTTCAAGATACACCTCGTCCACCGCGTTGATTATGGACGCTATGACATCGCTATACGACAGAATCATCAATAAAAATCTGTTGGTCCGGCGAGTAACCGTCGTTGCCAGCAGAGTTCTGCCCGAAAACGACCCAAAAACCGAGCCTGCGGTCGAGCAGCTCTCATTCTTCGACGATATTGAGACTAAAACTCGCCGCGAGGAGCAAGAGCGACAAGCCGAGGAGCGCGAGAAAAAGGTGCAGAAAGCCGTCCTCGCCATCAAGAAAAAACACGGCAAAAACGCTATCGTAAAGGGTATGAACCTCGAAGAAGGCGCAACCGCGATGGAACGCAACGGTCAAGTCGGCGGACATAAGGCGTAGTTCAAATTTTGATTTGGCGGTGAGACGAACAATCCCTCAGTCGCCTATGGCGCCAGCTCCCTTTACACAAGGGAGCTTTGTTGGTGGATGTTCGTACGCATTATAGATGTGAAACCCTTTTAAATATAAAGAAAATTTCACTATAGCCACGTTCTTCACCATTCAGATAAAGCTCCCTTGTGTAAAGGGAGCTGGCGCCATAGGCGACTGAGGGATTGTTTCCCCGATAAATTGCAATTTATACAGAAGGTAAAATATATGAGCAAATACGAAGACATAATTGATCTGCCGCATCACACGTCTGCGACGAGGCAGAGGATGAGCATATCCGACCGTGCGGCACAATTTGCGCCGTTTGCGGCGCTCACGGGATACGACGGGGTGATCGCAGAGACTGCGCGACTCACCGATGCGGAGGACGCGGAAAACGACGAAAGCGTTGCCATTCTTGACAAAAAGCTGAGATTTCTCAAGGACGTTGCAGACTCACATCCCTACGTTGAGATAACCTATTTTATTCCCGACGGGAGAAAGAGCGGCGGACGGTACGAAACAATTTACGGCTACCTCAAAATGCTTGACGAGATAGAGCGCTCCGTTATCCTTATGGACAAAAGGCAGATACTATTTGAGCGGATAAGGTCGCTTGACAGCACAGCGTTCAACGATATGATAAACTAACCAAATTCCATATTTTAATGACATTTATCCATTTATTTTTAGTTTGCACTGTGGTAAAATTAAAGTGTAAATATATGTCTTAAAGGAAAAATATAAAGATGTCAACTCAAGGAAGAAGAAAAGTTAAGGTAGGCGTGCTCGGTGCATATCGCGGCACGGGTATGATAAACTACTGCAAGGTCGCGGACAACGCAGAGCTCGTTGCCATCTGCGACAAGTATGTCCCCGCTCTTGAAAAGCAGAAGGAGATCTGCGGCGACAATATTGCCTACTACACAAGCTTTGATGAATTTATAAAGCACGATATGGATGCGGTAATTCTCGCAAACTACGCAAACGAGCACGCGCCCTTTGCCATCCGTTGCTTTGAGGCTGGCAAGCACGTCTTCTCCGAGGTCATTCCCTGCCAGAATATGAAGGAGGCGGTCGAGCTTGTAGAGGCGGTTGAAAAATCGGGGCTCATCTACGCTTTCGGCGAAAACTACTGCTACATGCCCGCTCCCTACGAGATGAAAAAGCTTTACCGCGAGGGCAAGATAGGCGAATTTGAATACGGCGAGTGCGAATATCTCCACAACACCGAGTCTATCTGGCACAGCATCACCTACGGCCAGCCCGAGCATTGGAGAAACAACGTTCCCTCCAACTTTTACTGCACACACTCATTAGGTCCGATCATACATATCACGGGTCTGCGCCCGGTATCGGTCATCGGAATCGAGGGCAAGCACACCGAGCGCCGCTTCCGCACCGGAGCTAAATGCGGCTCGTTCGGACTTGAAATGGTAGAGCTCGACAACGGCGGCTGGGTAAAGAGCATACACGACGGACTTTATAAGAACTCCATCTGGTACTCGGTCTACGGCTCGCACGGAAGAATGGAGTCTGCGCGCGAGGATGCCCTTCTGGGTGACGTCAGCAGAATATACGTAAACGCAGACGAATATTCGGGAGAATACAAGGATCGCCCCGTTGAGACATACGAGCCTCATCAGTTTGCCGATGACAAGGTCGCAAAGGCCTTCGGTCACGGCGGAAGCGATTTCTACTGCATGTACCACTTTATCGAAAAGATACTCGGCAACCCCGAAGCTGATATTATCGACATTTACGAAGCTCTTGATATGGGCATCGTAGGACTTCTCGCATACCGCTCGGTATTAAACGGCGGCGTGCCGGTAAGAGTCCCCAACCTCCGCAACAAGGAGGAGCGCGAGGAATACAGAAACGACACCGCCTGCTGTGACCCCAACGTTGCAGGAGACGCACTCCTTCCCTCCTTCTCGCGCGGGAACCCTGAGATCGACCCTGCGATATACAAGGAAATGGAAAAAAGATACCTTGAGGAATTTGAAGCCGACACGGGATACGTCAACGCCGCGTTCAACCAGAGCAGCGGTAACGAGATAAAGGACTCATCAAGTGACCCTGCGCTCACGGGTGCAAGACAGACGATGAGCGAAAAGGAGAGCTAAATGCTGGATTACGTACTCGTCACGGTTGCAACGCTGATGTTCGGCGTGCAATTTCTCTTAAACAATCTCTACCAGCGCGAGAGCGGAAACGGCATAGGAGCTACGATGACCTTCGCCTTTATCGGCGGCATCATCGGCATAGTCTCGCTAACTCTGATAAACGGCTTCTCATTCTCCGCAACGCCATTTACCCTGATAATGGCGCTTCTCTCCGCGCTTTTGTCAATAGCCTACACCTTCTGCTCGCTTAAAGCCTTTGAAAAGATAAATCTTTCTCTCTATTCGCTTTTTGCGATGCTCGGAGGAATGATCCTTCCCTTTTTCCAAGGTATCATGTTCTATGACGAGCCCGTAACCGTGGCAAAGGCGATATGCGTTGTGTTCGTTATCGCCGCTCTCGTTATATGCACCACGAGAAACGGCAAAAAGGGCGGATTTATCTACTACTTCGGAGTTTTCGTTCTCAACGGTCTTAGCGGTGTCTTTAGCAAGATATTCCAGGCATCGTCCTATGAAAAGACCTCCGAGGCGATGTATTCGATATGGTCTGCGGCAATAAAGCTTCTCATTTCCGCCGTTGTGATCGTGATCCTTATAATCTTAAGCAAAAAGAGGCGCGACAGCGAGCCTATGATCACAATGCCGAGCCCCAAGGCTCTGATATTCGGCTCTGCTCACGGCGTATTCAACGCGGTAGCAAATTTCATCCTGCTTTTGTCGCTCGCATCGCTCCCCGCATCTGCGCAGTACCCCTTCATTACGGGAGGAGTTATAATCGCATCAACGGTCATAAGCGCGATAATGGGCTCAAAGCCCTCCAAAAAGGAGATACTTTCGGTTATCCTCTCCTTTATAGGATTGCTTGCGCTTGTGTTTATACCGATATAACAAAATCCGCACCAACTCGCATTGGTGCGGATTTTTATTTATCCAAGATCGGGCTTATCGAAGAACTCTACCGCGAGGGTATCTGTTCCGTCCGACTCAAATACAACTATCTCGTTCTTGCCGCTCTTAAGCATAGGAGCGGGAACGTAAAGCGTTCTCTGAGGACCTGCCAAATTGAAATATCTTCCGATATTAAAGCCGTTTACTACCACAAATCCCTTCTTGAAGCCATCAAGACGAACGAAGGTGTCCGCGGGCTCGTCCTCTATGTCAAGATATCCGCGCAGAAACGTGGGGGAGCTTATCTCGCCATCGTACATCGGCTTATATTCAAGCATATCGAGGTTATCCATAGGCAGAGGGTAATTATCCCAACCGAAATGATGCTGATTGCCGAAATGAACTCCGAAAATTCCCTTCTTATCGCGAAGGAGAGGTCCGTAATTGATACGTCCCATATTTTCAACGAGTATATCGATCTTGACCGATTCTCCCTTGGCAAGCGCGGGTTCTCTGAGTCTGTCCTCAATCGCCATACCTCTCCAGCGCTCGTAGGTTGCCATATGCTTTCCGTCGTAGAAGATCTGCGCGCGGTCTGCGACCTTGTCTATCCAAAGCAGATCGTACTGACCTCCCGTGCGCGGACCTTTGAGCGTGTAGCTATACAGAATATAACCAAAATCCTGCCCTGCCTTCTCCATATTGAGAGGAGCTTTAGAGTGTATGGGAGATGAAAGTTTGTCAAGATTTTCGAACAATCCCGCCTTTTCGGTCAGGGTAAGCTTACCGTATGACGCTTTTTTCGTCTCTGTTGCCGTGATCGGAGGGACCTTATCACCGTACTTCTCTATCATAGCATCTCTGAACATATAATATGCCGCGGTTCTGTCGCCTGCCTCGTTTAGGGGGGCATTGTAATCGTAGCTCGTGACGGTAGGCTCGTAATAATTGCCGTGATTCGCACCGTTCCAGAAATTAAAATTCGTGCCTCCGTGGAACATATAGACGTTTATCGACCAATCGTTTTTAAGGAAGGTACGGAACTCGCCCGTGATATCCTCGGGCGCTCTTACGTGATGCTCCTCGCCCCAATGGTCAAACCAGCCGCACCAATACTCTCCGCACATAAATGGCTGATCCGGAAACATCTCACTTGTGATCTTTTCCGCGTATTCGGGCTTTGAGCCGAAGTTTGCAACGGCGAGACAGCCCTCAAGCGTACCGCCGCTATACAGGGAATAGGAAGGACCGTCAGAGGTAAAGAAAAGACAATCTATACCGTGCTTCTTATAAATATCAAGTATTGCGCCGAGGTATTCCTTGTCATCTCCATAGCTTCCGTACTCATTCTCGACCTGGAGCATTATTATATTTCCGCCGTTTGATGCAAAATGCGGCTTAAGTCTTGTTAAAAGCTCATTATAGTAACGCTCGACCTTTGAGAAAAACACCTCGTCATAGCAACGAAGCTCCATATCGTCGTAGTTGAGAAGCCATGACGGCAGACCGCCAAATTCCCACTCCGCGCAGATATACGGACCCGGACGGAGGATGACGTTTAGCCCGAGGTCTGCTGCGGTTTCTACGTATTTTTCTATATCGAGCATGCCCGAGAAGTCAAACTCACCCTCGCGCCTCTCGTGGAGATTCCAGCAGGTATAGGTTTCAACGGTGTTGAAGCCGCACTCCTTGAGCTTTAAGAGTCTGTCATACCAATAAGCTTCGGGAATTCGAAAATAATGCATCGCGCCCGAGATGACGACGAATTCCTCGCCGTCCATATAAAATTTCTTGTCCTTGAAAGTAAGAATTCCCATGTTTTTCCCTTTCTCCGCCTCGACGGAACAGTTTTTTATTACATGCCAATGATACACTAAAAAAACCGACAAGTCAATGACATTTCGATAAATTCGTTTGACTTTTATTATGCTTTCAAATTTGACGGAGACACACCCATTCTCTTGCGGTAAACTCTCGAAAAATAAGACAGCGACTCATATCCGCAGGCATATGCCGTTTCGGTCACGCTCATACCGTCAGAAAGCATCAGGGTCGCCTTTTTGCAGCGCAGCATATTTACGTATTCAAACAGCGTCTGCCCCGTGTGGCTTTTAAATTCTCGCGCTAAGTGAAAACGGCTCACACCGCAATAAGATGCAATATCCTCAAGCGTTATGTTCTCGGTATAATGCTCGCCGAGATAAATTACCGCCTTTTTAATAAACTGCTCCGCGTGTGTGGCGGCGTCATCCTTTTCGATGGGCTTGGCATAGTGTGAAAAAACGTAAAAAAGCAGGTCAAGCACAGCGGCTCTCAAGCCAAGAACCGCCAGAGGGTTATCTTCTTTATCCTTAGCCTTGAATCTCTCTGCCATAGCAAAATAGAGCGCATTCAGCTCCTCGTCACAAACCTTGGGTTCAAGGTAATATTTTGAAATATCAATACAGTTTTCAAGGCAAAAGCCCTCGTCTATAATAAAATAGTAAAATTCAAATTTCCCCGGGGAATAAAGCCTGTGCATAATATTCGAGCTGACAAGAAACATATTTCCCTTTTCAAGGTGGATTTCGTCGGTCCCGTAACGGATAAATCCCTCTCCGTCGGTAACTAAGATAAACTCAATATTCTTGTGCCAGTTAAAAACGTCCTCAACGTTTTCAACTATCCGCCCAAGCTTAAATGGACAAAACCTGTTTTGAGTGATTGCGGTATGATGCTCGTATCTCTCCATTTTCTCACCCCCGGATAGCAAAATAGTTAAAATATTCGGCAAAATAATAGTTGCAATGCCGATAAAACAATGATACAATAAAAATGACAGATTGTCAATAATTTAAGGAGATATTTAATTATGAAAATTCTTTCGATCGGTGCACATCAGGACGACAACGAATTCCGCGTCGGCGGTATGGCTTACAAATGGGCAAAGGCAGGACACGAGGTCCACTTCCTCAGCATGTGTAACGGCTGCGGCGGTCACCATTTTATGACCGCGGAGGAGACGAGCGCGAGAAGAGCTAAGGAATCTGCCGCTGTTGCAGAGTTCGCGGGTATCAAGTACGATATCTGGAGCGATATTGACGACTGCACTCTTATGGCAACCTACGAGCTTCGCGAGCGAACCATTCGCTACATCCGCGAGTTCGCTCCCGACCTTCTTATCTGCCACAGAACAAACGACTACCACGCAGATCATCGCGCGTCCGCTCAGCTCGTTCAGGATGCTTCCTACATCTTGACCATCCCCCACACCTGCCCCGACGTTCCCTATATGGAAGAGATGCCCGTTATCATGTACAACGAGGATAGATTCAAATATCCTCCCTTTGAGGGCGACTTCGTTATGAGCATTGACAGCGTAATTGAGGAAAAGCTCCATATGGCTCACCTCAACGAGAGCCAGGTATACGAGTGGCTTCCCTACAACAATGACGGTATCTATTCTATCCCGAATGACGAAAAGATTCGCCGCGAGTGGCTTCTCGGAATGGATATCACCAAGTGGAACAGCGACGAAGAGGTGAATGCACTCAAGACGGGATACGGAGTTCGCTTCGCAAAGACCGCCGCTCGCTTCCGTAACGAGCTTATCGCAAAGTACGGTGAGGAAGCAGGAAGCAAGGTACGCTTTGCAGAAGCGTTCATGCTCTCCGAGTACGGCAAGCAGCCCGATGAGGAGTTCATAAAGACTCTCTTCGGCAACGATCTTTAATATTGCGAGGATAATGGAAAAAATGAAAGTCGGAATTGCTATACACGTAGAAAAGGACCCTTACGAATCCATTAAGAAAAACGTTGAGGAGACAGGTCTCCACAACGGTCAGCTTCTCTTCTGGGATATGTCGCTCTACAATGAGGAGAACGTCGAAAAGGTAAAACGCGCCTGCCGTGAGTTTGATTTTGAGGTCACGGGACTTTGGTGTGGCTGGAGCGGCAAGGTAGTATGGAGCTACCCCGAAAAATACCGCACCGTTGGACTCGTTCCCGCCGAGACTCGCGCGCAGAGAGTTGAGGATATTCTCAAGGGCGCGTGGTTTGCAAACGAGATCGGTGTAAAGACTCTGATCACTCACCCCGGCTATATGCCCGATAACCCATTTGACGAGACGCATATTGCCGTCGTTGAGGCGTTTAAGCACATCTGCCGTGAGATCAAAAAGTACGGTCAGCAGTTTATCTTCGAGACGGGCGAGCTTATCCCCGTGACGATGGTTCAACTTATGCTTGAGATCGGCGAGGAGAACGTAGGCATAAACTTCGACCCCTCGAACATCACCACAAGCGGAAGAGCAAACGCCAAGAACGCGCTTGAGCTCCTTGCCCCTTACGTCAAGGGCTTTCACGCAAAGGACGGTGTCTATCCCAAGGGTATAAATCCCGGCGGTCACCAGGTTAGAGTTGTCGGTACCGGTGAGGTCGATTACCCCGCTATCATCAAAATTCTCAAGGATAACGGCTACGACGGTGCGCTCACCATCGAGCACGAGACCGCAAGCGACGACAGAAATCAGGATATCAAGGACACGACGGCATATCTTGAGTCTCTTATCGCGAGTGTTTAAGGAGTGAAGCTATGTTAAGAGTTGGACTTATTGGCTGCGGAGGAATGGGAACTATTCACGCGACCGTCTGGAGTGAAATGACAGATAAGGCGGAGCTTGTTGCCGTTGCCGATCTCAATCAGGATAAATGGCAAAAATTTGCCGATAAGCTCGGCGCGAAATTTTATAAGGATGCTTATGAAATGATGGAAAACGAGCAGCTCGACGTTGTCGATATCTGCACTCCTACCGTCACTCACGCGGTATTTGCGATAAATGCCGCAGAGCATGTAAAGCACATCATCGTTGAAAAGCCGGTCTGCCTTTACGATGATGAGGCAAAGCTTCTTCTTAAAGCTGAGAAAGAGAAAAACGTCACCATACACGTAGCTCACGTAACGCGCTTCGATCCATCGAGAAAATACCTCAAGGAAATCGTTGACTCCGGAAAATACGGAAGCGTAGTAGCGGGAGACTTTTACCGCTTCAGTGCAGATCCTTCTTGGGTAGTTGACCACAATAACCCCGCAAAAACGGGCGGAATGGCGATTGATCTGCACATTCACGACGTAGATTACGCGCGCTACATTATGGGCGGGGATCCCGACGAAATAAATTCCACCGCGCATTGTAGAGAGGACGGCACGATGGATCATATCTGGGCAAGCTACCGCTACGGCAAGGCTGTCGTATCGACCGAATGCTCGTGGGATTTTCCCGAGGGTATGCCGTTTGAAAGCGGCTTTCGCGTAAGACTTGAAAAGGCTGCTATCATACTTGCAAACGGTAAGCTTACCGTGTACCCCACAGACGGAGATCCTTTCGTCCCCGAGCTCGAAAAGTTAGAGATAAGAGATTTAGGCATCAATATCAAGAGCTACGGCAACTTTGCGCGTGAACTGGGTTCCTTTGCAGACGCTATCATATCGGGTAAGAAGGAGAGTCCCATTCCACTGTCGGATGCGGTAAAGGCACTTCGCCTTATCCGCCGTGAGTTAAAGGAAGCAAAATTTCTTTCAAAGTAAGATTTATGTGAGGATACCATAATGAAATTTGCAATGTATTACGGCTTTGTCGAGCTCTTGCGCGAGAAAAGTATTCCCGAGGTCATTGCGTATCTCAAGAGCTTCGGTCTTGACGGAGTTGAATTTATTTTCTCGGGTACAGACCCGTCAAAGGATCTTATCGGGAATCTGCATACCGCGCAAAAGCTCGGAGAAGCCTTAAAAAAAGAAGGTATAGACGTTTGCTGCTACTCGGCGTACTGCGACGTATACGACAAGGACGAGATCCCTGCCGCGCTTACGCGCATCGAGATAGCAAAGGCACTCGGCTCACCGTTTTTCCATCACACTCTCATTCCGCAGCTTCATTTTCCGTCAGATCCAAAGGATTTCGAACAGAGACTTCCCTACACGCTTGACGTTGCAGAGAGGATAGCAAATCACGCACAAAAGCACGGCATGACCGTTCTCTACGAGGAACAAGGCAGATATATCAACGGTGTTGAGAATTTCGGTATCTTCTTTAACGAAATGAAACAGCGTTGCCAAAACGTTGGCGTTTGTGCGGATTTCGGCAATATTCTGTACGCAGGCGAGAAGCCCGAGGACTTCATTGCCGCGTATATCGACGACGTCAAGCACGTGCATATCAAGGACTACCGATTCTGCTCTAAAGAGCAGTTCCCCACTATGCCTGCAAATGGCTGGGGCGAGGTGCCTGACGGTTGGGTCGAGCATTCGGTTGTCGGCGACGGTATCATCGACCTTGAAAAGTGCCTTGAATTGCTCAAAAAGTCGGGCTATGACGGTTATTATTCCCTCGAAATGTGCCACAAGGAGCCGATCGATTACGGTATCGAGATGGCAACCACAAGAGTGAAGGAAATCTATGAGAGGGTTTAATTTGATTTTCAAATTTTGATTTGTCGAACTGTTGCGAATAGCCTTCTCCAGCGGGGAAGGCTTATCCCACCGATAAATTACAATTTATCAAAAAATGAGTTTCCTTTGGTGTACCTACCGTAAAGCAGTTTTATATTCAACTCAAAAAGGACGAGAAGTTTCTCGTCCTTTTTGCACACTTCCTTGCCTGCAAGGTATAGTGCGTTATACCATATATACTGTCGGGCGGTAAAGAGGTGATGTTTTTGCTTGCGCAAAAGTGATGTTATTCGCTTCGCTCTAATGATGTTGCTCCCGATGGTCGCAATGATGTGATGTTTGCCCACTACGCCGTCAGGCGTAACATCATTTACGCAGTAAACATCATTGCCGCAGGCAACATCACTTGCCCACAAGGGCAAATATCGTTCGGCTGACCCGCTTTATCGCAGGTCGCCGTTGCGGAACTCATTTTTTGTTATTTACTTATCTCAATGTGAAGCATGGTCTGCGGGAATATCGATACCGCTCCACACCTTTTGCGAGGTAAATGGCTCGTCGGGCGCGCTCCAGAATTCATGCTTGTCGGGAAGTCCCAAGGGCAAAAATCCGGCGGTACAGAGATAAAGACTGCCCGTAGATATATATTCCTCGCCAAGTGAGGGCTGATGACCGCAAAGACCTACGGTAAGCCATCCGTTTTCATCAAAGGTTCCCTCAGCTTCAAAGCAACGCTTGATCACGGCGGTCAGCGCGCAACGAGCTTGCGCGGGAGACACACCCATCGGAAGCTTTTCCGCCAAAGCGATCTGTGCAAGCGTCTGAAACGCTCCGGTGCGGTAGCAGACCGAGCGCCCTATCACGGGGAAGGTGCCGTCCCGATTTATCATTCTCTCCTGCACGGCGGCATACCTTTGCGCGTGCTTCAAAATCTTCGGCTCTGTGCGGTCGGCATATCCGTTTCTGTTGAGCACGGGGTGTAACGTACGTATCATATCAAGGAGCATTGGCTGGATAACGTAGCTGTTATAATAATCCCAGCTGAAATTAGGGCCGTCACCGTACGTGCCGTCTCCCTTATACCATTGCTCGTGCATACAAAGCGCATAGTCTGCGCGCATACGGTCACATTCACCCGTCATAACGTAGAGAGCCGCCTCAACCATAGCAGTAAACAAGAGCCAATTCGAGCGGTAGCTCTGAATAACGCGAGTCTGTTTTAATGCAACAACAAGATTATTTTGCGCAACCTCACCGAGCTTTTCCCAAAGCTCACGAGGCGCGCGGATAATACCGTGAGCCAAAAATGCGGCATCTACCAAGGGTTGACCGCCATGCTCATCGTTAAAGCAGCAATAGTCCCGGGAGGACGGATCGACCGCGTTTGAGATAGCCTGTCTTGCAAGAATCGCCGTGCGAATACGCATAGCCTCCTCATCTGGGTCATCAGACGGTGTTTCCAGCCAAGGAGCCAAGCCCGTCAGCGTGCGACCGAGGGCTTCAAGATGAGTAACACATTCTCTGCCGGGAATTTTTGCCTCTATCGGCATAGACTCCTTCAAGGTTCCGTTTGCCATGCAGGCAAGAACGGGATTTACTATCTTCAAAAGGGTCTCTACCCAATATTTGCGAGCTTCTGTCATAACCGTATTAACCGCCTTTCCGGGGAAAGCTGATCGGGGCTTTGATGCCCGTAATCGCTTTACTGTTCCTTTATTTTATGATAGCGCAGTCCTCAACGCCGTAATATCTGAACGCTTCGATTATTTCTCTTGTTATAAGCTCACCCGAAACCGCGATCGGCACTGCGGGGGGACAGGACACACCGAGGCGCGCAAGTATTCTTCCCTCGCATTTCTCAACCGGTAAGGTCTCGCAGGGCGACAACGTCGCCTCTCTTATGCTCATTGCGCTCTTCGGGATTGAAAGCTTTGGCGTACTTTCGCCTATTTCCTCGCGTTTTTCAATGGAACGAAGCACAACTGCAAGCTTGAAAAGATCTCCGTCACTTATTTCGGGTGTGAACATCAAAACGAGGTAATCAGAGTCGAAAAACTCGCTTACAATTCCCTTTCCCTGCAATTTTTCGGCAATTTCATATCCGTAATATCCGTATTTTTTGCACTCGAACGTAAATTTCGTAGGCTCGTCGCCGTAAAAGCTATAGCCTGAGTTGCAAAGTATTTCCTTGAGCTTGGCAAGCTTATCAGCAAGGTTTTTGAGCTTTTTCGCATATCCGTTTGCAATATAGGCATTCGTAGCGTCAAGCGACTGCAATATCAAATAGGACGGGCTCGTCGAACCGAAGAGTGCGAGCGAATCCTTTGCATTTTTAATGAAAATTCTCGGTGCGCCGTCCGATATATGCAGATACGCGCCTCCCGTGAGAGTCGGCAAAGTTTTATGAGCAGAGTCACAGCATATATCCGCTCCGAGGTCGATTGGGTGCTTGGATTCGGGTAAAAAGCGCAGATACGCGCCGTGGGCGTTATCGACAGAGAGCAGAACTCCGTGTCTGTGGCAGACCTTCGCTATTGCGCTTATATCCGCAACCGCTCCGAGATAGTCGGGGCTTGTAAGATAGATCGCTGTCGGCTTTTTCGCCGCATTTTCAAGGAGAGCTTCAAGCTTTTCCGCGTCAATTTTACAGGAAAGATAGCTTTCCTCATCGCCCGTGAGCCACTCAACGTCAAAATCAAGCAGAGCAGCCGCGGAGATAAAGGTCTTATGGCAATTTCTCGCCGCCCATACACAGGGCTTCTCTCCCATTTCTGCCGCGTAAAGCGACACGAGACACATCATAGCGCGAATGCACTGAGACGATCCCTCGGTAGAATAATACGTTCTGCAACCAAAAAGCTCGGTCGCGTTTTGCTCGCTCTCGAGGATTATTCCCGATGCCTCATAGAGGCTGTCAGCCCCCTCGATCTCGGTTATGTCCACATTTTCAAAGCCGACAAGGCTCTTTCCCTTGTGTCCGGGCATATGTAATCTTACCGAATTTTTCGAGCCATATTCCCTTACGAAATCACATATCGGCGTTCTCATTCTTCTCTGAGCGCACGGTCGACTGCGACCATTATCGCGCACTCCATTCTCTTCTTGAAAAGCTCGCAACCGCTCTTATACACGCCCGTTACCGAGCCGGTTGAGTGATACGCGTTTGCCGCGCATCCGCCCGAGCAATAAAGTCTTGCCCAACAATCGCGGCACTCGGGGTGCGCGTAGACGTTGCAGGATGCAAATTCGCCCTGGATCTCCTTATTGGTAACTCCGTCCCAGATGTTTCCGAGCTTGAACTTCTCCTCGCCGACGAACTGGTGGCAGGGGTAAAGGTCTCCCCAAGGAGTGACCGCCATATACTCGGTTCCCGAGCCGCAGCCCGAGATGCGCTTATAGATGCAGGGGCCGCCCGTAAGGTCGATCATATAGTGATAGAATGTGAAGGGCTTGCCCTCCCTATCCTTCTCGAGCATAAGGAACGCGAGCTCCTCATACTGCTTTTTGACTATTTCCATATCCTCCGCTGTAAGCTCGGATGGGTCACCGGGTGCGCATACGACAGGCTCCATACTCAACTCGTTGAAGCCGAGATCGAGCATCGTCTTTATATCGTTGAGAAAATCGGGATTCGCGTGCGTGAAGGTGCCACGCATATAGTAATTCTTGCCACCGCGCGCCTCGACAAATTTCTGAAACTTCGGAACTATCTTATCCCAGCTTCCTTTTCCCGCGTAGTCAACGCGGAAGCGATCGTGGATCTCTTTGCGACCGTCAAGGCTCAAAACCACGTTTGAGCATTCGCGATTGGCAAAATCTATAACATCGTCGTCTACGAGGACGCCGTTAGTCGTAAGAGTAAAGCGGAAGTTCTTTCCCTTCTCCTTCTCAACACTACGTGCATACGCCACGAGCTGCTTTACGACCTCAAAATTCATAAGCGGTTCGCCACCAAAAAAGTCGACCTCGAGGTTACGTCTCGTTCCCGAGTTTTCTATAAGAAAATCGAGCGCGCGCTTACCGACCTCAAAGCTCATGACCGCTCTGTCGCCGTGGTACTTTCCCTGACTTGCAAAGCAATACGAACAATTGAGATTACAGGTGTGAGCGATATGGAGACAAAGCGCCTTTACGACTCCCGCGGTCTTTTCCTTGAGCTTGCCCGCCATAGGAGCGAAATTATCGGGGGCGAAGAGTCTGCCTTCTGCTTTAAGCTCCTCGACCTGTGCGTAGCATTCCTCGATATCCTCTCCGCTGATGTCCTCTCTGTCGGCAAACTTTTCCGCAATAATGGAGAGTATCTCCTCGCGACTCTTTTCCTCAAAAAGCGCGATTATCTCGTATGCTACCTCGTCGACCGCGTGGACCGAGCCCGAGCATGTATCGAGGACTATATTGTATTCACCAAGCTTGTACTGATGTATCATTTTATTTTTCCTTTTTTCTTTTTTCGGTATTCAAGATAAAACGCCGCCGAGCTCGGCGGCGTTTTATTTTAAAGAATTACTTCTTTGTGCTCTCGCACTGCTGATTAGCGATACCGCAGCTGGTCTTGCATGCGGACTGGCAGGATGTCTGGCACTCGCCGCATCCACCGTTCTTTGCGCTCTCACAAAGATTCTTTGTATTGATAGTCTTGATGTGTTTCATAATGAGACCTCCGCAAATATTTTAATTTACAAGTAATTATACCACACAAAAAAACTAAAGTCAATATATTTTTGCCCTTTTTTTGCCCGCTTTTTAAAAAATCACTTGCAAAGAGCCGTTTTTTATGTTATACTTAATTGATAAGATAAGAAACGGAGGTGTTTTCGTGCATATTCATGAGTCGGGACAGATGTATCTTGAGACAATTTACGTCCTCTCAAGGCAAAAGAGCCTTGTCCGTGCGATAGATATAGGCGAGCATATGGGATACTCAAAGCCGAGCGTGAGCCGCGCGATGGGCATCCTCAAAAAAGAAGAGCTTATCAATGTTGATGCGAACGGTCATATCACTCTTACAGACAAGGGGCTTGATATTGCCAAAAGCATGTACGAAAGGCACACAATAATTTCGAGGCTGCTCATTTCCATGGGAGTTGACGGGGATATAGCCGTGGAGGATGCCTGCAGAATTGAGCATTGCATCAGCGACGAATCATTCGAGGCAATTAAAAAATTCATCGAAAAAACGGTCGATGGGATCGGAGATAATAAATGATAAAGGCTGTAAAAAAGGATACGGGTAACGTTATTTATATGAGACTCAAAAAGCACAACTGCCCCGTTTGCGACAAGCAGATGAAGGTTGTGAGAATGAGCAAGGTGGTAAAAGCGAAAACCAAAGAGGCAGTGGGTTTTGATTTCAAGGCGTGCGATCTTCCTCTTGGAGAGAAGGTAAAATTCGTTTGGTACGAATTCAAATGCAAGGATTGCGGAAAGCAGTATACCGAGGCAGATATGCGCCGCCACGACAAGCTCGTTCGCCGTGAGGCTGCTGCCCAGAAAAGAGCCGAAAAGCGCGCCGCGCGTGCCGAGGAAAAAGAGGCTAAAAAGGTCGAGAATAACGGCTAAAATACATAAAAGAGGAACGCGACAGCGTTCCTCTTTTGTTGTTTTCAAATTTTGATTTGTCGAACGGTTTAGTGCGAAGCGAATGAAAGTTTTTACGTCGCTTTTTTCAAAAAGCGACCGCCAATCCAACGCGCGGAGCGTTGGTCGCCGTGCGCACGCGGCGAAACCTCTCTGTGGCGTTTCTTTTTTGCCAAGCTTTTTTCTTGCGCCTCTTGTGCCAAAGAAAAAAGCGGACAAACAATTAAGATAGCCTTTGTGTAGAAAGGGGAACCCCCACTTGTGTGTTCCCCTCTTTCAAAAGCCCACAGGCTTTTGAAATTCACCCCTCGTGGCGCTTTGAACGATAAGGAATTTCGCGCCTTGCGAGGCGCGACCGCCGATCGCGGCGGCTCCGACAAGCCTTTGAAAAGGCTTGAGCGAAACTTTTTAGCTGCTTCGCTCTGTGCGGTGGCGCCTCCCCCATAAACCGCAATTTTACAAAAAAATCGGTGCGCGTGCGCACCGATTTTTCTATATATCTATGCAGATCAGATTCCAAGGAACGCCGCGCCGATAAGTCCCGCGTCGTTACCAAGCTCTGCGATGCAGACCTTTGTGTGAGTTACGAAATCGGAGCCGTACTGCTCTTTTCTGATCACGTAGATCATCATATCGATAAGAGCCTGACCCTCACCCGAGATGCCGCCGCCTATGGAAAGCACTTCGGGCTGGAAGATATTGATCATATTAGTAATTCCGCAGCTGAGGTAAGAGAGATACGTATCAACGACCTCGTGAGCCGCCTCGTCTCCCGCTCTCATTCCGTCGAACGCGGTTCTGCCCGAGACCTTACCGTACTTGGCAACGATATCGGTCATAGCGGTCTTTCTTCCCGCCTTCTCACATTCCTCAAGCTTCTCTTTCGTCATATTGATAAGAGCCGTTGCAGAGCTGTATGCCTCCCAGCATCCACGTCTTCCACATCCGCAGGGACGACCGTCTTTTTCAATGACCACGTGACCAAGCTCAGCACCCGCGTAGTTAAAGCCCGAGAACACCTTACCGTCGATGATAACACCGCCG
Organism: Oscillospiraceae bacterium; assembly: GCA_015064685.1. Lineage (GTDB taxonomy): Bacteria > Bacillota > Clostridia > Oscillospirales > CAG-272 > SVTX01. The sequence continues at coordinate 17,855 of SVRT01000012.1, forward strand.
CCGACACCGGTTCCGAGGGTGATCATAACCGAATTACGGGTTCCCTTTGCCGCGCCTGCTACCGCCTCGCCCCAAGCTGCCGCGTTAGCGTCGTTCTCAACGTGGATATTATCGATCCCGAGTCTATTTGAAAGCTCCTTGCAAATGGGGAACTTTCTGAAACCGAGGTTGCAGGAATACTCTACTACTCCGTCGGTGTGGTTAGCAACACCGGGGGATGCGATACCGATTGCTTCAATATCTTCAAGAGTATAGCCCGCAGACGCGCAGAGGTCACGGCAAAGCTGTGCCATATCGTCCATAATGAAGGACGCGTCGCGCTCTCTGAGAGTAGGCACGCTCATTTTCTTAACTATCTTGAAATCCTCGCTGACGATAGCCGCCGCGATGTTAGTTCCACCAAGGTCAATTCCTATACGATACATACTTTCCTCTTTCTCCGACAACTAAACTTTACAGTCGGACTTTATTTTCTTGTATATTATAATTTATTTTTTACACTGTGTCAAGTGGAAAGTCAAACTTTTTTCGAATGCCCTTCTACTTTTTCACAAGGGTCAACTTTACGCGACAATAAAATGTTTATTCCTTTACAACCGCGTTGATCCTGCCCTCGTACTCGTTGAGGAACGCCTCGGCACACTTTGTAAAGTGGCAAGCCGCATACTTACCCTTGAATCCGAATACGGCAGACATATTTCCAAAATATTTGTCGATTATCTGCACCTTGATGATAAACTTACCGTCTACCGTCCAGCATCCCGATGCAGCATCATCATACATAAATCCGTCTGTCGTCACTACGCCGCCGACTTCGTTGGAATAGCCAAGCTGGGGGAATTTACCGAACACGTTTTTATTGATACCGAACTTGATCTTCTTTTTACCCTGCGCGTTTACGTACTCAAAGTTACCCGTGCCGTTTTTGAAGAATGTGAGCTTGAATTTCTTAATGCCAAGAGGATTTTCGTCACAAATATAAGTCTTTCCGTTGACCGCCTCGCGGACGGGGGAATCGGCAAGACCGTAGACCGCGCGGAGCTTGAGATCCTTTGTAACGCGCGCAAGTCTCTTCTCAGCCGCACGGGAGGGCTTGAGGGGAGCATCCTTCATATTTTCATAGATTGTGTCGATAAATCCGTCGATCACCGTGACCTTTGCCTGATCAAAGCCCTGATTGTCCGCGGTGATGACCATAATAAGGTCCTTATCGGGGAAGCAGAGCGTATACTGACCGCCCATTCCGTTGAACATAAAGCCCTTCTCTGTTCTCCAGATCTGGTATCCGTAGCCGTGCGAGGTTGTGGTAACGTAAGAATTCTCGCGGTTGTCGACGACTGCGCTTGTAGCGGTGCGGAGATATTCCTCATTCATAAGTCTCTTTCCGTTCCAAGTTCCGTAATTCATTACGAAACGAGCAAAGGAAGCCATATCGCGCGAGGTGCAAAGGAGCGCGGAATCACCCCAGGATGCGCCGCCGGGCACCTTCAATATCTGTGCAGTTTTGAAGGTTCCGAGATGGTCGAACACCCGGCTCTTGAGGTAGTCAAAGAGCGACATGCCGCTTATTCTCTCGACGAGCTCACCAAGCATCTGCGAGCCGGGAGAATCATATTCCCATATAGTTGCGGAGGGGTGGTAATGTCTTCTCTTTGCAAAATAGAGGTGCGCGCGATCCGAATCCTCGTTGAAGAACCAGAAGGGGGGATTTCCCGCGGTACTCATGGTCAGCATCTCGCGGATGGTGATTTCGTTTACAAATTCGGGCTGCTCACGACCGTCTACCTTGTCTGGGAACCAATCAACAAGCTTATCGTCAAGGTTAAGCTTTCCCTCTTCTTCAAGAAGTCCTATCGCTATTGAAACGTAGCTCTTGGTCTCGGAGTACATTCTGTGCAAAAAGTCCTTGTGGAAGGGCGCCCAGTAATATTCCGCAAAAATTTTGTCGCCCTTCATCATAAGAACGCTGTGGGTCGTTGCTCCGCGACGCTCGAGTCTCGCTATGTACTCGGCAATTCTGTCGGAGGAAATGCCCGCCTCCTCGGGAGTTATTCTTTCAAACATCGTCTTGTCCTTCTTTCTCTGTGTTATTAAGATAATTATCTTCGTTTTCTTCGTTTTCGTTTTTGCTGTGTATTTCTATTCTCTTGATATTATTTTTTCTTCTCTTCCGCACCGTGTGCACGACGGCAAAAAATATTGCGGCAGGGATCGCGATAGCAAAAATGCCTATCGACATCATAAGATCTCCGTCAAGCCATTCCGCGTCCATATCTACGCCAAAAAGAAACAGCACTACCGCACCGATGCCCAAAAACAAGAATGACAGAAGTATCTCCGCGACCTCTTCGCCGCAACCCTCTTTAATCTCTGTTTTGGCTTTCTTTTTCATTATTCATATTCCTCAAGCACGCTCTTAAGCAGGATCGGATCGTCTGTCATAATGCAGTCGCATCCGAGCTCTATAAGCGTTCTCATCTCGTCGGCATCGTTGATGGTCCAGTATTGCACCGCGATATTTCTTCTGTGTGCGCGCTTTACAAGTCCTCGGTTTACAAGTCCAAGCTCGATTCCAACGTCATAGCTCATCGGTATCTGCAAGCAGGCAAAATCTCCTCTATCGAAGATATTGACACCGAGATACTGGGTTATGATAAAGCTCGCCGCGCTTCCCGTAGGCGCACCGCGCATAAGCGAGGGATACTTCTCGCGAAGCTCGACCTCGATCTCGTCGTTGAACGTACCGACAACTATGTTTCCAAGATATTTCGGATACTGCTCAAGCGTATTGTAGAGTATCTCGCATGCCTTGTATCCTCTGTCCCCTGCGTCCTTTATCTCAACGATAAAGAGAAGGTTCGGATAGTCCTCGTAAAACTCCTCGAAAAGCTGCTCAACTGTCGCTATCTGAAGCCCCATTCCCTCAAGGTCGGTAGCGTCCTTATAAATTCTCTCGCCGTTCTTGTCCTCGAAATAATATCCGAAATTATACTTCTGAAGCTCAGCGAGCGTCATATCCTTTATGTAGTGGCGGTTAGATTCATCCTCACAGAGAGCCTCGACCTCTTCAAGCGAAATGTCTCCGTTGATATTGCAGGTCTCATCGATATATCCGTCGTGGTTATAAACGAGATATCCGTCCTTTGTGAGATAAAGGTCACTCTCAATTATGTCAACTCCGATAGTCTTTACCGCCTCGCGGAAGGCGAGCATCGTGTTCTCGGGGTTGTTCTTTCCTCCGCCTCTGTGCGCCGCGATCATAGGAAGCTCGCCCTCCCCGACCACGAACGGATTGCTTTCAACGTTTTTCTTTGGCGGGATCACGTTGATGATCACAAAAAACAGTACAAGCGCGGCTAAGATTATGCCGATGATCTTTAAAGCCTTAAATTTTTTCATAATAAGCTCCTATTATATTTCAATATTTTTTGCCTCGAGTCTCTTTACCGCAAAGAGGTAAAAGAGCATCGTTGATGAATACCACTCCGACGTGCGCGTAGGTATTCCCGTTAAGGGGTCTATCTCCTGAGCCATCTTTATACTGTCAAAATTATCTGTCCACACCTCTACCCACTTTTTACAGAGGTTGTCGAGCTCGGCTTCATAGCCGTATTTTTCCATCCAGAGAGTTGTGCGGAGGGCTATAAGTCCCTGCGAGTAATAACCCCAGCAGTTTCCGTCAATGTGTCCCTCGCAGGACGGGTCGTTGACCGCCATAGACGGATAGGGGTACGGTGTCGCGAACTCCTCGGGATTTGATATGTGTCGCTTGTATATTCTGTCGATAAGCGCGGCGTCCTCAACTTTATCAAGCACGCCCTCAAGGAAGAGGTGGAAGATCGTGCTTGAAAGGTACTTGCGCTTCTGTCCGTTCTTATCGACATCGTAGAAGAAATCGTCGTCCTTATCGAAGCAAAGCTCGAACATTTTCTCCTTGACCGCCTTTGCCTCTGCTTCATATTTCTCAGCCTCGTCGGTAAGACCAAGCTCGTAAGCCATTTTTGAGATATGTACGAGATTAGAGTAGAAATTACAGTTCATATCCACCGCGAGTATCGGAGCTACGGCATCGTCGGGCGGCAGAACGCTCGCATTCTGTACCTCTCCGTCGATAACGTAATGCCCTTCGCAGGAAAGTCCCTTGAGGCGACCGGAATTATCGTGTCCCGTGTCGTATCCGACGAACATCTCTATAAGCCCTCTGTTCGTAGTCATTCGGTTTTCCTTAAGCCAATTGACCCATTTTTTAGAGGATTCAAATATCTTTTTGAGGAATTCGCGGTCCTTATTCATTTCGTAGACCATAAATGCGAGTCTTGCTATGGAGACGCACTCCTGGATCTGGTTGTAGCCTATAAGATTGCCGAATTTTCTTCTCTTCGCATCAAGCACGAGGCAAGGAAGCTGTCCGTCCTCCTTTTGGTGATCGATAAATAGGCTTATAGTATTCTCTGCAAGATAAAGCATCGAAGGGTCGTTTTTCGCCAAAAATACCGAATCGTAGACGTGCTCGAGCCATATTCCCGGGTACGCCTCGGAGATGAGGAAGAGAGGCTTGTCCATTCCCTCAAAGCAATCAATATGTACGCCGTAAAGCCTTTTTTTAATTTCCTCACATATCGCGCTGACCTTTTCTGTTCTGCTCATATTATTTCTCCTTAATATTCGTAAAAAAACGGTCTTTCATTATTTGCACTATTGGGTCTGTGCAAGGATATCATTCTCTTGCCATCAAGAGTCTCAAAGAGCATCGCGTGGCCGCCGTCGAAATCAAATCTGCTGCCGCCGTGTCTCCACTCGGACAGCAGGCTGTCTGCCTCTGCCTCAAGCACGAGATATCTGTTTTTGTAAAAGCTCGACCAGATCATCTTGACCTTTCCGTCCTCACGGTAGAGAAAGGGTCCGTCGGTAACGTAATTTCCGGGCGCAGTGCCGCCAAGCTCACTTACGTTTGGATTGTCACTCGCCTTGAAGAGCAATATCGGCTCTCCTGCGGGGGCGCTCAAATCGTCCTTTAGGGGCATCGCCCAGATCTCGCCGTCCTTTACCTGCACCCATTCGTGACTGAAAACCACGTAAGGAATACCGCTCTCTACGAAAAAGGTTCCGTCGAGGCACTCCCAGCCCTCGGGTGTTATCGGCTTGTCCGAGACGGGCTTGAAGATCCCGTCGGGAGTGTCAGAGACGAATATCTGTGTCGCGCGGCACTTGCCCTCTGCCTTACAGCTGCCGAAAAGATAGTATTTTTCGTTATACTTATGAACCTCGGGCGCCCAGAAATCTCTGTCCGCCCAGAAGCCTATTTCCGAGCCGTTGAAGATCACCTTCGGCTCTTCAAAGCTTTCAAGATCGTAGGTCTTATAGACCGAGAACGTATTCCTTGCCGCAAGCGTACCTTTTTCAAGCGCGGTCGTGCCGTACATATAGTAGCAGCCGTTTTCCTTGTCCGTCAGGATAAACGGGTCTCTTATTCTTATGTTTTCCCTTTTAAGCATTTTTTCCTCCTTTATCAAAGCCTTACACAAGTTCGCAACACATTGAAACACGCCTATAATGATGAACTTGAAAATATGTATTAAACCTTCCTCTTAAAATTACCGAACACCTCGTTGACCTTTTGGAAGCTTGCGAAGGTGTCGGGGTAGCTTTTGATTATCTTCATCATTTCGCCTATCTGTCGCTTATTGATTATGCAGACAAGCATATATTTATCGGTATCCGAGTACATTCCGTGCACCTGTATCTCAGTAACTCCGTGCTTGAGCCTTCTCATAAGCTCCTCGGAAAGCTCCTCCGGCTTTGAGGTCACGATCTCAAATTTATATCCGTTTTTAAGACCGCTGAGTCCGTTATCAACGATAACGTTAGCGATAAAAAGGTTTAAAAGAGTACAGATCACGGGTGTGACCTTCATTCCGTACACGAAAAATGCAATGGCAACAACGCTCGCATCCATAATAAAGGAGAGCGATGCCATGTTCTTTTCGGGCTTGAAATGTCTGATTATCGCAGATATTCCGTACGTGCCGCCGCTCGCGCCGAATCGGCGAAGCATTATCGAAAATCCAAAGCCCGAGACCACGCCCGTTGCGATACAGGCAAATACGACGTTGAAGTCCTCTCCGTTATTTGCGAGACAGTATGCCTTAAATCCAACGAGACCGTAAAGTTTCGGCATAGAGGACTGCACGATCATATAAATGCTCATCATAAGTCCGAGCTTTTTATCGACCAGCGCACTGACCAGGATGAAGATCGGAATATTGAAGGTCACCATAAGTATTCCCCAATCGACCGCGCCGCCTATAAGATGGTGCGTGATTGTTGCGAGACCGCCGACTCCTCCCGGCGCAAAGCCGTTGCTATTCTGAAAAAAGTGGTATGCCGTTCCGACTACGAATCCTGCCGCAATGGCTACCAAAATATCAAATAAAAACTCTTTGACATTGAATTTTTTCTTCATCGTCATTCCCTCTTTTATCCGAAAACCTCTGCTGCAGCAATGATCTTCAGCTTTTCCTCGTCAATTTTGTCGCGTCCGTACGCGTCGAGAAATCTGTCTCTGTATTCGTCTGTTCCGAGATTGAACATAAGCGTCCACGCGCCCCAGAAGAGATCAACGTGTCTATCACCAATACCACCGTTGCCGAGATCGATATAGCCCGAAAGTCTCCAATCATCAAGCATAATATTTGGCAGGCAATAGTCTCCGTGGATCAGGACCTCGTTTGTAAGCGCGCCCTTTCCTTCCTGCAAAACGGCATATGCTTCTTCTGCAGAAGCATAGCCGAAGCTGTCGGGAAAATGTGATTTGTCGTAGTTTCCGGTTCTATAATTATCCTCTGCAAGGGCAATATATTCGCTCATTCTGTCCTTTACCGGACAGTCTGACGCATCTGTTTCGTGCAGATCGCGAAGAGTTGTGCCTATAAGCTCCGCGAGCCTTTTCGGGTCGTCGAGATAGAGCTTGTGGGTGCAGTCCTCGCCTATGACACGCTCGGTGAAAAGCCAATCCGACTCGCCCCTCGTAACGTACTCAACTACCCTTGCACCAAGTCCCCTTGAGTGAAAATAGCCATCCATCTCAGCCTCGCGCGCAAGAGTGTGGCGCGCGGCTCTTTTGAGATAATATCCTCCGTCCTTATCAATAAAATAGACGTTCGCCTCGGGAGAGCAGGAGCTATCGTAAACCGTGGCACCGTGAATATAATTGCCGATCTTCTGCGGCACACTGAACGGAATTTTCTCAATTAAAGTTCTTTTCATTGTTTTTACCGTCAATATAGTATTTTTCAAGCTCGTCCTCGGGTACCATACTGCCGCCGGTCGCCCAGACGAGATGGATACCGCTCATAGCCTTTCTACTGCTCCTGTAAAGGGCGGGAGCGCCGTACATTCCCGCAAGTGCGCTGGGCTCAAGCCTTATTCCCTCGCTATCGGTCAGCATCGCTAAAAGAGCGCTCATTCTGCCGTCATCGACCGTATAGCATCCGTCGATGAACGGAAGCATAAATTTACCGACGAAGCCCGATGCACGTCCGACCGCGAGTCCGTCCGCTATTGTTCTGTTATCGATTCCTATATCGTTTACCGATATTTCATTATGTAAGCCCGTCGCCATACCGAGTATCATACAGGGCGAGTGCGTGGGCTCGGCAAAATAGCAGTGAACGTTGTCACCAAACTGATGCTTAAGTCCAAAAGCCACGCCGCCGGGTCCGCCGCCAACTCCGCAAGGGAGATAAACGTAGAGCGGATTTTCCTCGCTTATCACGATCCCCTCTTTGTCAAACTGCGCCTTGAGTCTCTCTGCAGCCACCGAATAGCCGAGGAATAGAGCCTTTGAGTTTTCATCGTCGACGAAATGGCAGAACGGGTCTTTCTCCGCCTGTTTTCTTCCGTTTTCGACCGCCACGCTGTAATCGCTCGCGTATTCGATCACCTCAACGCCCTTTGATCGAAGCATTGCCTTTTTCCACTCTCTTGCATCTGCGGACATATGTACCGTCACGCTAAAGCCGAGCTTTGCGGAGATGATTCCGATCGAAAGACCGAGGTTTCCCGTCGAGCCCACAGCGATCGAATAATTCGAAAACAGAGACTTGAATCTGTCCTCGGCGAGGATTGCGTAGTCGTCCTCAAAACTTAGCCCGCCCTCGCGCATTGCAATTTCCTCTGCAACGCATAATACCTCGTATATGCCGCCTCGCGCCTTTATTGAGCCCGAAACAGCCAGGTGACTGTCAAGCTTTATATAGAGCTTGCCGCTGATCTCACAGGCATATTTCTCCTCGAGCGCCGCCTTCATCTTGTCAATCTCGCGCAGGGGTGACTCCAAAAGTCCGCCCGTCACCTCGGTCTCGGGAAAGACCGCCTTGAAATAGGACGCGAATCTTTTAAGTCTCGCCGACGCGTCCGCAATGTCCGACTTGCCAAGCTCGGCGCGGGATGCGGCAATATCAAATTTTTCCTTTTTATCGTTTATCCAAACCGATTCTTGACAGCGCGAAAGACTCGCAACCAGGGGGCTCGTCATTATCTCTTCGTAAATTGTTTTCTTCATGCCGGTCTCCATTTTCACCAAATAAACGGTATTAGTCTGTATTTTACCTTTTTTCTGTACTCCGAATAGCCGTCAAGCCCCTCCGAGAGTACCTTTTCTTCATTTATGATTCGAATAACTATCGCCACGGGGTATATCGCAAATGGGATAAGTCCCCAGAACGAGCCAAGCACCAGGGGCATCGGCAGAAACATCAGTAGCGTTGCAAGATACATCGGATGTCTCACAGCTCCGTATAATCCCGTGTCGATAACCCTCTGTCCCTCTTGAACTTCTACTGTGCGCGAAAGATAGGCGTTTTCGCGCAAGACCTCGGCATACAATGCGTATCCTACTAAAAATATCACCGCCGCCGTTATAGTCAGCCAAAGCGGAACGCGTGACCAGCCGTAACGGAAGTCAATCGCAGACAGAATAAAACCACCGAGAAACATAAGCGCCGAAACACCGACGACTCCCTTTTGCGCGCTCTCCTTCTCCTTGTTGGCAAGTCTCTTTTCGAGAAGCGACGGAGATTTTATGAACATAACGATTCCCATTATCATCATAGGAATAAACAATATCCCCAAAAACAGCCAAGCACCGAAATAATCAAACGTCCAAGCCGGCAGGAATAACAAAGCCCCCACAAGAACTATTCCAAATATAAATTTTGTTAATGCGCTTGCTAAAAGCTTCATTTTTGCCTCCAAATGTTCCAAATTTTGATTTGTCGAACTGTTGCGAGTAGCCTTCTCCAGCGGAGAAGGGGGACATACGCCACAAGGCGAGTAGTGGGCTATCATCCTACGCTGTGCGTTTTGGGTGGATGAGGAGGTCGCCATTAGGACGTGCGCTACGGTGGTTCTGTGGTTTTTTTCTTTGTTGCACAATGATTCTTATGCATCGAAACAAGGTCTTTTTACAGACGTAAATCCCTTGAAAGGGCGACCTCCTCATCCACCGCGCGAGCGCGGTCCCCCTTCCCCGCTGGGGAAGGCGTAACAGACCGATAAACCGCAATTTATCTGGTCAGACAAACGACACTTTCGACGTGGGTCAAGACTCCGAAAGGTATATTTTTCAACCTGTAATTAAGCCAACTCCAAATCAACAAATTCCTTTTTCGCGTCTACAAATTGTAATGAAAGCCAATCAAATCCAATCGATTTTGCTTGCTCCCAATCAAGAGTACCGTACATCAATATGACTTCTCCATTTTCGTTGAACTCATATTCTTCTTTCTCATCTTCGTAATCAATCGAATAACCAAGTGTGATTTGTATTTTTCCCGTACAATGCTCGTAAAGTTTTATTTCGCGCTCTGCATCATCACAAGCCTCGTTGCAAAACATTGCATCATAACCATGCTTCATACCGTCAAAGACGGTAAATGTTTCGCCTGTTAAAATGTCTTTTGCAATTATTAAACAAGGATATTCGGCATCCACGATATATGGTGTTTTTTTGATTTTTAAAGTATCTCCGTAAAAGTATATTTCCAAATTTGTGTTTCCTGCGGAAGAAGTAAGTATACCGACAGTAGAGTCGTTTTTTTCTTTAACGTTAGTGATGTGATTTTTTAAATAGTAAGGAATCATTTTCTTTCTCCTTTTTTCGATATGTTATACCAAACTGCTGTAAATTGTATTTTCAAGTTTCGCTAAAAATCATTATTTGTCACTATGCGTTTTCCTTTGCGGTGGTGATGGAGGCGATGAGTCTGCGCCGTATCGAACCGCATTTGTTTCTTAAATCCTTGTAGGTTGTTTCCGTCATTTTGCCTTTTCTGAATATCAGTTCAAGCCAATATTCGGTTTCCGAAGACTCTTTTAAGGAGATTTCCAATTTATTTATAAAATCGGCTTTGCTCTGTGCGTATTTTGCTTCATGAATATTAGCGCCGATTGAGGAAGACGAACGAACAATTTGATTTACGTATACAGAGCAACCTTTTATTTCATCACACAGGTCGGATATTTGGATTGCAAATTCTATAGCGTCCTCTCGGAGTTGGTTTTTTATTGTCGGTCATTTTGTCTTGCTCCTTTGTTTTGTAGCATTTGTCGATATGTTGCTTCGCAACTCGATATTTGCTCGCATTGCGAGCAATCGATATATTTCTCGCTACGCTCGAAATTCGATATGTTGCCTACGGCAACAAGTGTCGATTGCGCCACTGTTGTTACTTATCTCGCGTTGCCCGTTGGGCAACGCATATCGAGCGCTTTAGCGCCATATCGAGTCGCAGACATATCGAGCGACGCGTCAGCGGCGCATATCGACGTCGAGTCGTCGTGTGAGACACACGACGGACTCGACGTGCCCAGTTCCCGGAAATAAGTCGACAGGCGTGACCTCGCCAATATTGTATCCCTTCTGCGCAAACCAAGCGCAATCTCTCGCTAGAGTATCGGGATTACATGAAACGTAAACTATCCTCTTTACTCCAAGCGAATCAAGATAATTCACAAGCTCCTCGGTCGTTCCCTTTCTGGGTGGGTCGATTATTACGACGTCGGGGCAGAAATCGCCGAGGTTGTCCTTGGCACTCGCCAGAAGTCCGCGCGTGTCCGACGCGTCGCCGCAGAAGAAGTGCGCGTTCTCAATGCCGTTCATCTGCGCGTTTTCCTTTGCGCAATTGATCGCCTCGTCGACGATCTCTACGCCGACTATCCTTGCCGCCTTATCTGCCATCGAAAGCCCGATAGTACCCGCGCCGCAGTAAAGGTCTGCGACCGTCTCTTTGCCCGTCAACGCCGCGCGCTCGCGCGCGAGAGAGTAAAGCAGCTCCGCACCGTCGCGGTTTACCTGATAGAACGAGCCTGCCGAGATCTTGAACCTCAAACCGCAAAGCTCGTCGATTATGTAATCAACGCCCCCGATACACTCAAAGCTCTCACCGAGGATGACGTTGGTATTTTTCTTATTTACATTGAGCATCACAGACGTGACCGAGGGAAATCTTTCGACTATTTCCTCGGCAAAAGCCGCGGATGCCTGCATTTTGTCCGCGTTGATAACGAGACAGACCATTATCTGACCCGTCCTCTCGGCAATTCGAAGATAGATATGGCGCAAAACGCCCTTGCCCTTCTCCTCGTCGTATGCTCTTATCTTATGCTTTTCGGCAAAATCGACTACAAACGCGACTATCTCGCCGAAAATATCGGGCTGAAGCAAACAGCTCTCGCACGGGATAAGATCGTGCGTTTTCGTAGCGAAAAAGCCCGCGCGGACTCTGCCGCCTACCTCGCGGACGGGATATTGAGCCTTGTTTCTGTAGCCTGTCACTCTCTGTGTGTGAGCGGTGTCAAGCACCTCTACGTCGGAAAGTCCCGCCTTGCGGAAGGCATTTTTCACGTAGTCGCGCTTGAGGGTAAGCTCATGCTCGTACTTTATATTTCTGTAAATACAGCCGCCGCAGGATTGCGGAGCCTTGCACTCCTCCGCTCTCATTCCTTCTCCGTCAAAGCGGTTGGGTGAGCGGACGAGTATCTTTTCGAGCTTTCCAACGAGAAAGGACGACGTGACCTTGATGATCTTCGCTAAGACTCGGTCACCCGTGACCGCGCCCTTGACGAATACCACCAAGCCGTCCGCCGTTTTTCCCACACCGCATCCGAGATTGTTCAGATCGGTTATTTCAAGCTCTATTATGTCGTTCTTCTTTATGTTCACTTTTTATTTCCATTTCAAATTTTGATTTATCGGGGACGCGGGGGATGCGCGTGGGGGGCTTTTCCAGGGAAAAAAGCTCCCCACACCCCCAAAACCCCAAAGTATATTTTATACAAGTCAAGACGGTTTATCTATCTACACCGTGTCGCACCTGCATAGTCCCACTGCTATCGTGTTGCAAGTGTATTTAAAATCGTTTGAAAGGCTTTCTTTAACTTAGTTTTTCTTTATGGTTAAAGGTTTTTTATCGGCTGGGTTTAACACCCTATCAATACAAAAACGTCAGTGAGGGATTTTTTTAGCCGCTTGCGGCGAAAAATCCTACGCCACCCTAAAAGGACCTAATATAAGGGAAGTTTTTGCGGAGCTTTTTTCAAAAAGCGACTCGCCGAAGGCACGCATCCTCCCCTATAAACCGCAATTTATCAAACGTAGAATTCTTTGAGGTCGTCGAGGCGCAAGCAACCGATAGTGCCGCCGCGAGCCTCGCCGCAGTCGATAGCGATAGATCCGTTACCGAAGAAGATCTTACCGTTGCCGCCGTTCTCCTCGGTGGTCGGATTGTGACCGACAACGACCGTCACGTCGTCAAAATACTTCTTTGTGAGGTCAAGAGCTTCGGTAAAGAAAGCCTCGGGCTTAAGGCTTTCAAGATCAACACCCTTCTTAAAGCCCGCGATTCCCGCGTGAACGAGAAGATAGTCCTTGCCGCCTGCTCTGACCTCCTCGTAGAGGGTCATATCGGAAAGGTAATCGATGATTCCCTCTCTCATTTCTGCATCAAGCGTGCGAAACGCGTCAAGAGTTACCTGACCGCCGTCAGCCGCCCACTCTGTCATCTTTGCGATAAACTTCTTGTCGGGAGTTTCGCCGCTCTTAAGCATCTTCTCAAAGCCAGAGAGCATCTTGACAGCCGTATAGTCGTGCTCACCTACGATGGGGTAAACGTTATATCTGATGGAGAGATCGCCTACAAGCTCCATCGACTCCTCGCCGTAGTCCACGATGTCGCCAAGCACGTACATAATGTCGGTGTCCTTGAAGGAGATTGCCTTTAAAAGCTCCTTGAATTTTGCGTAATTTCCGTGAAGATTAGATACTGCGTAGATCATTTTTTTGTCCTCTTTTATTTAAAGTTCAATTATTATGTTCGAAAAGTAATTTTCAACGGTCGCATCGGGGCAAATGCCGTCGACAGTCTTTTTAAGAAAATCGCAAACGGGATACTCGGTAAAGAAATGCCCCGAGCAGACGAGATTCATATTATGCTCAGTCGATGAGAGCAGCTCGTGATATTTGAGGTCGCCCGTAAGGAAGGTATCCGCTCCGTGCTCAAGCGCAAGACCGATCTCGCCGCCTCCCGAGCCTCCTACGAGAGCTACGCGCTTGACCTTTCTGCCCGATCTGCAGACTGTAACGTGAGCCTCGTTCGCTCCCTCTCCATAGGAGAGCACCTCCTTAACGGTGCGTGCAAAGTCCTCAAGCTCTACTTCACACTCAAGCTCGCCGATCCTTGCAATTTTGTCGTTACCTATCGTCTCCACGTTTTTAAGACCGATAAGCGACGCGAGCGTGTCGTTTACACCGTTTTCAAGCGCGTCAAGACGCGTGTGGAAGGACATCACTGCGATACAGGAGCGCGCAAGCGCGACCGCCTTCGCTCCCATAGGTGTGAGCGAATTAATATTTGCAAGCCCGCCGAAAAATACGGGGTGATGCGAAATTATGACGTCAAAGCTCTCTGTCTCCGCCTTTTCGATTACTCCTGTCGTTACGTCAAGCGCAATAAGTACCTTTTTGACCTCTTTGTCAGGATCGGGGCAGGATTCAAGTCCGTCTCTGTCCCATTCACACGAAAGCGAAGTGGGGATCGCCTCGCAAAGCTTTTTGTAAAGATCGATTACCTTCATTTTTTTCTCTCCAATACTTCTCTTAATTCTTTGATGATATTTTTTTCGGCATAGGCATTCTGCCCCGCGCCCTCTTTTCCCTCGGCGCGCACCGAATAGATGCGGATAAGTCGATGTATATACGCGCGTGTTACCTCGTCTAGCCGCTCAATATTCTTTTTACCGACGAGGGCTTCTACCTCTCCGACGTCTGCGGATTTGCCCGTGTACCGAGCGGATATTATTCTGTAAATTCTGTCATCCCTTCCGCCGTCGCGTACGATAGTTTCATCTATCGACTCAAATCCTTTTTCCGCAAGATAGCGAGACAGCGCCTCGGGATGTGTCATAGGCTGGAGGATAAGCGTGATTTTTTCATCCCTTATCCAGTCCGCACGGTCAAGTATCGATACGATAAGCTCACCGCCCATACCAAGAATCGTTATGCAGGTCGGGTCAAATTCACGCGCACCGTCAAGTCCGTCGGCGCGTATAGCCTCAATCTTGTCACAGAGACCGTTTTTCTTTATGTTTGCGACCGCAGCAGCAACCGGCCCCTCGTTTATATCGGATGCCAGCGCGCAGTCGATCTTCCCGTCAAGGCAGAGAGAGATCGGCAGATACGCGTGGTCGCTGCCAATGTCTGCCAACCTTGCCCCTTTTGGAACAAGCGCAGCCGCCGCCCCAAGTCTTACGTCAAGTATCATTTGTTCCTCAATATATGTAAATATAATTATTATCTTTTGGGACTGCCCTCTCGGGCAGTCCGTCTTTTATCTTACTGATCAGCAAGATAAGCGTTGATCTTCTCTACAAGCGCGTCTGCGTCTGTTCCGTGAACGGCGCAAGCCTCCTCGATGGACTCACCGCGGGATGCGGGGCAACCGAGACAGTGCATGCCGATCTCAAAGAAGAACTGAGCGGTTCCTCTGTCGAAATCGAGGATATCGCCGATGATGCTTTCCTTTGTTACCTTCATTTCTCTTTCCTCCTTATGAGTATATTTTTACAAATACTATTATATATCTGTATATGACAAAAGTCAATAGAAATCGCGCTATATTTTGCCCCGAAATCCTTGATTTTATTGCATTTTTTCAAAAGATAAGAAAAGCTGAAAAACCCTCTTGCAAAATGACGGATAATATGGTATAATATACTGATTGATTATGTATTCAGAGGTATGAAATGAAGAATAAAAGGTAGATATTTATCTCTTTAAATAAAGCATTTTCACAAAATAACGTTTTAGAGGAGATATAATTAAAATGATCATAGCACTTGAAGAAGCTAAGCATAAGCTGATAGATTTAAGAGAGGACGTAGCAGAGCTTGCAAACGCGCTCCGCATCACCGACCTCAAGGCAAAGGCATCTGAGCTTGAGGCGCAGACGCTCGACCCGAATTTTTGGAACAATCCCGATGCGGCTAACAAGATAACGCAGGAAATTAAGAGATCGCGCGATACTATCGAGGAGTATGAGAAGCTCTGCTCGCGCCTTGAGGATACCATTGCGCTCGCCGAAATGGCTATCGAGGAGAACGACGACAGCTTCGTTGAAGAGGTTGAAAGCGAGCTTGCAGAGATAGAGGCGACCGCTGAAAAGGAGCGTATTTCGGTCCTTCTCTGCGAGGAATACGACCACAACAACGCCATAGTCTCCTTCCACCCCGGTGCGGGCGGAACAGAGGCGCAGGACTGGGCGCAGATGCTTTACAGAATGATAACCCGTTGGGCTGAAAAGTCGGGCTTTAAGGTCAAGCTCATCGACTGGCTCGATGGAGACGAGGCAGGACTCAAGTCCGCTACCATAACCGTTGAAGGACTCAACGCATACGGATACCTCAAGAGTGAGAACGGCGTTCACCGCCTGGTGCGTGTCTCACCCTTCGACTCCGCAGGACGCAGACATACATCCTTCTCATCGATCGAGGTCATGCCCGAGTTTGAGGACGTCGATGCAGTCGTTCTCCGTGACGAGGACCTCGAGATCACCGCTCACCGCTCGTCCGGTGCGGGTGGTCAGCACATCAACAAGACCGACTCCGCTATCCGTATCGTACACAAGCCCACAGGTATTGTTGTAGGATGCCAGACCGAAAGAAGCCAGCTTCAGAACAAGGAGACCGCTCTTAAGATGCTCAAGGCAAAGCTTATGGAGATAAAGCTTCGCGAGAGACTTGACACCATCGAGGAGATCCAGGGTAACAAGACCAATATCGAGTGGGGCGCGCAGATCCGCTCATACGTATTTATGCCCTACACCCTTGCAAAGGATACCAGAACAGGCTACGAGGACGGTAATATCCAATCGGTTATGGACGGTAATATCGACGGATTTATCAACGCTTACCTTAAAATGAATTCGAATAAATAATTACAAAACCGCTCGCATGAGATTCAAGCGAGCGGTTTTCTTTGATAAATTGCGGTTTAGCGCACCGAAGGTGCGCAGTTCTATTCGCCAAAGGCGAGTGATATTGCTTCGCAGTGATATTCGTCTTACGACGAGTGATATTCGCTACGCGAGCTTTTTGGCGAATAGAATATCACTAAAGCCGCAGGCTTTAATATCACTGTCGCATAAGCGACAATATCACTCCGCTTTTGCGGAATATCACTATTTCTACCTCACCGATAATTCAAAATTTGATGGAGATAAGCATATCAAAAAGGACTTCCGTTTTGTTGGAAGTCCTTTTTGCGTTATGAGGTATGCTTTGCTATTTCGTCCGCTATGCTCTGCTTTACGAGATCGGATATTTCCTTGACGTGCATATCCTTATAGGTCTCATACTCGATAGGCTCGAGATATACGACCTTTGATGTTACCCTTTTGAGAGAATTGATGCCGAAGACCTTATAAGAATCGATCAGTGCAACGGGAACGATAGGACACTTGGCGTTCTTTGCGCTCAGAAAGCATCCGTGCTTAAACTCGAGCAGTCTGTTGCCCTGGTTCTTCTCATAAACTCCTTCGGGAAAGACAAGGAATACCTTTCCGTCCTTGACGTTATTCGCAAGCTCCTTGAGTGCTCTAATCTGATCCTTAATACTGTCCTTATCTATGCTCACGCCACCCATCATATCGAAAAACTGCTTTGCCAAAAATTGATTTGCGCGGAACTTCGTTATAAGGAACGAGCAGGGGCGCTTGTGACCCGAAATTACTCCAAGAGCATCGTATCTGCCCTGATGATTGGCGAACATTATGTATCCGCCCTCTTTGGGAAGATTTTCTTCTCCGTAATGCTCTGTCTTGATCCTTCCCGTTCTTTGTACGATCGCGATCAATTTCTGCGCAAGAGCGTACTTGTCCTCCGTGCTGTATTTTTCAGGGTGCTTTGCATAGTGAGCCATAGTCGGCGCGTAATAGAGTATTCTGAAAATGTTAACGATTATTGTGTAAATAAAACGTAGCATCTAATGCCTCCGAGCAGGAAAACTTAAATCTTGCCTGCCATATAGAATATGAAATCCTCCGTGTCTTTCCATCCGATGCACGGGTCGGTGATTGATTTTCCGTAGATTCCCTCTCCGATCTTCTGGCTTCCCTCCTCGATATAGCTCTCGATCATAAAGCCCTTGAAGATGCGATCAATATCGGAATTGAGTGCGCAGGAGTGTAATACCTCCTTCGCGATTCTCATCTGCTCTTTATATTTCTTGCCTGAATTCGCATGGTTGCAGTCTACGATTAGTGCGGGATTTTCAAGTCCGCGCTTCTCATACTCACGGCAAAGATGCTCGATATCCTCGTAGTGATAGTTGGGCAACGACTCGCCGTGCTTGTTGACATATCCGCGAAGGATAGTGTGTGCAAGCGGATTTCCGGACGACTTTACCTCCCATCCACGGTAAAGGAAGGTGTGCGGATGCTGTGCAGCCATGACGGAATTGAGCATTACCGAAATGTCTCCTCCCGTCGGGTTCTTCATACCGACAGGGATCTCGATTCCGCTTGAAACGAGTCTGTGCTGTTGGTTCTCTACCGAGCGAGCGCCGATCGCAACGTACGAAAGAAGATCGTAAAGGTACTGATAGTTCTCGGGATAAAGCATTTCGTCTGCGGTGAACATACCCGTCTCCTCGATCACGCGGAGGTGGAGATGGCGGATCGCGATGATGCCCGCAAGCATATCCGAGCTTTTCTGCGGGTCGGGCTGATGAAGCATTCCCTTGTATCCGTCACCAGTTGTTCTGGGCTTGTTCGTATATATGCGAGGAATGATAATGAGCTTGTCCTTGACCTGCTCGCTTACGCGTGCGAGACGGGTGCAGTAATCCATGACCGAGTCCTCGTTATCCGCAGAGCAGGGGCCTATTACGAGTATCTTTTTATCCGACTCGCCGGAAAATACCTTTGCAACCTCTGCATCAAATTCCTTTTTCTTTTCCTTCGAGCTGTCGCTCAAGGGATACATCTCTCTTATTTCTTTTGGAATAGGTAATTTTCTGATGAATTCCATAATTTTTCTCCGTTTTTAGTGGTGTGCGATCTAATCAAATAGAAAAATTTAACTTAAATATTCTATCACCAATTTGTTAACTGAATATTAATATTTGAATTTTTCTCAAAACAAGCACCCATTATCTAAAAAAACACCCAAAACCGAATGATTTGGGGTGTTTTCAAAAGTATTAAAGGTCATTTTTCAGCCTTTTTATCGCCTCTTTAATATCCGAAGAGGAGTATCCGAGACGAACGAGAGCAGCATACATCTTTTCCTTTTCTCTTCGTTCATCGGGAACGGGTGCATATTTTTTTTCAATAACGCGCATACAGCTATCCGCAAAGTCGATCTCATCAAGATAAACGGCAGCCTCTTGAATCGCAGAGTCATCAAATCCCTCCTCGCGAAGCTTTGAAAAAATACGCAATCTGCCCCACAGCTTCGCCACCATTATCTCCGCTCTGCGAAGTGCGAGAGAGCTCTCGTCAATATACCCACGCTCTATGCACAATTCAATTGCCGCTTCGCTCGCATCCTTTGAAAAGCCCTTTGTGCGGAGCTTCCGCAAAAGTGCCTTTGCAGAGCAAGGCGTGAAGGCAAGCGACGAGCAGGCAGAAGAAAATGCCGCCGTGATATCCGCGTATTTGTCAAGAAGCGCAACGGCATCCTCGTCAAGAGCATTTCCTTCAAGACTTGGCTCTATTTCGCAGAAAAGCTCCCCGAGAATAACAAACTCAATTTTTTCGCTACGTTCTCCGTCTCCAACCGTCAAAGAGATAAGATATCTGCCGTCTTCACGACGGCAGATATTATTTATTGTTGCAAAAAGATCCATTTTTTCGATCACTCGTCATCCTCAAGCGTGCGGATGTCGAAATCGTCATCGTCACCGTCGTCGAGCTCGAACTCCTCCTCGTTGAGGATTCCGTCGTTATTAAGCATCTGCTCTCTCACCTTTGTCTCGATCTCTGCGGCAAACTCGGGATTGTCCTCAAGAAGTCTCTTGACGTTATCCTTACCCTGCGCGAGTCTGTTTCCGTCGTAGGAGAACCAGGATCCGCTCTTCTTGATGATATCGCTCATTATCGCAAAGTCAAGGATCTCGCCCATGCGCGAAATTCCCTTTCCGTAAAGGATATCAAATTCCGCTACACGGAAAGGAGGAGCCACCTTATTCTTTACGACCTTGCACTTTACGCGGTTGCCGTATATATCCGAGCCGTTCTTCAATTGCTCTGTCTTTCTGATATCGATTCTTACCGACGCGTAGAACTTGAGCGCGCGACCGCCCGTGGTGGTCTCGGGATTTCCGTACATAACGCCGACCTTCTCACGAAGCTGGTTGATGAATACGACTATACAGTTGCTCTTTGATATAACAGCCGTGAGCTTTCTCATAGCCTGCGACATAAGGCGAGCCTGAACACCGACGTTTGACTGTCCCATATCGCCGTCTATCTCTGTTCTCGGAACGAGCGCTGCAACTGAGTCAACTACGATAACGTCGATAGCGCCCGAGCGAGCAAGCGACTCGGTAATGGAGAGCGCATCCTCTCCGCAATCGGGCTGAGAAACGAGAAGATTTGCGATGTCAACTCCGACAGCCTTTGCGTAAACAGGATCGAGCGCGTGCTCCGCGTCGATAAACGCAGCCTCTCCGCCTGCCTTCTGCACCTCTGCAATTATATGAAGAGCAACGGTGGTCTTACCCGAGGACTCGGGACCGTAAATCTCAACGATTCTTCCCTTCGGCACGCCGCCGATTCCGAGTGCCATATCGAGCGAGAGAGAGCCCGTCGATACCGCCTGTACCTCCATGCGCGTATTTTCACCGAGCTTCATAATAGCTCCCGCGCCAAATTCCTTCTCTATCTGCGCCATCGCGGTATTGAGAGCTTTTCTCTTATCCTCTCTGTCCGTGATCTCGGTGACTCTTGCCGCCGTCTTCTTTGTTGCTGCCATTTTATATCCTCCAAACAGTTAAAAATTTCTTTTTTGGTGTGTTACACGCTAATTATACACTCATTCCCTTCCTTTGTCAATAGCTTTTTGAAAATATTTTTCCAAAAACCGAATTTTTGTTATCTTCTCTCACTTTGTTTTTGATTGCAATAACTTTAAAATTCCGTTTTTGGAACTGAACACTTTTGCGTTTCATGCCGGTATTTTCCGTATACGTTTCTTAATAATTCTTAATTAAGACCGATATTTGTTGACTTTTTTTCCTTTCATGCTATAATTTAATAAAATTTTACTTGGAGGTAAAATAAAATGAAAAAAATTGTTACTACCCTGTTGGCTGCAGCAATGCTTCTCAGTTGCGCAGTTGTATTCTCTTCCTGTGCTATCTTCACCCCCAAGCCTGAACTTGATCTTGAAGATGCCGCAGATAATCTGGAGGATGCAGATTACTACGTTTCATATACTGACGATGAGGACGACCTCTCCGTCGGAATGGAAGAAAGACTTTCTGCTTCCAGCGATGACGGCGATGACGGTCTCTATATCGTAAAGTATGCAGATGCAAAGTCCGCTTCCATTGCTTACGATGAAGCAAAGATGGAGATCGACAATGCAAAGGAAGAGATCAAGCTTTCCATCAAGAAGTACGAGAACATTCTCAAAAAGTATGAGGATGACCTTGACAGCGATGAGATCGATTACTACGAGGACCTTATTAAGGATCTCGAGGACGAGCTTGAAGAGTACGACGAATACGTTATCGGTAAGAGCGGCAAGACCGTTTGGTACGGAACAAAGGATGCCATCGAGGATTCCAAGGGCTAATACATAACTCTAAATTAATAGCGGACACTCGCACGGGTGTCCGCTTTTTTCCATAAACTCAAAAACCGAAGAAAGGAAAAATCAATATGAACATAAATGAAGCCATTGACAAATTCTATGCTCTGCAATCGAAAATGAGCGCATACGGACACGCTATGTCGCTTATTTATTACGACGGCGCGACCACGGCTCCCAAGGGGACGGCGCAAAACCGCGCTCACTCGCTCTCTATTCTCAGCGAGGAGACCTACAAGCTCTCGACCTCCGATGAGACCGTTTCCCTTCTCGAATATCTGGATGAGCATAAGGATGAGCTTTGTGAAAAGGATGCGCGCGCGGTATACGTATCTCTCAAGGACATAAAGGAAATGAAAAAGATACCCATGGACGAATACGTCGCGTATGAAAACCTTATGGTCGAGGCCGACGACGTCTGGCACAAAGCTAAGGAGACCTCGGATTTCGAGCTTTTCCGCCCCTTGCTTGAGAAAATTTTTGCTACAACGGTCAAATTCGCAGGCTATTGCGCCCCCGAAAAGCATCCCTACAACTACTGTCTCAACAAATACGAGGAAGGACTCACGATGGAGAAATGCGATGAATTCTTCGCAGCTCTCCGAGAACGCATCGTCCCTCTTATCAAGAGGATCTCAGAGGCTAAGCAGGTAGACGATTCCTGCATCAAGGGCGATTTTGATGAGCTATCTCAGGAAAAATTCTCCTATGAGCTTATGAAGACTATCGGCATCGACCTCGATCACTGCGGACTTGGCACGACCGAGCATCCCTTCACCACAAGCATTGGCTCTCATCACGACGTGCGCATCACAACGAATTACGACCGCTCCAACCTTTCCTATTCTATGTTCAGCGTAATTCACGAGGGCGGTCACGCGCTCTACGATATGAACAGCGCAGACGACCTCGCCTACACCTTCCTCGACGGCGGTGTTTCAATGGGAATTCACGAAAGCCAGAGCCGCTTCTACGAAAATATTCTCGGCAGAAGCGAGGAATTTGTCAGCTTCATCTTCCCAAAAATGCAGGAGTGTTTCCCCGAGCAGCTTAAAAATACAACCGCAGATGAGGTCTATAAGGCGATCAATCTCGTCACTCCCTCACTCATCAGAACCGAGGCGGACGAGGTCACATATTGCCTGCACGTAATGATCCGCTACGAGCTTGAAAAACGCGTTGTCGGGGGTGAGCTTGAGGTCAAGGATCTGCCCTCAGAGTGGAATAGACTCTATAAGGAATATCTCGGAGTAGACGTTCCCGACGATAAGCACGGAGTCCTCCAGGACAGCCACTGGTCGGGCGGCGGTATCGGATACTTCCCCTCCTACGCGCTCGGTAGCGCGTACGGAGCGCATCTCCTCCATAAAATGAAGGAGACCGTCAACGTTGAAAAGTGCCTGTCTGAAGGCGACTTCGCACCGATCAACGAGTGGAACCGCGAGCATATCTGGAAATACGGTTGTCTCAAAAATCCGAACGTGCTTCTCCGCGATGCTCTCGGCGAAGAATTCGATCCGACATACTACACCGATTACCTCGAGAAAAAATATTCCAAAATATATAATATCTAACACCAAACGGGGCTGCTTCAGCCCCGTTTATAAATTGGGGTTTATAGGGGAGGCGAACAATCCCTCAGACGCGCACGGAGGCGCGCCAGCTCCCTTTACACAAGGGAGCTTTACCTGAAAGGTGGAGAACGTGGATATAGTGAAATTTTCTTTAAATTTAAAAGGTTTTCACATCTATAAAGCGTACGAACATCCACCAACAAAGCTCCCTTGTGTAAAGGGAGCTGTCACGCCTTGCGCGTGACTGAGGGATTGTTCGTCTCCCCGATAAATCAAAATTTGATGTTATTTTTTCTCAAGGGCGGCAAAAGCTTTCTCGTTCTTTTTATCGTTATTCTTTTCATCTTTTTCGTCGGATTTTTTGAAAAAGAGCTCGCGCATAAGAAGTGCGACCATCGGTCCTACAAAGATGCCAACAAATCCGAGAAATTTGAGTCCGAGATATACCGAAGCGAGAGTTGCGAGGGGATGGATACCGAGCGTTGATCCGACTATCTTCGGCTCGGCGAGCTGCCGCACAACAAGCGTTACCGCATAAAGAATAAGAAGCCCTACACCGAGGGGAGTATTGGAGCTCATAAAGGCGAAGATCGCCCACGGAACAAGCACCGCACCCGTCCCGAGAATCGGAAGAATATCTACCACGGAGATGATTATCGCCATAATGAATGCGTATTCGACGCCGAGAAGCGTAAGCCCGATCAGCATTTCAAAAAATGTCAGAAGCATAATAAAAAAGTATGCCTTCAAATATCCCGTTACGGTTTTCTTGAATTTTTCCTTGATCACGGGTATCTTTTCCAACCATTTCGATGGCAGGATCTCCGACAGGGCATCCGATATGCTCACGGCATCTGCGGAAAAATAGAACGCTGCAATCAGAAAAACGATGATAAATAGCAGCACGTTGGGTATCTCCTTGACAAGTGACACCGCCGCCGACGGCAACGCGCCCGTCAAAGACGATATCATTGAGCCGAGAGCGTCTCGCAGAGCAGAATTTATATCTATACCGAGGCTCTTTAGTGCCTCCGACTCGAATATCTTTTGCAAAAAAGAGAAGTGCGTGCCGTTAGCCGTTAATTTATCCACTATTCCCTGTACCTTATTGCCGATCATCTCGGGATTTTCCGAAAGCCGCGCGAGCAGATCTCCAAGCTCAAGGATCAACCTTGATATCGCAAAATACAGCAGCGAGACAGTGAGCGCGAAGATGAGAATAAGTATCACTCCCGCGCTTATCTTTTGCGGGATTTTAGTTTTTTTCGAAAGCCTTTTTGCCATTGGAGAAACAAGCGCGGATATCACCGCCGCAAGTAAAAACGGCATAAGCGCGGAGAGTGCGTATTTGAAAAATATCCATAAAAAGATCGCGATCCCTGCCACGATCACGGTAATATTCGCCGCTTTTCTGTATTCTGTATCCATATTATTCCTCCAATGGCTTCATACTGTAATTATATTATGTCAGTCAAAAAGCAAAATATATCATAAAGGGCAAAATTTCCTTGACAAATCACGGCATATTTGATACAATTATTTTAATGAAAAAAGAGAGGTAAAAACAATGAACAAATTAACGAAAATTTTATGTCTTATACTTGCTGTATGCTCCGTGGGACTTTTTATGATGTCCTGCAAAAATGATGACCGCAGCGACAAGGCTTACTACAATTATGAAGAATCCCTTACAGGAAAAGGCACCGAAATAAAGACGATGTTCGTTGAAAGAGAGATCGACTCAATGAAGGTCTCCGATTTCGAGGCATCCGACAAGCAAACCGACTACGTGCTTATCAAGGTCAAGAACTACGGTGAGATCGTGGCAGTCCTTCGCGAGGACGTAGCTCCCGTTACCGTTCAGAACTTCAAGAAGCTTGTCAGCGAAAAGTTTTTTGACGGCACTGTATTCCACAGAGTTATCGAAAACTTTATGATCCAGGGCGGCGGATGCATAATCGTCAAGAACGACAAGGGTGTTGACACCTTCGAGGCAAAGGAATGGCCCGCTATCAAGGGAGAATTTACAAGCAACGGCTTTGTTAACAACCTTCACCACGTACGCGGCGTGCTTGCAATGGCAAGAACGAACGACCCCAACTCCGCATCCTCACAGTTCTATATAGTTCATCAGTCCAGCGAAAGCGCGGCTAACCTCAACGGTGATTATGCCACCTTCGGTTACGTTCTTGCAGGCATGGATGTTGTTGACGCTATCGCTACCTGCAAGACCTTTGGTAATGCAAACGCACCTATTCCGATCGAGGACGTAGTTATCGAGTCCGTCACGTTCGTACAGCCCAAGAAATGATAAAGATCAATAAAAACGACCTTCTTTCGGTTTCTCGTGAGGATATTTCCACCCTTTTCCCCAACCTAAAGGATCGGATCAACAAGGGCGATATGGGAAGAGTCCTCTGCGTTTGCGGCTCGTACGACCCTTGCGGCGCGGCTATGTGCGGTGCGGCATACTTCTCTGCCGCGGCGGCATACAGGTGCGGTGCGGGGATCGTTGAAATATTCACTCACAGAAAGAATTATGAGGCTTTGGCTTCGCTCCTTCCCGAGGCGGTCTATTCGCTTTACGATGCAGAAAAAGAGAATGAGGAAGATATATGCGCAAGACTTATCTCGCAGATAAAAAAGGCGGATTCCATCGTGCTTGGATGCGGACTCGGTAAGAGCGAGCTTGCGCGGTCAATGGTCAAGACGGTGCTTGACAATTCGTGCGTGCCGCTCGTAATCGACGCCGACGGTATCAACATCCTCTCCGAGAGCGAGGAGCTTCAAGCCCTTGTGAAGTGCCGCAAGGCAGATACCGTTCTCACGCCTCATCCCGGAGAAGCAAGCAGGCTTTCGGGAAAAGCTGTATCTGACATTTTAAATGAAATCTCACATACGGCTGTATCTATCGCAAAAAACCTTAATGCTACCGCACTTCTCAAGGATCACCGCACCGTAATAACCGACGGCGAAGTAACATTTGTCAATCACAGTGGTAACGCAGGAATGGCAACCGCGGGGATGGGTGACGTCCTATCAGGCATTATCGGTGCGCTTCTTGCAAGAACCACGGTATCCGAGCATATAAGCACGGAAAGGGGTGCTCTCCCCTTCACCCTCTACCGCACGGCGGTAGCGGCGTACCTTCACGGTCTTGCGGGAGATATTGCGGCAGATGCCGTGGGACAGTACTCTCTCACCGCATCCGACGTATTGAAATATCTACCCGAAGCTATCAAAAGCAACCGTTAATTTAATGAAAAATCGCTCTCTTTTTTGTCAAAATGTAAGAAGGAGAGCGCTTTTTGTACCACTTTTGTAGCAAATTTCGAAAAAAACTAATTTTTTTGAAAAATTTTAAAAAAGCTATTGCAATTTGTAAAGTTTTGTGCTATTATATATGGGTATGCGGCGGTATGCCCGATGTACCCTCTCAGACGGAGGGCGATCCGTGCATTAAATGTGAAATTTATATGGAGGAAAACGAAATGCCGAACATTAAATCCGCAAAGAAGCGCGTTAAGGTTATTGCAAAGAAGACACTTCAGAACAAGATGTTCAAGTCCTCGATGAAGACTGAGATCAAGAAGTTCTACGCTGCAGTTGCTACAGGTGATGTTACTCTCGCTCAGGCTGCTTACAAGGCTGCTACAAAGAAGATCGACGTTGCCGCTGCTAAGGGCATTATCCATAAGAACGCCGCTGCTCACAAGAAGAGCCAGTTCACAAAGGCGATCAACGGAATGCAGAAGTAATTTAAAACTTAAAACAATCATAGATCCTGCGATCAACCCACAAGGGATCTGAAAATAAATAACGGTATCCAAGCACTCACCTTGGATACCGTTATTTATTCTTTATCGGGACATTCTTTTTAAAACTTGTCCCGATTCGTTATACGGCACTTATTGACATTCCATTTTTTTCGTGATAAAATCAAATTAAGGCTCATATGCCAATACATATGGAGGAATCTCAATATGAAACAAGGACGTATTCTTTGCTGGGACGAGTCAAATATTGAAAGCTCCCAAAATATTGAAGTTATCATGCACAAGCCCGAAAAGAAAAATATCGCGCTGCTCTGTGACGACGAGTGGGAGGGTGTGCACAACGGCTACGCTTGCGTTATGAAGATCGGCGACAAGTATCGCATGTACTACCGCGCAAACAACCAAAGACAAAAAATGGACGGCGGCATGACAGACGGCACCACGAGACTCTGCATCGCCGAAAGCTACGACGGCATCAACTTCACAAAGCCCGTAGTCGGAAAATACGAGTATAACGGCACGAAATATAATAATATCGTGGTCAACCATCACTTCGATAATTTCTCGGTATTCTACGACGAGAATCCCGATTGCCCCGAGGACGAAAAATTCAAGGCTCTCTGCGGCGGTGATTTCAAAAATTCAACATGGTGGCTCTACTACTACGCAAGCCGCGACGGCATCGACTTTGAGAAAAAGGGATATATCCCCGTAAAGGGTACCTTCGACACCTACAACGTAACCTTCTGGGATAAGGATACCGAGCAGTATTTCCTCTACTACCGCTCCTTCCATCAGGAGGACGGAAACGAATTTGAGGATATGCTGAAGATCAGCGTAGTTTCGTCGATAAGAGACATAAGAGTCGCAACGAGTAAGGACTTCGTAAATTGGACCGAGCACGGCCGCATCAAATTCGGCGAGGGTCAGCCCGACCTCGGACTCTATACCAACCAGATCACAAGATATTACCGCTCCACAAATAACTTTATAGGCTTCCCCGTCCGTTACGCAGACAGAGTCGCAGATAAGGACGCCTTCAAGCACATGCCCCTCGGAGACCGACACGAGGCTGTAAGACAGATTGCAGGCAGAGAGGGTACAGCACTTACCGATTGCATAATTATGACCTCAAGGGATGGCTTTACCTTTAACCGCTGCGATGAGGTATTCCTTTCCCCCGGCATTGAGGATCAGAGCAACTGGTGGTACGGAGATTGCTACACCGCGTACGGTCTTGTCGAGACCGATGCTGAAAGACCCGGCGCGCCCCGCGAAATATCCTTCTATTCTACCGAAAACTACCGCATAAAGAGCGTAAACTTCCGCAGATATACCGTCCGTCTTGACGGATTCTTCTCCTGGTATGCTAAAAATAGCGGCGGTGAGGTGCTTACAAAGCCCGTCGTAGTCGAGGGCGAAACGCTTAAAATAAACTTCGCAAGCTCGGTTGTCGGCGGTGTAAAAATAACGCTTTGCGACGAGGACGGAAAGGAGCTTGAGGGCTACACAAGCTGCACGTATTTCGGTGACAGCACCGACTGCCCCGTTGAATTTGCAAAGCCTCTTGCCGAGCTTGTCGGCAAAAAGATCCGTCTGAAGATTAAACTACAAGATACTCATCTGTATTCCTTTATCTTCGAATAAAGAAATCTTTTACAAACACCAAAAAACTGTTGACAAAACTGTGTCTTTAATATATAATACTATTGGTACAGAGATTTGGAGACGTATCAAAAAGGAGCGTACGCTCCTTTTTGGTGCGTCTTTTTATTGTTTAAATTGCGGTTTAGCGCACCGAAGGTGCGCAGTTCTATTCGCCAAAGGCGAGTGATATTGCTTCGCAGTGATATTCGTCTTACGACGAGTGATATTCGCTACGCGAGCTTTTTGGCGAATAGAATATCACTAAAGCCGCAGGCTTTAATATCACTGTCGCATAAGCGACAATATCACTCCGCTTTTGCGGAATATCACTATTTCTACCCTCACCGATAAATCAAAATTTGAAAATTATTTTTTGAAAGGACATATAGCTTTGGAAAACATTTATGACGTAGCGATAATCGGCGGCGGTGTCGTCGGCGGTATGATCGCAAGAAAGCTCTCATCTTTTAAGCTCGACATATGCATTCTCGAAAAGGAGAGCGACGTTGCAATGGGTGCGACTCGCGCAAACTCCGCTATCGTTCACGCGGGATTTGATGCAAAGGAGGGCTCACTCAAGGCTCTTCTCAACGTTCGCGGCTCGGAAATGATGGAGAATGTTGCTCGCGAGCTTGGCGTTAAGTACAAGAGAAACGGCTCTCTCGTTATCGGATTTTCGGACGAGGACAGGATCGCTCTAAACGCGCTTTGTGAGAGAGGAATCAAAAACGGAGTCAAGGGCGTAAGAGTCGTCGAGCGCGACGAGCTGAAGGCTCTCGAGCCCAACATTTCCGACAACGCTCTCTGCGCGCTCTACGCTCCCACGGGTGCTATAATCTGCCCCTACGAGCTTACTATCGCTTCTATCGGCAACGCGATGGACAACGGCGCTTCCCTGCTCCTTGATTTTGCAGTCGAGTCGATCAGGCGCGAGGGAGATTATTATGAGATAACATCTGGCGACAGGTGCGTAAAGGCAAGATACGTAATAAATGCGGCAGGACTTTACAGCGACGAGATCGCAAGAATGGTCGGCGACGACTCCTTCACCGTTCACGCGCGCCGCGGCGAATATATCCTTCTTGACCGCGAATGCGGTGAGATAGCGCGTCACACCATCTTCCGCGTTCCGAGCAAGATGGGTAAGGGTATTCTCGTCTCCCCCACGGTTGACGGAAATCTGATCCTCGGTCCTACGAGTGAGGACATAGGCGACAGGGACGACAAGCAGGTCACTCGTCACGGTCTTGATAAGGTAATTAAGGAGGCGGGCGAAAATCTTTCGGTCCGTGTTCCGATAAACAAATCCATCACATCCTTCTGCGGTCTTCGCGCAGTCGGAAGCACGGGCGATTTTATTATCAACTCCAACGTTGAGAATTTTGTCAACGTCGCAGGTATCGAATCCCCCGGACTCTCAAGCGCACCCGCGATCGCGGAGTACGTTGCGGAGATGCTCTCTGATATGGGGCTTGAGCTTATCCCGAACGAAAAATTCAATCCCATAAGAGCGCCAAAGCATGCGTTCCGCGAGGCGAGCCTTGAGGAAAAGAATGAATACATCAAGAGAGACAGCGCATACGGTCGCATAATCTGCCGCTGTGAAACGGTCAGCGAGGGCGAGATCCTCGATGCCATCCGCTCAAATCCCCCCGCTCGCACGGTAGACGCGGTAAAGCGCAGAACGCGCTCGGGTATGGGAAGATGTCAGGGCGGCTTCTGCGGCACGTACGTTATGGAGCTTATCGCGAAAGAGACAGGCGTTCCCTTTGAGAGTGTTACCAAATCGGGAAAAAATTCCACTATGGTAGTCGGCAAGACCAAGGAGAATTGATATGGAAAACAGAAAGATAGTTATTATTGGCGGAGGTCCCGCGGGAATGAGCGCGGCAATTGCTGCTTATGAGAGCGGCGAGCGCGATATTCTCATTCTCGAGCGCGACGCGGCACTCGGCGGTATCCTCCAGCAATGCATACACAACGGCTTCGGTCTCCATCGCTTCGGCGAGGAGCTTTCGGGTCCCGAGTACGCCTGGAGATACGAAAAGAAGGTGCGCGAGCTTGAAATCGAATTCAAGCTCAACACCATGGTGCTTGACATCACACCTGACAAGGTTATTACCGCAACGAGCGCACAGGACGGCCTCGTTCAGATAAAAGCCGAAGCAATAATCCTCGCTATGGGTTGCCGCGAGCGTCCCCGCGGTGCGCTCAACATCCCCGGCGAGCGACCTGCAGGAATTTACAGTGCGGGAATGGCACAGAAGCTCGTAAATATGATGGGATATATGCCCGGTAAGAACGTCGTTATTCTCGGCTCGGGCGACATCGGTCTTATTATGGCGAGAAGAATGACGCTTGAGGGCGCAAAGGTCCACGCGGTATGCGAGCTTATGCCCTATTCGGGCGGTCTGGCGAGAAACATCGAGCAATGTCTTAATGATTTCGGTATTCCGCTTAAGCTCTCGCACACGGTCACCAAGATCCACGGAAAAGAGCGTCTTGAGGGAGTCACTATCTCCCGTGTTGACGAAAACCGCCGCCCGATCGAGGGCAGCGAGGAATATATTCCCTGCGATACCCTTCTCCTCTCGGTCGGTCTGATTCCCGAAAACGAGCTTACAAAGAGCGCAGGGCTCTCGCTCAGCGGAGTTACGAGCGGTGCGGAGGTCGATCAGTACAGACAGACCGAAAAGGCGGGAGTCTTCTCCTGCGGTAACGTGCTTCACGTTCACGATCTCGTCGATTTCGTATCCGAGGAAGCTGAGATCGCAGGCAAGAGCGCGGCAGCCTTCGTAAACGGCGGTCTCGAGCAGAACACCGATATCAAGATCAACACCGACGGCAAGATCCGCTATACCGTTCCCCAGAGAATTACCGCAAAGGGAGACGTAAGCGTCTACTTCAGAGTTGGAAATATCTACCGCAATTCGAAAATTACCGTCAAGGACGGGGAGAGAGTTATCCTTTCTAAGAAAAAGGAAAAGCTCGCCCCCGGTGAGATGGAGTGCGTAAAGCTTACCGCCGCAGAGATCGGTGACGCGACTGCTCTTTCCTTCTCGATCGAGGAAGCATAAAGGAGGTATGCGTGAAAGCATCATCCACCATAGCCGGATGAAAGACTTTTTCACGCGTGACTTTTGCCTTCGGCAAAACCTCACCGTTTAATTATTTGTGCCGCCAAGGGCGGCAGAATGAATGGAGAATAATAATGACAAGAGAACTTACATGTATAATCTGCCCTCGCGGATGCGCGATGAAAATCGAGCTTGACGAGAGCGGAAAGTTTATATCGGTCTCGGGCAACCTCTGCCCGAGAGGAAAAAAATACGCCGAGAATGAATGCACAAATCCTATGCGTACCCTCACAACGACCGCTAAATGCTCTGACGGCTCGGTCGTAGCAGTCAGAAGCGAGGGTGCGATACCCAAGGGCAAGCTCTTTGAGGCTATGTCCACTGTTAATTCTATCGTCGTTCCCCTCCCCGTGTCCGTCGGAGACGTCATCCTCGATGACTTCTACGGAACAAAATTAATCGCAACGGCGAATAAAGGATAAATTGCAGTTTATCGGGGACGCGGGGGGGGATGCGCGTGGGGGACTTTTCCAGGGAAAAAAGTCCCCCACACCCCCAAAACCCCAAAGTATATTTTATACAAGTTAAGACGGTTTATCTATCTACACAGTGTCGCACCTGCATAGTCCCACTGCTATCGTGTTGCAAGTGTATTTAAAATCGTTTGAAAAGCTTTTCTCAACTTAGTTTTTCTTTAAGTTTAAAGGCTTTTCATCGGTTGGGTTCTAAACCTTATCAATACAAAAACGTCAGTGAGGGATTTTTTTAGCCGCTTGCGGCGAAAAATCCTACGCCACCCTAAAAGGACCTAATATAAGGGAAGTTTTTGCGGAGCTTTTTTCAAAAAGCGACCCGCCGGAGGCACGCGTCCCCGCATCCCCCCGCATCCCCTACAAATCAAAATTTGAATATTGACTCACCGTTCTTTTTGGTGTATAATGTACTTATATCCAAGAAGGACGGTTTTAATATGAACGAGTTATTCAGGGGAAAGAGGGTCATTGCGGCAACGCGCACGGACGAGGAATTTTCGGTTGCGCTTCAAAGCGGAACCGAGATAATTTTCGATCTTTGCGCGGATATTCTCACGCTCACTAAAAAGATAAAGGCTACGCACGACGCAGGAAAGCGCCTCTTCATCCACGTAGACCTTGCCGAGGGTGTAGGACGTGACAGAAGCGGTATGATCCTGCTCAAGAAAATGGGTGTTGACGGAATAATATCAACAAAGGTGAGTATCATAAAAACAGCTCGCGAGGCGGAGCTTTGCACGGTACAGAGATTCTTCATCGTTGATTCAAAATCCGTGCATACCACCGTTGAGGCGGTACGCGCATCCCGTCCCGATATGATCGAGATAATGCCCGCAACTGTCGGCAAGGTCATCTCTCGGTTATCCCGCGACCTCCCTATTCCGATAATCGCGGGAGGACTTATTGAAAATACCGAGGAGGCAAGTACCGCGCTTGAATGCGGTGCCGCAGCGGTCTCCACGGGGCAGATCTCACTATGGAACGGAGAAATCACAAAATGAATGCAAAGCTAAAGGATAAAAAACTTTTCCTGCTCGATATGGACGGAACCATATACCTTGAGGACGACCTTTTCGACGGAACGCTCGACTTTCTCGCGCACGTTAAGGACAATGGCGGCAGGTACCTCTTTCTTACCAACAACTCCTCAAAGGGCATAGACAAATATATAGAAAAGCTCGCGAGACTTGGCATAGAGTCGTCTCCCGACGACTTTCTGACCTCTACCGAGGCGACCGTTCACTACCTCAAGGGAAAAAACCACCAAAAAATCTACGCTTTCGGTACTGCATCCTTTAAAAAACAGCTATCCGACGAGGGTCTCCCGATAACCGACAAACTCGAGGACGGGATCGACTGCCTCTGTATTGCTAACGACTGGGAGCTGACATTTAAAAAGCTCGAGGACTCCTGCATACTTCTGCGCGAGGATATCGACTACATCGCAACAAATCCCGACTGGGTCTGCCCTACCTGGTACGGCTTCGTCCCCGATTGCGGATCCTTCTGCGAAATGCTTTTCAGGGCGACGGGAAAGCGTCCGAAATTTATCGGAAAGCCTCAGCCCGATATGGTCTATCTCGCGCTTGAGCGCACGGGATATAAAAAAGAGGATGCCGTAGTCATCGGCGACCGACTCTACACCGACATTGCCTGCGGTGTCAACGCGGGTATCGATTCCATCTTCGTTCTCAGCGGAGAGGGTACCCTTGCCGACCTTGAGGCAAGCGACGCAAAGCCCTCCTTCGTTTATGAAAACATTCGCAAAATATTAAACGACATGATATAAAAAACCGTCACGGCTAAGAATTATCCTTGCCGTGACATTTTTTATGTGTTCTCTTTTCTGTATTCACTCGGTGTCATACCCGACATTTTTTTGAAAAATCGGGTAAAATAATGTATACTTTCAAATTTCATTTCCTCGGCTATTCGCGTGATACTATCCTCGCTTTCGCGTATCCTGCGACTCGCCTCGTCAAACCTTTTTCCGTTTACGTATTCCACAAGCGTGCATCCCGTGCTGTCCTTAAACTCCTTACACAAAGTCGCTCTGTTAGTGTGAAAAAGAAACGCAAGCTCATCAATAGTCATTTTTTCAAGAAAATTATCATCAACGTATTTTTTTATCTCCGAGATCGCGGTGAGCTTCTTCGAGGGTGTCTCGTCCTTCTTTCCAAATCCCTCGACTCTTATGATATGAATGAGAAAATTTTCGAGCATTATCCTCAGCATCTGCTCCGAGCCGTACACCTGGCTCTTTTTCTTTTTCATATTATGAGTCGGAATGTTATAAGGAGGAACGAACACGTTTCTTCCCTCCTTTACCACCTCGGCGATCTTTTCTATCGCAAGACGGTCAAGCGTTATGGGAGACGGCGAAAACGAATCGATAAGTTCCGAATCACATTCGAAGCCGATTATGATCACAGCCGGGCGCGTTTCGGTTATACATTTGAGCGAATGAATTGTATTTTCCCTGTGTATTATTGCCTGGTTTTTCAAAAGCAGACCCGTATAGTCCTCGGATTCAATGTATAGCTTTCCGGTATTGACGTAGACAAGCTCGTAAAACGGATGCCTTTCCCCTACCGTTTCAAAATCCTTGTCAAATTCAAAGAAATGGAGATTCACTATACCTGTGACCGAGAGAGTGCTGTTAAGTTTTTTAGTAATATATTCCATATACGTATGATAACACAGAAAAACACCATTTGTCAATTGATTTTTGTAACTTACATAAAAAAGTTTACGATAAGTCAAATAATCCAAACAATTTGACAAATACAAGTCGGCAAAAACAAAGTATAATGGACTTATAGGGTGGATCACACCCAAAAAGCTTTTGGAGGTTTATTATGAACAGAATTTGTATCCCCGATTATGAATACGCCGAAAGAATACAGAGAGCTGCCACTCTCATCAGAGCGCGCGGACTCGACGCTATGCTCGTTTGCTCAACCGAGAGCGACTATGCAAACGCAAGATACTTCTCGGGCTTCTGGCCCCTCTTTGAAAGAGCAGGTGTTGTGATCAGTGCTACGGGTGACGCGGCGCTTCTCGTAGGACCTGAATCTGCGGTTTTCGGTAAGGATTTCGGCAAGATAGACAAGGTCTTCGTGCTTCGTGAGTTCCGCGAGTCCGCCGACCCCTCATACCCTGAGCTTCAGGCAAGCAGCTTCCGTGACGTCTTCAAGGCTGTCGGTGTAAGCGGTGAGAACATAAAGATCGGTCTTGGAAGCTACGTTGAGTGTACCCTTCCCATCTATGAGGGTCTCCGCGATGCATACCCCAAGGCAGAGATCGAAAAATGCAACGACATCATGGTAACCCTACGCAAGATAAAGAGTGCAAACGAGCTTGCGTGCATCAGAGAGGGCTTCCGTATTATTGAGCTTGCGACCGACGAGGTAATTAAAAATCTTCGCCCCGGTGTCACCGAGCTTCAGATGGTAGGCGTTGCACAAAGAGTCATCTATGAAAACGGAGCGGAATACGAGGGACTTCCCATGTACGTATTCAGCGAGGAAAGCACAAGACACGCAATAAGCCGTTCACGATACAGAGAGATCAAGAAGGGCGATATCGTTCAGCTCAATCTCTCCGCCAAGATAGACGGATACTCTCCAAGCATCGGACTTCCCGTAATTATGGGCAAGCTTGAGGGCGAACGCCGCGAGCTTGTTGAGTTCTGCCGTCAGATGCACGAATGGACGGGCGAGCAGATGCGTGCCGGAGTTATGGCAAGCGACATCGCCAAGGGATTTTTGCAGATGTATAAGGATGCGGGATACGAGAGCAATTACGTTTACGGTCCCTGCCACGGAACCGGTATGATCGAGGTCGAGGCTCCCTGGATGGAGACCAACACCGATTATCTGCTCGAAGAAAATATGACCTTCCAGATAGATACCTTTATCTCAGGTCCTACCTTTGGATGCCGTTGGGAAAAGGGCGTTGCCGTCAAGAAGGACGGAATCGAGTCCTATACCGACTACCTCAAAAAGGGTATCATAGAATTGGAGTTCTGATATGAGCGCGTGCGGAAAAAAGAATTGGATAATTCCCGACTGCGAGCTTCCGCCCGAGGGAGAAGGAGCGCTTAAGGGACACGAGAGCGTCATTATCGTTAACGATACCGATGAAACTGCCACAATAAAGGTAAAGCTGTTCTTTACCGACAAGGATCCTTATTGCGACGTCGTCTGGACAGTCGAGCCTCAGAGAGTCAAATGCTTCAGAATGAACAATACTGAGGATATGTGCGGCTACACTGTACCCCAAGAGACGCAGTATGCCATGAAAATAGAGAGCTCGTGCAAGATAATAGTTCAGTACGGCAGACTCGACAACCGCCAGACAAATCTTGCTTATTATACGACTCTCGGATACTAATAAAGAGGTGATAATATGATCTTGGATCATTCTTTCCCAAGAGAATCCAAATACGTTCAGGAAAACAATATACCGCTCGTCATTCCCGCAGGTACGGTCGAATATCACGGACCTCACTGCTCGTTTGGATGTGACACGCTTGTCGTTGAGGGACTGATCAAAAAGCTTATGGAGAAAAAAGAGCTGATGCTGGCTCCTTCTATAAGCTACAGTCCGTCGAGCTATGCTGTCGGTGACTCAAAAAGCGGAACGGTTCACATAGAGGAGCGCGCATTCGAAAATTACGTATATTACATTTTTATGAGCCTTCTTTCTGCGGGCTACAGAAACATTTACGTCGTTATTCACCATCAATTCGAGCAGGAATGTGAAATGCCGATGACTCTTTGCTACCGTCTCGCCGCCAAGAGAGCTACGATGATGTATCTTGAGCAAACACTCGGTCAGGGCTGGTGGGGTAGTGATGACTATTCCTCATATTACGAGCAGCTCGAGGGAGACAACAATCCGTTTAATTGGATCAAGGTCATCCCTACGATGAGTACCGAGGTACAGAATGCCACGGGATACGACCATGCGGGAAAATTCGAATGCTCGATCTTGATGTCGCTCTACCCCGATTGCGTCGATCTTTCAAGGATCTCGGAAAGACCCCATTGGTTCACCGAAAGTGCAAGCGGTGCGAGCCGTGAGCTTGGCGACCGTATGGTCAAGCTCTCGCTCGAATATCTCGAAAAAGCGATCAAATAATTTTCTCGGGCTTAGTCTACCTGACTAAGCCCGTATTTTTGTAAATGTAGTACAAAAACCATCACAAAAATTTGTTTTTGGGTGTCACAAACGGAACACCTTTGGCACTTGAAATCATCATAAAAATGGTTTATAATAAAATTAAACTACAAGAGTGAAAATTTATTTATACATAAAAAAGGAGAAACAAAATGGCAGAATTCGTTAAGATTTGCGCAGGCGGTCTCGCTTCTATTCGTGAGATCGACGAAAGACTCGTTTCCTACAACGTTGAGATGACCGAGGTCACAGGCGGTACCTTCTGGAAGGCTTAC
Organism: Oscillospiraceae bacterium; assembly: GCA_015064685.1. Taxonomy (GTDB): domain Bacteria; phylum Bacillota; class Clostridia; order Oscillospirales; family CAG-272; genus SVTX01. Next base: position 55,290 of record SVRT01000012.1, read on the forward strand.
ACCGATGCTCAGGTCGACGGAACCGAGGAGTTCCCCGTAATTTCAGACTGGAGAGATATGGGCAACCTTCAGCAGTGGTACGATCCGATAGACCTCTACAATCCCCGTCTTCGCAAGATGGCGCGCGAGCTTGGCACCGCTTGGGTGCGCGTTTCGGGTACTTGGGCTAACAAGACCTACTACGACCTTGAAAACAAGTGCGACGGCAAGGTTCCCGAGGGATACCAGAACCTCCTTCGCCGCGAGCAGTGGATCGGTGTTCTTGATTTTGTAAAGGATATCGGCGCAAAGCTCCTCGTTTCTATGACAAACTGCCCCGGAGTTCACACGGCTGACGAGCCTTATCCGCTCGCTCTTGCCGAGAAGCTCTTCTCCTTCTCCAAGGAATACGGTGTTCCGATCGATGCAGCAGAGTTCACAAACGAGCCTAATATGATGGTAATGTCTGGTCTTCCCCACGGCTATACCGCGGCAGATCACGCACGCGACCACGATATTTTCGGCGCATGGCTTAAGGAAAACTACCCCGAGTGCCTCTTCGTTGGTCCCTGCACCGTCGGTGACATCGATATAAATATGGGTGGACGTGACAACGTAGGCGGCGGTATCGCATCCGCTCTCCAGATGGTTACGACCGAGGAGCTTCTAGGCGACCAGAAGGTCAAAATGGACGTATTCAGCTACCATTACTACAACGGCATTTCCGAGCGCGGCGCGGCTATGGGCGGTCACTGGCCCGAGTCCAAGTGCCTGACCGAGGAATATCTCGCGGTTGCGGCAGACTGCACAAGACAGTACCTTGCTCGCCGTGATAAATACGTTCCCGGCGGTCAGCTTTGGGTAACCGAGTCGGGCGACGCGGGATGCGGCGGTAACACCTGGGCTCCCACATACCTCGACGTTCCGAGAACCCTCAACGAGCTTGGCGAGTTCGCAACGGTTTCCGACGGTATCATCTTCCACAACACTCTCGCCTCCTCCGCTTACGGATTCCTCGAGCACGGCACCTTCGAGCCTCGTCCCAACTACTTCGCTGTTCTCCTTTGGAACAGACTTATGGGCAGCACCGTATACGCCTCGGGCGAGAAGATCCGCGAGGGCGCACACGTCTACGCTCACAGCCGTAAGGACGGTAAGGACGGCTACGCTTACCTCATTATCAACAACTCCCGTACAGATACTACGACCGTTGAGCTTCCTCACGCGGCTTCTGCTTACGTCCTCGAAGGACAGGGCAAGCTCCGCAGCAGAATTATGACCCTCAACGGCAAGCCCCTCACCCTCGGTGAGAACGACGAGATCCCTGCCCTCGACCCTGCTATAGTCGAAGGCTCTATCACTCTCGCTCCCGGCTCCTGCGCGTTTATTTTGGTTTGATTTTGGATATATGGGGGAGAGAGGGGATGCTTTTTTAAGGAAAAAGCCATCCCCTCTCTCCCCCATACCCCCACTCACCCCTTTAAAAACCTTAAATAAAATTTCTATTTTTGACCTTTTTTCGATAGGTGCGAAAAAGGTCTTGATCCGTTTGGGATCAAGACCTTTTTTTTAGCTTAAGAGCGCTCTGTCGTTTGAGAATTCAGCGCCACTCGCCTTAGTAAACTCGGCAAGAAGTGCTTCGACTGTGAGCTTTTTCTTTTCCTCGCCCTTGATATCAAGGACGATCTTACCTGCGTTCATCATGATGATACGGTTTCCGTGAGCTATCGCATCGCGCATATTATGTGTGACCATAAGCGCGGTGAGTCCGTTCTCCTGGATGAGCTTATCCGTGATCTCAAGGACCTTTGCCGCAGTCTTGGGGTCAAGAGCGGCGGTATGCTCGTCAAGAAGGAGGAGCTTCGGCTTTTTCATAGCCGCCATAAGAAGCGTGATCGCCTGGCGCTGACCGCCCGAGAGGAGACCCATCTTCGTTGTAAGTCTGTCCTCAAGTCCGAGGTCAAGCATCTTGAGTTGCTCGCGATACTTCGCTCTGTCCTTGCCTCTGATCGCCCATCTGACACCTCTTGTGTGTCCGCGGCTATCCGCGATCGACATATTCTCCTCTACCCACATATCCGATGCGGTACCCATTCTGGGATCCTGGAAAACACGTCCGATATATTTTGCTCTTTTGAATTCGGGGAGCTTTGTAACGTCAACGCCGTCGATAATGACCTGTCCCTCGTCAACGGGATACGCGCCCGCTACGATGTTGAGCATCGTTGACTTGCCTGCTCCGTTACCGCCGATAACGGTTACGAAATCTCCGTCCTCAAGTGTCAGAGAGAGTCCCTCGAAGACCTTTTTTTCGTTGATAGTACCCTCATTGAAGGTCTTGTGAATATTCTTTATCTCAAGCATTCTTCACTGCCTCCTTCTCTTTCTTCTTTTTCTTGATAATGTGCGATTTAAGGTAGGGCACTCCGAGGAAGAGCGCTACGACGATCGCAGAGAGCATCTTGAGAAGCTCGTTGGGAAGTCCGATGAAAATTACAGTCTGGAATACGAGCCAATAGATAATTGCACCGCAGACGACGAAAAAGAGTCTGAGCGCGAAGTTCGTAGTCTTCTTCTGGAAGAGAGCCTCGCCGACGATGACCGCCGCAAGACCGATAACGATCGCGCCGCGTCCCATATTGATATCCGCCGCACCCTGCTGCTGAGCGAGGAGCGCACCTGCAAGAGCGACAACACCGTTCGAGAGCGCAAGACCGAAGACCTTTGTCATATTCGTATTGATTCCCTGCGCGCGGCTCATCTCAAGGTTGCATCCCGTGCTACGGAGAGACATTCCCATCTCTGTTCCGAAGAACCAATAAAGGATTGCGATAAGCACGATAACGAAGCCTGCGAGGATCGCCAGGGTTTCGTATATATTGGAGCTACCCGCGCTGATAAGCACCTTGTCACCGTATTTGAATCTTGAAAGCGCAATATTCGCCTTACTGTCCATTATGAGAAGGTTTACAGACCAGAGCATAAGCTGGGTGAGTATTCCTGCCAGAATTGCCGGAATTCCGAGCGCGGTGTGGAGCAATCCGGTAATAAAGCCCGCAACAATTCCTGCCACTATAGCACCGAGTATTGCTATCCAGATATTAACGCCCTTTGTAAGAAGCACGGTACACACCGCAGCTCCCGTACAAATCGAGCCGTCGACTGTCAGATCCGCGAGATCAAGCACCTTGAAAGTGATATAGAGGCCTATCGCCATTATACCCCAGACAAGTCCCTGTCCGACGGCGCCCGGTATCGTACCGAGCCAGTTCATAAGTATTTCCATTTTACGATTTCCTTTCGTGCATTCACACATTGGCGCAAATGCATTTTTCCTTATTTAACATCTTTGCCTGCGGACGTACATCCGCAGGCTTAAAGATTTTATGCAATTATCCGTATATTATTCCTGAGCTCCGATAGCAATGTATCCTGCTGCCTCGAGAGCCTTGGTGTCGATACCGAGCTGCTTGCACTTTTCGGGATTGTACTTTTTTGTGAAGGTTGCCGCGTACTCAATCTTCATCTCCTCGATTTTCGCCTCGCCCTTGAGGATCTTTATTGCCATCTTACCGGTAGCAACGCCGAGGTCGTAGTAGCTGATGCAGAGAGTTGCAACTCCGCAACCGGAGCAGATTCCCTCTTCGCCCGCGATAACGGGTGTGTCACCTATAACACCGTTGATGGTCTCTGTGCAGCTTGCTGCCGTATTATCGGTGGGAATATAGATAACGTCTGCAAAGGTTGCAGCATTTGCGGCAACTATGCTTACGTCGTTAGAGTCTGTAAAGGAGAAGTTCTTGATGTTATCTGCGCTGATACCCTTTGCGGTAAGGAGTCTCTTGATCTCCTTTACCTGGTAGTCGGAGTTAGGCTCGCTCGAGCAGTAAAGAAGAGCGATCTTCTCTGCATCGGGATAGAGGTCAATGATCATCTGCGCCTGCTGGTCGAGAGGAGCGAGGTCACTTGTTCCGGAAACGTTTGCGCCTACAAGTCCGTTGAAATCATCAATTCCGAGAGCAACGCCGTACTCTGTGATGGATGTTCCAAGAATCGGAATGTCCTCTGTTCCATTAACAGCCGCCTGGAGAGCGGGAGTAGCATTTGCCATGATGAGATCTACCTTCTTGGATACGAAGTTATTTACGATAGTTGTGCAGGTATTGGGATCGTTACTTGCATTTTCGTTGAGGATCTCAATATTGTCGCCAAACTCTGCCTTAAGCGTGTCGATAAAGCCCTGAGTTGCAGCATCAAGTGCGGGATGCTGTACAAGCTGGCATACACCAACGGTATACTTGCCGTCGTCTTTTTTCTTTGAATCATCACAGGATGCGAATGCAAATGCCGATACAAGCATTAAGGATGCAAGAAGAATGCTTACTAGTTTTTTCATAATAAGGTCTCCGTCTTTCGTTGAATTTTGAGATAAAAAATTGCTTTTTCACTTTATCTCAATAAAGTGTTTTCATTATACCACTTTATGCCCTTCTTGTCAATGTTTTTTATGAAATTTCTTGTGCTATAAATTGCATTTTTTCTCTTTTTTCCTCAACCGACAATAGCCGGCGAATTTGCTTTTTCAAATTATGATTTGTCGAACTGTCGCGAATAGCCTTCTCCAGCGGAGAAGGGGGACCACCGAAGGTGGTGGATGAGGAGGTCGCCATTAAGATATATTCCACGGGAGTTTTGTGGTTTTTATTTTGTCACACAAGGATTCTTTTGCAACGAAACAAAGTCATTTTACAGACACAAAGCCATTGAAAGGGCGACCTCCTCATCCACCGCTAACGCGGTCCCCCTTCCCCGCTGGGGAAGGCTAAACATACAGACAAACCCCAATTTAGTTAACAAAAAGCTCGGCTTCACGCAAGGTGCGTCAAGCCGAGCCTTTATTATGTTTTTTGAATTTATTTTGCTACGTCGCAGATCATATCAATGCATCTGTCGAGTCCAACCGTGCCGCTATCGAGCATCATGTGGTAGTTCTGGTAAACTCCCCACTCTCTCATAGCAAAAGAGCGATAGAAGACGCGGCGCTTTGTATCCTTATCCTTGATTCTGTCCTCAATCTTCTTATCCGTCTCGCCGTAGAGCGAGAGAACTCTGTCGCACTTGAATTTCATATCAGCGTAGACGAAAACGTTAAGCACGTCGTCTCTGTCACGAAGGATATAGTCCGCTCCGCGACCGATGATCACGCAGTTACCCTCCTCTGCGATCTCATTTATTACCTTTATCTGGGCGATATGCACCTGGCTTGCAAAGGACGTTCCGTGATATGTCTCCGTGCTTGCGTTAACCGAATTTATCGCGATCGAATAGAGAAAGCTACTCTTGTGTGTGGCATACTCGTCATATTTTTCAACTATCTCTCTTGACAGTCCGCTCTTTTCAATGACTCTGTCAATTATCTCCGCATCATAAAACTTGTAGCCAAGCTTCTCTGCTACCATCTTACCTATCGTTCTGCCACCGCTTCCGAACTCGCGGCTTATCGTAATTACCTTTTTTGCCATGCGACTGTCTCCTTTTAGATTTTAGAATAATATCCTTTACATCCTTATTTTACCATATTTTTTGCCATATGTCAAGAATTAATTATTGTCGGAGCGTGTCGAAATGTTTATTTTGTGTTTTTTTGCTAAACAGTGACGAAGGCTCTGCACTTTCCGTCAAAGCGTGTCGCCAAAGCTAAAACCGTGTCGCACACTTTTGATTGACAGTAAGAATAACGCTTGTTATAATCAAATCAGGGTTTGCAGACACCGTTATTTTGCGCCGCTTACCGCATCTGCGGACGCGCGCTCGGAACTAAATAATAAAGAAAGGAACGGTCAAAAAATGAAAAAAAGACTACTATGCTTTTGCTCCGTGATACTTATTTTCTCGCTGGCAACAGCGAGCTTTTCAGCCTGCTCAAAAAGCAACAAGAAAAAAGCCGAAAAGGAAAGCTCCTCTCAAATCGAGAGCGGAACGGTCTCCTTTGACGATCTCCTCTCCGCGAACACAGAGGACGGCACCGACATTGAAACAGAAAAAACAACAGAGAGCGAAAAGGTGACCGAAAATGACACTCTCCCCGTTGAATCGGATGCCGATGACGAGAGCGAAACAGAAGCACAAACAGATTCAACCCCAAAGGCTTCTCTTAAATACTTCTCTTACGGAAACGGAACCTGTGCCGTTACGGGAATCGGCACATATACCGATGTATACGTCATTATCCCCGAAAAAAGTCCCCAGGGTGATATTGTAACTGTTATTGAGGATATGGCATTCTTTGAGAACGCAAGCATCAAGGCAGTGCAGATCCCCTCAACGGTTATGAGCATTGGCGAGATGGCATTCGGCGGTTGCTCGTCGCTCGTTTACATCTCGGTCGACCCGAACAATAAGGTATACACCGAAGTGAGCGGTGTACTCTATTCAAAGGATAAGTCACGCCTTATTTGCTTCCCCTCCGCTAATCAAGCGTCTGAAATCTTTATCTCTGTAAACGTCACCGAGATCGCCAATATGGCTTTCTACAGTACCCCATCCCTCAAGAAGATCAATTACGGCGGTACTCTCTCGGATTGGAATAAAATCAAGATCGGCGACAAAAACTACGGCATCTATTCCGCTTCCCTCTCCTTCGCAGTAACGGAGTAACACTGTTTCAAATTTTGATTTGTCGGTGAGGATGCGTGCCTTCGGCGAGTCGCTTTTTGGAAAAAAGCTCCGCAAAAACTTTCAATATTTTGGGTCCTTTTAGGGTGACGTAGGATTTTTCGCCACCAAGGGTGGCTAAAAAAATCCCTCACTGACCTTTTTGTATTGATAAGGTTTAGAACCCAGCCGATGAAAAACCTTTAAGTTTAAAGAAAAACTAAGTTAAAGAAAGCCTTGCAAAAGATTTCAAATACACTCGCAACACGATAGCAGTGGGGCTATGCAAGTGCGACACGGTGTAGATAGATAAACCGTCTTAACTTGAATAAAATATGCTTTGGGGTTTTGGGGGTGTGGGGGGCTTTTTTCCCTGGAAAAGCCCCCCACGCGCATCCCGCTAAACCGCAATTTATTAACGAACCCCCGTGTGCTGATGCACACGGGGGTGATTATTATTACCATCTTTTGAATTCCGATAGTTCAAGTCCTTCGTTATTCTCAAGCGCCCAATTTATCGCCCAGCTTCCGGGGAAAATGAGCAGGTTATTGCCCTTGACGTCAACGACACGTCTGGTGTCTCCCGACAGCGTCAGCTGCTTGGGATCACACGGACATTTATCGATATATCTTATCTGATCGTGAGGAAGATCCATACGCGAGAATCCAACTCCGTACTCGCTCTGCATTCTGAACTTTAACACGTCAAACTGAAGCATACCGACAACACCGACGATAACTCTTTCCATACCCGCGTCGGGCAGGAAGAATATCTGAATAGCACCCTCCTCTGCGATCTGCTCCATTCCCTTCTGGAACTGCTTACGCTTCATCGAGTCTATCTGCTCGATAACGGCAAAATGCTCGGGCGCGAATGTCGGGATGCCCTTGAATTCAACCTTGAGAGGCGGCTCTGTGATCGTGTCACCGATCGAGAAGATACCCGGGTCAAATACGCCAATGATATCTCCCGCATACGCCTCGTTTATAATTTCCCTCTCCTGCGCCATCATCTGCTGAGGCTGGGAGAGCTTTATCATCTTTCCGGGTCTTACGTGCAAATACTCCTTGCCCTTTTCAAACTTACCCGAGCAGATGCGCATAAACGCGATACGGTCTCGGTGAGCCTTGTTCATATTCGCCTGGATCTTGAAAACGAAAGCAGAAAAATGCTCGTCAAATGGGCTTACCTCTCCCGATACCGTCTGACGGACAAGGGGGGCTGATGTCATCTTGAGGAAGTTCTCAAGGAAGGGCTCGATTCCGAAGTTGTTGAGCGCAGAACCGAAGAAAACGGGAGATAGCTTACCGCATCTGACCTTCTCAAGGTCAAAGTCAAAGCAAGCGCCGTCAAGCAGCTCGACCTGCTCGCAAAGCTCCTCGGCGAGATTCTCGCCGATTACCGAATCAAGCTTTTCTCTGTCCTCTATGTCGCACTCAATAGCACGGAGACGCTCACGGCCTCCGTGAGAGGTCTCAAAGGTGAGAATACACTTCTTTTCTCTGTCGTAAACACCCTTGAAGGTCTGTCCGCAGGAGATAGGCCAGTTCATAGGATAGGTGCCTATGCCGAACTCTTTTTCAAGCTCGTCAAGGAGATCAAAGGGATCTCTCGCCTCGCGGTCAAGCTTATTGATAAAAGTAAATATCGGAATATTTCTCGCCGCGCAAACACGGAAAAGCTTACGTGTCTGAGGCTCGATACCCTTTGCCGCATCGATCACCATTACCGCAGAGTCTGCCGCCATAAGAGTACGGTAGGTATCTTCCGAGAAATCCTGGTGTCCGGGGGTGTCGAGGATATTGATGCAAAAGCCCTCATATTCAAACTGCATTACAGACGACGTGACAGAGATACCTCTCTGCTTTTCAAGCTCCATCCAGTCGGATACCGCGTGCTTGTCTGTCTGCTTACCCTTTACCGAGCCCGCGGTCTGTATTGCGCCTCCGTAAAGAAGAAATTTTTCTGTAAGCGTTGTCTTACCCGCGTCAGGGTGCGATATTATCGCAAACGTTCTTCTTCTGTTTATTTCGTGTCTTAAATCTGCCACTTTAAACTCCATGTATAATTAATTAATTTAATTTTTACCCAAACAGAAGTATTATACTATAAATTAGTATTTTTTGCAATAGTTTTTTCAAATTTCGACTTAAATATACGCCGAAATATAAAAATCACATTACTCCCATAAAAACAACGGCGGCTGAGATCAGCCGCCGAAAAAGGTTTTTTATGTTTTCTTAATAATCTAAGCCCTACTCAGTTGCTTAAGCCTCTGCATTAGCTTCCGCTTCTGCCTCTGTCTCTGTCTCTGCTTCTGTCTCTGTCTCAGCATCTGCTTCTGCGTCTTCCTCTGTCTCGGCATCTTCTTCTGCGTCTACCTCTGTCTCGGCAACAACTTCTTCGACTATTTCTTCCACTGCCTCTTCCGCAACATCCTCAGCAGCATCCTCAGCAGGCGCTTCTACCTCTTTTGCGGTCTCCTCAACCGGTGCAACAGCATTGTCTACGGCCTTATTAGCTATAACGGTTTCCTCAAGGCGCAAATTACTTATCTCAATCGCAGGTAGCAGGTTTGTGTTCGTGATACCGATAAGAGCCTCTATTCTCACACGGTGCATACACTCCTCGTAAAGATTCATAGCTTCCTTAAGTGTATCAGCGCGCATATCTATCAAAAGACAGAGCATACCCTCTATCGCCAGAGCATTCATGCTGTAGCGCTTCGGGAATTTATTGGGAACTATGGATTCAATATAGGGATTGAGAACCTTATTTACGTAATTGTCATATTCGGAATTAATGACATCAAGCTCCTTCTGAAGCTTCATCATTTCTTCAGCAAGCTTTGCCTGGTGCTTTTTGTATTTGTTGTTTCTTACAAGATATACAACGAGCAAAATGATCCAGCCAATTACAACTAAAAGCACTCCGAAAAATTTCTGAACAAACTTGAATTTCTGTTTCGGAACGTTTATTTCTGCCTGCTTGGCTTTGATCTCCTTGAGTTTCTTATTTTTCTTTTCAACAATACCGTCGTGGTGATTAACTTTTTCAAGCAACTCGAAAAGCATCTCCTTAACGACATTTTTTTCGATTGCATTGACGTTTTCTGACATTACATTCAACCTCTTTTCAAAAAATTATATCGTTAGCTAAAAAATGATATTAAATCTATTATACATCCTGTAAGCAAGGCAATTCTTACAATTTATTGAAGTCATTGTTAACTAAATGTAAAATTTGCCTTAATAAACATTTAATACTCTTCAATACCCTCAATAGAGACCTTGCCGCAATGCTCGTAAGCAATACCGCTCTCGCTTGCCTGCCATTGCGACGGTAGCGTAGCATCCTTTTTGAACGTATTATTTCTCATAACGATCTCTGCAGCGTGCGATGCCTGAAGTATTCTCTTCTCCGCCTGGGTAAATCTGTTACCCTCGATCAAAAGCTTTCCCGAATAAATAATATCCTTGTTCGTCTTGACCGCGCGAAGTCTCGGGCAGCTGTATATCGCCACACCGCCCGCGTAGGCGCTGTTATCAAAATCATTGTCGCGTATAGTCACATCGAGCGCCGCACCCGACTCGTACCAATCGCAAAGCTCACCCGAGAGCTGAATGCCCTGATTCATATTTGTAAACTTACAGTTTTCAACCAATACCTTACCTCGAGTACTTAACAAAAATCCGCGAGGACGGTTAAATCCCGAAACGGTATGGTGGATATGTACCTCGGGGGCGGTCGAGATATTCTCGGTCACCCAGTATTCATTGGTCGGCTCGGGAATTTCCTTGTCAAGCACAAGTCTGATGTTATCAATCCCGATAAGCTCGGCAGAGACCACCTTTGCCTCTGATACTATGTCGTTGGTCTCGCTATCTATAACGTCAACTACGTCTCCCACCTTATACGTAAGCACGCCCTTCTGCTGATAGTGACCGAATCCGAGGAGCAATGTGTCCGCCTTCTCTCTTTTAAGATAGCGGTGATAGTTTCCGTGTACATTACCCGCATCGTCCATCATATTCGTAAACGAGCAATACGAGATCTCTACCTTACCGCGGCAGTTGACGAAGTGAGTCGAGTCTGCACCCGTAGATAGCATTCTGCCAAGATCCTTTCTCGGTACTGCTACTACCTTGTGAAGTCTGATGTTTTCGGTCGTCTGTGCGATTATTCCCATCGAGATCGTCTGATAAAGTGTTATCTCCTCAATATTGACGTCCTTTGAGTCATTAACAAATATTCCGGGAAATTCTCTGCCCGCGTACGTCATAATAAACGAGCTGCCGACCTTGTGATTGGTGTGGAAATTTTTGAAATCCGCATTCATCGCGATAAGATTCTCGCCAAGTTGCTCAAGGCGGACGTCAAGGAACATTCCTCCGAGAAATCCGTGATCCTTTGGCTCACCGCTGTATGGAAAATAGGGGCGCGAGTGCGAGGAGGGCTTGCCGTCGGGATCAAACTGAAGCGAGAGCGCGTCGGTCCTGTGATACTCCCAGCCATCCTTCGGGCTGTAAAAGCACCACCAGCCGTCTCTGTCAACGCGGCAGAAGAACTGCTTGCCGTCAAACCTCAGAACCGTTCTGTTATCACTCGCCTCAACTATCTCAGCCTGCGCGTACATCGGCACCGCATAATCGATAGAAAAGTTCTTCAAACAAACGTTTTCGGAATTATCGATAACAACGGGCAGAGTCTCGTCGTTGAAAACGAGCGTCGCGCCGCCACCGTCGACCGTTACGTTCTTCTTGCCGATTATCGGCATAACGATAGGCTTTACGCCTCCGTCGTTGTTCGACATATAGTATGTCTTTATAAACGCGCCCTCGGGACGGAGATTGAACTCACCTCCGTCAAGACAGAGCGTGTCTCCGTCATTCATCGCGCCTATCGCCTCAACGAATGCGGGAGTCGCATTTTTTTCGTCTTTTATATAGTCCTTGATATGAAGTATCATTTTCGATCCCTCCGATCAGATTTCCTTTGCATCCTCAATATCCGCGCTGCCGCAGTGCTCAACCAAAATTCCACTTTCATTGTGGGGTGCGTGGCAAGGATATTCCTCATTCTTTTTAAACGTGTTGTTTCTGAACGTGACCGACTCGGAATGCTCTACCCAAAGCATTCTCTTATCCGCCTGCTCAAAGTGGTTATTCTCAACCAAGAGCTTACCGTTATAGATAAGGTCCTTATTTGTCTTTGTCGCCTCGAGCTTGGGATTTGAATATATAGCCGAGCCGCCCGCATAAGCCGCGTTGGTAAAATCGTTGTCGCGAATAGTTACATCAAGAGCCGCGCCCGACTCATACCAATCGCGAAGCTCGCCCGAGAGCTGAACGCCGTGGTTGTAGTTGTGGAATCTGTTTCTCTCGATAACGACCTTTCCGCGAGAGCTTAAAAGGAATCCGCGCGTGCGGTTATATCCGCAATTGGTATCGTGGATATGAATGTCGGGCGCTGTTGAGATATTCTCAACTACCCACCACTCACCGGGGGCCTCGACCGCTCTGTCGAGCTTCAATATCATATTGTCAGCATTGATCACTTGGAAATCAACGACCTTCGCCTCTCCGTGAATATCCATCGTGTAAGCGTCGATGACATTGACGGTATCGCCCACACGGTAAATGTTCGCACCCTTCTGCTGAAAGTGACCGAACTGCACAAGGATAGTGTCTTTGTCGAGTTGCTTTTCGTAAACGTGATAGTTTCCGTGAATGTTCGCGGCATCGTCCATCATGTACTCAAAATTACAGTCCGCGATCTCAATATATCCGCGGCAGTTGACGAAGTGCGTTGCGTCGCAGGTGACCGAGAGCAATCTTCCCTTGTCGCGTCTGGGCGCGCAGGCAAGACGGCGGAATGTGATATTCGAGGTGTTCTGTGTGATAAAGCCCATCGCCATCGTGTGGTAGAGCATAATATCGCTGTATTCAACGTCATCCGAGTCAACCGTAAAGATTCCGGGAAATTCGCGCGTATTCCATGTCATAACCAGCGTGTGACCGACCGTGTGCTTAATGCCGGTTTTTCCCTTAATCGCAATAAGGTTTTCGCCAAGCTGCTCAAGCTCTACCTCGCGGTACATACAGTCAAGGAATCCGTGATCCTCGTATCCGCCCGTGTGCGGAAAATAAGGCAGCGAGTAGTGACAGGGCTTGCCTTCCTTGTCGAATTCAAGGGTGATAACGTCGCTGCGGCGGGGTCTCTCCCACTTCCAGTCGGGGCTTTCGGAATAGAAGCACCAGTTTCCGTCCTCGTCAACGCGGCACCAGAACTGCTTACCGTCGAATTTGATAACGGTCCTGTCCTCGCTCGTCTCAATAACGTCACACTGCGCGTACATCGGAACCTCGTAGTCGATCGAGAATCCCGAGAGCTTGATATTCTTCGAGCCGTCAACGACGACGGGAAGTATCTCGCCGTGGAAAACAAGCTCCGCGCCCTCACCGATAATGGAGATGTTCTCCTTGTTTATGATCGGAAGCGCGATGGGCTTTATTCCGTGGTCGTTATTGGATATGTAATAGTGCTTGACGAGCGCACCCTCAACTCTCATATCGTATTTGCCGTTGCCGATAAGGAGCGTGTCGCCGCTCTGCATAAGACTAATAGCCTCAACGAACGCCGGAGTCGCGTTTTTCCCGTCCTTTATAAAATCTCTTATATTGTATACCATATTTTTCCTCCGAAAAAGCTTTATACCTAATTTTACCATTAAAAATCGCCTGTGTCAATAAGCAAGTACAGAAATAATCAAGCCACCCTGCAATATCCTTATATTTTTTCAATATCTTTATATTGACACTTCTAAGAAGGGGTATTATAATTAAATAAAATCCGCGACTTTGCGTTTCTCATCCAAGAAAGGACGACAAAAATGAGTAAGACGATCAACGAAAACATTGTCATAAAAGAAAACGGCACTACACTTAAAGACACCGTAATCAACGGAAAAATATACGTCGAAGCCGACAGAGTATCGATAATAAACTGCACAATAAACACAGATAGCAATGCGATCATCTCCTCCGGCAAGTATTTTGTCGCTCGCGGCAACAAAATAAACTGCCCTATCAATTCTATCACGCTTGAAAAAGGCTCATATAACTGCCTTGTCGCACAAAACGAGACAGATGGTGAGATTTCGGTATCTCTCTGCTACAACTGTTCCGTAACACTCAACAAAGCCGCTCGCATCACCGCCCGCAACAACAAGAACGTATACGTAATTGAGAATACTGTAAGCGAAGTCTTGACCCTTTCTGACAATAACTATATCATTGCGGACGAAAACACATTTGACAAGCTCGTGGCATATTCAAACTCAAATGAAAACGGCGACACGGTCACGAATATTGACGAGAGATTGACAGTAGGAGCGAATGAAAGACTCCTTCCTCATACCAACAAGGACCTCTTTATCGGTATGGAAGTGCTGCCCTCCGTCCCTGACGCGTCGCTTGATTCCCCTCTCACGCTCCCCGAATACTTGACCACCCTTGCAAAGACCGAGGATATCGTCATCGTAGCCCCCGGCGCGTATGTCTGCGAGCGGGTATATCTTGACGCGACACACAGCAATACAAAGATATATGCCTATGGCACATACGCGGAATGTCCCGGCTACCAATCCGCATTCTTCATGACCGAATCAGAAAACATTTCTCTTCTCGGTCTAACGGTAGGCTACGCCGTACAATCCGCGCATCAGATGCACGTTCTTGAAAAAAAGGACGGAGAGATAATAACAGTCGTAGCCCCCGGTCACAAGGATGTCACCGAGGACAAAAAATACGGCCACACCGTAATTGACGGTAATAGCTCCTATGCTACAATGACCACACTCGACGCCAAGAAAAACGAGGACGGCACCTACACTATGGGCTATACAGACTCCCCCACAAAGCACGTTAAAAAGGGAGATGTTCTCTCGCGCAGGGTCTCAACACCAACCGAGGGCTCATTTGATTTAAAGTGCAGTAGCGGTATCCTTTTCAAGGACGTAGTGCTTTACGGTCAGTCCTCGGGACTCGCATTCGTTGAAAACAGCGACAGAAAGCACACCACGATGATAAGAGTCCATAACACTAACCGCGCCCCCTATATCATCACAAAAGAAGAATACAATTACTACAAGTCCCTCGAAATGAAATACAACACTTCTCTCGAGGTCTATATCGACGAGGAAGGTCGATGCCGCGGAAGCGTTCCGCGCATAGGCTCGGTAGACGCGACCCATATAATCGGTTGCGACGAGGGCGTCCACGCCACATCCTGCCTCTTTGAGCATATGTGCGACGACGGCTCGAATCACCACGCGGCAAGCTCTCGCCTCGCATCTGCGACAGACAACGGCGACGGAACCGTGACCCTTGCCTTAAAGCCTAACGTCACGGAGGTCTATTATTGCCAATACAACAAAAAAACGGGAAGCAGATGCCATCCCTTCAGACGCGGAGACGTCGCGTATATCTACAACTCAAAGGGGCAGCTTTTCTGCAGCACACCCGTCCTTGACGATCAGAAGACAGTCGGCAAAGCTATCAGCAGCTTCACGGATCTCGAATATGACCTTATTGAGATAAAGGTCGCGGCGAGCGAGGTCAATTTCTCTGCCCTCGACGGCTTTGACCTCTCCGAGGATCACTACCGCATCGATAATAAGGTGCTGGTAGACAATATGAGCCGCACCTCGCAGGGCTTTGTTTTCGATAATATAAAGGTAGATGGCATCCGCTCGCGCGCCTTTATGGTGAAAGCACCGAACGGAGTTATCAAAAACTGTACCTTTACGAACCTCAACGAGTCGGGTGTCGGCATTAAGACCGAGATACAGTGGGGCGAGAGCACGATAGCGCACAATACGACTCTTGAGAATAATATCTTCTCAAACGTCAGCTCGCTCTACGGTCATAATTTCTATTATCCGATAGCTCCCCTTTCGGTTCAAGGCTTTTCAAAGATAGTCGGCGACGGTTACCTTCCCTACGAAAATATAACGATCAAGGGCAACAGATTTGAAAACTGCGATCATAAATATTGCATCACGCTCAATTCAGCGAAGAACGTAAAGATCCTCAACAATACCTTCTGCCCGATCAATCACGAGTATGAGGACGAGGTGCATACCCCGATCACGATATGCATCGATACAGCAATGGACGTAGAGATCTCGGGCAATAAGTTCACCGAAAACGCCCCGTCTGTTCTGAGCCTCATTCACGCGAAAAACTATAAAAACGTCTACGGCACGGATATCTCGGACGAGAACGGCAATACCCTCCTGCCCGACAATATCAATTAAAAACACAAAAACGCTTCGGAATCGCCCGAAGCGTTTTGTTTTATATTTCAAATTTCCCTCCGCAAATCTCCCGATCTCTATAGGCTTGAGCTGCATCTGTCGGGATAATATCCGTTGGGATCATCGACAAAATACATGGGCTCGTCCTTGAGCTTTAAAAGAGCCTTTTTCTTTAGCGCCACACTATCGATAAGCACCGACTCTGCACCGTGGATCCTTGCGATGCAGTAATCTCCCTCATCAAGCACGTCAAGGGTTCTGTCGTATCTTTGATGTATTGCGCCGTCGGGACGAATAAAATTGTGACGTCTTATCCGCCTTATTGACAGGTTCCCGTTTGCGTCTATCACCCGGTATTCCTGATGCTCCCTGAGAGCGTATTCAAGCCCCGCCTCCTCCTCTAAGGCGTGCATAAAGGAGTTGTGCGACAAAGAGCATCCGAGCATAAGTATCTTGGCACCAACCTCGGGGAGCCGTCTGTATGGAGAGTGGATCCCCATGGGTGAGTCGTCCGCCTCCTCACCCTCGACAAGCGCCTTGACCAGCTTGCCACGCAAGGCTACTGAGTGCGTGGGATGATTTGTGCGGTAAACTCCCTCACATTTTCTGAAGGTCTCGGATATGAAGCCGACGCAAGATGGGGTGTCCTTATTTGAGTAGAACGAATCCTCATAGGACGTGCGGTATGTGAAGGTCGGGAAAATGAGAGTTCCTTCCTCACCTATCGTATCGGAAAGAGCTTTTATCACACACTCCGCGCCGCCTTCAACAAATCCCATCGATTTGAGCGAGGAATGTACGACGATAACGTCGGCACGACGCACGCCGATATTTTCAAGGTCGCGCTTTAAAATTTCATAAGAAGAATTCATATTTTTGTTTATTCTCCACTTTATTAACGTCAAAGCGTTTTCAGAAATCCCGCAAGACGCGACGCGATAAGCTTGTGTCCCTCATCGTTCGGATGAACTCCGTCAGGACAATATTTTTCCTTTATCACGTTCACGTTGGGCTGTATTCCGCTTATTGACCAAAGGTCAAGCACCGGCAAGGAATAATATTCCGCCACCTCTCTGATTATATTTACGTAAGTCAAAAGAGTTCCAAGACCTTCACCGTCCGCTTTATTATGTCCCCCTCTTATATCATCCTCAAACTCTCTGTGCAGAGGAGTCATGATCACTATTGTTGATTCGGGGTATTTATTCAATAATCCTTCAAAAAGCGTGTGGCACGCACCGTAGAAGGTGTAAGGGTCGCGGTCACTCATTTCTCCAAGCTCGGCATCTCCGTGTCCGAAATCGTTTGTACCTCCGAACACTACCACCACGTCGGCATCGTCATCCATCTCGGGATATCTGCTTATAAAATCGAGATCATAACGAGGATTTTCCGAAGGCTTTTTCTTCTTTGCTATCCGCGTGCCACCTATTCCGTATCCGCGCGCTTCAGAGAGTCCTTCATTTTTCTTGAGTACATTCCAAAATATATTTTCCGTGCAGCTTACCTTACATCCCTCGGTAATGCTGTCACCGAGAAAATTGATTTTCAGCCCCTTAAGTTCCATTTTTACCTCCTTAATAAGTCAGCGAGTAGAGATACCGGATACCCCGCTCATACTTGTTGATATTTGATACAGATTTCATAATGTCTCCAACGTCACACCGAAGACAAGCGCAGATCTTGGTGAGCAATTCACTATACACCTTACAATTTTCTGTAGTATTTCACCGATGGCAATCCTCTGTCAAACCCTGCTTTTTCATATGAACGTCTTGCAGGCTCGTGTCCGTCGTCAAGCCCCGTAACAACACTCACGTACCCAACACCCTTCGCCTTCATTTTTTCAAAAACAAATGCATACATTGCTTGAGCTATGCCGCATCCTCTGTATTTACTTAAAACCGCGTTGTTTCCTATTTCTCCCGAAACACCGTCTTCTGATATCTCATAATGGATAAATCCGGCAAGCTCTCCGTCAACGACCGCCACGTATCCGCGCCCGGAGCTCATCATTGACAATACACTTTCTGTCTTGTCCCTCTTCCAATCACCGAATACCCTGCCATAAAGCTCATCACCAAGCTCGCGCCTGTACGACTCCCTGATCGGTGTCCACGCCTCTATCACAAGCGCCTCGACGGCAGAGGCATATTCGTCCGAAAATGGGACGATATTTATATTTTTAACCATATCCGCCATCCGTCAGGCAAGCCTTGAAAGACTGTCAAGGTCTACCTCTGTGCGCATCTTCTCGCCGCCCACGAGTCTCTCGATCTCCTCGCAAGCGTGGAGCGCGATCCTCTTAAGTCCGTTCGATACCGTACCCGCAATGTGAGGGGTAAGAATAACGTTATCAAGACTGCGAAGAGCGTTGTCCTCAACCGGAGGCTCGGGATCGGTCACGTCGATGCACGCAAAAAGTCTTCCTTTTTTAAGCTCCTCGATAAGATCCTTTTCGTTTATTACGCTTCCGCGCGCGGTGTTGATAAGTATCGCCTTATCCTTCATAAGACAAAGATTGCCCTTGTTTATCATATTGTCGGTCGCGGGGATAGAGGGCGCGTGAATGCTGACAACGTCACAGATCGAAAGCAGCTCACAAAGCTCCACCTTCTCCGCGCCTATCTCCGCTATCTGTTCCTTTGTAAGTATTGGGTCGTACATGTAGACGTTCACGTGGAAATTCTTAAGAAGCTTTACCATGTGCCTGCCCACGTATCCACCCGAGATAACTCCGACGTTTATATCGTAGAAATCGACCACCGTATCGTACGCGTTTTCGCGCCAGATACCTCTCGATGTGTCACGGTTTAATTGATAAAATCCCTTGCACGCGGAGATCGCAAACCCAAGCGCGGTCTCGGCAACACCCTCTCCGATAGCAACGGCGGAGTTTGTGATCCTTATACGTCTTGCAACAAATTCGTCGGAAATTACAGGCTTTATGCTTCCGGCTGCGTGAATGACCGCCCTAAGCTCAGGACAAGCATCCAGAATATCCTTGTCGATCACGGGGCTGCCCCAGGTCGTTACGATGATCGTAGCACCCGAAACGAAGCTCTTTACGTACTCCTTGTCGTCGTAGCTGTCCGCATCGTAGATCTTTACCTCACCGATCCTTCTCATTCTATCGTAATACTTTTCACCGAATATCTTTTTTTGATGATCCTTGTCAACAAGCAAAACAATCTTTTCCATATTGTCTCTCCTTTTTTATTTTGAGCATTTGTATATTTTTTCAATGATCTTAACCGCCTTGATACCTTCGTATTGGTCGCAGATCTCAACCGTCGTGTCTCCGTTAAGAGCCTTAACAAAATCAGAGATCTGATTTTTGTGTCCCGTAATATCGAGCACGGTCGCGTTATTCGCGCTGTCGTGATCCTCAATGGTATATCTTTCGTAAATGCCCCTGTCGCGAAGAATGAGCCTTTCAATGTTACCCTCTTTAAGAATAACGGATCCGCGGTCTCCGCAAATCTCGATCCGTCTGTTAAAGCCGGGGTACGTGGAGGTTGCCGCCTCTATAACGCCAAGCGCACCGTTTTCAAATTCAAGCACCGCGACCGCAGTATCCTCGACCTCAATATCGTGAATGAGAGTCCTTACGTTGCTCTGTATACTCTTTATTTCACCGCAAAGGTACTGAAGCACGTCAACGCCGTGAATACCTTGATTCATAAGCGCACCGCCGCCGTCCATTTTCTTCGTGCCGCGCCAGCTGTTGCGGTAATACTCTTCGTCACGATAGTACTTCATGTGTACGTTGCAGATAACGAGTCTGCCAAGCTCACCCGATCTTATAAGCTCTCTCGTCCTCTGAACACCGGGAAGCGTCCTGTACTGCGATATTACCATAAGCTTGGCATTATTTGCTTCACATGCGGAAATGATATCCTCGCATTCCTTAACGGTTATCGCCATCGGCTTTTCAAGCACCACGTGCTTTCCGTGTGATACCGCTTTTATCGCCAACTCGGCGTGAGTTCCGCTCGGGGTAGAGATGCACACCGCGTCCACCTCTGGGTCTCTCACAAGCTCATCATAACTGTCAATTACCCTACCGCCGTATATATCACTAAACGAATACGCATGCCCGATATTTACGTCGGATACCGCTACAAGCTCCGCCCCGTCTACCTCATTGATAGCCGCCGCGTGAACACGTGCGATGTTTCCGCACCCGTATATTGCAAAACGAATAACACTCATAATCCCTCCACATAATCATTTTGTTGTTTTATACGCTTCAGATAATGATCCCGCGTCTCAAAAATATCCGAACTTGAAAAGAAATTATCAGTAAGCTCGTAAAATGAGCCTTTGTCATCCCGCTCGCCTGCGTATCGGCACATTTCGTCCCAATTAACGTAATTCTGCGCACCGTTTGACTCTACGACTCCTATCTTCATACCCCGAAGCGGAGATAACCTTGCCGCCACGTTTTTATTCCATTCCAGCATCAACGGATTGACTGTAAGATCGGCGCAAAAGCACTGAACCCCCATTTTTTCGGCATACTCTGCCATTTTCATAGTAACGCTCAGAGTTTTCGCTATCGGCTTTAACGTAATAGCCTTGTATCCAAGCTCTATGCGCTCTTTAACATCCTCAATAGAGTGCGCGCTCTCGTCAGCGGCAAACGTGCAAGGTATGTCTCCAACGTATATCTTGTTTTCCTCAGCAAACGGCTCCTCAAACAAAACGGTATTTTCTAAAATCTGCTCTTGCCTCAAAAAGTCAATAAACTCAAGGAGTCGCTCCCTTGTATCGTAGCGTCCGTTCGCATCAAAGTAATACACGGGTCTGCCGCTTTCGGTGTAAGGGGTCTTTACATCGCGTAACGCCTCGTGTATCTCCTTGGCGCGAGCCTTATCCCACTGAAGCATCTTATCGGGGTCATCGTCTCGGTCGGGATCGGAGCCTATCTTTATCTTAAAAATACAGGTTCCGCTCTCCGCCATCCTTTTGACCTCGGAAATATCGGTGTTGTAGGTAACAAGCGGAATAGTGGCAAGTCGTATGTTTTTGGTCCTTCCCCTGTAAATAGAGTCAAAGCACTCTATACGGTTCTTTTTTGCATATAGCACCCAAAGCGCCATATCAACGGGAACGAGAGCGTTAAGCACAAAGGTCTGCTTTACGCTTGTTCCGGTGATCCTTCTTGCATACTCAAGACATTCCGGAATAACGGCAAATATTGCATCCTGTGGCGTGCGGAATTCCCTGTCGCAAAGAATCTTTGCTGCATACTGTGTAATCGAATACATAAATTCATTCCCGCGATCTTCTCCGAATGCCGAGAAAACCTCGGCATCAGACCACAATACACTTTGAACCCCGACACCAAGCCCGTAATTCTCTCCGTCACCAAGATAGACAACACTTTGGGTAAGATAGGTCAACGCATTCCCTTTAAAGCCGAAGGCGGTCTTGAGCGGCTCGTTTTCATATGCGGTATAAGCCGCGCTTATCCTCACTTTGCTGCCTTTGCCGCCGCTCTTGCTGCTCTCGCGTTCGCGGCGTATTCTTCTTCAAACGCGTATCCGTCAAAGCTTACCTCGCGCAGTATCGGATCATCAAGCGACACCTCGATACCGCCGTTCAATTTTGATGCCTTGCCCGCAAGCAATACCTTTATCGACTCTACCATCTGCTCAACTGTGATAAGTGAATCTTCTTTTCCATTCATATAGTCTATGATCCTCGGGAGCATTGCATCATAAAGTCCCATATTGTTGATTGCAAAACAATAATCACCAAGAGGCGCTTTGTCGGTAAGCACAGTCGTACTACACAGTGCGAACTTTCTGTCAAATGAATTATATATGCCAGAAGCTCCGTTTTCGTATCTTACCATGTAGGACTCAACACCCTCCTTGTCAACACAGGAGCGGCCTATGTAACGACAGCTCACGGGAGAGCAATCGATAATACCCGCAAGAGCCTCAACACCGTGAATGCAGTAGTTGAAATCGTCACAGCCGACACTGGTCGTAACAAGAACGGGATTAACACCGTCTTTTTTCATTGCCTCTCTGGTCTCAACGACCTCAAAGGCATAACGGAGCGCACTCGTTCCGAGTATCTTCGCACCCGATCTTGACAGCTCGAGTATCTTTTCACAGTCTGCAAGATTTCCGACTATAGGCTTGTCAACGAATACGGGCTTCCCCTTGCGAACGAAATGCATAACGTAATCAAGATGCTTGTCCCAGTTGCAGCAGTGGACAAAACCGAGATCGATGTTGTCTATCATCTCGTCAAGATCATCGTATATCTTTACGCCGAACTGCTCGGCAAATTCCGCAACCTCCTCATCGGAACGGAATCCGTCATTGAATACAGCAACGTATCTTGCAGGGGTTCCGTCCATTGCCAAAAATTTGCCGGCAAAGCCTGCGGGATGTGAAACGTCTATTGTAACAGCGCCTAATCTGAGCATATCATATACCTCCAATATATTGTGTACTTATATTATGCAACATCGGCACCCGTTTGTCTTTGCAAAAAATTGCCATATTTTTATATAAAAAAGTGTTTTTGGCGAAATAACTGCGAGATTTTTTAAAAATTCGGACTTGACAGTTTGCGAAAAATTGTTTATAATTCTAACAAACCAACAATTTGGAGAAGGATATATAAGAAATGAAATATACAGTCCGCTGGGTTGCAAGCTGCGTATATAAACCCAATATGTCCATCGTGCCTCACTCACACGATTTTTATCAGTACCTGTACGTAAAAAAAGGTAGCGGAGAGCTGCAGACAAATGAGAAAAGACTTCCCCTCGAGATCGGAAAAATATACGTTCTCCCCCCTTTTATACAACATTCTATAGAGTCATTTGACGAAGGAATGACGACCTACGAGCTGAAATTTCACGCAAATCGCGAGAACGACACCGCCCTGTCAGAGACCCCCGTGACAATCGACCTATCCGGCACGCACGCAGAGTCGGTATTCAAAGGAATGTTCAACGAGACGGCAAATATGCACCCTATGTACAAGGAAATGCTCTCTTTAAAGCTCGAGGAATTACATCTCTGTATGACAAGAGCGGCGGAGCTTGATGAATCAAAGAAAAAAACCTCATCCTACTCGCAGACCTTCTCCGATGTGATCTACTATATGGAGCGAAACTATGCAAGCGAGATGTCACTGAAAACGCTCGCGGATATCGCACACATGGAAAAGATCTATTTTCTCAAAAAATTCAAAGCCGAGGTCGGCACCACACCTGTAAATTACCTGCGAAGACTGCGAATAAACCAATCAAAAAACCTCCTAATAAACTCCGACTTCAACGTCACGCAAATAGCCGAAGCCGTAGGGTTTCAAAGCATACACCATTTTTCAAACGTGTTCAAAAAACTCGTCGGAATGACCCCCACGGAATATAAAGAGCAAAGCAGTAACGTTTAGCATTTCAAAAGTATAAGCCCCGCACCTGCGGGGCTTTCTTCCTTTTCAAATTTTGATTTATCGGTGAAGTAGAAATAGTGATATTCCGCAAAAGCGGAGTGATATTGTCGCTTATGCGACAGTGATATTAAAGCCTGCGGCTTTAGTGATATTCTATTCGCCAAAAAGCTCGCGTAGCGAATATCACTCGTCGTAAGACGAATATCACTGCGAAGCAATATCACTCGCCTTTGGCGAATAGAACTGCGCACCTTCGGTGCGCTAAACCGCAATTTATCAGAACTCTCCCATATGCTCCTTGAAAAAATCGTAATAGATTCTGACGTTTTCAAGCTCGGTCCATTTTTTCTCGGTCACCGGCACAGAATCAAGATCATAAACCTTTGCCCTGCTCATTGAAAGCAGGAAGGGCGAGTGTGTTGAAATAATAAACTGACAGTTATAAAACCGCGCAGATTCTTCAATGAACTTAGCCAATTCAAGCTGCAATTTAGCAGACAAGCTGTTCTCGGGCTCGTCGAGAAGGTAGAGCGCGTTATCCTTTATCTGTTGTGTAAAATAAACGTACGCGCTCTCACCGTTCGACTTTCCGTCAAGCTCTTTTGGGAGGCGGCGAGAGGTGTACTCTGATTTCGTACGTCTTTTCGTCTCGTTTCTGCGCCTGAATTCCTCAATATCGTCAAGCGAGCGCAGGAGATATTCCTTTTCTCTTGATCTGTCGTATTCCTCAAAAAGCGCATCGCGACGGCGGTCTATGCCCTCGTTTATCGCGCGAATATCAATAAGAAAATCAAAAACGTCGTCACTCGTAATTATCCTGCTCCCCTGCGGCGCAGATGAGCCAAAGGCAAGGTGATATTTGCAAAATCTCAAATATTCCTCAGTAAAGGGCGTCTTGTTAAAGGGCGCAGAACGATCAAGCGAAAGCTTCTCCGCGATAATATTCAGCAAGGTCGATTTACCCGAGCCGTTACCGCCATATATCACGGTTATAGGCTCAAGGCTCAACCTCTCAAGCCCCTTTTGCGGAAATATCTTGAACGGATACACGTTCGTATGCGAATAACATTGCATCTCAAGCTTGTGCGGAAAGGACGTAAGATACGCGCCCTCTACGCTGTCGCTCGGCAAGCAAAAATCCTTCAAAAACAGCACGTCCCCACCTCCTTAATTATTTCTCAATTCAAGTATATCATAAATAGTCCTAACAGTCAATATTTCAGAGTGCATTGAGATAAATTGCGGTTTTACGAATAGCCTTCTCCAGCGGAGAAGGGGGACCACCGAAGGTGGTGGATGAGGAGGTCGCCATCAAGGTGTTCGACACGGGAATTTTGTGGATTTTGTCTTGTAGCATAAAGATTCTTTTGCAACGAAACAATGTCTTTAAAAGACGTGAAGTCCTTGATAGAATGCCCTCCTCATCCACCGCTAACGCGGTCCCCCTTCCCCGCTGGGGAAGGCTTAACACACCGACAAATCAAAATTTGAAATACTCACAAAAAACAAAAACAGGCCGCTATGCGACCTGTTTTTCATTTTAAATTATCTGTTGTTGATTATCTTCGTAAGCTCAACGGGATCAACGATCGTGTCGCCCTTGTAAACTCTCATATTGCCCGAAGCTATCTCGTCAATAAGGATAACCTCACCGTTGTTGTATCCGAACTCAAACTTGATATCCCAAAGGTCAAGACCAAGAGTTTTGAGGTCGTCCGCAACGATCTTTGTGATAGCAAGAGTCTGCGCCTTGAGGCTCTCGAACATCTCGGGAGTCATGATTCCGAGCGCGACAAGTCCCTCACCCGTGACGAGCGGATCGCCCTTTTCGTCATTCTTGAAGGTACATTCAACATAACCGCCCTCAAGTCTTGTGCCGTTCTTAATATATTCACCGTAGCGGCGAATGAAGCTACCGGTAGCAACGAGACGGCAGATAACCTCGAGTCCGTTACCTCCCTGCGCCTTACCGAAGCACTCTGCGGGAAGAACCTCCATGGTGGCATTTTCAATGTCTGCGGAAACGTAGTGGGTCTTGATGCCTGCCTTCTTGCAAAGCTCAAAATAATATACCGATGACTGAAGATTAGCCTTGCCTATTCCGTCGATTGTAAGACCTACGGCATTCTCACCGGGATCGAAAACTCCGTCCTTGCCTGTGCAATCGTCCTTGAACTTGAGAAGCACGTTGCCGTTTTCAAGAGCGTATACGTCTTTTGTTTTTCCTTTGTAAATCAGCTTCATATTTTTCAACCCTCCGCGCTCAGCGCATATTAAAATATTACTCTATAATTATACCCCATTCCCTGACCCATGTCAAGAAAAAACTTGACGGAAATGCAAACAAAATCTATCTTTCCGTCAAGTTTTGTTATAGTTATTTTTACTAAAGTCACATTACCGCGTCAAGCAGCAGCATTACGCAAAAGCCGCAAAGGAAGGCATAGGTGACTCTCGCCTCATCGCCTGAGGCATGAGTCTCGGGGATCATTTCCTCACTTATTACGTATAGCATCGTACCGCCCGCAAAGGCGAGCGCAAACGGCAAAATTGCCGACGCAAAGCTCACCGCAAAGAAACCCACGACCGTTCCAACTACCTCGGAAAATCCCGTTATAAGCGCAAACAGGAAGGTCTTTTTCGGACTTATCCCCGCCGCGAGCATCGGTGCGATTATCACCATTCCCTCGGGAATATTGTGCAAAGCTATCCCTGCGGCAATAAGGATCGCGTTCTCCATATCCCCCGAGCCGAATCCCACTCCCGCCGCGATGCCCTCGGGCAGATTGTGTATCCCTATCGCAATGACGAAAAGCAGAACACCGTGAGCTTTCTTATGCTCCGCGCCTGCACCGTTCCCCCTTATTGCTATCTTCTGTATGTGCGGCACGAGTCTGTCTGAGAGATTGATGCAAACACCGCCTATAAGTATGCCAAGCACCGCGATGATCACCCCGAACCTCCCTCCGTACTCGATGGACGGCAAAATCAGCCCCAAAACTGCCGCCGAGAGCATAATCCCCGCGGCAAATGAAACGATCAGATTTGAAAATTTATGTGAAATATCTTTAAATAAAAACCCGACCAGCGCACCTATAACCGTTGCTCCCCCAACGCCCAGCGCGGTCAAAAAAACCACCGACATAATTTTTTCTCCTTAAAAAATAGGAGACTTTCGAGGGAGTCTCCCTTAATAAACATTCTATGCCGATGGGTGTTTTTTGTCGAAAAATTTATTTCAAGCTCTCCATAGTCAGCCTCATTCCGATAGAAAAGCCTTCCTCAAAAGAGTTTTCACAAGCTTCCATCCATATCTTGTCGATACTGTCAAAAAAGTCAAAAAACAAACGCTTTCCCTTTTCGTCAAGCTGTCCTAAAAAATCCTCTCGGTGTTCATCGAGAAAACGCTTCAGCTCCTTTTCAATAAGCATTTTTTGTGCAAAGTCATTGTATGGGTGGATACGTCCGCGCCAGAGATCGTTTATTGTTTCCTTCATTTGTGATCCTCCAAAATAAAAAGGTGCGCAACCGAAGTTGCGCACCGAAAAACACAAGCTCCGATTGCTGCGAAACAAAACTATGCAAATCAGGCTTTTGACCATAATCACGTAGTGGATACCTGTGTTTTTACCACTTTCCATACGTGATTATTTGTCTAAAAAAGGATACAGTAACCCCTTGTGTCAAAAAATCCTGTTTACATATTAAGTTTTGTTTCGCAAGTTGATTATATCACATATTTTTAATTTTGTAAAGAGTATTTCATTTTTCTTTCAAATTTTGATTTATCGGTGAGACGAACAATCCCTCAGTCACGCGCAAGGCGTGACAGCTCCCTTTACACAAGGGAGCTTTGTTGGTGGATGTTCGTACGCTTTATAGATGTGAAACCCTTTTAAATTTAAAGAAAACTTCACTATATCCACGTTCTCCACCTTTCAGGTAAAGCTCCCTTGTGTAAAGGGAGCTGGCGCGCCTCCGTGCGCGTCTGAGGGATTGTTCGCCTCCCCGACAAACCGCAATTTATCCACCATGCCATCAAGGCTTTTGGAGGGTGTGAGTGAATGATTTGCGAAGCAAATCAGAGAGAGAGGGAACCCTTTTCGCCTTTGGGAAAAGGTTCCCTCTCTCTCCTATCTCTTCACATACTATTTCATACACTTGACCATAACAGCCTTCTGCGCGTGGAGACGGTTCTCTGCTTCGTCGAAGATCTGGTCTGCGTGTGCCTCGAAAACCTTCGCGGTGATCTCCTCCTCGCGGTGCGCGGGGAGACAGTGAAGCACCATTGCATCGGGGCGAGCGACTGCCATTACCGAGTCGTTTATCTGATAGCTCTTGAATATCTTCTTTCTCTCCTCGGCTTCGCTCTCCTGACCCATCGATGCCCAAACGTCAGTGTAAAGCGCGTCGGCATCCTTTGCCGCCTCAAGCACGTCACTCGTCCAGGTAAAGTCACCGTTCTCTGCCGCCCATGCCATAATGTCGGCATCGGGCTTATAGCCCTCGGGAGTAGCGACCGAAACGCTCATTCCGACCTTGATACCGCCGACGATAAGCGAGTTCGCCATATTGTTTCCGTCACCGATATAGCAGAGCTTGAGTCCCTTGAGCATACCCTTATGCTCGCGGATAGTCATAAGGTCGGCAAGCACCTGGCAGGGATGACAGTAGTCGGTAAGACCGTTGATGATCGGGATGTTTCCCATCTTTGCAAGTCCCTCGACCTCCTCCTGCGCATAGGTGCGGATCATAATTCCGTCAAGGTATCTTGAAAGAACTCGCGCTGTGTCCTCAACAGGCTCTCCGCGACCTATCTGGAGGTCACGCGACGAGAGGAAGAGCGCCATTCCGCCAAGATCGTGCATTCCAACCTCGAAGGATACGCGCGTACGGGTCGAGGACTTCTCAAAGATCATTCCGAGAGTCTTGCCCTTTAAGTGGTGATGCTCAATGCCGTTCTTCTTGTCAAATTTGAGCTGATCGGCAAGATTGAGCGTCTCTATTATCTCTTTTTCGGACCAATCCGAAAGCTTAAGTAAATGCTTCATTTATTCTGTCTCCTTTTGCTCCGTGGCGCATACTTCTTTGAGTATTTCTATCGCCTTTTTGAGCAATTCCTTTTCTATATTGAGCGCGGGGAGAAGTCTTACCTTGTTCTTCGCCTTGATGACGAGAACTCCTCTCTCGCGGCACTCCGATATGACAGTCGACACGTCTCTTTCGGTCTCGATGCCTATCATAAGCCCCATTCCGCTTACGCTCTTTATTCCCTTCGCGCCGCAAAGCGACGAAAAGATATATTCGCTCTTTTCCTTTACGGAAGCGAGCATTTTTTCGTCAATTCGTGAGATCACGCTGATCGCGCCCGCGCAGGATACGGGATTGCCACCGAAGGTCGAGCCGTGCATTCCCGCACCGAGAACGCTCTCGACTCTCTCTCCAAGCACCGTCGCGCCGATTGGCAATCCGCCGCCGAGTCCCTTTGCCGTCGAGAAAATGTCGGGCTTGATGTCATAATTCATATACGCATAAAGCTCTCCTGTACGACCGTTACCCGTCTGCACCTCGTCACAGATGACAAGGAGGTCGTTCTCCTTCGCCAAAGCCTCGATGCCCTTGACAAACTCGTATTCGAGCGGCTTCACTCCGCCCTCACCCTGAACGCACTCAAACATTATCGCGCAGCACTTATTTTCCTTTATGCAGGACTTAACGCTCTCAATATCGTTCGCGGTCGCGTAGACGAAGCCCTGTGGCATTGGAAGAAAGTCCTTGTGAAAGACCTCCTGCCCCGTTGCGGCGAGAGTCGCAAGCGTTCTGCCGTGGAAGCTATCGGTAAGGGTGATTACCGTCGTATGCCCGTCACCCTTGTTTATCTCGCCCCATTTTCTTGCGGTCTTGATAGCGCACTCGTTTGCCTCCGCTCCCGAATTCGAGAAAAAGACCTTCTTCATTCCCGTTCTCTCGCAGAGCATCTCGGCAAGGCGCGCGCAGGGCTCGCAGTAATAGAGGTTTGAGGTGTGCTGGAGGGTCGAAAGCTGATCCGTTACCGCCTCGATCCACTCGTCGTCAGCAAAACCAAAGCTGTTTACCGCGATGCCCGTGCCGAGGTCGATATACTCTTTGCCCTCGTCGTCGTAAACTATGCTTCCTTTTCCCTTAACGAGCGTCAGAGGAAAGCGCGCGTAGGTATTTGCAACGTATTTTTGGTCAAGCTCTTTTATATTCATATCTTGTCACCGCTTATAAACATCGTGCCGATGCCCGCATCGGTAAGAGTTTCAATGAGAATTGCGTGCGGAATACGTCCGTCGATTATAAACACTCTCTTGACTCCGCGTCTTATTGCCTCGATACAGCAGTTGACCTTCGGGATCATACCGCCGCTGATAACGCCCTCGCGCATAAGCTGAGGCGCATCGCTCGCGTAGACCGTCGAGATCAGCGTTGAGGGATCGTTCTTGTCGCGCAGTATTCCGTCGATATCTGTCATCGAAATGAGACTCTCCGCTCCGAGCGAGCCCGCGATACGAGCCGCCGCGGTGTCGGCGTTGATATTGTATACGTTTCCGTCGTTATCGTATCCGACGGTAGAAATAACGGGAATATATCCCTTATCAAGGCAATCGAGGATAGGCGTTACGTCGATATTCTTGATCTCACCGACGTAGCCGTGTACGTCGTCAAGCTTCTCCGCCTCTATCATATGTCCGTCGATGCCCGAAAGTCCCATAGCCTTCGCGCCCTTGATCTGGAGAAGATTGACAAGATTCTTGTTTATCTTGCCTGCAAGCACCATCTGCACTACTTCGACTGTCTCTTTATCCGTCACGCGGAGACCGTCGATAAACTCGCTCTTTTTGCCGAGAGCCGCAAGTGTCTCTGTGATCTCGGGACCGCCTCCGTGGACAAGCACGACCTTAACGCCGACCAGCGACAGCAATACGAGATCGCCCATCACCGCCTCCTTGAGGTCGTCGTTTATCATAGCGTTTCCGCCGTATTTTACAACGAGTATCTTGTTGTTGTATTTCTGTATGTAAGGGAGTGCCTCGATAAGCACGTCCGCTCTCTGTGCGTGTGAAAGATCCATTTCAGTCTCCTTATTTACGTTCTGTAATCTCCGTTTATCTTGACGTAATCGTAGGTCAGATCACAGCCCCAGGCGGTCGCCTCGCCCGTGCCGTTGCCTGCAGACACGATTATCTCTATCTCGTTTTCAAGCAATATCTCCTTCGCCTTCTCCTCGGAGAAATCAACCGCCGCACCGTCGTGGCAGACCGTGATCTCGCCCTTTTGCGACTTGAAGGATATATCAACTTTATTTATATCTATTTCCGCGCCGCTGTATCCGATAGCGCAGAGAGCGCGTCCCCAGTTGGCATCCGCGCCAAACATTGCCGCCTTGAAAAGCGAGGAGCAGATAACGCTCTTTGCCGCAATCGCCGCGTTCTTCGTGTCGATCGCGCCCGAAACGGTACATACGAGGAGCTTGCTAGCTCCCTCGCCGTCTGCGGCGATGCTCTTACAAAGATATGCCGTTACCGTGTGGAGAGCCGCGCAGAATTCGGTATAGTCGGAATTAAAGTCGGCTATCTCCTTATTGCCCGCAAGACCGTTGGCAAGCACTGTGACCATATCGTTTGTCGAGGTGTCACCGTCGACGCTTATCATATTGAATGATGTCTTGACGTCTGCAGAGAGCGCCGCCCTCAGCATCTCCGAGGAAATTGCACAGTCTGTCGTGATGAAGACGAGCATCGTTGCCATATTGGGATGGATCATTCCGCTTCCCTTGGCGATACCGCCCATACGGCATATCTTGCCGCCGATCTCAAACTCGACCGCGATCTCCTTCTTCTTTGTATCGGTAGTCATAATTCCCTCTGCGGCGAAGTCACTGTGATCACCAAGTCCCGCTACAAGCTCGGGAATTCCCTTCTTGATGGGCTCAATGTTGAGTGGCTGACCGATAACACCCGTTGATGCGACCACAACGTCGGACGCGTCTATCTTCAGCTCCTCGGCAAGCGCGCGGCAGGTCTCCGCCGCTACCTCTATGCCGTTTGCATTGCAGGTGTTCGCGTTTCCGCTGTTGCAGATGATCGCACGAGCAAATCCGTTCGCAATATTCGATTTCGTCACGAGAAGGGGCGCGCCCTTAACGAGATTCTGCGTGTAAACGGCTGCCGCCGTGCATCTTTTCTCGGAATATATGAGAGAAATGTCTCTCTTTGTCTTGTTTTTGCGTACACCGCAGTGTACTCCGTTTGCTGTAAAGCCCTTTGCGGCACATACGCCGCCATTGATCTCAGTTATCATTTTTTCCATTTTGCGTGCTCCGTCACGCGTATATGTGTGTTTGTGTGCGTGTATTACTTTCAAATTTTGATTTGTCGGTGTGTTAAGCCTTCCCCAGCGGGGAAGGGGGACCACCGAAGGTGGTGGATGAGGAGGTCGCCATTAAGATATATTTCACGGGAGTTTTGTGGTTTTTATTTTGTCACACAAGGATTCTTTTGCAACGAAACAAAGTCATTTTACAGACACAAAGCCCTTGAAAGGGCGACCTCCTCATCCACCACCTTCGGTGGTCCCCCTTCTCCGCTGGAGAAGGCTATTCGTAAAACCCCAATTATATTTCCAAGCCTGTTTTTTTATCGGTTCCGAGGACGAAATTGAGGCACTCGACCGCAGCGCCCGAGGCGCCCTTGCCGAGGTTATCGTACATAGCAATGAGCAGGATCCTATCCTCGTTGCCTGCGACCGATATTTTCATCGAATCGAGTCCCGAGCATTTCGCGCCCGAGACGAGTCCTGACTCGTCGGCATTTTCGACGTATTTGACGATCTCACCCGTATAGCTTTCGGAATACGCCGCCTTGATATCCTCGACTGTAAATCCCGAATTAAGCTGGCTTTTAAAGAGCGGCACGGTCACCGTCATTCCGCTGTAAAAGTCCGAAACTATCGGGCAGAACACGGGCTCGTTTTCAAGTCCCGTTATCGCCTTCATTTCCTTGAGGTGTTTGTGCGTCTGACCGAGCGCGTACTGTCTGGGCGCGTCATAGAGAGGGCTTCTGTCTTCGCTCTCGTACTCCGCGATCATCTTCTTTCCGCCGCCGCTATATCCCGTGATAGAATGGCATGTCAGAAGCGCATCGGTCGGCAATATTCCTTTTTTGATCAAGGGATAGACGAGAGATATAAATCCGCTGGCGTGACAGCCCGGAACTGCGATCCTCTTTGCCGATGCAAGCGTGTTCTCTATCCTTTCGTCAAGCTCGGGGAAGCCGTACAGCCAGCCTTCAAGCGTTCTGTGTGCGGTAGACGTGTCGATCACGACCGTCCTGTCGTTTTCTATGAGCGAGACCGATTCTCTCGCAGCGTCGTCAGGCAGGCAAAGAAAAGCAACGTCGCATTCGTTGAGCGCCCTCTTTCTCGCGCCTACGTCCTTTCTCTCGTCGTCCGAGAGTGTGATAAGCTCAATATCGTCTCTTTTTTCAAGTCTTTCATAGATGCGCAGGCCCGTCGTTCCCGCGCGTCCGTCAATAAATATCTTTTTTTTCATAAGTGTTAATTTCAAATTTTGATTTATTTGTGAGACGAACAATCCCTCAGTCACGCGCAAGGCGTGACAGGTCTCGCTGCGGCTCGGTCACATCGCGGCTCTGACAACACACCGTGTTGTCATTCACTCCCGCGATGCCGCTTCGCTACCCTTTACACAAGGGA
>SVRT01000001.1:0-44557 GCA_015064685.1 Oscillospiraceae bacterium
ACGAAAAAACGCCACCTTAGACTTTCATCTAAGATGGCGTTTTTCTGTTCGTATTAGAGCGAAACCTTGACGGCGAAGCCGCCGCTGAAAAAGTAAGTGTTCGTCCAATACACGTTTGGTGGAGGTGAGGGGAGTCGAACCCCTGTCCGAAAACCTCTTGATACAACTTTCTCCGGGTGCAGAGTATCTTTTACTCTTTTTGCCGCGCGCGCCGGTACTCAGGCTCGCTCGTCAAGCAACCGTTTTATGCGTGATCGGTTCAACGGTAAACCGCCGATGCACGTGCACCACTTTCATGACGTTCAGTCTCGGTTCGTGGTCCTACCGAGAGGAACGGGTGACCCGCAGGTCACAGCACTGCCAATTATTGAGCCCCGAAGGGTCAATAATTAGGCAGCCATAGCAAGACTATTATTGTCGTTTATTTTTTGAAATTTGAGCAGTTTAAGAGATTACTCGGCTCTACCCGCTTATCGTACCTCAAAATCCCCGTCGAAACCTTTACACCCCCATTTATCTGCGAATTTTGTCCGCATACTATAGTCTGCGAACAAACTTCTTGATAAACTTGCGAATTTTGTCCGCATACTATTGTCTGCGAACAAACTTCTTGACAAATCACAAAGCCTCGGCTTTGTGCAGTGATATTCGCGCTATGCGCGAGTGATATTGTGCTTCGCACAGTGATATTTTTCGCTTTTGCGAAAAGTGATATGCCTTGCAAAGCAAGGCGCTTGAAATTTGCCGGTGTTAATACTTGTCTTTCATCTTTCTCTCGATCTCTCGGTCCGCATCGTGCTTCGCAATCGATTCACGCTTGTCGTAGAGCTTTTTGCCTCGGCAGAGCCCGACCTCTACCTTGACGCGTGAGCCCGAAAAATAGAGTGAGAGGGGAACGAGTGACATACCCTTTTGCGCGACGTATCCGTGGAGCTTCAGTATCTCACGCTTATGCATGAGAAGTCTGCGCTTTCGGAGCGGATCGCGATTGAAGATATTTCCGTGCTCATAAGGACTTATGTGCATCCCGACGACGAATAGCTCGCCGTCCTTTATGTCGCAGTAGCTATCCTTTAAGTTGACGCTGCCTGCGCGGATGCTTTTGACCTCGGTGCCGAAAAGCTCGATGCCTGCTTCATATTTTTCCTCCACGAAATAATCGTGATAGGCTTTTTTGTTCTGTGCGGCTATTTTTATGCCGCCTTTTTTATCTGCCACGGAGCGTCTCCTTTCTGTTTTACTGCCTTTTTTGGTGCAAAGGTCATTATACATTATTTTTTCTCTTTTGTCAAGAGGGAAAAGGGTCGAATGATGGTTGACATTGTGTTTTTTGTATGGTATAATTTTCCTATCAGGTTTTTGGGAGAACGGAAATGAGTTTTGAAAACAAGAGTATAATAGAATTAAATAAAGACGTTGAGTCCTTTGTTATACAGGCATCTGCATCGAGAACAGAATTTTTTAAGCAGAAATTTGACGATAAGTATTCGGTACTGCAGTTTCTTCATTTTTCGGACGTTCACATGCGTCTTGACTGCTGGGACAGGGTAATTGAATATCTCAATTATTACAAGGACTATATCTCGTTCGCGCTTCACACGGGCGACTATTGCGAGGACTCCCAGGAGAGATACAACGATCTTTACGGAGACGGTATCAAGTCAGAGAGAGTTGTCTACAACTGCATTGGAAACCACGACACGAATTCGGTCGATCAGATAACTCGCGTGAGAACTATAACCGAAAAGGACAAGCCGCACGCACTACTTTTCAATCACACCGAGGGGTGGGACGTTAATTATTTCGACGTTAAATTTCCGATGAGCTACTACAAGGATTTCCCTGAGTCGAACATCAGAATGATCGTTCTTGATTGCTATTACGACATTGAGGAGCAGAAGAGACAGTTAGCGGAGATTTTGCGTGACGCGAGAGAGAAGGGATTTTACGTTATCACCGCGATGCACGAGCTGACAGGCGCGATAGAGGAGTCCTTCGGTGTGACATTCAATACTATCAATGATTATAAGGGATTGTTGGGGAAGCAGAGGCAGCGAGTATATGAGCAGGCGATCGTTGATTTTGTGAAGGACGGTGGTGTGCATATCTGTCACTTTGCGGGACACGATCATCACGACGGATTTGGAATAACCGAGAACGGAATACTCAATTCTATCGTTCCGTGCGCTACGACCTGGGCAGGCTGGTCTGACGGCAAGCGTGTAGAGGGAACAAAAACACAGGATTGCTTTAATATTGTTAGCATCGACCCCAATCTTAAGCTTTTGAAGATCGTGAGGGTTGGAGACAACTCGGATCATTTCTTGAGAGAGAAGAGATTGCTCTGCTTTGACTACGAGAAAAGAAAAGTGATTTTTAATGGATAAATGTAAGCGGTCGCGCACCTTTGTGTGCGCGACCGTGTCTTTTTCTTGATTGATGAAAGAATTTGATGAAGTTAATGAAGTTTTTATCCAAAAGGTATTGACAAAATCGCATTTTTAATGTAAAATAATTGAGTGCTTGTAGCATGCCGGAATGATGGAATTGGCAGACGTGCTGGACTCAAAATCCAGTCCTGGCGACAGGGTGCGGGTTCGACCCCCGCTTCCGGCACCAAAATAGCCGAGATGGGCGTGCCCATCTCGGCTATTTTGCTACCGTAAGCAGTGTAAGTCGAACCTGCCTCTCGCTTGCTCGCAAGCGAGAAATAGGTTCAGACCCCCGCGTGTGCCCATCTCGGCTATTTTGCTACCGTAAGCGAGTTTGATCGATTCCTAAGTTCCTTGCAACGACCCAAACCATTTATTAATTGAGGTTTTTTATGGCAGAAATTGAAATTATTGCGCAAATAATCGGTATTTTTGCGATGATTGCAAACTGCTTGTCCTATCAGCAAAAAAAGGATACGACGCTTTTTGTTTTTCAGCTTGTCGGATCGTCGCTTTTTGCTGTAAATTACTTTTTGCTTGGTGCTCTTTCGGGTGCCATTCTGAATATCGTTGCGGTCATAAGGGCGCTGATATTCATTAAAAAGGACAAGTTCAACGCGCGTCACCCTGCGTGGCTGGTTGCATTTATCGCATTGTATATCACCTCGTATATTCTCATCTTTACCGTCTTTGGCAAAGAGCCAACGGTTCCCAATCTAATCATTGAACTTCTTCCCGTGCTTGCGATGATAATTGCCAACGTAAGCTTCAGATATGCCGATGCGAAGATGGTAAGGCGCTTTGGCATATTCGCCTCTCCGCTTTGGTTGACGTACAACATAGTGAACGTTGCAATCGGTGCGATCATTTGCGAGACTCTCAATATTTTCTCTATCATCATCGGAATGTTCCGCCTCGATTTCAAAAAGCGTAAAGACACCAAATCTGATAAATAAGGAGCGAAAAATGCTCAGAAAAGTATTATACTTTGTTAAAGAATATTTCATCATCACCTTTGGCGCTTTCCTTGCGGGTGCGGCTATCTACTTTTTTATGATGCCGTACAATCTCGTCATCGGAAGCGGCACCGCACTTGCGATGGTGATCAACAATTTTATACCGCTGCCCGTGTCGGTTATCGCGCTTGTTCTGAATATCATCTTCCTCACGCTCGGATTTATACTTATAGGTCCCGAGTTTGGGGCGAAAACGGTATACACCTCGATAATGGTTCCTGTTTCGATCGGTATTTTTGAGTTTTTTCTTCCTAATTTCAAGTCGCTGACCTCGGATCCCTTTATCGATATGATCTGCTACATTCTTGTAGTTGGAATTGCGATGGCGATCCTCTTTTCGCATAACGCGTCATCTGGCGGTCTTGATATTATCGCGAAGATTATCAGCAAGTATCTCAAGATCGGGCTTGGCACTGCTATATCGATCTCGGGCTTGATCGTAGCATCCTTGTCGATTATCTGCTATGATACAAAGACTGTAATACTCAGCTTGCTCGGTACGTATTTCAACGGAATAATTGTTGATCATTTCATATTCGGTCTTAACATAAAGCGCAGAGTTTGTATTATTTCTCCCGAGCTTGACAGGATAATTGATTTCATTCTTCACGAGCTTCATAGCGGCGCGACGCTTTACGAGAGTATTGGAGCGTTTGACAGAACGCCACGCGAGGAGGTCGTGACGATCGTTGACAAGAATGAATATCGCAGACTTATGGATTACGTGAAAGAGGTTGATCCCAAGGCATTTGTGACAGTTTATTCCGTCAACGAGATGAGATATCAGCCGAAAACACCTGTCCACAGAAAATAAAGATATTGACAACTGAGATAAAAGCCAGTATAATTATTACAGATTAGTTTTGGAGGAGCAAAATGATGAAAAAATTTTTTTCCTTACTATTGATACTCGCTTTATGTATATGCGTGCTTGCTTCCTGCTCGAACGGCGGCAAGGAGAAGTCTACGGGTAAGAATGAAGCTCCGGTTACAGAGGCAGAGGGAACGGCTGATAATAAACCGAGCGAATCCAATAGAGCAGACGTTACTGAGCCTGTCGAAAGTGACGATATAGGCGACGAATGGGATACTGATGATGACTCGTCGATTCCCGGTGGCAGTGAGACCGG
Organism: Oscillospiraceae bacterium; assembly: GCA_015064685.1. Classification (GTDB taxonomy): domain Bacteria; phylum Bacillota; class Clostridia; order Oscillospirales; family CAG-272; genus SVTX01. Next base: position 4,579 of record SVRT01000001.1, read on the forward strand.
AAAGACCGACGTTGAGACAGATCCTACGGATGAAACGGAGTCCGACAATGAGACCGAGAAGCCTGCACAGACCGAAAAACCCGCCGAGACTCAGAATCCCGGTGAGATCGGAACTGCGTACGATGACAATCAGGGCGAATGGGACGTTGAATAAATAAAAAAATAGCACCGCATGCTCGCGGTGCTATTTTTTATGCTATTGACGAGAGTCTGTTTTTTATGAATTCGTCCATCTGATCGATCGGTATTCCAAGCGAGATGGACAGCTCTCCGTGAAGGCAGAACTTGGCCTTCTTTTCGTAGTCGTTATCAGACTCACTGAGTCGTTTCTTTGCCTTGAGAAGTTCTTCACGACGCTCCATTACGGTTTTTATGATCTTTACGAATTCATCGCCCGAAGCGTTTGCAAGTGCCTGGCGGTAGACCTCGCGGCGATTTTTTTCGCGCTCTACGGTAAGCGTAGGTATCTCGGGCATTCTATCGATGAATGCCAATGCTTCCTCTCGGCTCATAACGGCTCTCATCTTCACCTTATCGTTGCCTACGGGTGTGATTATCACGTTTCCTGCGGGACCGTGTACGGGACGAAGCACGTAAAACTGTCTCGTATCGTTTTTATCGATAGGGGATGAGGTATATTCGGATACCGTATAGACACCCTCAGAACCGTATACGATGCAGTCGCCAATCGAAAACATATCACACCTTCTTTCTGTCAATCTCAAAGCATTGCGAATCAAAAATTTTCCTTAATACTATTTTACCATATTTTTGTCAAAAATGTAATAGGCAAATTAAACAAAATTATTGGCGTGGTATTTGCAATTTATCTAAAATTTCAAATCAGATTTCCTCGATGTCCACCGTTTTGCCGACTGCAGTTACAGTGTGAAGTGAGGAATCCTCGCTGACGGAGAGGATAGAGAACTCCATTTTATCCTCGGAAAAGGGAAGAAGCTCGTATTCGGAAATAATTGAGCCAACGATATTTTCATCTGTTTCTGTAAGCTCCGCGTCGGTTAATGTGATTTTTACCGTCACGCCCGTGTACTCGTGAGAGGTCGTGATGGTCACGGTGCCGTCAGAGACAGAGCAGGATGCTACGGGAACCCCGACGATCTCTGCATAGAGGGGAGGGATGCTTCCGCCCATTCTGTCAACCGTCACGTCGGTTGCCTCATCGTACTGCCTTTTAGCTTGCTCGCATTTGTTGTTTATTCTGCCGCAATATCTTGTTATTCTGTCCGCCATTTCGTACGTTACGCTTCCGAGTGCCAGTACTCTTACGTCCTTGATCTCAGAGAGTATCTCCTCGGGGAGATTTTTCTTAACAAAAGCAAGATTCTCTTCGTAGGTTGATGCAAATTCCGCCTTTGCGACTGTGACGTCAAATGCCTTGCGCGTGATCCTTGCGGCGCGCTTGGCATACTTGAGATATGCTTTCTCCTCTGTTTCGTAAAGCTTTTCAAAGAATTTGTCAGAAAACGCACCCGCCTTTTCGGTCTTTCTGAGATTAAAGCACATTTCGGCAACAAGAGTATCGTTATACCATTCTTTAGTAAAGTATCTCATATTTTACCTCGCTTAAAAATCTATTGCCCGTGATACGTTATCCGCGTTCACGGGCAATGAAAATTTATTCGTTATTACTTTGTGATCTTAACGGTTACGATCACGCCGCCCTCGTTAGTACCCGAGATGGTGTACTCCTCGGTTTCGGGAACGCTGATCTTATCGCCTGCCTTGCAAGCTACGTAATAAACCGCGTACTTGTTACCGTTTGCATCCTGCAGAGAAAGTACTGTGTCGCGGCTTGTCTCTTTCTTGAGATAAGCGATGTAATCTGCAAGAGAGAGCTTGTTGTCTGTCATATACTTCGCGTGTGCTTCGCCGACGTATCTGTAAGCATCTGTGTAGCTCTCAACAAATCCATACTCGTGAGCATGCTCCTTGAACCACGCGGCATATCCCTCGGGAAGTTTTGTCTCTTCGTAGTCTGTAAGGAACATAAGCATTCCTGTCTGGAATTCAACGGTTTTGCCGTCGTCACCGTAGAATGCGTACTTTATGAGAAGGTTGTCTTCCTTCACAGCGTTTTCTGCCGCAACAAGAAGCTTATGTGCTGCCGCTGCAGCGGTCTGAGTCAGCTGAACGTTGTTCATTGCGTAATACGGACCCTTTTCAACGTCGCCTCTGTTCTGATTTCTGTACTGCTGGCAGTTTATCATCGTAGAGTTGAGCGCCTGTCCTGCGGTGAAGGGATGAGCGTCATCCGCAAGAATGAGTGTTCCCATTGAGATATCCTTCTCGGATACCGTATAGTCAACGTACTTTATGTCGCTCTTCTTAAGAGAACCGGGGGCGATGCTGACAACGATTATTACAAGGAGAAGTGCGAGCGCGATCAATGCGAGCGCGGAAATAACGATGAGCAATATTTTTCTGAGCTTTGCTTTATCAACGTTTTCAAGAAATGTCATTTTTTATCTCCTTTTCTATTTTTATGCTTCGGGAGGGAAGGACCCCCCCGTTTTTTTTAAATTATTCAGCGTCTCTGATAGAGAAGTCCATTCTGCCCTTCTTATCAAGTCCCATGAACTTGACCTTGACAGCGCTTCCTACGTCGATACCTGCATCTGTTACCTTATTGATGCGCTTCTGGCAGATCTTGGAGATGTGAACCATTCCTTCCTTGCCGGGAGCGTACTCAACGAAGCATCCGATGTCCTCGTTGGGCTTATCCTTGCTGGCGAGGATCTTAACGACTGTTCCTGCGTATGTGCAACCAACCTCGGGCTCGAATACGATAGCATCGATCATCGACTTAGCGATAGCAGCACTCTCGCCGTTGATAGCCGCGATAGTGATCATACCGTCGTCGTTGATGTCGACCTTTGCACCGGAGTCAGCGCAGATCTTCTGAATTACGGATCCGCCCTTACCGATAACCTCACGGATCTTGTCGGGGTCGATCATGAAGCTTGTCATCTTGGGAGCATACTTGGAAACCTCTGCTCTGGGAGCGTCGATAGCCTTGAGAATAACCTCGTCGATGATGTACTCACGGCCTGCCTTGGTCTGCTCGAATGCGCGAGCGATGATCTCGGGTGTAAGACCGTCGATCTTGAGGTCCATCTGAATGGATGTGATACCCTTCTTGGTACCTGCTACCTTGAAGTCCATATCGCCGTAGAAGTCCTCGAGACCCTGGATATCGATCATTGTGTCCCAAGAGCCGTCCTCAGCGGTGATAAGTCCGCAGGAGATACCTGCAACGGGAGCCTTGATCGGAACACCTGCTGCCATAAGAGCGAGGGTAGAACCGCAGACAGATCCCTGGGAGGTAGAACCGTTAGAGGAAACTACGTCGGAAACGAGACGGATAGCGTAGGGGAATTCCTCCTCGGAGGGAAGAACGGGAACGAGGGATCTCTCAGCGAGAGCTCCGTGGCCGATCTCACGGCGTCCGGGAGAACGAACAGCCTTAGCTTCACCTGTGGAGAAGCCGGGCATATTGTAGTGGTGCATATATCTCTTGCTTGTCTCGCTATCGATTCCGTCGAGCATCTGAGCCTCGGAGAGAGTACCGAGAGTAGCAACTGTGAGAACCTGAGTCTGACCTCTGGTGAAGAGACCCGAGCCGTGAGCGCGAGGAAGAATATCAACCTCAGCAGCGAGTCCGCGGATCTGGTTCATTGAACGTCCGTCAACGCGCTTCTTGTCAACGAGGAGCCAACGGCGAACGATCTTCTTCTGGATCTTGTAAACGAGCTCTTCCATCATAGTGGGGAGATCGGGATACTCTTCTGTGAACTTCTCAAGGATAGCTTCCTTGATGGGGAACATTCTTGCGTCACGAACAGTCTTGTCGTCGGTGTCGAGAGCGAACATAACGTCCTTCTCGCAGAAGTCGAAGATCTTGTCGAACATATCGTGATCAAGCTCGCAGGAGGGGTAATCGAACTTGGGCTTACCGATCTCATCGATGATAGCATTGATGAAGCCGAGAAGCTCCTTTATCTCCTTGTGAGCGAGCATAATTGCGTCGTACATAACCTTATCGTCAACCTCGTTAGCGCCTGCCTCGATCATAACGACCTTTTCCATGGAAGCGGCAACTGTGAGCTGAAGATCGGAAACCTTCTGCTGCTCTGTTGTGGGGTTGATCACGTACTCGCCGTTGATAAGACCAACGTGGAGACCGCCGATAGGTCCGTTCCACGGGATGTCGGAGATCGCGAGAGCGGTGGAAGCACCGATCATAGCGGCAACCTCGGGAGCGCAATCGGGATCAACGCTCATTACTGTGAGAGTAAGAGCAACGTCGTTGCGGAGATCCTTGGGGAAGAGGGGACGGATGGGACGGTCGATAACGCGGCTTGTGAGAATAGCCTTCTCAGAGGGCTTACCTTCACGCTTGAGGTAACCGCCGGGGATCTTACCTGCAGCGTACATTCTCTCGTCGAAGTCGACGGAGAGGGGAAGGAAGTCGATACCGTCACGGGGCTTCTCGGAAGCGGTAGCACAGCAGAGAACTGCTGTCTCGCCGTAGCGGATGAGGACAGAACCGTTTGCAAGTCCTGCCATTTTGCCGGTCTCGATCACGAGAGGGCGGCCTGCAAGAGTGTAGTGAAACTTCTTGTAGTTTTTGAACTCCATCTGGGAGCTTACGATTGAAGTGGACATTTTTAATTCCTCCGTTTTTATTTATTTCACACGGAGTTTTAGAACTTAAATACGCGCCCGAAATGCAGTCTCGGGGATGTATTTAAGCACTAAAATCCCTCGTGTGATTATTGTTTTGTTGTGTTTTTACAGCAAGAAGCGGAGCGATACGAAAAAGTGTACCACTCCGTTTCTTATGCAATTATTACTTTCTGAGACCAAGCTTCTCAACGATAGCTCTGTATCTCTCAATGTCAACCTTCTGGAGGTAGTTGAGGAGGTTTCTTCTGTGACCAACCATCTTAAAGAGACCACGGCGGCTATGATTGTCCTTGTGGTTGCCCTTGAGATGCTCGGTGAGGTTAGCTATTCTGTAGGTAAGGATAGCGATCTGAACCTCGGGAGAACCTGTGTCACCCTCGTGAGTTGCGTACTGTTCGATAATTGCCTGCTTTTCTGCTGCTGTCATTTTCGTATTCACCTTTCGAAAATAAAATATTTTTGCAAAATACGGACTGCAGAGCAACCGAGAGGGTGAAACTCGCGCTTTTGGTTATCTCACAAATGAGTTTTACAGGCGCGACTTATTTGCCTCGTGAAGCCTTGCCGCCGTTATGCAGAGTACATTATACCACAAATAAAACACTTTGTAAAGGGTTTTTTGAAAATTTCTTCATTATTTTTCTAAAAGTGTCTTTTTTTCTGTCGGTTTTCTCTTGTTTTTCAGGCTCCCGATCAACGTGTACGCCCCCGAAATAACAAGCATTCCGCCGAATATGCGTTTGAGTAAGAGCGGATCTATGAGCGAACCGATATACGTGCCGAGAAGAGTGCCTATGCAGGCAACGAGTGAGAGAAAAAGCACGAGGCGCAATCTGACTCTCCCTTTGAGGAGATGGACGATCAGTGCCGCGCTCGCGGAAAACACGAAAAAGAGGAGATTGAGCCCCCTGGCGGTCTCTGCGTCGATACCGCCGATCATAGTAAGCCAGATCACAAGCAGTCCTCCGCTTCCGATCCCGAGACCCGAAAGCAGCGCGATGAGTGCCGCGGTGAATGCTCCCGTGAGCTTTGAAAAACGATCGTCCATTTTTTATCCTTTCTGTGAAAAGCGGTGAAGCCGCCGTAACATACTGCGTAGGTCCTCATGCGGTCAGCATCCTGTATCCCGACCAGATAACAAGCAGCGCAAACGCGGTCTTGAGCCATTTTATTTTGATCTTCGGGAGAATGAGGCTCCCTGCAATTCCTCCAATGACGGCAGGGATCGCGAGCAGTGAGAAACCGCGTACCGCAAGCATTCCCTTCATTGAGTACAGAATACAGGACAGGGCGCATCCCGGTATCATAGAGGCTTGTGAGTTGACGTAAATGTCTCTCTTATCATCAAAAACGTTGGAGTGGAATCTGTTGAGGCAGAAGGATAAAATTATGCCTCCCCCGGCACCGATCAGCGCGTTGCAAAGTCCCGCCGCGATCGCGGCGAGGGCGATTATGCCGTTTTTCGCGTTGTTTTTCATATCTCCTCCTGTTGAAAGCAAAAAGTGTCTCAAAATTCAAATTGACTCTTTACAAACAATATAAAATATGTTATAATTAAATAAATGTGGGCAGGCATGGCAGACCAACACGTGTGACGTGCAGTTAGTTTGTCCGCAAATGATAAAAAAATACACGTTTTACCGATTATTATACAAAACACGAGAGGAATGGAAAAAATGGCAGCAAAGTCAACGGTGAAAAAGACACAGACAAATAAACGAGGCGTGACGCCCAAAAAAGATAACCGAAGCTCGGGAGGAAAAGACTCAAAACCCTCCTTCGCGTATCAGCTGATACCGTATATAGTGGCAGTGGTTGCACTCTTTCTTTTGATATGCTTTATATCAAATGCTATATGCAATCCTAAAAACACGCTTTATGAACAGGGCAGAGAGAGTGAGCATGCACTCGGTATAGTTGGATTTTGGGTGTGTCAGATAATGTTCGGTGTGTTTGGCCCGGCGGCATATCTCATTCCATTGATACTTGCCTGCTTTGTAATCTTCTGGAAGAATTATAATAGCAGAAATTTTGTTGCAATAAACGCGATCATCGCGCTTCTTACCGCCATTGTACTTTCGGCTCTTTTCCATACGTTCCTTAACATAGGAGATGGAGTGGATGGCTTCTCGAGTGAGATAGATATTCTTTTTGAAGAGGGTGCCGGCTCATCCGGCGGTGGTGTAATAGGTGGAATTCTTGCATTTGCGCTTTCAGCGATACTAAATATTGGTGGTACTATCTTCGTGCTTGTTGCGGTGCTTATCCCGATGATAACATTTCTTGTTGGAACAACTCCTGTGGCTGTTGTGACCAAGATCGTTGCTAAGATAAAGGAAGCAAGAGAAGAGGGAGCAGACGATAGAGAGGAACGGAAGAAAGAGAGGGCTATCGAAAAGAAAGAAAAGCAAAAGGAAAAGGCCCTCGAAAGAAAAGAAAGAAAAGCTGAACAGGAGCTCGAAGAAAAAGAGAGACGGGAGAGCGAAAGACTTCAAAGAGCGGCGCTTCTTGAAGAAGAGCGTGCGCGTAAAGAAGAGGAAAACAGTAAAGCTGCCGCAAAGCGAAGCGAAATTACAGAGGACGATGAAGCAGTTGATTTCGGTGTGCTTGACGGTACAAATGAAGCTGACAGATCAGCAGATGAAGCAGAGATCAACGAAGAGCCTGAGGAAAAGGTCAAGTATTCCGCCCTTACTGTAAATGAGATAAGACGCATTGATTCGATCAAAAACGGCGAGAGCAAATATGAAAAGCCTGTTCAGGATGACGAAGATGATGACATGGATGAAGATGAAAGAGGCGCAGACGCGGTCTTTTCATCGGACAATCACGTTGACGATAAGAATGAAGATGGCGATTCCGAAACGATAGTATTTTCGGACAGAAATGATTCCGGAAAGAGAGAGCGCGGTCACTCAAAGGTCGACGATATGGCAAGCGAGCTCTTTGACCAGCCCGAGGAACATTATGAGGTTGACAAGGAGACCGGTGAAGTTTTTGTTCCTGTTGTTCAGGATAAGGGATTCAAGAGCGCGGACGAGTACCGTGCGGCTAACGAGGTGAAGGATGAGTATTTCATCGGCGAAAAGCCCGAGCCTGCTCCTATTCCCGAATACGTATTTCCTCCTATCGACCTTCTTGAGGATGGCCCTAACCATTATTCTACGTCCGAGGATGAGATTGAAAAGAACACCCAGCTTCTACGCGAGGTGCTAGGTGATTTCCGCATCCCGATCAGAGATATTGAATGCTCTTGCGGTCCTACGATCACCAGATACGAGATAAAGCCAGAGGCGGGTGTCCGTGTTCGCCAGATCGCAAATCTCGTTGACGATATTTCTCTGGCACTTGCAAAATCGGGTGTCAGAATAGAGGCTCCTATCCCCGGCAAGGCGGCGGTCGGTATTGAGGTTCCGAACGACAAGTCGGTTCCCGTAAAGCTCCGTACACTTATCGAGACTCCCGAATTTATCGGTCACAAGAGCAAGCTTGCATCCTGTCTCGGCGCGGACGTTTCGGGTAAGCCCGTCGTATTTGATATTGAAAAGATGCCCCACCTGCTCGTTGCGGGTACTACCGGCTCGGGTAAATCGGTGTGTATCAACTCAATAATTATGAGTATACTTTACCACGCAAAGCCCGAGGAGGTAAAGCTTCTGCTTATCGACCCGAAAAAGGTTGAGTTTAAGGTTTATAAGGACATTCCTCACCTCTGCTGCAGGATCGTCAGCGATCCTAAGAAGGCAGCGGGTGCGCTTAACACCGCGGTCAATGAGATGGAGAAGAGATTTGAGCTTATTGAGGAGGTCGGTGTTCGTAATATTACCGGCTATAACGAGGCGACAAAGAACGATCCTGATAAGCCTTATATGCCCAGAATGGTCATCATTATTGACGAGTTTGCAGATCTTATGATGACTGCGAAGGATGAGGTCGAGACTGCTGTCGTTCGTATCGCCCAGAAGGCGAGAGCGGCGGGTATCCACCTTATTATCGGTACACAGCGTCCGTCCGTTGACGTTATCACGGGTCTTATCAAGGCTAATATTCCTTCGAGAATCGCATTTACTGTTATGTCTCAGGTCGACTCGCGCACCATCCTTGACGGAGCAGGCGCGGAAAAGCTCTGCGGACGCGGTGATATGCTCTACGCCCCCGTTGGCGCACAAAAGCCTCAGAGAGTTCAGGGTGCGTTCGTATCCGACGAGGAGGTTGAAACTGTCGTTACATACGTAAAGGAGCATAACGCTCCCGTCAGATACGACCAGGAATTCGAGACCTCAATTGATAATGAGGCGGCAAAGTGTGGCAATGCTCCCGAGAGTAACGGATCGGCTCCTTCGGGCGGATCTTCGGGCGGTGATGAGGACACAAAGTTCTGGGATGCCGTTGAGCTTGCAATTGATGCCGGCAAGATATCCACCTCTTTGCTTCAGAGAAGACTTGAAGTCGGATACGGCAGAGCGGCAAAGATAATCGACAGAATGGAAGAGATGGGCTTTGTCAGCGCCCCTGACGGAAATAAGCCCAGAAAGATCCTCATAACAAGAGAAGAACTTGAAGAAAGACGTCTCAACGAGGAATAATTTTAAATATTTTTGCAATGGGGAGCGCGGGCTTCCCATTGCTTATAAATAAAAAGGAGGTGCATTTATGTACCCATATCCCGTGTTTTTGGGACTGACGCTATATGATATATGTCTCTGCGTCGGAATTTTCATCTGCTTTATGCTTTTTGGCTACCTGTGTGACAGGCAAAGAGTAAAAAGAAGGATCCAAAGCTTTGCAATTATGTGCGGAGCGGGCGCTGTCGTGCTCGGATATTGCTCTGCGGTGCTTTTTCAGGCACTCTATAATATAAAATCTCTTGGAAGATTTGAGATCAACGCGAACACCGGGGCGACCTTTTACGGCGGTCTTATAGGCGGTGTTGCGGTGTTTCTCGCGCTCTTTTTCGGTATCGGACACTTCATTTTCAAAGATAATTCACACGCGCGTGCGTTTTTCTTAATTGCGGACAGCGCGGTGCCGGGAATTGCGCTTGCTCATTCGCTCGGACGTATCGGTTGCCTTACGGCAGGATGCTGCCACGGCGCTTTGACCGACAAGTGGTACGGCATTGAGATGTGGGGAAATATGGGCTTTGACAGATACGTTCCCGTGCAGCTCTTTGAGGCGGTTTTTTTGCTGCTTTTAGCTGCGTTCCTATTTTTGAGAGCGATCGGTAAGCAGGGACTGTGTCTGCCGCTCTATCTCTCAATATACGGTGTCTGGAGGTTCGTTGCGGAATATCTGCGAGACGATTACAGGGGAGATACATTTATTTCGGCTCTCACTCCCTCCCAGCTCATTGCTTGTATTCTCACTGCGGTCGGTATCGGTCTTATCTTTGTTGAGAGGTATTTATATAAGCGTTTTTCGTTGAATGAAACGGCGGAGAATGATAAGTCGGAGGCGAAAAATGAAACGGCGGAGTAAAAGAAATATCTGCCTTGCTATCTCGCTGGTCGCTATTCTTTTGCTCCTGCTTTGTGAGATATTCGGCTTTTCAAGCCTGTTTGGAGAGAGCATAGACTCGGATACCGCTTTTGCACTTGATATGATCGCTACGCGAGCTCTTGGAGGTACGGCATTCCTCGCGATGCTGATAAATCTTGGGTACAAGGTGCTTGATCCGTTCAAATCTCCGTTTTGGAAATCGATCGTCTTTGCGATTCCCGCGTTTGTCATCGCGATAAACAATTTCCCGTTTTCTCAGGTTCTGAAAGGGGAAGCATACGTAACAAAAGAATGGTGGGCAGTGGCTTTACTGCTTCTTGAGTGTATGTGCGTGGGATTTTTTGAAGAGATGGCATTCCGCGGAGTCGTATTTCTTGGCTTTCTTAAAAGAGATCCCGAGAACAGGCTCTGGGCATTTGTCTCGATCGCCATATCAAGCGTAATATTCGGGCTCGTTCATCTGATCAATATTTTTGAAAGCTCGCCTTTGGCGGTGCTAATGCAGATCGGCTATTCCGCACTGATCGGAGCCATGTGCGCCGTTGTGCTTATGAAGAGCGCAAATATCTGGCTTTGTGTTGTGGTACACGGTCTGTTCAATTTCTGCGGAGCGGTCATACCGCGTTGTGGAGGAGGCGAGATATGGGATACCTTCACAGTCGTTCTTACTGTAATAGTATCGGTTGCGGTTGCAGCGTGGTTTGTATTTGTGTTTATCAAAGGAAAATTCGACAAGATCAAGGACGTATACAAGTAATAACTGAATATTCATCCTCCGTCGCGGAGCTGCATTTGAAAATGCACCGTGACGGAGGAATTTTTTTGTTTTTAGCTTAATATAATGCATCAGGGAAGGAGGTAGGGGAATGCAGACGATAAGTGTAAACAGAAGCGCAACGGCTGATGCGTTGCCTCCGTCGGTTATGAGAGCGTTGCCCTACCGACTTTCCGACGAGATACGTAGGACAACCTCACCTGCACGCATAGAAGAAATAAGGATGCGCGCTGACAGGCGTTGCTCTCTTGTAGTGTCCGGGCGCAACGTGATGCTTGAAACGGTGCTGGACCGCGCCGAGCTTTCAGCGGTACTCGAGGGAATGTGTCAGGGCTCGCTGTATGCATTCAGCGACACGATAAACCAAGGTTACATTTCGCTTCCTGACGGAGTTCGGGTGGGCGTTTGCGGAAGGGCAGGCTGCGAGGGAGACAGAATAATCGGAATATACGAGGTAAGCTCACTTTCCGTAAGAATTCCGCACCGAAGCCGCCCTCAGGGCGAGGAGATATGCAGGCTTCTTCACGGCTTCGACCGCACCTGCGGAGTCCTTGTCTACTCGCCGCCGGGTATCGGCAAGACTACTCTTCTTCGGTCTGTCGCGGTCATGCTTTCCTCGGGGGCGTGGAGCGATAATGCCTCTCCCCTACGCACTGTCGTGATAGACACGCGCGGAGAGCTTGCCTTTGCAAGCGAGGGCAGGGATCTTTGTCTTGACGTCCTCTCGGGTTATCCGCGAAGACGTGGAATTGAAATTGCTACCAGGTGTCTTAATGCAGAGGTTATTATCTGTGACGAGATAGGTGACTATGAGGAGGCGATGTCTCTTGTAGCCTCGCACAATTGCGGTGTGCCTCTGATCGCAAGCGCGCATGCGGGGAGCGTTGAGCAGCTGCTCTCACGCACGGGCTTGAGACTTTTACACGAGGCGAAGATCTTTGGAGCGTACGTTGGGATCAAGCGCGACGGGCGGGGCGGCTTTGTTTACGACGTTTGCCATCGTCGCTCGGATATGTAGGGAGGGTGCATGACGGTAAAGCTTATTGGAGGTCTGATTTTCGGTCTTTCGGGGGTGATAATGGCACTGTCATACCGACGCTTCCAGCTAAGGAAGCTTGTGACCGTGGACGGATTTATTTCCTTGCTTTTTTACATCAAGGGACAGATCGAGTGCTTTGCGCGTCCGAGATCAGATATTCTTGCAACGCTCCCGTTGGAGATCTTTAGCGCGTGCAACTGTCCGCACGGAGCCGCTACGCTTGAGGAGCTTGTCGAGGCGAGCAGGATCTATCTTGACGATGAGGCATTGCGCCTTGTGTCATCCTTTGCGTCTGAGTTCGGCAGTACCTTCAGGGACGAGCAATTGCGCAGGTGCGATTATTATATTTCGGCACTCAGCGAGGAAAGGCGAAGGGTGTTCGCTTCGGTCAATTCAAAGGGGAAAGCAGGCGGTGCGCTTTGGATATGCGCGTGCATCGCGATAATCATTCTGCTCTGGTAAAAGCAAAAAGGAGAGATACATAGAAGTGTTGGATATCGGAATCATACTGAAGGTCGCAGGGGTGGGGATACTCGTCTCTGCGGCAACGCAGATACTTTCAAAATCGGGACGGGACGAGCAGTCCATGCTTGTCACGATCGCGGGGATAATCGTGGTGCTGATCATGCTTGTGGGCGAGATAGAAAAGCTTTTTGAGCTTGTTTGCTCTGTTTTTGGCTTCGGATGAGTGATAGTCTTTTCAAGCTTTTCGGGGGAGCGGTCCTGTGCGTCATACTGATAATTATTCTCAAAAGGGAAAGCCCAGACACTGCGCTCACGTTTCGTATGATAGCAGGGGTAGGTCTTGCGATAGCCTGTCTGTCGTTGATCTCCCCGATAATTGACTATATCAAGGAGCTTTGTGAGTCGTTTGGCGGTGGTGAGGGGCTCTCGGATTCGGTATCGGTTTTAATAAAGGCGCTCGGAGTGTCTCTGCTTACTCACATCTGTGCTACGGTCTGCCGTGACGCGGGAGAGGGCAGTCTTGCTTATTACGTTGAGCTTGGAGGAAAGGTGGAGATCCTGATTTTGTCCTTGCCACTGATAAAGCAGATAATGGATCTTGCAATCGAGCTTCTGGAGATGGGGTGAAACACGGATGAATGATAAAAGAAAGGTATATCGCTTTTTGCGCTATATAGCCTTATGCTTCGTTACGGTGCTTCTTTTCATACTTGGAACGGTAAATATTGCTGCTGAGGGTGAGGAGGAAACTGTGCCTGGGGAATACGGTGACTTTATTGATTCACTTGATCCGTCCGTCACGGACAAGCTTCCCGACTCCGCTTTTTCCTCTGATCCCGAGGAGATTGAAAAGGCCGCCAAGCTCTTGTCTGATCCTCAAAGTGTACTGTCGATGATGCTATCACTTCTTGGAGATGGGATAAAGAATATAATTCCGACACTCGTGATAATTCTGGGTGTCGTGATCCTCGCCTCTCTCGTCACGCTTATAGCATCGAATTGCGGAGGACTTTCGCGCTCGGTCGAGATCTGCATCAGGTTATGCACGTTTTGCTCGATATCCGGAGTGGCGACCTACTGTGTAGAATCGCTTTCTGTATATTTCGAAAGGCTTTTTGCGGCGATGACATCTTTTGTGCCGCTAAGTGCCGCGCTTTTCGCAATGGGTGGCAATCTCAATGCGGCGGTCACTAATTCCGCTTCCCTTGGTACGGTTCTCGCCGTATGCGAGTTCTTCTTTACTAAAACAGCTATTCCGCTTTTCTCGGTGTGTCTTTGTCTCTCTCTGCTTTCGGTGTTTGACGGGATAGGGTCCGTCACCGGCGGAAGCATAAGCGCGAGGATAAGAAAATGGTATATGACCGCGCTTTCATTTCTTACGTTGATTATGACGTTCGCGATTGCGGGGAGTAACCTGCTTGCATCTAAAGCGGACAACCTCGCTATGAGGGGAATGAAGTTTGCCGTCAGCAGCTTTGTTCCCGTATCAGGAGGTACTCTATCTTCCACTCTTGGCACTCTGGCGGCATCGGTCGAGGTGCTGCGCGGCAGTGTGGGAGTTATTGGCATTGCCGCGTTACTGTTTTTACTCCTACCGACTGTCATAGAGCTTGCTCTCCTTCGCGGAGTATTCGCCATTTGCGGATTTTGTGCGTCGGTGCTTGGGTGCAGCGGAGAATCAAAGCTGCTTGGCGAGCTTGATTCGTTGTACGGCTTTCTTGAGGGGCTTGCGGCATTGAGCGCGGCAGTCTTCGTGATAGCCCTCGGTATTTTCTCGTGTGTTGCAACGCCTTTTTCATAAAAGTGGGGGAGAATATATAAAAATATATTCATAAAGCGGCATTGAGTGGTGCATTTGTGGTTAAATATTGGCAATTTAAGTCGATAAGGTGGGAAAACGTATTAAATAATGTTTGCGTGGGTGCGAGGTGTCGCAAAATGAAGGGATATATAATCACTGTAATATGTGTTTCAATAATCGGATCGCTGGTATCTCTTCTTTCTCCCGACGGAGAGAGTGGTGGACTCGGCAGGCATACAAGGCAAATTTTTGGACTTTGTGTTATAATTATTTGCATTATTCCAATAAAAGATATGATAAATGGGATAAAGGAGCTAAATATCGAGCTTGTGGGAGATACGATCGAAGGAGAGAGCGACCGATATGAAGAATTATTCAATGAAGCGTATGGAGAGGCGGAGTTGAAGAATTTGAAAAACGGAATAAAACAGATGCTTTTGGATAAATTTGACATTGATATGTCTGAAAATGACGTATCTGTCGCGCTATCGGAATCCGGTAATATTGATCGCATTTCGATAACCCTGTACGGGAGCGCGGTCTTTAAGGACACGGGGGCGATCGAAGATTATCTGTCGCAGCTGTTCGGTTGCGAAATAATTTCAATAATAGGGTAGGAGATACAATGACACAAAACAATGACATAAAGGACATAGTTGGCACTGTTTCACATATGAAAAAGCGAGGAACGCTGAAGATTCTTTTGATCGCGCTTGCGGTCGGTATTACTCTGTTTTTTATCGGAAGCACGGTCATTTCGGATGATAAGGAGGATGAAAAACAGAATGACGAAGTGACGGAGCTTATAGGATTCTTTGATTATAAGGAGCTGATGGAGAAAGAGATCGAGGGGTTATGCTCGTCGGTTTCAGGTGTAAAGAGCGTTAAAGCGGTCGTTTTCTTCAGCGAGGTTGGAGGTAGCCTTTACGCGCAGAACACCCAGTCCGGGAGCACGGGAAACGATAAGACCGAATACGTGATAATCGGGAGCGGAACAAACGCGCACGCTCTGTATCTTGGGGAGAGCCTGCCGACACTATCCGGAATAGGTGTCGCGTGTGATACGGGAGGCAATGAGGACACGCGAAACGAGCTTTTATGTCTGCTTAGTGCGACCTACGGCTTGCCGATGACACGGATATACGTAAGCGAGCTTGAATAAATTTATTTGCGTTCTTGCCTGTCCTTGTGGCATATTAGGAAAAAACGAAAAATATATTATAGCGTAAAACAAATACATTTCACGGAGGATAATGGAATGGCATTCAAGGAAAAATGGGAATCGGTTAAAAACTTTTTTATGAAATCGGGCAAGAGAAATCTTATTATCGCGTGCGCCGTAGTGCTTATCGGCGCGGCGGTATGGATCAATTGGCTTGTATTTTCCGATAAGGACAAAGGGGGATACGATTATTCGCAGAGCACCGGAATGAGCGGTGAGCTTGACAACAGTAAGAACCCTACGTCGGGAAACACCGACGCAAGTACAAACGATGCGGACAGCTATTTTACGACCGCGCAGGTAAGCCGTCAGAGAGCAAGAGACGAGGCGCTTGAGGTACTTAACGCGGTTATCGAAAATGCAAACGCGACGGAAGAGGTAAAGGCTGAGGCTGTTGCCGAGATCACAAAGATCTCTCTTGAGATGGAGCAGGAAGCGGATATCGAGTCCCTTCTTATTTCAAAGGGGTTTGAAAAGTGCGTGGCTGTGGTCAACGGCGAGACCGCAAGTATCGTTGTTAAATGCTCCGAGCAGCTGACACCTGCGCAGCTTGCGCAGATAAACGCATCGGTTTATGAGGTTGCCGGCATTGAGCCGATCAATATAACTATCGTAGGAAAGAAATAATTTGTTGATTTATAAATCGGAGGTTGGTAGATTGCCGTCCTCCGATTGCTTTTTTTAGGCGAATTTTTAAATTTTGGCTCAAAACAGGAGATGCTTGCATAGAATATATCGAATACACATGGAGGGGGCTGAGCAGTCTATGCAACACAAATATTTTGCGGCATCTAACTCCGCGCAGGGCTTTAAAAATTATTATCCCGAGGTCTTTGCGCGAGCCGATCACCTTTACATAATCAAGGGCGGACCCGGAACGGGGAAAAGCTCTTTTATGAAAAAATATGCAAGGCAGGCGGAGGCAGATGGGCTTGTATGTGAATATTATTATTGCTCGAGCGATCCGTCGTCTCTTGACGGAGTCTTGATACACGGCAAGGAAAGGATCATAGGATTTCTCGACGGCACGGCTCCTCACGTCAGCGAGCCCAGGTTTCCCGGAGCGCGTGAGGAGATAGTTAATCTCGGTGAGCTTTGGAACACCGAGCTTCTTGTAAAGCAGAAAAATGAGATAATAGCCTTGAGTGAGCGCAAAAGCGCGGAATATAGGAGCGCGTACACGTTTTTACGCTCGGTTGGCAATCTCAGAGCGGTGAGTGACGGTCTTCTTGAGGAGGTTCTTGACAGAGCGAAGCTTCGCTCGGCGGTAGCACGTCTTATAAAGGATCTGCCAAGCGGTAAAATGAGTTATATTCCGTCTGTGCTTGATTCTGTATCGATGAGCGGACGGATAAGACTTGACACCTTTGCAAAAAATGCGAAAAAGCTTTACGTTGTAAGTGATTTTTACGGTGTCGGACAGATCTTCCTGACCGCGCTTTTCGAGGCACTCAAGGAATGCGAGATTTTTGCGCGAGTTTCCTTTGACCCTGTATGTTCCGACAGGGTAGACGGAATATTTCTCGAAAAAGACAGGGTCGCGTTCGTTACAGAGAGAAACAGCTTTGTTGAGGGTGATGAGGACGGTTTGCGAGACGTTGAAATAATTCAAATAAATTCAAAACGCTTTGTTGATGTTGAAGGCTTGCGCGATATACGTAGTGAACTGAGATACACTGCAAGATTGGCACAAAGCTCGCTTGACGGCGCGCTTCATTCGCTATCAAAAGCGAAAATATATCATTTTCTTCTCGAGGACATTTACGGAAAAACGATGGATTGGAAAAGATTTGGTGAGATAGATATAAAAATGTAAAAAAAGACCTTGCAGAAAGGATCTGCAAGGTCAATTTTGTTATTTAGCTTTAAATTAGCCCTTGATAGCTGCCTGAGCTGCTGCAAGACGTGCGATCGGTACTCTGAAGGGAGAGCAGGATACGTAGTCAAGGCCGATCTTGTGGCAGAACTCAACGGATGTGGGGTCACCACCGTGCTCACCGCAGATACCTACGTGGAGGTGCTCGTTAGCGGGTCTGCCGAGGGTTACTGCCATATTCATGAGCTTACCAACACCTGTGGTGTCGAGCTTAGCGAAGGGATCGTTCTCGAAGATCTTAGCGTCGTAGTAAGCGCCGAGGAATTTGCCTGCGTCGTCACGGGAGAAGCCGTAGGTCATCTGAGTAAGGTCGTTAGTACCGAAGCAGAAGAAGTCTGCGTTCTTTGCGATCTCATCAGCTGTGAGGCATGCTCTCGGGATCTCGATCATGGTACCAACCTCATACTTGAGGGAAGCGCCTGCTGCTGCGATCTCAGCGTCAGCGGTTGCAACAACAACTGCCTTAACGTACTTGAGCTCCTTAACGTCGCCTACGAGAGGAATCATGATCTCGGGAACCATGTTCCAATCGGGATGATTCTTCTGAACGTTGATAGCCGCGCGGATAACTGCCTTTGTCTGCATTGCTGCGATCTCAGGATATGTTACTGCGAGACGGCATCCACGGTGACCCATCATGGGGTTGAACTCATGAAGCGATGCGATAATAGCCTTGATGTCCTCAACGCTCTTGTTCTGCGCCTTAGCGAGGAGAGCGATGTCCTCCTCAGTTGTGGGAACGAACTCGTGGAGCGGGGGGTCAAGGAATCTGATACATACAGGGCATCCCTCGAGAGCCTCGTAGAGCTTCTCGAAGTCGGACTGCTGGTAGGGAAGGATCTTATCAAGAGCAACCTCTCTCTCAGCAGCTGTATCGGAGCAGATCATCTCACGGAAAGCAGCGATTCTGTCTGCCTCGAAGAACATATGCTCTGTACGGCAAAGACCGATACCCTCAGCACCGAGCTCGCGAGCCTTCTTAGCGTCTGCGGGTGTATCAGCGTTTGTTCTTACCTTGAGAGTACGGAACTCGTCAGCCCAACCCATGATCGTGCCGAAGTTACCGGAGATCTCAGCGTCAACGGTAGGAATAAGACCGTCGTAGATGTTACCTGTGGAACCGTCGATGGAGATGTAGTCGCCCTCGTGGTAGGTCTTACCTGCGAGCTCGAACTTCTTGTTCTCTTCATCCATCTTAATATCGCCGCAACCGGAAACGCAGCACTTACCCATACCACGAGCAACAACTGCTGCGTGAGATGTCATACCACCGCGAACGGTGAGGATACCCTGAGCTGCCTTCATACCGGTAATGTCCTCGGGAGAAGTCTCAAGACGAACAAGAACTACCTTCTTGCCTGCTGCCTTCCAAGCCTCAGCATCCTCAGCAGAGAATACTATCTGACCGCAAGCCGCACCGGGAGATGCGCCAAGACCCTTACCCATAGGAGTAGCAGCCTTGAGAGCCTTTGCGTCGAACTGGGGATGGAGAAGTGTGTCAAGGTTTCTGGGGTCGATCATAAGAACGGCCTCTTCCTTGGTCTTGTGACCCTCGTTGACGAGGTCAACAGCGATCTGGAGAGCTGCGGGAGCAGTACGCTTTCCGTTTCTGGTCTGGAGCATGTAGAGCTTCTCGTTCTCGATAGTGAACTCCATGTCCTGCATATCGTGGTAGTGGTTCTCAAGGATCTCGCAAACCTTTACGAACTGCTCGTAGGCTGCGGGGAACTTGTTAGCCATTTCCTGAATAGGCATAGGTGTACGTACACCTGCAACAACGTCCTCACCCTGAGCGTTGGTAAGGAACTCACCCATGAGCTTCTTCTCACCGGTAGCGGGGTCACGTGTGAACGCAACACCGGTTCCGCAGTTCTCGCCCATGTTACCGAATGCCATTGCCTGTACGTTTACAGCGGTACCCCAGCTGTAGGGGATATCGTTGTCGCGGCGGTATACGTTTGCTCTGGGGTTATCCCAAGAACGGAATACTGCCTTAACAGCTCCGATGAGCTGCTCCTTAGGATCGGAGGGGAAGTCTGCGCCGATCTTAGCCTTGTACTCAGCCTTGAACTGGTTAGCAAGCTCCTTAAGATCGTCAGCAGTAAGCTCAACGTCGAGCTTAACGCCCTTTTCTTCCTTCATCTTATCGATGAGCTCCTCGAAGTACTTCTTACCGACTTCCATAACGACGTCGGAGTACATCTGGATAAATCTACGGTAGCAGTCGTATGCCCAACGAGCATTGCCGGACTTCTTAGCCATAACCTCAACAACCTCCTCGTTAAGACCGAGGTTGAGGATGGTGTCCATCATACCGGGCATGGATGCACGTGCGCCCGAACGAACCGAAACGAGAAGAGGATTCTCGAGGTCGCCGAACTTCTTGCCTGTAACGCCTTCCATCTTAACGATGTATTCCATGATCTCAGCCATGATCTCATCGTTGATCTGTCTGCCGTCCTCATAGTACTGAGTGCAAGCCTCTGTGGAAATGGTGAAGCCCTGGGGAACGGGAAGACCGATGTTGGTCATCTCTGCGAGGTTCGCACCCTTACCGCCGAGGATCTCACGCATGTTTGCATTACCTTCTGTAAAGAGGTAACAATACTTCTTTGCCATTGGATTAGTCCTCCATATATAAAAAATTTTTACCTGTTTTGTCGATTTTAAAATCGTCCATCGCGGCGTTGCTCCTCACAAGCAGCTTGACTTACGGAATGTAAGCACAGCAAGCATAGCTTGCATGGCGAGCTTGCTACGCAAGCTATTCGCCTTCGCCTTGCTTGTTGCGGTGCGCCTTGCGCTGAAGCAATTTTACAATCGATGATGACGTGATGTCACCGCTTATGTGCGCCTTACCAAAGACCGCAAAACATCCTACGCGGATGCTTGTCCGTGCTTTAGACACTTTCTTCAGTTTAGCACCGTATATTATACCATAAAAAACGCGATATTGGAATAGTTTGACGAAAAAAAGAAAAGAGCATAATTGTAAACTTTCTTTGAACGGATGTAAAAGTGCATAAAAATGTTTGACAAACCCCTTAAAGTATAGTATAATTTATTGAAAGTGATGAAAAGCCGGTTTTGCTCACACCCCCCGTGTTTTGCAAAAGCGGCGATTTCGGTGTTACAGAAATACCACAAGGAGCAGTCAAATGGCAAACATATTCGATATTTTTAAAAAAATAGAAAAGGAAAGCGAGGCTCGCGCAAGTCAGCCGATAACTCACATCGTTGTAGGACTTGGAAACCCGGGAGATAAGTATTTTTATACTCGCCACAACGCGGGATTTTTAGCGATGGACTACGTCTCGCAGAAATGCGGCGCGCAGGTCAACAAATCGAAATTCCACGCGCTCGTGGGCGAGGGAACTATTGCCGGTAAGCGAGTATTGCTTATGAAGCCGCAGACCTTGATGAACGCGTCGGGCAATGCGGTCAGTGAGGCGGCAGCATTCTATAAAATTTCCGTCGAGAATATTATCGTTATGTCCGACGACGTAAATCTCGATGTTGGCAGAATAAGAGTAAGAAAGAGCGGCTCGGATGGAGGCCAGAAGGGACTTCGCTCGATAATCGAGCGTATGGGAAGTGATAATTTCCCGCGTATACGCTTCGGAGTCGGTAAAAAGCCCCACCCCGATTATGATATGGCAGATTGGGTGCTTGGCAACCTCTCTGAGGATGACAAAAAGATACTCTTCAACTGCTTTGAACCCGCTTATCAGGGGCTTGAAAAGCTTGTCCTCGGCGATGTAGATGCCGCGATGCAGATCTGTAACTCAAAAAAATAAATTGCGGTTTATCGGGGACGCGGGGGAAGCGCGTGGGGGACTTTTCCAGGGAAAAAAGCCCCCCACACCCCCAAAACCCCAAAGTATATTTTATACAAGTTAAGACGGTTTATCAATCTACACCGTGTCGCATCTGCATAGCCCCACTGCTATCGTGTTGCAAGTGTATTTAAAATCGTTTGAAAGGCTTTCTTTAACTTAGTTTTTCTTTATGGTTAAAGGCTTTTTATCGGTTGGGTTTAACACCCTATCAATACAAAAACGTCAGTGAGGGATTTTTTTAGCCGCTTGCGGCGAAAAATCCTACGCCACCCTAAAAGGACCTAATATAGGGGAAGTTTTTGCGGAGCTTTTTTCAAAAAGCGACCCGCCGGAGGCACGCGTCCCCGCATCACCGCCAAATCAAAATTTGAATACAAACTATAAAAGAACAAGTATGTCAAACATTTTAACCGATCTTATACGTCTTGACAGGGAATACACCCAGCTATACGACGTAGTAAAAAGCAATTTCAAGGGCAAGCCACTTCCTGCTGTCGCATCGGGACTCTCGGGCGGAGCCGCAGACGCGCTGTGCGTCTCACTTTGCCGTGATACCAAGGGTGAGTGCAGAGCAGCCCTTGTAGTATGCGCTGAGGAAAAGGAATGCCGCGAGATGAGTGAGCGATACGCTTCGTTCGGTCTCAGAACGGCGTTTTACATTTCGCGAGACCTCACCTTTTATAATATAACCGCCTCCCATGAGTTTGAGCATGAGAGGCTTATGGTGTTATCGGGAATTCTTTCGGGTGAGTATGACGTTGTATTTACAACACCGCATACCGCACTCGGATATACCGTTCCGCCCGAGATATTGCTTGACAGAATGATAAAGATCGATATGCTGACTCGCATAGAGCCGTCGGAGCTTGCAAAAAAACTCGTCTCGGCAGGATATGCGAGGGTCGATATGGTCGAGGTGGCGGGACAGTTCGCGCAACGCGGAGGAATTGTGGACGTTTTTCCGCCCAATGCCTCAATAAAGGATTCTGACGGTCAGCTGAGACAGGGATCATTCCCGATAAGAATAGAATTTTTTGACGACGAGATAGACAGAATGGGAGTATTCGATGCGGAATCGCAGAGAATGCTTTACAACATTGCGTCAGTCTCCCTCACACCTGCGCGAGAGGTGCTTCTTGGTGAGGGCGAGAGGGAAAGAATAGAAAAGGCTATCCGTCAGAAATACAAGGACAGTCACGACGAGGGGGTATGCGAGACGCTCACACGCGAGCTTACCGCACTTTCGGGAGATTTGGCAGACGTTGGCTTTGCAGACAAATATATTTCTCTTGTTTATCCCGAAAAGACCTCGCTTTTAGACTATTTTGATAATAAAACGCTCGTCATAGTCCGTCAAAGCTCGGCGGTCTACGACAGGCTCAAGGCGGATAAATGGCACGAGGACGAGAATATCAAGGAGCTTTGCGAGGGAGGCACGATCTCCCCAAAATATGCAGAGTACTCAAAGAATTCCGCCGAACTTGACCTCTTTTTCGATAATAACGTCACCGTCCACGTAAATTCCTTGTCCTACGGACTGACGGACAAGCGACTCTCGGGACTTTTCGGCTTCAGAACGCGCCAGCCCGTATCGTATAGTGAAAAATTCAATCTCCTTTGCGAGGATATCATAGGATATCAAAGAGGAGGATATAAGACCGTGCTTATTGCGGAAAGCAAGGGCGCGGCGCAAAATCTCTCGCGCTTGCTCGAGGATACTGATTTTAAAACTGCTGTATTTGACGGTGAGGGAGTCTCTACCGATGCGCTTTCCGCGAAAACCGTGTATATAGTTTACGGAAAAAGCATTGAGGGATATGAGCTTATCACGCCTAGAGTGGCTGTGCTGACGACCGAGAGTGAGTTTTCAAGAAATGCCTCAAGAGGTGGTGTAACGACTAAAAAGCGTTCCCGCAAAAAGAGGGACGATGCAAAGGCGATCCTCTCTTATGCCGAGCTTGAGGTTGGAGATATCGTCGTTCACGAGACCTACGGTATAGGCAAGTATCTTGGACTTGAAAAGCTGAAGATAGACGGTGTCAGCCGCGATTACATCAGTATTCAGTATGCGGGCAACGATAAGCTCTGTATGCCCGTTGAAAAGCTCGACCTTGTGTCGAAATATATAGGCGCACATTCGGATGACGGGCTTGTCAAGCTCTCGAGAATGGGCGGTGAGGCTTGGAAGAAGGCGACCTACCGTGCAAAAGGCGCGGTACGGGAGATGGCAAAGGACCTTATCAAGCTCTATGCAGAGAGAATGCGCCGCCCCGGCTATGCCTTTGATGCCGACGATAATATGCAAAGGGAATTTGAGGAGTCCTTCGATTACGATGAGACGGATTGTCAGCTCGACGCGATATCCGACATCAAGCAGGATATGATGCGCTCGACTCCAATGGACAGACTTCTTTGCGGTGACGTTGGATACGGCAAGACCGAGGTCGCTCTCAGAGCCGCGTATAAGGCGGTGCTGTCGGGTAAGCAGGTCGCAATTCTTGTGCCTACGACTATCCTCGCGCTCCAGCATTACCAGACAGCTGTGAGCCGATTCAGAAACTTTGCGGTAAACGTCGATATGCTTTCGCGCTTCCGCACACCGAAGCAGATAGAGCAATCCTTGCGGAGACTTGAAAGAGGAGATACCGATATTATCATCGGCACCCACAAGCTGCTCGGCAAGGACGTAAAGTTCAACGACATTGGACTTCTTATAGTTGACGAGGAACAGAGATTTGGTGTTGCGCAAAAGGAAAAGTTGAAGCAGCTCGGGAATAACATCGACGTGTTGACTCTCACAGCAACGCCTATCCCACGCACGCTGAATATGGCGATGGGCGGTATACGAGATATATCTCTGCTCGACGAAGCGCCGGGAGACAGATTCCCCGTGCAGACCTACGTTCTCGAGTATGACGACCTTATAATTATGGAGGCGATCCGCAGAGAGCTTCGCCGTGGCGGACAGGTATTTTACATTCATAATTTTGTAGAGTCCATTGACAAGGTTGCGGCTGATATTTCCGCGCAGATACCCGAGGCTAGGATCACCGTCGCACACGGAAAGATGGACAAGGAGTACCTTGAGGACATCTGGAGCAAGATGATCGCGGGTGAGATAGACGTGCTTGTATGCACGACGATAATCGAGACGGGAATAGACGTTCCGAACGCGAACACCTTGATTGCGGACAGGGCCGACAGACTCGGTCTTTCTCAGCTCCATCAGCTTCGCGGACGAGTCGGACGCTCGTCAAGGCGAGCATACGCTTATTTCACCTACCCGAAGGGAAGAGTGATTTCCGAAATATCACAAAAGAGACTTGAGGCAATACGCGAGTACGCGGAGTTCGGTGCAGGCTTCAGAATAGCCCTGCGCGATATGGAAATACGCGGAGCGGGAAATATTCTCGGAGCGGAGCAGCACGGTCATCTCGAGGCGATAGGATACGACCTTTATATAAAGCTCCTCAACGAGGCGGTGCTTGAGGAAAAGGGAGAGAAGCCGAAGGAAAGAGGAGAATGTGTGGTCTCACTCAACCACGACGCGCTCATACCCGAAAAATACGTCAAATATGCGGGACAGAGAATGACGCTCTATAAGAGGATCGCTCTTATCCGCAATCAGTACGACGCGGACGATATCGCGGACGAGCTTCTCGACCGCTTTGGCGAGATGCCGCAGGCGGTGGACAACCTTCTCCGCATTGCGCTTATCCGCGCGCAGGCTATTGACCTCGGTATCAAGCAGGTCACCGAGATGAATGGCGAGATAAGGATGTATCAGGACGAGTTGAATATTCCTATGTGGAAGGAGATGTCCTTCAATATGGGAGGAAGACTTCGCGTTGTTATGGGTACGATAGGAGAGAATTACGTTACGCTCCGACTCAAGAGCGGAGAGAATTCTTTGATAGTTGTTAACAGAATGTTTGAAAATTATCTTGAAAGCGTACAAACAAATACGGAGAATTCTCCCGAAGAATAATGTATAATGTAAAATGTTGAACTGTTATTAAAAAACGGTATCTGAAATCTGCCATTAGCGGCGGAATGGAGAAAAAATGAAAAAATCAGTTAAAATATTGAGCCTTTTGCTCTGCTTGGTGCTATGTGCCTCTGCGCTGTTTGCATGCAGGGCGAAGCCTATGATAGAGTATGGCGACAAGACCATAAGCGTAAACGTATACGAGTTCTTGCTCTCGAGAATGAAGGGAACTCTGAAATATTACGGCTACGAGGTCGATAAGGAGAGCTTCTGGAAGACTGTTGTGAGTCTTGAGGACGGCACGACCTACGACGATTACTTCTGCGAGATCATTATGCGGCAGACCGTTCACTATCTCATAGCGGATAAGCTTTTCGACGATAAGGGACTGAAGCTTAGCGCGGAGGATGAAAAGAAGATAGACGATATTCTCGCGGCACACGTTGAGCGCGCAGGATCGAAATCCGAATTGAACGCGGAGCTTAAGGAGTTTGGTGTGAATTACGAGATCCTTCGCGAGATCTATTTGCTCGAAGCGAAGATAGAGCTGCTCAAGGAGCATCTGTACGGAGCCGAGGGTGAGAAGATAGAGGATGACGTTAAGGAAGAGTATTTCAATACCAACTACGTTGCATTCAAGCAGATCTTCCTTGCAACCTACGATTACGTTACAGACCTTGACCGTTTCGGCGACGTCGTATACTACACTGATGAAAAGCACACCGCTATAGCGTATGACAAGGAAAACGGAAAGACCGTCACAAATGAATTTGGCAAGATCGTCGAGGATGTCCTCGGAGATCCCGAATATATCACGGATGACGGCAAGATCGCATACGACAAAAAGAACGGTGTGATCGGATACGTCACTAACAAGGACGGAGATAAGATAATCAAGGAGCTTTCTGCCGAGGAAAAGGCTGAGATATTCGAGAACGCGAAGAAGTACGCATCCGATTGCAACAAGAACACCGCGCTTTTCGAGGAATACGTTACAAAATACGATGAGAGCGAGGGTGGATCACTTATTTATCTCTTATCATCCGACGGATACTATGCCGCACAGAATGACGCGGTGGCGTATTTTGACGATATGGCAGAGATGCTCTCGGGTCTTGACACGGGAGAGTGTGAGGTGTTCAAATCCGATTACGGTTATCACGTGCTTTGCAGATACGAAAACGAGCCCGGCGCGTACGACGAAAAGGACAACGAGGATATGTTTGCCGATTTTTACGATTCCTTGATATCCCGCCTGTTTGAAACACTTTGCGCAGGCTATGAGGACGACGTAACCGTTGACGAAAAGGTATTCGAAAAGGCTCCCACCATGAGCGAGGTAGGCTCAAATACACTTTATTGATAGGTAATAAAAATGATCAAGCTTAACAGAAAAGGACGCTTTGCAAGGCTGATTTGTCTGGCTCTTGCGGTAATAATGATCGCTCTTTCGGTCTGCTCCTGCGCCAACAGAGTGGAAAAGCCCATTCTGAAATGTAAGGGACAGGCGATCTCTCTTGCAACCTATGAATTCCTTCTTTCAAGAATGAAGGGAACTCTTGCAAGAAACAAATATGACGTAAATCCCGTAAGTGAGTTCTGGACCGAAAAGCATCCCGGCAGCGACCTTACTAACGAAGAATATTATAACAAATCCGTGCTTGACAGCTGCAAGAACTATCTTGCCGCGCTGGTTATCTTTGAGGAAGAAGGGCTTGTGCTATCAAATGCCGCTCTCGCATCCATTGAGGAGGAGATCGCATTCTATATAGATTACGATTGCGACGGCTCGCAGGAAAAGCTTGACACCCTGCTCTCAAAGTTTGGAACAGATACGGACGGACTTCGCGAGATCTATACGATAGAGGCAAAGTATCAGGCGGTGATCCAGGCCTTGTACGGTCTTGACGGCTCGCAGATCGCCGACAGTGTAAAGGAAGAGTATTACAGGGATAATTATTATCGCTTCAAGCAGATACTTGTTTCGAATTTTTATTACAAGTATATGACCGACGACAGCGGCAACGTAATGTATTTTGATCCCGAAACGAGCAAGCCCCTCTACGACGAGGCGGGATCCTACAAGTACACCGACGACGGAAAGAGAGTCGTAGATGAATACGGTGTGGCGATCAGATACGACGAGGAGGGCAATATCCTTTACGACGATGAAAACGGTCTCCCCGCGCCCAAATCCGATGAAAAGGGAAATGCAATAAAATACGAGTACACCGAAGCCGAGATGCAGGAACGAGTTGCCAAGATGAACGGCTTTGTGGAGTCCTGCCGCGGAAATGCATCGGCATTTGAGGCTCAGATCCCCGAGTGGCAGATCTTTGAGGGAGCGGAAGATTATTATCCCGACGGATATTATCTGAGTGACCTTGAAAGATCGGCGTATCCTGAGAATATGCTTGAGATCCTGGAAAAGCTCAAGGTTATGGAGGTAGGAGATATCTCTGTGATCGAGAGCGAGAGCGGATATCACGTTATTATGAAGTACGAGCTGGATAAGGGCAAGTATTCCGACAGTGACTATTCCGAGTGGTTTAAATCATTCAATCAGAGCCTGATCGATAAGCTTTATCTTGACAGATGCGAAAAATACTTCCCCCAGATGAAGGTAATAGAGAGACATCTGAAAAAGGCGAGAAGTATAAAGTCGCTCGGAACGAATTTTGATTATTAATTAACAATCCGGACACCTTTATCAGAAAGGTGTCCGGATTTTCTATTGATAGTGTGAATAACATTGTGTATAATTATTATGCTCGGTATGAGCAGGAGGTATGGTTATGTTGGATATTGGATCGAGAAGAGAATGTTTTTTTGACGAATACCTTATAAATACCGAAAAAACCACAGCGGAATTCCGTCAACACTCTCCTATCCGCCGTGAGACTCTGATTACCTTTGATAAACCGTGGGAAGGAAGCGGGAGTATGAGTGAGTGCATAGTATATGATGGCAAAAAATACCGTCTGTACTATATTGGCAGAAAGATGATCGTTGAAAAGAACGGTGTGGATGAGTTTCTCGGAAGCGTTTACTACCATTGCTATGCCGAGAGTCAGGATGGGGTTAATTGGGAGAGAGTGAACGTTGGTTTGTTCGAGTTTGAGGGAAGTACTGAAAATAATATATTATCTTCAAGAGAGAGCGTGTGGCACGGACCGATGTTCGTGTTTTACGATGAAAATCCCTATTGTCCGGCTGATGAAAAATTCAGAATGGTCGCCAGCGCAATAAAGACAAACGAGCTGTTCTCCGTGCCGAGTGCAGACGGAATACATTTCGATTATTCAAAGCGCACAACGATAAGCACAGGTGGATTTTATGACTCAATGCACGCATGCTTTTGGGATACGGAATCAAAAAAATATCGTTGTTATTTCAGAAATTACCATTTTCCTAAAGGATATGACGGACCTCTTACCAACGCTCATCTTAAAGAGGCATATCCGATTAGGAAAAGAGGGATATCATATTGTGAATCTCCTGATTTTATTCATTGGACGGATGACGTTGAGATTGAAATGGGAGATGCGGAGGATATACAGCTTTATGAAAACCACGTAATGCCGTATTATCGCGCTCCGCATATGATAATCGGATTTCCGACGAGATATACGCATAGGAATTCTTGGACGGAAAACTTTGATGAGCTTTGCTGCCGTGACGTCAGATTGAGAAGGTTGAAGCAAGAGCTCCGCTTTGGCACCGCGACCACGGATTGCACGTTTATGTGTTCGCGAGACGGTGTGAATTTCAAAAGATATGACGAGGCGTTTATACGTCCGGGAGCCGAAAGAAAATATAATTGGTTTTATGGATTCGGATATCCTTCCATGGGACTTGTGGAAACACCGTCAGAGGTTACGGGAGAGGAAAGTGAGATATCCCTCATCTTGCCCGAATCAGATTGGGTGGATGATACCGTTCTGACAAGATACAGCATACGAAAGGACGGTTTTGTAAGTCTGCATGCAGGCGGCAAGCACGAGGAATGTGTCGTGACAAAGCAGTTCACATACGAAGGTGAAGAGCTATATGCAAACATATCCACAAGTGCCCTTGGATACGCATATTTTACTCTTACCGATTGGAAGGGGCAGAGCGTAACGAGCTGCGAGGTATTCGGCGATGCTACCGATAAAAGAATTCCTTTTTCAAAGAATGCGATAAAAAATCTTTCGGGCAAGTCGGTGACCTTGACCGTAAGAATGAAGGATGCGGATCTGTACGCGATACGCTTTGGCAAGATAAATCCGCTGACAAAGGTTGAAGGAGAGCATGAGATCAACGCTGATGACCTGAAGCACGAAAGCGATCACCCTGTAGGTATATAGAGTTCTAATAACTGCAAAAATATAAAAAAATGCATAATTTTAACCTATAATGCACCAAAAAACAGCTTTTGATTTTTTAACGAATCAGAGGCTGATTTTTTGATTAAATATGCATTGAGTAATAATGAAAACGTGGCGAGAAAATGTATATATTCATTTTTTATGCATAAATATGTGAAAACAACAAAACCCCTTGCAGTAAAAGGGGATTGCCCCCCTCGGCAAGCCGCAAGCGGCTTGCATTTCGACACACTCGCCAAGGCGAGCGATCGATCCACGGCTTTGCTCGCGCAAAGCGTGGCGAGTTGAAAACATCCCCTTCGCTCACCCCATAGAAAAAACCCGAGGTTTTACCTCGGGTTTTTATGGGGTGAGCGAAGGGGATCGAACCCTCCACCTCCAGGGCCACAACCTGGCGCTCTAGCCAAATGAGCTACGCCCACCATCATGGCGTGCCTTGAGGGATTCGAACCCCCGACCTACTGCTTAGAAGGCAGTTGCTCTATCCAACTGAGCTAAAGGCACAAAATACGTGCGGCTTAAAGCCGTTTAAACAAAAAATCAGCAGTGCCAAACCCTTAAGGGTACCGGCACTGCCGGTGGAGCGAGTGATGGGAATCGAACCCACGCGACCAGCTTGGAAGGCTGGAATTCTACCATTGAACTACACTCGCATAACTGTTTTGCAAGGGATTTTTAATCCCTCTCGCTCAACCGCCTATATATCATACCACAACACTTCCCGTTTGTCAATACCTTTTTTAAAATTTTTTTGGAAATTTTGATTTATTTTTTTATTGTTTTTTTTCTGCTAAAAAAAGAATTTTTGCTAAAAATTCAAAAAGCTCTTGATACTTATAATAAAAAGTAGTATAATAAATAAGATAATGGGATAGAATGCGAAAATGTTGTTTTCTAAGGAGGAGATACCGAATGGCGAGCTGGTTTTTGCCCGATTACATTTTTTCAAAATTTGATGAAATAACGCCCGAATTTTTATCCGGGCTTGGCATTAAGGCGCTCCTTATTGACATAGACAACACGCTGGCACCGTACGAGGTCGCAGAGCCCGATGACAGAATAAAGAATTGGTTTAAAGCATTGGCAAGGAGCGGTATATCCGCGACTCTCGTTTCAAATAACGAAAAGGAGAGAGTTGAGCTTTTCAACAAGACCTTGGGACTTCCTTATTATTACAAGAGCGGAAAGCCGTTTGCGAAGAATCTCAAAAAGGCAATGGCTCAAATGGGCAGCGATCAGACTAACACCGCAATGCTCGGAGATCAGCTTCTGACCGATGCCGCAGCAGGAAAGCACATAGGTCTTACCACCATCATCGTGCCGCCCATAAAAGACAAGAGCAATGCGTTTTTTAAGGCGAAGCGCGCCCTTGAGGTTCCTACTATCAAAAGATACGTCAAGATACGCGGCGGCAACTCCGCAGAGATATGCAGGTTCTGGATAAAAAAAGAATATAAGAAAAACAGAGGTTAATATATTATGTCAAAAGCATTATTTGGTCCCGGCGGAAACGGTGATCTGTTCTACGCGCAGGGCGGAAAGGGAACTGTCGACGCACCGCGTTGGCTTTCCTCATACGGTCTTGATGCCTATGAATTCGAGGCGGGCAACGGCGTAAGCGCGGGCGAGGCGACCTTGCGCAAGATAGGCGACGAGGCAAAAAAATACGGAATAGCAATGTCGCTCCATACACCGTACTTCATCTCCTTGTCGGGAGTTGACCCCGAAAAGAGACTCAAAAGCATTGATTACATTCAAAAGTCGCTTTGGGCGGCAGAGCTTCTCGGAGCGGACACGATCGTAATACATAGCGGAAGCGCGGCGAAGATAAGCCGCGAGGAGGCTATGAGACTTTCCTGCGACACGCTTGAGAAGATAATCGAGGCGGTTGGAGACACTCCCATAAAGCTCGGAATCGAGACTATGGGAAAGGTAAACCAGCTCGGTACTCTTGACGAGGTTATCGAGCAATGCCGCGTGGACAAGCACTACGTTCCTGTCGTTGATTTCGGCCATATGAACGCGCGCGAGGTTGGCGGTCTCTTTACTTCAAGCGACGATTACCGTCGTGTGTTCGACAAGATCGCGCTCGGATGCTCGGATGAGGTCGCTAAAAACCTTCACTGTCATTTCTCGAAAATCGAGTACACTCAGGCAGGCGAGAAGAAGCATCTGACTTTTACCGACAACGTCTACGGACCCGACTTTGAGCCGCTCATCGAGGCGATAGTCAAGGAAGGACTCACCCCCCGAATCATCTGCGAGTCGGCAGGCACGCAGGCGGAGGACATAAAGCAAATGAAGGATTATTATGAGAAATTAATTCAAGAGAGGTAATAAAAATGAGCAGACTTACGAAATTCAAAGCGAGAATGACAGAGGCGGGATTTGACGCGGCAGTTATTTCATCCGCAGTAAACCAGAGATATATGACAAGCTTCGACTATACGGACGGATACGTTCTCGTAACTAAGAATAAGTCCTACGTTCTTGCAGATTTCCGCTATATCGAGGCGGCAAGAGCTACCGTTGACTCAAGCGAGTACGAGATAATCATGCCCGAGGGCTCGATGCTTGTTTGCCTTGCATCGCTTCTTGACTCCAACGAATGCAAGACGGTCGCGTTTGAGGACGTGACTCTCTCGGTCGCAGATCTTGAGAGAATGAAGAAGATGTTTGTTGGCAAGGAGCTTGTTGCCGGAGCATCAAAGCTTGCTGATGAGCTTCGTCTTTACAAGGACGCAGGTGAGGTCGAGAAGATGAAGAAGGCGCAGGCTATCACCGACGCGGGATTTGCTCATATGCTTGAATGGCTTACACCTAACGTCACCGAGATAGAGGCGGCGCTTGAGCTTGAGTTCTTTATGAGAAGAATTGGCTCTGAGGGAATCGCATTCGATACCATCGCGGTATCGGGATCGGCATCCTCGCTTCCTCACGGTGTTCCGAGAAACGTCAAGCTTGAAAAGGGATTCTTCACACTTGATTTTGGCGCAAAGTTTGACGGATATTGCTCTGATATGACGAGAACAGTTGTTATAGGTAAGGCTGACGAGGATATGAAGAAGCTTTACAATACGGTTCTCAAGGCACAGACTGCGGCACTTGATTTCATCAAAGAAGGTATCAATTGCAAGGATGCTGATACAGTTGCGCGCGATATTATCAACGGCGCGGGCTACGAGGGACGCTTCGGTCACTCGCTCGGTCACGGAGTCGGTATGTATATCCATGAGAGCCCCAGGCTTTCCCAGGCTGCTCCCGCTGATTATAAGCTTCAAAGAGGTCATATAGTCACGGTTGAGCCCGGAATCTACATTGAGGGACTCTACGGATGCCGTATCGAGGATATGGTAGGAGTGATGGAGGACGGTAGCGTTTACAACTTCACTCACAGCCCCAAGGAAATGATAGAGCTTTTCTGATATGACGGATAAAAAGATTTTTTCAGTTGACAGATTTGAGGGCGATATCGCGGTGTGTATTTCTGATAATGATGACGTTATCAATATCCCCGTGGCGTCGCTCGGCACTCTTCGCCCGAGAGATATATTCTCGGCTAAGATAGAGGGCGAGGGACTCGTTGATATTACCCCTATGCCCGAGGAAAGAGACAGACGCCTTAAAGAGAACCGCGCGAAACTTCACGCGCTTGCAAGAAGGTCTAAAAAATAACTTATACCGAGAGGTGTTATATGAATTACGTTATGCTTGCGGCAACCGTCGCGGAAAATGCAACTAAAAGGACTAATTGGAATATCTATTCCTGGCTGCTTGAAAGGTATGACATTGCTAATACGCAGGCATCTTTGGTACTGATGCTTGCGGGGGTCATTCTCTGTATGGTGATCCCTTATCTTCTCGGAAGCATAAATCCCGCTATCATAGTTTCCCGCAAGGTGTATCACGACGATATACGCACACACGGAAGCGGAAACGCGGGTGCGACGAATACCCTTCGCACGTACGGAAAGAAGACCGCGGCGCTTATATTTTGTCTTGACCTTCTCAAGGCGGCATTGGCGGTTGTTATCGGCTCGATACTTATGACACGTGAGATGGGCGGAGCTATCGCGGGAGTATTTGTTATTCTCGGTCATATGTTCCCGATATTTTACGGATTCAAGGGCGGAAAGGGAGTTGCCTGCATGGCTATGGTCATCCTTATCCTCTCTCCCATCTCCTTCGTGATATTGCTCGCGCTCTTTGTCGCGCTCGTGCTTATGACGAGATACGTTTCGCTCGGCTCAATTATGGGAGCGTTCTTCTATCCAATCAT
This sequence comes from Oscillospiraceae bacterium, assembly GCA_015064685.1. Lineage (GTDB taxonomy): Bacteria > Bacillota > Clostridia > Oscillospirales > CAG-272 > SVTX01. Next base: position 38,439 of record SVRT01000001.1, read on the forward strand.
TCAGTTTGCGTTCTATCCTCAGCACCCCTGGATAACGCTCTCTAGCATTCTGACGATGTTCCTCGTAATATTTATGCACAGGGAGAATATAAAGAGGCTTATGGCGGGCAAGGAGTCGAAGATCTCATTCGGCTCAAAGAAAAAAGACGATAACGGTAGTGGAGGACAGTGACGATGCTTGATACGGGGGCTATAGCTCTCAGGGATCTCCTGCTCTCGGCGGCGGAAAAGCAGATAATCAAAAAGGCTGTCTTTTCCAAGTGCGCGGACAAGGAGATAAAAAAGGCGGTGCTTACTCTCAAGACCATCTCGGGAAAAGAGATATTGCAGCTTGAAAGCTTTTACGCCGACAACAAGGCGAAGCACAGAAACATTGAGCTTATGGACGTTGAGACCATCTCGGCTCTTATTGAGGGCTCGGGACAGATCAATCTGATCACGACCCTGGGAGATTGCGAATACAAGGTCTCAAAATCGGGGAACAGCGTGCTTATCGGTGGAGACAAGCTATCCAGAGCGATCAAAAATACCGATGATCTGGGCATTGAGCCTATCAAAAGAGTAGTGCCGGGCAGTAACAATAAAAAGAAAAATTATATTCTGAGCGGAGACGAGCCGTTTCTGAAGCTTCTTGAGGTGAGCGACAAGAACGGCAGAGTTTACGATAAAAAGCAGGCGAAATTCAGACAGATAAACAGATTTCTGGAGCTTGTCCGTGACGTTGAGAAGAATCTTCCCGATGGAGATCTTCGTATCTGCGATCTCTGTTGCGGAAAGAGCTATCTTTCCTTTGCGGTATATCACTATTTTGCGGTGATCAAGGGGCGCAGGGTAAAGATGACGGGAGTTGATCTCAAGCGCGACGTTATCGAGTATTGTTCGTCGGTAGCGGAGAAGCTCGGATTTGACGGTCTTGAGTTTCTTTGCGGCGACGTAAGCCTTTACGACACGGACGAACACGTCAATATGGTCGTATCGCTTCACGCGTGCGATATTGCGACAGATATAGTGCTCGCAAAGGCGGTGGAGTGGGATGCGGACGTTATCCTCTCGACGCCGTGCTGTCATCACGAGATGAACAGACTGCTTGATTGCGAGAGCCTCTCCTTTATCGCAGATTACTCGATGCTAAAGCAAAAGCTATGTGACGCGGCGACCGATGCGCTCAGGCTTAAATTGCTTGAGGCTAACGGATACGATACTGCGGCACTCGAGCTTATCGATCCCGAGGAGACTCCGAAAAATATTATGCTCCGAGGAATCAAAAAGCATAATTTTGACAAAAATTCCGATAAGGCGCGCGCGCTTTACAGGGAATATACGGATATATACAGATTTTTGACGGGCAAAGAGCCCCAAAAGAGGTAAATATGAATCCAAGATACACTTTTTTACGCTTTCCCGAGGGGAAAATGAAGGCCGTGACCTTTAGTTACGACGACGGATGCCGCGCTGACTTGAAGCTTGTCGCTCTGCTTGACAAGTACGGCCTTAAGGGTACCTTTAACGTAAACACCTTGATGTTCGGTAATGACAGAAACGCCTGGAGACTGACAGCAGAGGAGGTCAAGCAGGAGATATATGATAAAGGACACGAGGTAGCGACTCATGGTGCGAATCATCGCGCTCCCGGAAAGCAGAGGACTATTGAGGTAATTCGCGACACGCTTGATTGCAGGCTCGGTCTTGAAAAGCTGCTTGGCACGATAGTACGCGGTATGGCATACCCTGATTCGGGAATCCGCAACATTCAGGTTGGTTGTGCCGACTATGAAAAGATCCGTGAGTGTCTTTGTGATCTTGACATTGCGTATTCGCGTACACTAGGCGGTGACAACGACTCTTTTGAGCTTCCTACGGATTTTTATGCGTGGATGCCCACGGCTCATCATAATAACGAACATATTTTTGAGTTTATTGATAAATTCAATTTACTCAAGGAGGACGACAAGTACAGCGCGGCAAAAATACCTAAGCTCTTCTATTTGTGGGGGCACGCTTATGAGTTTGATAACAACGGCAATTGGAATAGAATGGAAGAGATATGCGAGAAGCTTTCGGGCAAGGATGACGTATGGTATGCCACAAATATCGAAATACACGATTACGTAAAGGCTTACGAGTCGCTTATCTGGAGTGCGGATGCGAGGATGGTCTACAATCCTACGCTTATTGACGTCTGGTTCTGGAGTGATGGGAGGATTTTTTGCGTAAAATCGGGTGAGAGGATCGGAATTGAAGATGGGACTTTTTAAAAAGATATTTGAGAAGGCGACTAAGAGCAAGGATCCAAACAGCAAACGCTTCAAGTGGGATATGGCGCGTCAGATCTGCGGTCACCACGTAAAATACGTGACCGAGGAGATAAACGGCACCCACGAGGTCATCGGTCGTTCGGGCGGTCTCAATATCAAGGACGACGAATTGCTCGTTTTCGCATCTGCTGACGTGCTGATGCGCTGCAAGATCGAAGAGATGCAGGCATGGGAGCTGCTCAGCAAGGACGGTGTGGTAATTACCGCGCCCGATTTGGAACACGAAGGGAAAGTGAGAACGGTTATCGTTCATTACGTATATTACCGCTGACCTTGAGTTTTCCTCCAATACGGTGTTGCTCCTCGAATGCAGCTTGACGTAGGTAACTACGCCTGCGCTTTGCATTCTGCGGTGCGCCTTGTCTTGAAGAAAAATTCTGCGGTCATAGAGTTTATAGAAAGAATATATAGGAGAGGTAAAAATGTTTATTAAGGAAACAACAAAGGGAATGAGAGATATCCTTCCGCGCGAGGCGGAGATAAGAGAGTATCTCCTCAACAAAATGAAGAAAACGTACGCGTCGTTTGGCTTTTCGCAGATAGAGACACCCTGCGTGGAGCACATAGAAAATCTTACGAGTAAGCAGGGTGGCGACAACGAGAAGCTCATCTTCAAGATACTCAAGAGAGGTGAAAAATTGAGCGATGCGGCAGAGGGACTTGATATTGACGAGCTTGTAGACTCGGGTCTTCGCTATGACCTCACAGTTCCGCTGTCCAGATATTATTCCAACAATGCCTCAAATCTTACATTGCCCTTCAAGGCAATGCAGATAGGTCCCGTATGGCGTGCTGACCGCCCCCAGAAGGGAAGATTTAGACAGTTCGTTCAGTGTGACATCGATATCTTCGGTGACGCGACGAATTCTGCCGAGATAGAGCTTATCACCGCTACATCGACCTATCTCGAGAGCATCGGCATCGGCGGTGTTACGATAATGATCAACGACCGCCGTATTCTCGCAGGTATGGCTCGCGCTTCGGGCTTTGACGAGGAGTGCTTCTCGCAGGTGTTCATCACGCTTGACAAGTATGACAAGATCGGTGAGAGCGGAATTGAGAAGGAGCTTCTCGAGTCGGGATACAATCCTCTTTGCGTTGAAAAATATATGAGCATTTTCCGTGGCGCAATGGCTGCCGAGGATCGCTTCGCATATCTTGACGAGGCACTTGGCGGTGACGTTGATGAGGGTGTTATTGCAAATCTTCGCGAGATCGTTGACGCGGTAGCAACCATTTCGACAGGCAGATTCAATCTTGATTTCGATCCCACCTTGGTGCGCGGAATGGGATATTATACCGGTGTAATCTTTGAGATCAAGAGCGAGGATTTCAAGGGCTCGAGCATCGGCGGCGGCGGACGCTACGATAAGATGATAGGCAACTTCACGGGTCAGAACACTCCCGCGTGCGGATTTTCGATAGGATTTGAGAGGATCGTTGCAGCTCTTGTTGAAAAGAACTTCAAGCCGAGCGAGGCGGTAGAAAAAACAGCTGTGCTTTATGATAAGAGAATGAGCACGCAGGACTACGCGCTTATGCAGAAGGCAGCTATGGCTGCAAGAGCGGAGGGCAAGATAGTGCTGGTTCAGAAGATGAATAAGAACGTTGGATTCCAGAAGCAGAAGCTCGAAGCGGAGGGATATTCGAGATTTATCGATATCAGATATCCCGACGAGATGGCGAAGCTTGAGGAGATATAAAGCGGGAGGAGAAACTTATGAAGATCAAATTTTTAGGTACTGCGGCGGCAGAGGGAATTCCCGCGCTGTTTTGTGACTGTGCGGTTTGTCAGAATGCACGCAAGGTAGGCGGCAAGGAGATAAAGACGAGAAGCCAGGCGATAGTTGACGACAAGATCCTTATCGATTTTCCTGCGGACACCTATATGCACGCGCTTTACGGTGGGCTTGACCTTGTAAGCGTGCGCCATTGCATCATCACTCACGGTCACATGGATCATCTTTATGAGAGAGATTTCTGGTGCAGAAATCCCGGTATTGGTAACGGAAGCGTTGATGGTACCGTAATGGACGTTTACATGACCGAGGCAACGCGCAATATCGCAAGCGCATATTACGAAAAACAGGTTGATAAGGACAGGGTGAGACTCAACACGATCAAGGCTTACGAGCCCTTTGAGATCGAGGATTACAGAATTATTCCGCTGAGAGCTTACCACGATCCCTCGACCGAGCCTGTGTTCTACATAATAGAGCACGGCGAGAAGACTATGCTTTACGCGAACGATACGGGATATTTCTTTGACGAGGTGTGGGAGTATCTTTCAAAATACGAGCGCCAGTTTGACTTTGTCTCGCTTGACTGTACGGGTATGATGCTCGAGAATTACAGACACGGTCATATGGGACTCACGGTCGACGCAGAGGTCGTTGAGAAACTGCGCGAGATCGGTCGTTGTGACGATAATACGGTCGTTTACGTAAACCATTTCAGCCACAACGGAAAGGCGACTCACGAGGAGCTTGTAGGACACGCGGCGAAGTACGGCTTTGGTGTGACGTATGACGGCTGTGAGGTTGAGTTCTGATTAAGTATCAAAAAATGAGGGGAATTTCCCCTCATTTTATTTTATTGAGTAGTGCTGCTTGATCTCCTTCGAACAGATGACCTTTCCGTGCACCTTGATGCTTTCTATGACTGCAAATAGCTTTTCGATATCGCACTTGTCATCTATCTTTAAAACTCCGTAGCCGAAAACGGTGGTTTTTTCGTTGTTTGCGTACATCTCGTCGATCTCCTTGGCGGTGAAGCCCGAAACACCGATAAACCAGCCGTGGCTTTCATTGCCGCGCTTTGAATTTGATTCGATAAGACGTTCGATCGTGCTTCGGTTTTCGTCGAGCGCGGAACGCAGGGCATAGTTGATAAAATCACTTCTGTTTGAGTAATAGCCGTTATCTACAAGTAGGTCAATTTCTGACAAGGTTGAGGAATTAATGTTGACCGATACCTTTTCGCTTAAATTTTCGTTTGCCATGTTTTTACCTCGATTTGCTTTATTATGCTCCAATTGGAGCATAAATATATTATAACACTGCGTTTTTGTTTTGTCAAGAGGTGTTTCTTGATAAACAAAATCGGTAATTAAAATTTTTAAATTTTTTTGAGTTTAGCTATTGCAAAATTCAAACAAATGTGATATAATAAGTAGGTCGCTGGTGTAGCACAGTCGTGTAGTTATTTCCACCTACGGTGGAGAAGCGCTACCTCGTTGTGCCACACGCGCTCATACTTCGCTGGTGTAGCACAGTCGGTAGTGCAGCTGATTCGTAATCAGCAGGTCGTGTGTTCGAGTCACATCACCAGCTCCAAAAAAGGATATGATGGGTTTATCCCATCATATCCTTTTTTAGTACAGTAAAAAGGACTCGAACACCGCGAATGCTTGCATTCGCCGCATTTGCGCTTAAAACACTTTGCGTAAAAAATAGCCTTAGCGCAAATATGTGTTCAGAGTCACATCACCAGCTCCAAAAAAGGATATGATGGGTTTATCCCATCATATCCTTTTTTAGTACAGTAAAAAGGACCCGAACACCGCGAATGCTTGCATTCGCCGCATTTGCGCTTAAAACACTTTGCGTAAAAAATAGCCTTAGCGCAAATATGTGTTCAGAGGCACATCACCAGCTCCAAAAAAGGATATGATGGGTTTATCCCATCATATCCTTTTTTAGTACAGTAAAAAGGACTCGAACACCGCGAATGCTTGCATTCGCCGCATTTGCGCTTAAAACACTTTGCGTAAAAAATAGCCTTAGCGCAAATATGTGTTCAGAG
>SVRT01000001.1:44567-228999 GCA_015064685.1 Oscillospiraceae bacterium
TTATCCCATCATATCCTTTTTTAGTACAGTAAAAAGGACTCGAACACCGCGAATGCTTGCATTCGCCGCATTTGCGCTTAAAACACTTTGCGTAAAAAATAGCCTTAGCGCAAATATGTGTTCAGAGGCACATCACCAGCTCCAAAAAAGGATATGATGGGTTTATCCCATCATATCCTTTTTTAGTACAGTAAAAAGGACTCGAACACCGCGAATGCTTGCATTCGCCGCATTTGCGCTTAAAACACTTTGCGTAAAAAATAGCCTTAGCGCAAATATGTGTTCAGAGGCACATCACCAGCTCCAAAAACAAAAGAGGGGTCAGAAGACCTCTCTTTTGTTTTTACAGTTGGAAAATTCGCAATAATTAAAAATGTTGATTGTATTAGATATTGCCCTCAATTATATCCTCAAAATAATCCATAAGGTTGTCCCAATCAAACTTGAGCTGGCTATGGTCGCCCTCTTTGACGTGGAAGGCGATGTGACCGTTCTGATACACCTTATTGAGCACGGGAGCTTCATCATCCATTACAAGCCCGTGCAGACCGTATAGCTCGTATGCAGGGGATGCGAGCTTACACGCGAGAAGCTCTGCGTCGGGGTCTGCCCATTCGTCGAGTATTGAATCTGTGACGTAGAGGTATCTCGGCGCTACGAGTGAGAGCACCATATGCTGGTCTACGGGCAAGAATTCCTCGCGCTCACTGTAATCGCGGAATTTGTCGCAGAACCAATCGGTTACAGAGATATTTTTGATATGCTCTCCCTTCTTGCCCCTGAATATTGCCGCGCCGCCGCATCCCGAGTTGTTGGGTGCGACAAGCTGTATACGGGTGTCGGTCGCGCCTGCCCAGAGAGCGGTCTTTCCGCTTCTTGAGTGGCCTGTCGACGCGATATGAGTCATATCGATCTCATCATCGGTCTCAAAATAGTCGACTATTCTGCTGACTCCCCAAGCCCACGCGGATATTGTTGCCCAGGAGTTCTTCTGCCTCGGCTTAGGATCTTTATAAGCCGTGAAAACTCCGACCTCAAAGTTTGAGTGTGTCGTCCACTCGCGGTAGATGTCTCTTGTGGGCATAACTGCAATAGCAAAGCCGCGGTCTGTGATGTCCTTGAGGGGCAGGGAGCTTACGAGCTCCTCAGTATACATATTGCCATCATCAAGCACTTTGAAATGATTTTCAAGGTTTTCGTGCATTACGTAGACGAAGGCGGGGTATTTTTTACCCTTTCCCATCGGGTAATACACACGGAAGGGGAAGGAATAGTCGCCAAACGCGGCGTCAAGCTCCTTGACGCGCATTCCGTAAGCTTCGCTCTCGCTCTTAAGGACGAAATGAAGGTCCTCGGGGCGCTCGATATCTCTTGTTCCGTAGACGTAATTCTGATACAGGTCAAGTATTTCGCCGCGGCGGAAGGTCTCCCATTCCTCAACGGTGTTTACGTCCTGACCGCCAAGTGTTTTTAACAATTCCGGAATATGCATATTTTTACCTCTTGTAGATTATAAAACGATTTCTTATAGATCTGTTTGCCGGAAGCTTTTGAAAAGGATGGGGGTGCGGGGGAAGGAAAAACTTTTCCTTAAAAAGTTTTTCCTTCCCCCGCGTACCATCATTATCAAATCATCTCTGGATTCTGCCCGAGCCGTCGCCGCCTGCGAGCTTTTCTACCTCTGCAACGGTGACCATGTTATAGTCGCCCTCGATAGAGTGCTTGAGCGCGGATGCCGCAACAGCGAACTCAACTGCGCCCTGTGTGGTCTTGCCGTTCATAAGCGAGTAGATAAGACCGCCGCCGAAGGAGTCACCGCCGCCTACGCGGTCGATGATATGGAGCTCGTACTTCTTGGAGAAGCAGTACTCGTCGTCTGCTACGTTATAGAGCATTGCGGACCAGCCGTTATCAAATGCGCTGTGGCTCTCACGGAGAGTGATAGCAACGTACTCGAATCCGAACTTATCAGCGAGCTGCTTTGCAACCGACTTATATCCGTCGTGGTTGAGCTTACCGCCGTAGATGTCGGTAGCCTCAGCCTCGATACCGAACACGTCCTTTGCGTCCTCCTCGTTGGAGATGCATACGTCAACGTACTGACAGAGATCTGTCATAGCCTCTCTTGCCTCTGCGCGTGTCCAGAGCTTACCGCGGTAGTTGAGGTCGCAGGAGATCTTGAGTCCGTGTGCCTTAGCTGCCTTACAAGCCTCGCGGCAGATCTCGACTACGTTTGCGCCGAGAGCGGGCGTGATGCCTGTGAAGTGGAACCACTCTGCACCCTCGAAGATAGCATCCCAATCAAAATCAGCGCAGGTCGCCTTTGCGATAGCGGAATTAGCGCGGTCATAGATGCAGACCGAGCCTCTCTGAGAAGCACCCTTCTCGTTGAAATAGATACCTACTCTGTCACCGCCGCGTACGATCTTGGTGGTGTCAACGCCGTATCTTCTAAGGCTATTTACAGCCGCCTGACCGATTGCGTGGGTGGGGAGCTTTGTTACGTATGCAACGTCCATACCGTAGTTTGCGAGGGAAACGGCTACGTTTGCCTCACCGCCGCCGAAGGTGAACTCGACGTGGTCGCACTGGACGAATCTTTCATAGTTATAGGGCTGGAGGCGGAGCATAAGCTCGCCGAATGTAATTACCTTTGCCATTTTTTTATTTCCTTTCAAAAAACAATCAGATTACATGCAGATGTGGAAGCCGAAGCCGCCGATCTCCTCTGCGAGGTAGATAAATGTCATCTTGCCGTTCTTGTCGTATCTTGCGCTGTCGTAGTCAAACTTGATTCCGCGGCGCTCGAGGTGGTATACTGCGCGCTCAACGCTATTGGTCTGGATGCCTACGTGTCCGTGTGCGCCGCGACCCTGCGAGTGCATGATCTCTATCTCACTTCCAACAAATGTGGAGGAGTTGCCAACCTTTGCGGGGATCGTGAAGATGCTCTCGATCTTGCTTGCGTCCCGGACTGCGTCCTCCTTGGAGTCCTTGTTGATAGCGAAGTGCTTGAACTTGAAGCCGAGCATCGTATCAACTGCCTGACGGACGAGCTTTGTGATTCCCTCGAAGTCGCCTGCAGCGATCATGTCGGGCTTTACCATCCAAGAGCCGCCGCAACAAACGATCTTATTGAATGCAAGATAATCGTTTACGTTTGCGGGGGAAACGCCGCCCGTGGGCATAAACGTAACACCACCGTAGGGAGCGGACATAGCCTTGATCATGGGAAGACCGCCGGACTGCTCTGCGGGGAAGAACTTAACTGTTTTGAGTCCGAGCTCGAGAGCCGCCTCGATGCCCGAGGGGTTATTGATACCGGGGATGATGGGGCAACCCTTTGCCTGGCAGTACTTTACTATCTCGGGGTTGAAGCCGGGGGAAACGATGAATTTTGCTCCTGCCTCGATAGCGTCGTCAACCTGAGCCTTTGTAAGGACTGTGCCTGCACCGACGATCATATCGGGGTACTCTTTTGCGATTATAGCAATTGCTTCCTTAGCGCAAGCGGTACGGAAGGTGACCTCCGCGCAGGGAAGTCCTCCGTCGATAAGTGCCTTTGCAAGGGGCTTTGCATCCTCTGCGTTGTCGATCTTAATGACAGGAACTATGCCTATCTTTGATAATTCTTGAATAATGTCGTTCATAGTGAATGCCTCCACACAATATTTTAACATTTTAATTATACAACCACTATTCTTTTTTGTCAATACATAAAACCGCCGATAAATAGCATTTTTTAATACAATTTATCGGCATAAAAGCAAAATATTAAGTTTTTATTAGCATAAAACCAAGTTTGAGGTATCAAAAGAGATATTTTCCGGATGCTAGCACCTTTTCGAAGTGAACACCGTACCAGATGGGCTTCTCGTCACAGAGGGTTGCGTTCATGCTGTCGCATACAAAATCTGCGGCGATGGAGCAGGACTCCTCAAGACTTTTTCCGCGTGTCAGGCAGGAGAAGCAGACCGAGGCGAAGATGTCGCCCGTTCCGTGGAAGCTTTGAGATATTTTTTCGTTCTTATCGAAAAAGAATTCTCCCGTGACCGCGTCGTAGCCGTAGCATCCAAGCTCGTTTTCCTCAAAGCCTACGCCCGTAAGTACCGCGCGCTTACACCCGAGAGCCGTCAGCTCGCGGAGCATATCCTCGATATATTCCTTCGAATATCCGCTACCGATATAGGGCTTTCCAAGCATAAAGCAAGCCTCGGTGAGGTTGGGGACGATGATGTCCGCCGCGGCGCAGAGCTTTGCCATTTTTCTTGCGAACGCTATGTCAAAGCCGGTATATAGCGATCCGTTATCTCCCATTGCGGGGTCAACGAATTTGAGTTTTCCGTCACCGAAATCGCGGAAGATGTTGAGCACGAGGTCGATCTGCTCGGCAGAGCCGAGGTAGCCTGTGTATATTCCGTCAAAGTCGATATTCTGCTCCTGCCAATGGCGGCAGATGGGCGAGATGTCGCTTGTAAGGTCATGAAATGTAAAGCCCTTGAATGCGGTGTGTGTCGAGAGCGTGGCGGTGGGCAATATTGCCGCCTCAATGCCGAAGGAGGAGATTATCGGGAGCGCGACCGTCAAGGAGCACTTTCCGACGCAGGAGATATCCTGTATTGTTAAAATTCTTTTCATTTTTTTCCACCTTTCGTATCTTTGTTTATTACGGATAAATTATATTACTTTTTTTGACAAAAGTCAATCGTCAAAAGCAATATTTATTGATATGTCAAAAAAGTTTTTCTTTACAAATGTTACAATATGTGCTATAATCTATATGTAGTGGCTGAAATGCCCATATTTAGTATCAGGAGAATTATTTATGAAATGTCCTTTTTGCGGATATCCCGAGAGCAAGGTGCTTGATACCAGAACTCTTAATGAGGGAAGCAGTATAAAAAGAAGAAGAGAGTGTCTTGAATGCCAAAAGCGTTTTACGACATTCGAGGTGCTTGAAAACGTGCAGATAGTCGTTATCAAGAAGAGCGGAGAAAAGGAGCTTTTCGACCGAACAAAGCTGCTTGCGGGTGTGCTTAAGGCAACTCAGAAGCGTCCGGTCAATGCCGATGAGATCGTCAGCGAGATCGAGGCGGAGATCCAAAATTCGCTCAATAACGAGGTTGAGTCAGCAATGATAGGTGAAATGGTAATGGAGAAGCTCAAGGCGCGTGACCATATCGCGTACGTGCGATTTGCATCGGTCTACCGCGAGTTTGCTGATGTTGAGACCTTCGTTTCCGAGCTTATGGAGCTTGTTAAGAAGGATAAAAAGTGAGTTTCAAGTTTTGATTTATCGGTGTGTTACACCAACGTAGGGCGGGGGCTTGCTCCCGCCGTTTCGTTGATTATAAAAGGTTTTTACGGCGGGAGCAAGCCCCCGCCCTACATTGTAGACCGTTCGCTAAATTGCAATTTATAAGACCACGGTATTATGAACATACCGTGGTCTTTGTTTTATCTTCCTGCGATTATCTGGCTCATTCTCTGATTAAAGAGAACAAGGTCAAAATAATAATGGACCTCGGGCTCGATCTCTGACATATAGTCGATAGCATCCGCAAGTGCCGCATTCGCACCGTCAACGTCATTCCTCGAGAGACAAACGTAGATGGCGGAGAGAAGCTTGCAGTATTCTCCGTGATATTCAAGAAGCTTCCAGGACTTCGCAATGCAAGCATCCGAAGATGCCACGTTCTTTGCAACGGTCGCAGCAAAATCGTCAACTATCTTCCAAACACCCGCAATTCGCTTGCCTGCTGCCGTATTGCCGAAAATGCCTGCCTTCTGTGCGCTGTTGTCATCAGCACCGGTATCCTGTGCTACGATGCTCGTGTTCTGCTTGAGAGCCTTCTTATCAAAGAGATCCGAAACGGTCTGGAGGTAGTTTTGCGCGAGCTTATAGTCTTCGCCAAAGCATCCCTTCATGTAGTTTTCGATGTATTTTTCGGAGTCGGTTTTCTTGTCAAACTGTATCTCACCGATCATACTTGCGGGGAGCGCGGTGGGGAAGTAAGCGCGCTGAGTCTGGTCGCTCATAACGCCGTCAAAGCCTGTCTGGTCAAGCTTTTTGAGGTCAGATGCGATACCCTTGGAGAAGTTCATATAACCGGGATCTGTAAAGTGCTCGGTATAGAGCCAATATGCGTAGATGAACCTTGCACCGTCAAACGCAGGCTTCCACTGATCGATGAAGTTGAGGCAGGTGCCAAAGCTCTGGTCGACATTGGGATAATGGTTTCTTTCCCACTTGGGAAGAGGAAGGGGACTGCGCTCGCCTGAAATATTGTCAAGGCTCCATGCGGTAGTCATGATAAATCTTGAGGGATTATTGAGCTTTTCGACGATGGGCGCCCAGAGGGTGTCGACGTACATAATAAATACTATCTTTGCGGGGTTCCCTCTCCTTGTAAGCTCTGCGTCGAGCTTGTTGAGCATCTGCACGTAGAGGTCGGAGGGGTGGTGCTTTTTACATTCCTCGCACTCGCACTGGTTGTTGATGTTATCTGCGAGCCAGAAGTGGAGAAAATCGATGTAGGGTTTCTCCTCAAGGTAGTTTGCAAGCCAATTTACGACCTTGTCCTGCACCCATTCCTGCGACATACAGAGCTGGGTGAAGAAGGGGGAATTGTCGTGGATGTCGCGGACTCCGTCAACGAGAGCGAGAGCCTTTTTGACGTCATCGGAGACGGTATACTTCATACCCGAGATCATGTGACGGACTCCAAACGGCTCGTTGAGGGCTCCGTGTCCCATTACGTGAAGCTGGAGACCGAATTTTTTGATGTCCTTTTCAAGCTGAGCGCACCATTCGCAATACTGCTCGTACGGCGGCTCGGGATCCCATCCCTTTCTCGTTGAGACGATATGCCTGTACCAACGGTTCATATAGTTGTAGGGAACTATCTGCTCGATCATAAAGAGGTTCATATTGACCTTGGGCATCCACTTGACGGTTTCATAGACGTGTTCGTAGGAGATCGCGCCCTCAATGCACTGACCTCTGAAGCGGAAATCCGCTTTTTTTCTGTATGTAAAAGAGTGATTTGCCATAGCCTTTTTAGGCACGTAATCACCGTCTGGGCCGGGACGGACGAAGGCACAGCCCGCGCTCTTGAGTAGCTCATAAACGCCCATAAGTATGCTTCGGTCGTTGCTTCCCGCGATGATTCCCGAAAGATTTTCAATCTCAACGTCGATAACGTCATCGAGCATATAGTCCTCAACGTCAGAGTCATCGCGACCGAGGTCTGCGAGGATGCCGAGCGTGATAGCATCCTTTGATATTTCCTGCGACACGACTATTTCAGTGTCGATCGAGTTATCCATTATTCCGAGGTATTTTGCAAGCTCCTCGGCGGCGTATCTTACAGTCTCGGTGTCCTTGAAAATTCTTATTTGCATAGTAATATCCTGCCTTTCGACGTGATTTTCCTCTATGGCTTAATTATACCATAAAGGTGAGCAAAGTCAAGGGATTTTTGGAGCAAAAATCCCCCGTTTTTCTATTTTGTTTGAAAAGATAAAAAAGGGAAAAATAAAAGACGTCAAATTTGAAAAATTGGAAATAAGGTTTTCAAATTTTGATTTGTCGGTGTGTTACAAGCGGACAAACGTAAGGCTTCCCCCTGGGGGGAGGCTCATGCGAAGCAGGTGGTGAGGGGTTACGATACAAAGGATTTCCCCTCATCCGACGGCTCCGCCGCCACCTTCCCCCGAGGGGGAAGGCTTTGGCAACATCCTTATAAACTCCAATTTATCAATTATTTTGCAGTTCCGTTTTTCTGCTTCAAGGTTTCGAAGTACTTTGCCTCGTTACCGTGGCGGTGATTTGCCGCCTCCTTCTGATATGTTTTTCCGACGTTTGCACGCTCGGTGAAGTCGTAAAGGTTGCCACCGTTCGCAAGTATGATCTCCTGGAGCTTTTTGACGTTTACGTTACGGACGGTCACACCTTCCTTGAGTGAAAGGGCGCAAGCATTTCCCGCTGCCTCTCCCATTGACATACAGCACATGATAAGACGAGTTCCGCTCTGTCCGGGAACGTCGGATGAGAGGTTTCTTCCTGCCGCAAGGACGTTTTCAAGTCTCTTGTGAACGAGTGCGCGGTAGGGAATATCGTAGAAATAAGGGGTGTTGGGGTTTTCAAGAAGCTCAAGCATATTGATGCGCTTGGTGCCGTCGTCGGGCGGAAGCTGTGAGCCCCAGCCGCCAGCGTTCGAAATATAGGCTCTCTCTCCGTTTGGCAAAACGCCCTCGAACCATTTGAGGTTGCCCGATGCGGTAAATCCGTGGAGGTCAAAGCCGTGGTAGCTTATCGCGATAACGTCGTCGTGGTGCTTACCCGTGGCGATATCCATTCCCGTAACTCTGTATTCGCCGACGATCCTGCGGCTCTCGCGGACGCCTAAAAGTGAGCCGGTGTAGGAAAGATAGCTCTTTTCAAATCCGGGGATATTCTCCTTGATGAATTTTGCAAGGATATCCACCTGCTCGCGTCCCTCGAGGTACATACGCGTAAGGTCCTCGTTCTTCGTGGGGAAGCAATAGCGCGAATGCGCAAAGCAGATGCTTACCTCGTCCATTCCGCAATGCTCGGGACGATCGGGGATATGCGTCATCCAGTTGAGGTGGTTGTCAATATCGGGGATCTTGCCCTCCTTGATAGCATCCGAAAGCATAAGTATCCACTGGGGATCCTTCATGCGAAGCTCGGACGCCTGATACGCGTCGTAATCAACGCCGCCGAGGACGAATTCGAGCGAACAGCCCATGGACATATGGTCCTTTTCGCGTCCGACCTCGACCTCTCCGCCCGCAAAATCTACGAGGTCGGAGTCACCCGATGCGTCGACGAATCTCTTGCCCATTATCGAGCGTCTTCCTTCTTTCGTATGTACGATAACGCCCTTTACCGTGTCACCGTCAACGATGGTATCTACGAGAGGCGTAACCAAAAGCAGGTCGCATCCCGCCTCCTTGACCATTCTGTCAAAGACGAGCTTGTGCTTTTCGGGGTCGGTATTTCTTTTCCAAAGACCGTTGATCGCGACGAGGCGGTCAAAGAGGTCCTTGCCGAGTCCCGACAAAAAGTCGAGGGGGATATTGACTATACCCATGGTTGCAAGTCCGCCGAGAGCCGACGTGTTTTCGATGAGAATGGTTTTGGCACCAGCTCTGCTCGCGGCAACGGCAGCACCTACGCCAGCCATTCCTCCGCCGACGACCACGACGTCGTATTCGCCGTAGAGCGGTGCGTATTCTTCTTTAAATTCTGCAAATTTGATCATTTTTTTATTCCTCCGTATGTTTTTAAGCTTCGTACGGCACTATCGCGCCGGGTTGACATGAATCGCAGCAGCTTCCGCATCCAACGCACTTTTCCTCGTCAATGAATGCGCTGACGTTCGGGATCATCGTGATCGCCTGCATGGGACATTGGTAGATGCAGGTCATGCATTTGACACAGCCGCCCGCAACCTTGTATTTTATCTTTTTTGCCATCGTTATATTTCCTCCTTGGCATTTTTTTCTGATCTGTAAAGAGCACATTCAAATTGCGCAAAAACTCGCATTATATCACCGCGCCCGACGTCCTCTTGTATCTCGCTTCGGTCGATCGGCTTTCCTTTAAAGGTTGGCACGAAGATCTCCTCAAGCTTGACGTCCTCGGGGCAGGTGACGCCCGAAAGATATTCGCAAAGTCCTGCGGTCGTAAGCGAGCGTTCGGGGATGGGTACCTTGAAGGGGGTGACGTCGTCTGCCGCAAATAGATGCGTAGCATCCGCGGGGATGAAGCCCGTGAGCCTCTCCGAAAGAAAACGGCTTATGAGGTTGATATCCTCAAGCTCCCAAGAGTGTCTTGTGTTTGTCAGCTCAAATGTGAAATTATCCTCCGCGCCCATTTGGATATACGTATTTCGTACCTTTCGCGCATTTCGGTGAGCAAGATCCATGGGGATAAGGTTATCGTCGATCCCGCCCTCAAGGAGCAGGGGCTTTGGTGCAAAGGTGCTGTATATCTCCCACATTTCCGCCTCGTATGCCGCGCCGACGAAAAGGTTGCACGCGCAATGCTCGCGTTCCTTTTGGAGGATGTACGGAATCTCCGAGGGATAGCCCGATGAGGCTATGACAGATATTTCGGGACAAAGTGCGGCTAAAAACATCGTCAAGGTTCCGCCGCCGGAATTGCCGCAAGCGGCAAATCGCTCGGGGTCAAAGCGTTTGTCCTTTTTCATATGGCGGATGAGTCCCACGGTCTCCGCGACTATAAGCCCTTGGAGAGTAAGACCGCACTTGAAGGGTGCCGTCGCCATCCAATGGTCGGGTGTGTTGCCGCCGTCACGGTCGCGATTGCGGTCTCCCTGACCTATGTTGTCTATAACCAACGCCGCCAATCCACAAGAAGCGAGTCGGTGTCCCATCGCCATATATGAGGAGGTCAACCGCCCCTCTTTGCCGTGTCCGCAGCAAACGAAGACGAGGGGAAACCTTTCCTTTGAGCAGGGAAGATAGAGCGTGGCACTGCCAAACATATTTTTACGCGATTCAAAACGGTATTGAATGGCAGAATATCCGTTATATTCAGTACGCACGATCTCGGTCATTTCCCGTATTGGAGGAACGAGCGAATCGTCGTATCGAAGCATTCGCTTTGCAGATTCGACGATCCTTTCCTTTTCGGCACTCTCCCACGGACGCGACATCCCTTTTTCGGCGCGCGCCTCGGCAAATCTGCGTTCGTATTCGTCAAAGATCTCCGTGCTTTTATTCCATTTCGAGTTCATACGGGTCCCTCCTCGTAATAGGTGGTGTGCCATTATTATAATGCCAAACGGGTGCGAAAGTCTATGCACAATGTTCCTATAAATTTGCACGATTTTCCGATTGGTGTTGCATTTGGCGAAAAAGCGTGATATAATGGATGCGAAAAATCACGACGAGAGGTGTAAAATGATCATCGACCTTAACGAATTAAGAAAATATGATTTTCGGGTCTCACGGGTAAACGTTATCCATCAAAAGCCGAAATATAGGCGTTTGGTGGTAAACAGCCGTCCGATAAACGGTTTTTTGCTTATCGTTCACGGCTCCTGCCGATATGCTTTTGAGGGCGGCGAGTTTTCACTCGATCCCGATTCGGTTGTTTATCTGCCCACGGGCTCAAGACACGTGCTTGAGATAGAAAGCGAGGATATTGAGTTTTTCCGCGTTGATTTTGACTTGTATATTGATGGGGAATTTGCCCTTTTTTCCAATTCTCCGAAAAAGATGTGCGACTCTGCGCCAAGAGAATGTGCCGAGGCGGTAAGGGCACTTATGGACGCCTGCCAATACTCGAACGACTCAATAAGAAGGACCGAGCTTATATGTACCGTCCTGCGCTCTCTTGCCGCCAATTTTGAAGACCCCGGGAAGGAGAGGCTGTCTCCCGCGATCTCGTATTTGATCGAGCACCTGACGGATGAAATAGATTGCTCCGCGCTTGCACGGCTTTGTCACCTCAGCTCCTCACAGTTTTACAATTTGTTTCGCGAGGAATACAAGACCTCGCCGCTTGCCTATCGGGATTCTTTGCTGATGCAAAAGGCAACCGTTCTGTTGCAGGATATGTTTTCGGTGACCGAGGTTGCAGAAATGCTCGGCTTTGAAAGCGTGTCGTATTTCAGCCGTTTCTTCAAGAAAAACTGCGGTGTTTCTCCTTTGAACTATCAGCGGTCGACGGTCAGCGGAGAGATGGGGAAATGAAAGGTTGCGATTTTGCGGGGGGTGGACAATCCCTCCGTGCGCGACTGAGGGATTGTCCGCTAATGATAAATTAAAATATGAAAAAACGAACGGTTTTGTTTGACCGCTCGATTTTTGTATTATTTTCGAAAAGTGGGGGACAATATGTTTGAAAAATACGCGGTTTGCGATGTTTGGAGAACCTATGGAAGAGATTAAAAGAATGACGGGGGATTATCGTGAGAACGTCAAGCTTATTGACTCGATATTACACCCGCAGAAAAATTTTGATATTATAAAAAAGCCCTTGACCGTTGGCGACGGTGAGCTAATGCTCTATTTTATTGACGGATTTGTAAAGGATGCCGTAATGCAGAAGCTTATGATGCATCTTGTATCCCTTGAAGGGCTGGGTGCGGGCAGTAAGGGAAAGAGTGACGATTGGGAGAAGAGTGCGGCTGTCGGGCAGAGGGTGGCGGCGTTCATTCACGCGCACATTCCGTACGTTGAGACCGATGCAACGAGCGACCTTGACAGTATGATACAGATGATGATGTCGGGCGCTACGCTCGTGCTAGGGTCAGCATTTGGCGAGTACGGAGTGATAATCGATGCGAGGACCTATCCCGCGCGTGACACGGGTGAGCCCGAGGGTGACAAGGTCATGCGAGGTGCGAGAGACGGCTTCGTCGAGACTCTGATCTTCAATACCGCGCTCATACGCCGCCGAATTCGAAATCCTGCGCTTACGATGAGTTATTTATCTATCGGAAAAAGCTCGAAGACCGACGTCGTAGTCTGCTTTATGTCGGACAGGGCGGATCTTAAATACGTTGATAGTATCAAGGAAAAGTTGAAGGGCATCAAGACCGATTCGCTGACGCTCGGTCATGAATCCTTGGCTGAGTGCCTGATCAAGCAGAGGTGGTACAATCCCTTTCCAAAGATAAGGTACACCGAGCGCCCCGACTCCGCGGCGGCACAGCTTCTTGAGGGAAGCGTGCTTGTAATCTGCGACAACACGCCGCAGGTGATGGTGCTTCCGACCTCGATATTCGACTTTATGCAGGAGACCAACGATTTTTATTTTCCTCCGCTGACGGGAACCTATATCCGCATCGTGCGGCACGTCGTTTTCTTCCTTGCGCTATATATGGTCCCGCTTTGGTATTTGCTTGTGATGCATCCGCAGTTTATCCCGGATTGGCTCGAGTTTATCGTGCCGAGAGAGGTTGGGCGGTTGCCGCTCGTGGCACAGCTCTTGCTCGTTGAATTTATCATTGACGGCCTCCGTATGGCGTCGCTGAATACTCCGAATATGCTGTCGAATTCCTTATCGGTCGTTGGCGGCTTGATACTTGGTGATTTCGCGGTGAGCATCGGGTGGCTTATCCCCGAGGTCATTCTGTATATGGCATTCGTGGCAATTGCAAATTTCACCCAGAGAAGCTACGAGCTTGGGTATGCGATAAAGTTTATGAGGATAATCTTGCTTGTTCTGACGGCAATCTTCGGCGCCTGGGGCTTTGCAGGCGGCAGCTTGCTGATACTCGTGCTACTCCTCACCAACAAGACGGTAAATGGGAAGAGAAGCTATCTTTATCCGTTAATACCGTTCGATTTCAAGGCGTTTAAGTCATTGTTCGTGAGAGTCAGGAAGTATGATTAAAAAAGAGCAGTCGGGTAAGACCGACTGCTTTTTGTATTAATCCTCGATATCGTTGAAATACTCTCTGTCGAAAAATTCCTTTAGTGTTATTCCTGCGCCCTCACAGAAACGCTTTACGGTAATTACCTTAGAACATTTTGTGCGCCCTTTGACAAGATCGTATATCGCGGACGGTGACATGCCTCCGCCAAGAGATGCTTCACATATATTAATATTCTTTTCTTTGCATATCTCATTTATCCTTTTAATGATTGCGTCGTTAAGTTTCATAATTGTGTCCCTCATCTATTATTTTCTCGGAGTTTCACAATTATTATAGTTTTTTAAAAAAAATATCTCTCGTGGAGTTCCACGATATTGACAAATGTGTAAAGATGTTTTAAAATATACATATATCGGAGTTCCACGATGGAGGCGAATATGATAATTACATTTTTCGGACACGCTAAGATATACGAGCGCGAGGGTATTTCGGATAAGGTCGAGGCTGAGATCAAAAAGCATGTATTGCCAAAAGAAAAAGCTATCTTTTATTTGGGAGGATACGGTGATTATGATGACGTTTGCCTGAGAGCTGTTACCTCTCTTAGAAAAAAGGGATTGACCTGTGAGATAGTGCTTGTAACACCGTATTTGACGCTGCCGGATCATATCAAAGAAAAATTGGGTTTATATGATTGCAGTGTTTATCCGCCTCTTGAAAAGGTCCCTTTGAGGTTTGCGATAAGCAAAAGGAACGAGTGGATGATAAACGAAAGTGATCTAATAATTGCGTACGTTAAGCATACGTACGGCGGTGCATACACATCGATAAAATATGCCGAAAGGAAGGGGAAGATAGTAATCAATATCGCGCAATAAGAAAGCAGCTCTCGTTTTTTTACGAGAGCTGCTCTTTTTAAAGCTTTCCTCCGCGGGAGGTATAGATGGATTCGATGACCTTCTGGACGAGGAGCGTGTTTTCACCGTTTACAGGGGGCTCTGTGTCGTTGATTATCGCGTTTGCGAAGGCTTCGAGCTCCTTTGTATACATATTGCCAAACTCGACATCGAGGCTTACAGGCTCGACGAGAGAGCGACTCTGCTGAGCGTCGTATCCCGTGTCCTCGGGGCAGGCGAGGATCTCGACCGATCCGCCTTCCTCCTGCGAGAGAGTGCCTGTTGCGATCATGCTACCCTTGGTTCCGTAGAACTCGAGGGGGCATTTTGCAGACGAGTCGGGCATATTGAAGTTTACGTCTACGTACGCGAGCGCGCCGTTGTCCATCTTCATAATTACCGATGCGGAATCGTCTACGTTATAATTGAAGGTCTGTGTCTCGGCATATCCCATACACTCAACCGCGTTGAGTCCCGAGATATACATAAGCAGGTCGATACAGTGAACGCCGAGGTCAATGAGCGCACCGCCGCCCGAGAGAGCTTTGTTCTGTCTCCAGGCGCCCTCGATATCGGGATACCAGCAGGTGAACTGTGCGCGCATCGATACGATATCGCCGATCTTTCCGCTTGCTATAACATCCTTCATTGCCTGATGGTACGCGTGGTAGCGCATCATAAATCCAACGCCCAATTTGACACCTGCGCTCTTACAAGCCTCGATGATCTCCTGCGAATCCGCTACGGTGAGTCCGAGGGGCTTTTCAAGCAGGATATGCTTTCCTGCCTTTGCCGCCGCAAGTGCCTGCGCCTTATGGCAGAAAACGGGGGAGGCGATATATACAGCGTCGATCTCGTCGAGCGCGAGGACGTCCTCTTCCTTTGTGAATGCATATTTTGCGCCGTATTTTTCTTTTACCGCTTCGGCAAGCGCGGGGTTGGTATCCATTACGGCGTAAGGCTCGCAGTTATTTGTGAGCATCATTCCGGGGAGTGTGCGGCGGTCTGCGATACCGCCGCATCCGATTATGCCCCATTTAAGCTTATTTGCCATATTATTTGCCTGCCTGCATCTCTGCTACTGCCTCGAGGACAGAGTCAGCCATATATTCGAGCTGCTCGTCGGAGAGACCGTAGAGGGGAAGGTGGGTAAATCTCTTATAGAATACCTCTTCACAGTTGGGACAGGTCTTTGCGATCTCGTCAGAGTCGTAGCCCATATCCTGAACTATCTTGAAGCGGTAGAGAGGACCGAAGTGCGCGATCTGAGTAACGCCTCTTTCCTCAAGCTTCTTCTTAAGCACCTGGATGTCTCCGCCTGCTTTTGCGGGGTCGATCTGGAGGAGGTACATATGATAGGTGGGCTTGATATCCTCGCTGTCGAGGAGCTGGGGAATAATAGCGTCGTTCTCGGCGAATCTCTTTGTGAGATACTCAGCCGCTCTGCGACGGGTAGCGATGATCTCCTCGTTTCTTGCTACCTGGAGCGCAAGTCCGAGACCCTGGATCTCGGTCGTGGAGGAGTTACCCGGAACGAAGGGATGCTCCTTACCCGGGATGGGCGTGATATTATAGAGCCAATCCTTGATGGGACATGTGAAATCGAGTCCGAGGAATCTTGCTCTCTTCATGTGAGGAGTATATCCGGGGATGGAGGTGCAGAGGATACCGCCCTCGCCGAAGGAGGTGATATTCTTTACCTCGTGCATTGAATACGCACCGAAGTCACCGATAGTACCGACCATTTTGCCCTTATACATTGCACCGAAAGCGTGAGCCGCGTCCTCAAGGACCACGATGTTATGCTTCTTTGCAAGCTCGAGGATGGGATCGAGGTCAACGGGATATCCGCCGATATGTACGGGAACGATCATCTTCGTCTTGGGGGTGATCTTTCTTGCGACGTCTGCGGGGTCCATATTGATAGTTCTGGGGTCTACGTCAGCGAAAACGAGCTTTGCGCCGACAGCGAGGGGATATGCCATCGTTGCCACGAAGGTGATCGCGGGAACTATGACCTCGTCGCCCTCCTTGAGGTTTGCGTACTTATACGCGATCTCAAAGCCTGCGGTAGCGTTGGTTACGAAGGTTGCGGACTCTGTCTTGAGGTACTCGTTACAAGCCGCCTCTGCCGCCTCGACCTTTGAGCCGAGAGAAAGCTTTCCGGGAGGGGTGGAGAGAGGCTCGAGCTTCTTTACCTGCTGCCATACAGCCTCAAGAGCGTCGTCGTACTCCTTACCCTCGCCCTGCATAAGGAATCTGATTATTTCCATAAGGTCGTGAACGTTATAGTTCTCGCCGACTGCTGCCCACGGTACCTTTGTAGCACCTGTGTTATATCTGAAATCCGATGTTTGTTTTCCCATATTATTCTCCTTAATAAATCATTTAAATTTAAAATTCGGGGGTGTAGGATTGCTCGAAGGGCTCCCAATAAAGCTCTCTGACCTCGATATCCTTGATCTTAAGCTGCGTGCAATAGGCAGAAAATCCGACCTTGCCGGGAGTGATCGGACGGGGATCCTGAAGCTCGGTTACCATCTGACCGTCCACCATCATAAAGGAGTGACCGTTTATACAACCGACGTCGATCCTGACAAAATCTCCTGTTTTATACTGATAGAGGGCGGTAGAGGTATACAGAGAGACCGATCCGTCCTGCTCATCGCGCTCGATTCCGCTTCTGTGCTCGTACCAGCCGTTAAGACCGCAGACGTAGGATTCACCGAGGAAGTTTCTCTCGTCGTTCCATTTTGCAAAATAGAAGGCGTTGAGGTCACGTGTCGCGGGCGGAATAGCCTGGACGGTAAATGAGAGCATCATAGCATCGCCGTATTCACGCTTACTGATAAGCAGCGCCGCGGTGCTTTCACGCTCCGCGCCTATCAGATATCCGTCCTCGCATTTCCACTGTCCCGTTTTGGGCTCCCAATGCTCAAGCCAATCGTCACCGGGCTGATAGCTGAATACCACAGGTGACTTGTCGAGAAGTACCTTTTTACCCCAAAGATGTATTTCGCTCATCATCAGTTGCACTCTGCGACGAGGGGACCTGCGAGATCCTTGAGGTAGAAGAGCTTACCGGGAAGGGTAGGCATAAAGGTCGAGGTGATGTTCATATCGGGACCGTAGTGAAGAGTTGTGAGGAAGGACATACCCTGCCACTGCATACCGCGTCCGAGTGTTCCGTCGCATCCACCGATGATATAGTCAGCCTGGAGGAAGAGTCCGGGGCCTATAGTGTTAGCGCGACAAGGAACGAGAGTCGTGCGGCTCTTGAAGCTTGTGAGCGCGTTCTGCTCGATGGTGAGGGGATGGAGCTTTGCACCGATACGGTAGGGTGCCTTCTTCCACTCCTCGACCGTAGCATAGTCCTCTGCGAACTGGGGCTCCCAGAATGCGATGTGGCACATTCTTCCGATACCGAACACCAAAACGAGCTTTGCGCTCTCTGCCTTAAGTGCGGCGATCTTCTCGGGGTAGGTGGGGAGGTTTTCCTTGGTTGCGAAGTTTCTCTGGCTCTCGGGGATAGTCTTGTTGATCTTTCCGAAAAATGCCTGCTTCATGCTGTACTCGAAGGATGCGGGGTTATCGTTGGAGAGAGTATTACCCTCTGCGTCTGCCCACTCGTCCATGTTGAAGGTATATACGTGAGAGCAGTCGATATCCCACTCGTTGAGGAAGTAGGATGCCCACTTATACATACCCATAGGTCCTACGGGGAGGATGATCGCGAGCTTTTCGCCTCTCTCTGCCGCAAGCTTTATCTGCATTGCGATCTCGTGACCCATAAGCGTGTCGAAGTCGTAGATGCTCTCGCACTCTACGGGGTTGAATTTCTCGTTCCAGAAGTCCTCGCGAACGACACCCTTATCACAGCAAGCGTCGATTTTTGCAAGATCCCATCCTGCGGGGTAGAAGCCTTCAAGGAGGCTGCCTTTAACAGTTGACAAAAAATCCATAGTTTTCTCCGTTCCGCCGCTTATTGCGGCTTTTTATTTGAAATTTTTTATTTTACTTTTTCACTCGATCACGAGTGTGCTTTCATAAATTCAAGGGTCTCGTCAAAGGAGCGGATGCCAGTCGTAGCACCCTTTGCGGTAACACACATAGCGCCCGTGGTGTTTCCGACCTTGATGCACTCCTCGGGATCAAGATCACGTGCGAATGCAGAGAGGAAGCCGGAGCAGAAACTATCTCCAGCACCGGTCGTATCGACTGCGGTGACTCCCTTGAGCGAAGGGTAGGTCTTGCCCTCGGTCCAATCTGCGAGTCTCATATAGCTACCCGTTTTACCTGTTTTGATAACGACGTTTTTGACTCCCTTCGACATAAATACGTCTGCCATTCCTTCAAGGTCGTTACATCCTGCGATGTTGATCGCCTCGTCGATACTCGGCATAAAGTAGTCGATATAGGGCATAGCAGGATCAAGCACACTTGCCCAGCGTCCCTTTGCATCCCAGCAGACGTCGAGGAAGGTGGTCTTGCCCATTTCTTTGCACTTTTTGAGAAATGCAGCCGTCTCGGCTCCGTCGAATCTATCCATAAGGTAGGTTCCCGTCAGGAATACGAGATCACACTCGTCGATTATCGAGTAATCAACGTCACTTTCGGCGAATGTTCCGTTCGTTCCGACGGTGTGGAGGAAGGATCTCTCTCCGCTCTTATCGAGAAGGACGATCGAGACCGAAGAACCTGTGTTTTCGTCCTTTGCGAGTCCGCGTGTGTCAACGCCGTGCGCATTGAGTCTTTCCTCGAGAAACTGACCGAAGAGGTCGCATCCGACCTTGCCGACCATTCTCGTCTCGACACCGAGCTTAGTTAAGTTGATCGCTGCGGTCATAGCATTTCCGCCGTTATGTATCGTGACTCCGTCAACGCGGGCAAGCTCGCCCTTGTTGGGAGTGCCGTTCATTCCCGAGACCATTACGTCGGCTACGAGAATTCCTACGCAAGCTACTTTTTTCAAGGCAGCATCCTCCTTGTCGTGACCTTAGGCCATACAAGCTCCTGGCGGAATGCCTCTGCGTATCCGACTCCGCACTGAATTCCGCGGAAACGGGAGCAGGTGCGGACAAACTCCGCAAAGTCGATATGGTCGTGGTCGCGCATCCACTTGAGCTGGCTTACGTGACACTCGAGCATTTCGATCTTTAGCTCGATCTCGTCTGTTATATCTACGTATTCGGTGGGATTGAAGTTGAGTCCCGCGAGGTTGTCCATATAATAAATGGGAGTTACCGCCGCCTTGCCGCCACCGTTATACTGAGGTACACTTGCGACGAATGACGCGTCGAACACGAGCTTGGAGACCTCTCTGTGGTCGGGCATATAGTCGTCGGGGCCGTGGGTGATAATGAAATCAGGTTGTGTGTCGATAATAAGCTGTGCGACCTTGTCTCTCTGCTCAACCGATGCGCCGTTGGGAAGAAGGTCGCCGATATCGAGAGTAACGACCTCGATACCTGCAAGCGAGCCTGCCTTTTTTGCCTCGTTGGCACGCATTACGCGAAGCTCGTCGGGCTTGATGATCTCGTGGCCCATATTACCGTTTGCAACGTGGCAGACGGTGACCTTGTCGCCGCGCTTTACGCATTTTGCAAGTGTTCCGCAACAGGATATTTCGATGTCGTCGGGGTGACATCCGATAGCCAATACGTTCATAACTTTTATCTCCTTGTTCGGTTTTTGCCGCTTTTTTAATGCATTATAAGGACTTTTTGATAAAAAAGCGGGGAAAATATCGGATATTGATTGACATTATCCTGATTATATGATACAATATTTTCGAAAAAAAGTATTTACCATCATTTCCATTTTATTTATCATTTTGTTCGTTTTGTGCATTTCGGGAAAGGAGGATGAAAATGAGCTTTGCCACTCAGCCGATAAAAAAGGAGATAGAGATAAAGGGCTTCAACAGTATCTATTATTTCGAATTTTGCAAGGACTTTTCACACCCGCCCGAGAGGCATAATTTCTGGGAGCTTGTATATGTCGACAGCGGTGAGATAAACGCGGTCACAGACGGCATCGGTCGAACGCTCTCGCAGGGGCAGGTCATCTTCCACAAGCCTATGGAGCTTCACGCGCATATCTCAAATAAAATAGTGCCTAACAGTATGCTTGTAGTCTCCTTTACAAGTGACAGTGAGGCTATGGAATTCTTCGACAAAAAGATATTTACGCTCGGAAAAACACCGAAGACACTCCTGTCGCTTTTTATCAACGAGGCAAAGGAAGCACTTGGAGACATACCGAATGAGTATAGCGACAAGCGCTCTCTCGACTTTTCCACATCTCCGTTCGGCTCACTTCAGCTGCTCGAGTGTTATCTGACCGAGTTCTTACTGACACTTAAGCGAAGCGACGGCGACGCTATTAGCAAGGCGACGAGAACCGAGGACAGCAGAACGCTGGCGCACAGCTCGATAGTGGAGCTAATAATCGATTATCTCAACGACGGAGTTTGCGGTAATATCACCCTCACCGATATATGCTCAAATTTCTATATGGGAAAGACGCAGCTCTGCGCGCTCTTCAAGGAGCATTGCGGAGAGGGACCTATCGAGTATTACACAAAGCTCAAGACTGCGAAAGCGAAAAAGCTGTTGCTTGAAGGGATGTCGGTCAGTAAAATATCCGATATGCTCGGCTACTCCTCTATACATAATTTTTCAAGAGCCTTCAAGAAAAACGTAGGGGTATCCCCGATAGAATACAAGAAAAAAATACTTGCGCAATAAAAAACAGACGGTTGCCCGTCTGTTTTTTACTTTTATTGCATCATTGCCTTTTGGATCGCTTCTGCAAGCTGATCGCGCGACATCATTCCAACCCTGATATCCGAGATCACGCCGTTTCTGTCAAGAATGACCGTCGTGGGAAATCCGGTTACGTTAAAAAGTATCTGAGCGGTATAGTTATCATCCCATCCGACCAAAACCGTTCCGTCAGCAAGCTGGGGATTGTTGGTTTCGATCCACTTTGGAAGGTCTACGCCTTGAATATTCGCGTGAAGAGCGATCACGGTGACCTTCTGTCCGTATTCCTTTGCCACGTCATAGAAATGAGGCATTTCCACGATGCAGTACGGACAGGTGGTAAACCAGAAATTGAGCACGGTGATCTTTCCGCGATTATCATGTATTGAAAATGGCTCGTCTCTGTCGAGTATAGTAAGCTCGAGGTCGGGACACAGATCGCCTACGTTGGTTCCTACGTTTACATATTCAGTTTCAAGCTCGGGTTCTCTTACGCTTTCCTTTTCTGTCACCTTGTCTGACTTTTCGTCAGTTTCCGTATGTGCTGCTCCTGCGCTGCGGCAGGCGGAAAGGCAGATGATGAAGGTGAGGCAGAGAAGCAGGGAAATAAATTTTCTCATATATATTCTCCAAAATTAATTGTTCAGCGCCTTTTCAATGGCGGCAACAAGCTCATCGCGGGTAAGACCGCCGACGAAGCTGTCCGTGATAACTCCGTGCTCATCGATGACCACTGTGGTCGGGAATGCCAAAAATCCAAAGAGATCCTGACAGTATTTGCCGTCGTCGTACGCTATCAGCATAGTTCCGTCATTCCATTCGGGGTGACCCGAGGAGGATTCAATCCATTTACTGATATCAAGTCCGGGCCAATAGATGTGCGTTGCGACGAGAGTTACTTCATCCGAATACTCTGCGGCAACATCATAGAAATGAGGCAGCTCGGCAAGACAGGGCGTGCAGGTCGTGTACCAGAAGTTGAGAACGGTCACCTTACCCTCGTTTGCCTGAACAGAGAAGCTACCGCCCTGACCGACCAGGGGAAGTGTGATGTCGGGACAGGTGTTTCCGACGTTTATTCCTACGGGCGGTTTTTCAAAATCCTCCCCCTCACCGTCGCCACTTTCAATGGTGTCGTTTGAGCCGTTATTCGTAGTGGGAGGAGAGGGATCCTTTTTACCGTCGATAAAATTGTAGTAAACGAGAGCGGACGCGAGAAGTGCAACCATAAGAATACCGACGACCGTCTTAATAATTGCATTTCTGCGCGAGATCTTCTTGTTTTTCTCGTCAATAATTATTTGTTTTTCAGCTTTCGTCTCCCCGTCAAGCGTGTCGCAACCGACAGAGGAAACGAATGTATTCAGCATAAACTTTGAGCCCTTCCAGCTTATAGCCCTGGTAGGACACGAGCTTATGCACTCTCCGCAGTTGATGCACTCCGCATCACCTACGTGCTTTATATCCATCTTACATTTATTTACGCAGATTCCGCAATCGGTGCAGCTTTTTCTGTCAACCTTGACACCAACGAGCGAAATTTTGTTGAACAAGCCGTAGAGAGCGCCGAGAGGACAAAGAAAACGGCAGAAGAAACGGAAAATAAATACGCAGGCAACAAGGAAGGATACCATCAAAAGGAACTTCCAGGTGAAGAGCGGACCGAGCATTCTGAGATAGCCCTCGTTTACACTGTTAGAGAGCAATCCCATCGCACCCTCAAGCGTTCCCGCGGGGCATATGTACTTGCAGAATCCGGGGAGGGGGAAATTCCTCGTCGCGTAAGCGAGAGGCACGATAAATACGAAAAATACGAGGATAACGTACTTTAAGAACGAAAACGCGCGGCTGACGCGGCCCTTTTTTATCTTCGGTGTGGGTATCTTATGCAAAAGCTCCTGAATGAGTCCGAAGGGACAGAGGAATCCGCATATCCATCTGCCGAAAAGCAATCCGTACAGCATAATAATACCGAAAACGTAGTACGGAGCGGTCTTTCCGCTTGCGGAAAGGGAATTCTGGAGCGCACCGAGAGGACACGCGCCCGATGCTCCGGGACAGGAATAGCAGTTAAGTCCGGGTGTGCAGATGTTCTTGAGCGGACCCGTGTAGATCTGCCCCGTCTTAAAGCCCTTGAGATTTGCGTTAAAGAGAAGTGCGGCATAGACCTGAATGAGCTTTCTCTTTGTGGGGAGGTGATTTTTGAACCAATTGATTAGTTTCTTCATATTCGCTCACCTCTTAACCAAGACCGATACATTCGGTGCAGATATTTATTGCCTTTATCAGAACGTCAGACATACCGCCGTTTGATATTCCCTCGATAATAAAGAATACGGCAACGATAAGAATCGCGGCACGAATTCCCCAAACAAGTCCTACCTGCCATTTTTTCTCGGATCTGTTATCCTCCGAAGCATTCACGGTGGCCTTTTTCGCTCCCGATGCGATCGCAACCTTTAAATGTTCAAGCTGACGGGTGTAGCTTGCTCTCTCCGCGTAAAGATACGCGATAAAGAAGCCGATCGAGATAAAGGAGCAGGGCAATACCCAAAGGCATGCCGCAATAACGCATTCGTTATAATTTTCAAGCATAAAGCTCGCGGGATTTAAGACGTAAACAAGAGCGGTCGTCGCCGCTGCAATACACACGACCGCGAGCGCGATTTTCAGAATAACGCGAAGGGTTTTCTCTTTTGATATAAGCGAGAGCGCAGTTTTGTCGCACAGCGACGTATCAAGTCTCTTTTCAAGACGGGAGATCGCCGCCTTGGAGTCAGCGTTTGCTTTTATCTTGCCCTTTTTTTCGGGTATGAGTATTTGCATAACGATTCCGATAACCACCGCTGCGAGTGTGATATATACGGGTATACATATCTTGTCAAATTCGGCAGAGATATTCTCAACTGTGAATGAGCGCGCCCCAAGCTTGTAAATCGAGACGCAGGAGATCATCAGCAAGATGCCCGTGACTATCAGCAAAACAGATAGCGCTATGCCGTATATCAGTCGGATATTTTTCTTTGTTTTTTCAGACATTCGTACAGTCCTTTCGGGTTTCAAAAATGTATCACCTTATATTATAATATATTTTTTTGGCAAAATCAAGAGGTTTTTGAGTCTTTATGAAGATAAAAAATCTCCCGTCGCTTTGCGTCGGGAGATTTAGCACTTTTAATTTATTCTGCTGCTGTCAGGGTAATAGTAAGAGAGGTCGATCCCTCAGGGAAGGTGTACGAGCCGTCAATATTGTAGCCCTCAGCGGCAAGGATAGTAACGGTGTAATCTGCTTCAAGAGCCGTGAATGTAGCAACTCCGTTTGCGTCGGTGAAGCCGGGCATGCAGTAATCGCCCTGGCAGAACTGAACGCCTGCGTTTGCGATAGGCTCGCCTGCTTCGTTGAGAAGAGTTACAGTGTATGTGATCACAACGATGCCGGGCTCTGTCTCGGGCTCGGGATCATTTTCGGTAGGATACTCTGTTGTGGGCTCGGTGTCTGCGGGCTTTGTGTCGGGAGTGGTCTCGGGAGCGGCGCCCTGAGTTTCAGCGACAGTGCCTGCCTCGGTGCCGTTGTCCTTATCTGCACTTGACGTGTCGCAGGCGCAAAGAATGAGCAGGATGCTCAGAATAGCGCAAATTAAAGCGAAAAGCTTGCGTGTGGAAATCTTTTTCATATCTAATCCTCCGTGAAGAAAAAATCGTTCTCTAAAGATAGAGATTCAAACAACTAACCTGTATTATATCACTAGGCAGGGAAAAATGCAAGTCTTTTTCCTAAAAAACGCATAAAAGTTTGAAAAAGAGAGGGTCTTAGCGACCCTCTCATATTTAAGCGTTAATCTGCGTAGTATCCGCAGAAGAGCAGCCAAGCGTACTCTCTGTTGTAGGGAGTGCCGAGCAATAGCTTTGTGAAAATGTTGGCGTCAGATCCCTCTGCCCACCAGCTGTTCTTATCGCCAAAGGTCTTTATAGCCTCGGCAAGCTTTTCGGTGAGGGGAACCCTTATCGCCTGTTCGACCTTTTCCTCTTTTGTTGACGGCATACCGTACTGATGGAAAAGCTCATTATAGCTGCGCTTTTCAACTACGTCTCCGTTTATATCGTAGATGTAAGTACCCATGCGCTGATTTGCGCAGATCACCTGAATGCTGCTGATATATTTGGAGTCTGTCGTAAGGTCGATGAATATAATGGGACCGTCCTCGCTGTTGAGGTGGTAATATCCGTCCTTTTCATTGAAAACTGCCTTAAGGGAGGTGTCGGTAAGATCGATCTCGGTATAGGTGCCTTCCTTGGGGGCGGAGAGCTGTGCGCTGACCGTTGCGTCATCCTCAAGATAAGGAGACCAGGGCTCGTCCTCAAGTCTCGTACCGGGATCACCCGCGTTTGCAATGTTGAGGATGCAGGAGGTTGCCGATTCGGACTTGATAGCGAAAACAAGGTCGCCGCCGATGTTTCCGGGAAATACGTCAACCGAGAGACCGTTTTTATATTTGGCGATAGCTTCCGACGATCCGCTGAGGTCCTCGCCCTGAACGAAGAAGCTGCTTCCGTGATAGCTTACCGTAAGCTCGGAGTCGCAAACGTATGTCAGTGTGTATACTGCGGAGGCGCTTGGACGGAAAATTATAAACGTGTAATCATTCGGTGTAAGTGTAAGCTCGTAAGAGCCTGAGGTAACGTTATATGCCTGATAGTCGGCGAGGATCGGATATCCCACGAAAATCGACGTGGGCTCGGAAAGCTTATTTCTGAGCTCAATCTTTACAGAACGCTTTTCGGGTGACATAACGCAAGAATCTGCATCGTAAACGAAGTCCCGTCCGGTCTGAGAGAGGTCAAGCTCAATTCTGTACTCACCGTCCTCGAGCTCAAAGGGAAGGTATTGACCGTTGTAGGGATACATCTTTACAAGCTCGTCACCCTTGAGTATCTTGACGATGACATCGCTTATGGGATTTCCAAGTCCGTCAACGATCCATACACCGTAGGTCTCTGCAAGCGCGCAAGCGGTGCAAGCGCCGTCTGCAAAGCTATGACCCGTCGGAGGAACGCTAAGCTGAGCGAGAGTTATTTGCGAGCAAAACGCGCATTTTTTGCCATCGGTTGATCCGGTCTCGGTGCAAGTCGCCGCACGTCCGAGCATCGTGATCTCGGTATGCGCCTTGCTGGCTATGGTCTGCTGAGCAACAAGGATTTTTTGGCAGACGGAGCATTTTTTTCCGTCGGTAAGACCGGTGGTCATACATGTAGGAGCAATTCCGATAGTGATCTCCTCGATATGCTCGGTTTTTTCAATGCTTGCGCGTTCGATCTCAACTCCGCAATCGCATCTGAGTACCTTTATGCCCTCCGCAGTGCAGGTGGCGGGGGAAACAACTGCCCATTCCTTGCCCTCGTGAACGTGTCCCTCGGTGATGGCAGGGAAGTTTTCGGTGGTGATTATTTCGGAGCAACGAACACATTCTGTGTGACGGAGTCCGTCAGCTCCAACCTCGGAAGTCTTATCAATGATCCAATCGCTCTCGAGATGATCGAGCGCGGGGATCTCAACGGGAGCAATAATTATTTCGTCGCATACCGCACATTTCTTTCCTGAGGTGTAGCCTGCTTCGGTGCAGGTCGCGCTTATGCTTTCAATAATTACTTCTGTGTGGTAGAGCTTGGCAATTGCCTCCTGCTCAACTATAACCGTCTTGCATACGGAGCATATTTTACCCTCGGTTAGACCGTCCTCAGTGCAGCTGGGAGCCTTTCCTGCAACTATTTCTTCCTTGTGTGAAAGGCAGGCACCCGTACCGCCCGTTTCGGGCTCCTCGGGCATGGTCTCATTGTCCTCGGTTTTAGTTTCGGGTGATTTATCGGTGTCGGGCTTTTTGTCACTGCCGGTGCAAGCGGTGATGCTCACAAGCGCGATCAGGAGAAGACATACCGACAAGATCAGTGCGATCTTTTTCATATTTGTCATTTCAACCTCCGTGAAGGGAAAAAGTATCTTAAGAGACAGGCTGCAACCCGTGCAGCCTGTCAAATATTGTCGAATTTCTTTAAATCGATTGTTAACTTATCAATGATATGTTTCGTTAAGAGCCTTGTAATAGTAGCAAAGCTTTGTCCAAGCGTTTCTTACGCCCTTGAAGGAATACTTATCAATAATAAGCTGAAGCATGCCTGCAAGCTCCTCGTCAACAGGAACACATCCCTCAAGCTCGGGAGCTTCCTCGCTTGCCGCGATCATCTTTTCGACATAAGCTCTCATTTCGTCGGTGTAATCCTCACCGCTTCCATGATACTTGCCTGCAAGAACCTCTTCAAGCTTGTAGATCTCTTCCCATTCAGCGTAGCTCTCGCCCCAAAGGTCCTTGTAGTAGGCTCTGCAAGCGTCAACGTCTCCGCCAAGCTCCTTGAGCTTTGCAATAACGATCTCATCGGTCTCGCTTGTAGAGAAGTTAAAGCCACCGATCTCGATCATCTGGAGAACTGAATGTGTGAATATACCTGTGGAGTACTTGAAATCCGCATAAACGAGAGAACCGAGTGTTCCGTCGTCACGAAGCTCGTAGTAGTAGCCGTCATCACCGAGCTTTACGTTGATTCCGCCCGCGATAGTCTCGTTGATCTGACCGGAGCCGCTTTCGTGGTAGGTGAAATAGCCGGGAGAAGCGAGGTGGAAGTGCTCGTAGGTCTCAGCAATGTAGTGAACGGTGAAGGTAAATGTTCCCTCACCATAAATATCGTAGTAAGCAATGTCAATATAGTAGGTTTTTCCTGCTTCGAGATACTCGATCATAGTAACGTTTGTAGTATCGATCGCAACACCTGTGTAGGGGCGGTCAACCGTCTCTGCGGTGTGGATGATCTCGCCGTTTTCATCGAATATCCAGCCGTTTACCTCGTCCTTGCTCTGCGAACGGATGATGTAAACACCGCTCTTCTCTGGAACGAACTTATACTTAAGTCCGCGAGGCATAATAACGCGTCCGTCGTATACGACGGTATTGAAGATCTCTTCTGTCTCAGTGGATAAAACGGTGTCAAACGCAGCGAAGAATGCAACGCCCTTAACGGGATCCTCAAGCTGCTTGTCGGTTCCGTACGCATCGTAATAAACGCACGCCTGGAGCCACTGATCGGGGTTTCCTCTTTCAAATCCTGTAAGCTCTGCAGCTCTTTCAAGGAGACCCTTAAGCTCATCTGTAACGGGAGAATAGCCGTACATCGTGCCGTTGATAGAGTAGTTACAGTAATCAATTAAGATCTCGTAGATATCGCCGTTGCTGTCGACAAGCTTGCCGTTGTAGCCGAGATCGTTGAGAGAGGTCTTACTGAGCTGTGTGGAGCCCATAAGGTTAACAAGGAGAAGGGGACCGTTTGCATTTTCAACGTGGTAGTAACCGTCTGTCTCGTTGTATACCGCGGTAACGTAGCTCTTGTAGCCAAGACCGTTCGCGTTGGGCTTAGTTGCCGCCTGACGGGGAATGTAGGTCGCGCTGTCAATGGCGCTTGCGGGTACGCTTCTGAAGTTTGTAAGATATACTCTGTCCTCACCGGTGTCGGTCGTGTCATCCTTGAGATATATGAAGGATACCTTATACGTTCCATCTTCAACTGCTACGAAGGGATAGCAGGTGGTCCAAGCCTCGCTTGTTCCGGAGATCTGGTATATATCCTTACCGTCGACGAGAACGTAAAGAATGTCAACACCGATCTCACAGCTTGCAAACCAGTCGATAGCAAGTGCCTGATCCTTTTTTAGCTCTACCTCTGCGTGAATCGTCGCAAAGGAGGAATCTTTGTAGGAGTTGGAGGGATAGATGCAGGTCTTTCCGTCCTTTGTTCCCGTAACGAAGGGCCAGGAGTACTCTGCATCACTTGTGTCTGTTTCAGGGGTGTATATAGCGTTGAATCCCTGAGCGTTGAGAGCCGCGCCGATCTCGTCGGAGGAGGGCATTTCAACGTTGGGCTTTTCGGTGGGAGTAAGCTTGTCGATGGATTCAAGAAGCTGCTGCTGATAATTGTCGGCAGAGAAGTGCTCAAATGCAGCGATAAAGGGCTTCTCACTCGTAAGTCCTCCAAGCTCGACAAGGCAGATAGTTCCGTAGCGGTCAACAAATATCGAGGTAGGATATCCGGTCTGACCGTATGTCGAGAGGACAAGTGTGGTGAATGCATTATAAAGAGGAGAATAGTCCTTTGCTACGGGGAAGGTGAGTCCCATGCTTTCCTTGAAGTTTTTAACCGCAATCTCGTTGTCGCCGGCGTAGCTGTTGAGAGCAATAATTGCTATATCATCGCTGAATTTCTCGTATGCAGACTGCATATAGGGGAACTCAGTGATACAGGGTGAGCAGGTCGAGAACCAGAAGTTGATAAGCACGCCCTTCTTGTCCTTGAGTGCTTCTGAAAGAGTGAAGGTAGAGCCGTCGGTGGTCGTAACGGTAAAGTCTCTGATGATGTCACCGAGCTGGTACTGCACACCTGTAAGATCGCTGTCCTCAATAACGAAGGAGGTAAGTACGATATCTGCGCTATTTCCGTTGAACTCGTATCTGTCGGCAACGTCGTAGCCCTCGAGTGAATTAGCGGAAAGCTCTATTGTGTACGAGTCGGAAGGCTCGAGCGAAACGGTACCGATACCCTCGCTATTGGTCTGTCCGTAGGTCACAAGGTCTTCGCCGCTGTATATATAGAATGTAAGCTGGGGAATAGCACGTCCCCCGATGGTTGTCACTTTTACGGTGTAGTCGGTTTTTTTGCTGTCGGTGTCGGGCTCGGTCTCATTTGAGCCTGATCCTTCGGTAGATGGGGACGTTTCGGGCTCTGTGGGAGCCTCGGTTACTGTTCCCGTCGACGTTTCCTTGTCTCCGTTACCCTGTCCCTCTCCGGTGCATCCGGTAAGGGCAAAGGAGAGAGTCGAGAGGATCATGAGCAACGAAAGCAAAAGTGTGATCTTGCGCATGTTCTTTTTCATGTGGTTTCTCCTGTTTGAAGTTTTGGGATCGTAGAATGATCCGTGTTTTGTGCAGTCCTTAAAATAACAAACACTTTGTAATAGAATATCACATAAATCCCAAAAAATCAAGAGCGGAGGCAAATTTCATTAAAATTCACCGAAAATTTACATTTTGTTTGAAGATTTATCCGCTTGCGCTTTGCAAATCGCTTGCTTTTTTTTTATTAATATGATATAATTATTTCTTGCGTGACATTTTTAATATATACTTTAAATATAAATATGCGCAATATGAAACACGAAAGGTAAGAAAACAAATGACCCAGCACAAGAAACTGATGCGAATAGCTACAAGCGTACTGATACTCGCGCTTGCCGTCGTTATGCTCGCATCTGCCAGCCTCCTGCCCGCAGGAGACACAGTGGTACCAAAGGAAGCTCCAGCGGTATCAAAGTTTGACGGAGACATCAACACGGGAATCGAGCAATTCCTGAATTCGTCGGTAATGTATAAATTGCCCGACACCGTCAAGGAAACAGACGACATTTCAATCATTATCCGCACCAAGAAGGCATCGCTTCTCGATGCCTACGAGGCAGGAGACAGAGCGCTCAGCTTCCCCGAATATGCGTATTCGGACGACGCTCAGAAGGTGACCGAGGACATTCTTTGCGAGAAGAGTGAGATCCTTGCGGCATTTGACAGCGTGGATATCGATTACACACTCGGCGCAGACTATAAGGCGATCTTCGGCGGCTTTGAGGTAGTTATCAAGGCATCCGAGTTCGAAACGCTTTGTAAGACGATCGGAAACCGAGCAACCGTTATTGTTGGAGACGAGTACAAGCCCTGTGAGACACAGCTCGTTGAGAACGCCGTCAACGTATACGAGACGGGTATATTTGACAGCTCCTCCTTCGGATATGACGGAACAGGCACGGTCGTAGCCGTTCTTGATACGGGACTTGACTATAACCACACCGCCTTCTCGGTAAATAACTTCACCGCGGACAGAAATAAGCTCGGTCTTACGTTTTCCGACGTTGAGGGATTCATTTCCGACACGAAGGCATCAAAGCTCCATAGCGGTCTTACCGCCGCGGACGTATACCTTAACGATAAGGTGCCTTTCGCGTTCGACTATGCTGACGGAGATCCCGACGTTTATCCTATGACCCCCACTGCCGCAGAGCACGGAACTCACGTTGCGGGTGTAATCGCGGGTAAGGATGACGTTATCACGGGTGTTGCTCCCAACGCTCAGCTTGCGATAATGAAGATATTCTCCGACGTGCTTTCGACCGCGCGTACCGCGTGGATCCTCAGCGCGCTTGAGGACTGCGTTATCGTCGGTGTTGACGTCATCAATATGTCCATCGGTACCAGCTGCGGCTTCAGCCGAGAGATGGATAAGGAAGCGATATCGGGTGTTTACGACCGTATCAGAGAGACGGGAATAAGCATGGTAGTCGCTGCATCTAACAGCTTTAACTCGACCTACGGCTCCGAGAAAAACGGAAACCTCGGTCTTACCTCTAACCCCGACAGTGCGACTGTCGGCTCTCCCTCGACGTACGAGGGCGCGATGTCCGTTGCTTCCATCAGCGGAACTAAAACACCTTACCTTTTGTTCAACGATACTATCATTTACTTCACCGAATCCACAGACCGCGTTGCAGAGGAAAAGAACTTCTACGATGATATTCTTCCCGAGGGTACAGATGAGCTCGAGATAGAATACATCACCGTTCCAGGCGCGGGAAGAAGCGCAGACTATAGCGGACTTGACGTAACAGGCAAGATCGTGCTTGTGCGACGCGGATCTACGACCTTTGAGGAAAAGGCGAACGTCGCGCAGAGCAAGGGCGCGGCGGGTATCATCATTTATAATAACGTCTCGGGTGACATCAAGATGAACGTCGGTGACGCGACTCTCGGAGTTTGCTCGATCGGTCAGGACGACGGTGAGCTTCTCGCGGCTCAGGGCTCGGGAGTACTCAAGCTCAGCAGATCGCAGAAGTCAGGTCCCTTTATGTCGGACTTCTCCTCCTGGGGACCCACCCCCGACCTTGGGATCAAGCCCGAGATCACCGCTCACGGCGGAATGATCTATTCTGCAGTTCCCGGACAGAGCTATGACCACCAGTCAGGAACGAGTATGGCGAGCCCGAATATCGCAGGTGTGACGGCGCTTATCCGTCAGTACGTCGTTGAGAACTTCCCTGAGATCGCGAACGATCCCGTAAAGGTCACGGCGTTTGTAAATCAGCTTATGATGTCCACCGCGGACATAGTTTATAACACCAACGGACTTCCCTATGCCGTAAGAAAGCAGGGAGCAGGCCTTGCGAACCTTGATAACATCGCAAAGACCAAAGCATATATCATCACATACGCAAACGGCGTTGAAATGGATAAGACCAAGCTTGAGCTTGGAGATGACCCCTCAAAGAATGGTGTTTATACACTCAGCTTCTCGGTCAAAAATTTTGGAAGCGCGGCGCTTTCCTACGACCTCTCCGCATACGTAATGACAGAGGGTGTCAGTGAGACCAAGACACAGCAGGGTGAGACGACCGTAGACGAGCTTGGATACATACTTGACGGTGCGGACGTAAGTATAACCGCTTGTACGGGCGCAACCGTCAGCGGAATGAATATCACGGTAGAAGCAGGTAAAACTGCTGACGTTACGGTTACGGTAACACTTTCCGACTCGGATAAGCAGTATCTTGACGAGTCCTTTGAAAACGGAATGTACGTCGAGGGCTTTGTTGTCCTTGATGCCGCAGACGAAAGCGTTGTCGACCTCAGTGTTCCTTACCTCGCGTTCTACGGCGATTGGACCGAGGCTCCGCTCTTCGACCTCGATTTCTACGCAACTAACAAGGATGAGCTTGACGACTCTATCGACCTTCTCGACAAGACTCTTCCCGACGCATACGCAACACGTCCTATCGGAAGCGTTCAGGACGACTACGTAAGCTTCCTCGGATCCTTCTATTTTGTTCAGGATCCCACCGCAACGCAGATCGCGGCGGACAGAAAGTACATATCTCTCTCCAATCAGGAGGGCTCGGTCCACGAGCTGAGCAACGTATGGGCAGGACTTCTCAGAAATGCTGCTAAGGTCGTTATTACGATAACCGACGATGCGACGGGCGAGGTCGTATTTGAGAAGGTGGAGACCGATATCCGTAAATCCTACGGTGACGGCGGCTCTATCTATCCCGCGGATATCAAGATCGGATTTGACGCATACGAGGAGAACCTCAAGAACAATACGAGATACACCGTTAAGCTCCAGGGTTACCTCGATTACGGCGACGGAGGTATAGAGACGAACGATAACAACACATTTGAGTTCCCGCTCGTAACTGACTTCCAGGCGCCCGCAGTCACCGATTGCGAGTTCTATACAGAGTATGACCGCGACGATGAAAAGACAAGACTTTTTGCAAAGATAGCGGTTTACGATAACCATTATTCAATGGCTCTTCAGGTAGGATACGTTCGCATGGGAACAAGCGAGTATATGCTCGAGACCTTCGATCAGTACCTCACACCTATCTATTCCGAAGAGAATTCCACAACGTACGTTATTTACGAGCTTACCGACTATATCGACGACATCAGAAGGGGAGCGGTAAATAAGAACAGCTTCACGGTCGCGACCTATGACTACGCGCTCAATACCGCAACATACGAGATAAAGCTTCCCGACGATTTTGATTCCTTCTATTTTGAAGAAGAGGAGCTTACGCTCAGTCCCAACCAGGTATACACACTCACACCTCTCTCCTATCCCGATACCGAGTGGACAGAGCTTCTCGAGTATACCTCGACCAACACAAAGGTCGCACACATTGTTAACAATAAGGTGGTCGCGTCTGCACCCGGTCAGTCCGTGATCATCGCAAGAGATCCCAATACCAACCGCCAGACTATGATCAATCTTACAGTCCTCGGCGAGGGTGATGAGGGATACGTGAAATACGACAAGCCCGTAACCGACAATTTCGTGCTAACGGGATATCTAACAAACAAGGCATATTACTTCCTCTCGACCGATGAGAGAGACATAGGAAGCACGGGAGACGAGATGAAGTTTGTCGGCGGATATTCGCTTTCGATGTTCCCGTCCGAGTCCGTGACTCTCAGATATAAGCTCGACGCTTATTTCCCGGATGATACCGAGATCGTGGCAACCTCAAGCAACGATCAGCTCGTTACGGTAGAGAAGGTCGGCGGAGAATGGGTAATTACGGCACAGGCTGAGGGATACGCTTCGGTTTCTGTTGACGTAATGATGGACGGTGAGAGCACGTATTACTCACAGTCGATCAGCATCGAGATCAAGGATCCCTACATAACCACAGGTCCTTCACTTACACACTACTTCGGTCTCGGCGGCAGAGTCGAGATACCCAAGTCTCTCGCGATAACCGATATCGGTCAGTTTGCATTTGCGAATTTTGACTATATCCCAAAGACCGAGGGCGACGAGATAAGCGATGACGATCCCACCACCACAAAGCAGTGGTTTATCGGTGAGAACACCATCACCGAGGTAGTTATTCCCGAGGGAGTAAAGACGATAGGATCTTACGCATTTGCAAATCTTACCGCGCTCACTAAGGTAACGCTTCCTTCAACACTTGAGAGGATCGACTTCGGCGCGTTCTACGGATGTACCTCGCTTACACAGATAGAGGGAATAGAGAACGTCAAGTTCATCAATCGTAGCGCCTTTGAGGGATGCGCTCTCAAGGATACGCTAAACCTCAAGAATACCGTTGCGATCGCGGACCGCGCGTTCGCAGGAAACACAAGACTCAACGAGGTAATCCTCGGAGCGAACGTTCAGTCTGTCGGCGCATACGCGTTCGCAGGTGACATCGGACTTGATAAGGTCACGATAGAGGCTGGGATCATTAAGCTCGGTCAGTACGCGTTTGACAGATGCGAGTCTCTTAAGGAGATCTCCATCAACGCGGCGGTTATTCCCACCGCGGCATTCAACGAGTGTAAGTCGCTTGAGACGATAAGGCTCGGTCGCGACGTAGCGGTCATTTCGGAATACGCGTTCAGTAACGCGGCGGCAACAAGCATAATAGTTGATGCGGGCAATACCGTCTTCGCATCAGCACAATCAGGTCATTATCTTACCAACAAGGCAGGAAATGAGATAGTACTTCTCGCTCCGGGTGTCAGCGGAGACGTTGTTATCAACGACTCAAAGATAACGAGCATAGGAAGCGGAGCATTCTCAGGAAATGCAAACATAACCTCCGTAAGCATCCCGAGTGTAACGAGCGTTGCAAGCTATGCCTTCGCGTATAGCGAGAGACTTTCGTCGATCACTCTCGGAACACTTACAAGCATCGGAGATTACGCCTTCTACAGAACGAGCATCAGCGTTGTGCCTTCGCTTGAGGGTGTATCGCATATCGGTGCGTATGCCTTCGCATATACCGACGTGACATCTCTCACAGTTCCCGCAGGCGCATCTGTCGGCGAGGGCGCGTTCAGAGAGTGCCAGACTCTCGAGACCGTCACGATCGGTGACAAAGCGGTCATCGGAGACGACGCGTTCCGCCTTGACAGAGAAACAAACTTTGCAGAGGAGCACGGAACATACAGAGACGAAAACGATCGTCTCGTTTACTACTACATTTATACATCACCTCTCCACAGCCTTACGATCGGCAAGAACGTAACCATTGGCGACAGCGCGTTTATGGGTGCGTCCGAGCTTGAGACCGTAACGCTTGGCGACGGTGCTATCATCGGTGACAGCGCATTCTACAATGCGGCTTCACTTAAGTATATCGATCTTTCAAAGGTCAAGTCAATAGGAGCTACCGCGTTCTCTGGCGACGTCCTTTATGAGTTTGCGGATCAGAGCATGACGGAGCCCAAGATCGACGCGAACAGAGAATACATTTACAGATATTACGCATCCGCGCTTGTATCTGTCGACCTCTCCGGAGTTGAAAAGCTCGGAGAGGGCGCATTCGAGTA
Source organism: Oscillospiraceae bacterium (assembly GCA_015064685.1). GTDB lineage: Bacteria > Bacillota > Clostridia > Oscillospirales > CAG-272 > SVTX01. Next base: position 80,591 of record SVRT01000001.1, read on the forward strand.
TTGTCGCAGTCTTACCTCGGTCACACTCGGAGATGCGATAACAAGTATTCCCGCAAGAGCGTTCAACCTTTGCGTAGAGCTTTCAAGCATTGATCTGTCAAAGGTTGAGTCAATAGGGGAGAACGCATTCTGCGAGACTGCTCTTACGGTGGTTTCGCTTGATAGCGTAAAGAACGTGGATAAGTACGCGTTCGTTTATAACGACAAGCTCACAGAGGTCATCTTCGGTGAAGGCAGCGTTGAGCTTGGCGAGGGAGCATTCTCATACTGCGATAATCTTTCCACAGTAACAAGATCGACCTCTATAAGCGAGGTTGGTGATTATGCGTTTGCATATACCGCAATAACCTACATCGACCTCACAAGCGCAAGAAGGATCGGCGAGTGTGCGTTCCTTAAGGAAACGATGACCGATTTCGCTGTAGAGATCGGAGGCGCACTTGAAGAGATCGGAGACAATCCGTTCGCGTATTGCAGACTCGAGGCATTTGAGACCGAGATCTCGGAGACCTTCAACGGCGAGACCTTCACAAAGACAACCTCGACCTTTGACCTCAGCGAGAGCGTCAAGGTGATCGACGGACACCTCTATAAGGTCGTTCCCGAAGGACTTGAGTTTGTCGCATATGCAGGCAATAACAGTGTAGTAACGGTAGCCGCAGGAACCGCAAGAATTGCGGCGCAGGCATTCGCCGGATCTCCCGTTGAATACGTCGTATTGCCCTCAACTCTTGAGTCTATTGGACATAAGGCGTTCTACGGATGCAACAGACTTTCAACAGTGTCCTTTGCAAGCTATAAGGCTCCGGTGCTTGAGGAGGAATACGATTACAGCTATTGGCTCTCTGCGGAAAATCTTCCTGCAACGGGAGAATATCAGTATCAGGATGCCTTCACGGGTGACACGCTTACGTATCAGGGTCTTGGAATCGTTCCTTACTTTATGTGGAACGCGACCGACACACCCGCAGTTATCTACTACGGTGCGAATTTCGTTGATTACATCGGACGTATCGACGGAAACGTCGCAATGATCCGTCCCTCAAACGGTGTCGGATACGATTCCTTCATATTCGATAACTACTTCAGCGTAGTGATCGAGGGTGCGGCGGCAGCAGATGAAATTACTCTTGCGGCTATCGCGGCGATCGACGCGCTTCCCGATGAGATCACGCTTGCAGATAAGCCTCTTGTCGAGGCGGCAAGAGCAGCATACGATAAGATCGCTTCTTACACACAGCGCGCGCTTGTAACAAATCTTGATAAGCTTCTCGCGGCAGAGCAGAGGATCAGCGACCTCGAGTATATCCAGGGCGGTGATACCGAGCCTGACACGGGAAGTGGCGACGAGACCGAAACAGAGGCAGAGACAGGTGCAGCAGCACCGGTTACGACCGCAAAGCCTATCAGCGTTATGACGGTGATCTCCATCGTTATGGGAGGAGTTCTCGTTGCATTGCTCGTAGCGACCGTAATTCTCTCGGCGCTTTACGGAAAAGCAAAAAAGAACAGAAAAACAGATTCACCCGACGAAAATAACGAGAACGAAGTCCACGGCGAGACCGTCGAGCCTGACGGCGAAGCAAATAGCGACGAGACCGCTGCGGATGAAGAAGACACAAATGAAAATGAAGCCGAAAGTGGCGAAGAACAGGAATAAAGCATAGCTTTCGGAGTGAGAAAATGAAAAAAATACTTATTTTAATGATCGTTGCGGTCATGCTTACAGCCTCTGCTGTAGGCATGACGGCATGTGCAAACGGCGATATCTATGACGATCTCGCCAAAGAGGGTTACACGGTAAAGGTGACCTTCGATGCCGGAGAAGCGGTGGTAAACGAGACACAAAACGTTACTATCGTAGAGGTGTTTGATGCAAATGACGTAGTTACCACCCAAAGCGGTAAGACAGGCATCAAGCTTCTCGCACCCGACGATGAGAGACGCGGAGACGCAAAATTCAAGGTCGCGATGACCGACGGTGAGAATAACTACTTCTCTCCGGGATGGTACACCTCACGTTCTCCCCGTGTCGATGAAAACGGCAAGCCCCTTGACTCGTACGGAGTACCTGTAGAGGTGTCCGGGCGAGAGCAGGGATACGTTTATTCGGGAAAATGGGACTTTGAAAATGACGTAGTAGATCCCAAAACGCTTGAAAATGGCGAAATGACGCTCTATGCGGCTTGGATCCCCTTTATTTCCTACGAGATATACGTTCAGAATGATAAAGGCGAGTTTGAGCTTTCGACCTCGGTCTTTAAGATCGATTTCAGTATTCCCGAATGGAATGAGCGCTCAGGTAAGCTCAGCATGGGCGATGTGCCGAAGGTGAAGGGTAAGACCTTCAGCGCGGCGTATGCAGATGCGGAACTGATACGCGAGTACACGGAAAGCATTGACGGAGATGCGCTCTTCTATGATTTTGAAAAGGGAATCGCAAACGTAACGACGGTAAAGGTATACACGACTTGGCTTGAAGGCGAATGGATCAAGATTTTTGATGCAGAGCAGCTTATAGACGAGCTTGAGGACGACCTTGAGGATAACGTTGACGACGGTCTTGGAAATAAGATCACGGGTAACTATATTCTCGGTGCAGACCTTGACTTTACCGACGTGGATTGGCCTGAGGAGCTTCTTGCAAGTGAGTTTGCAGGGCAGCTTAAGGGCGAAGGATATGCTATCAATAACGTCGTTCTGGCAGTTGTGGGAGAGGCTGACTCCTTTGAGTCGCTCTTCGCTTCGGTTTCCGATGAAGCAAGTGTCAGTGACGTGACGGTTGGAAGCGCTGACTAAGAAAAAAATTATTTCATATAAAACTTGGAGGAATTTATGAAAAAGAGAATTTTAAGTATTCTTCTCTGTGCAATTATGATGATCGGCTCACTTGCCACCGTCGCATGCACACAGAAGAATCCCTCAGATCCCGGTACAAATCCCAATCTGAAACCGACAGAGAAGCCCGATGCCTTCGTTGTAATGACAGAACAGCTTGACGGACTTTTCAACCCCTTCTTTGCAACAAGCGCTAACGATAGCACAATCGTTGCAATGACACAGATCGGAATGCTCACAACAGGCTATGAAAACGGCGACGTAACCGTTGCGTACGGTGACAGCGAGGCTGTTGTAGTAAAGGACCTTTCTATTGAGCACAAGAAGGATACAACGGTTTACACCTTTGTAATCAAGAATAATATCAAGTTCTCCGACGGTCATCCCCTGACAATGGAGGACGTAATTTTCAATATGTACGTTTACCTCGATCCTGTATATACAGGATCCTCGACAATGTACTCCACTGATATCGTAGGACTTCAGGACTACCGTACACAGACCCTCGGCTCGGGCTCATCCAACACCGATGACGCTATCTCGACTGCGGCATCCAACAGAGCGACAGACCGTATCAACGAGCTTCTCAACCTCTATATGCAGGTTGGTAAGACCCCCACAGCCGGCGCGTACAGCGCAGACTACGATACGATGGTAAACGCCATCAATAAGCACACCCTCTCGAACGGATATAAGAGAGCAGTTTCCGCAACACCCTCTTCCGTAACAAACGCTCAGCTTCTCGCTGACTACGAGCTTACACTCAAGCTCTTCAAGGAGGAGCTTCAGAGAGACTACGCTTCCGCACTTGAGAACTATACCGAGGAGCCCTATAAGTCAAGAGAAGAGTTCAAGGACGAGGTCTTCTGCTTCATGTTTATGGAGGGCTACGTAGAGGTAGAGTATGCAAAGGACGCGAACGGTAAGGAAGATAAGACAAAGATCGAAAAGCTTACCCCCCAGTATAACTCTTCCGTCGTAACAGACAAGAATTCCGCGATCGAGTACGTATACAACCATAAGGTAGAGAACGCTCTTGGCGAGATCCTTCTTTACTGGGCAACCGCTACCGAGCTTCGCACACAGTACACCGCTAAGGCAAGAGAAGTAATTCTCAGCGAGAAGACGAGCGGCGGCGAGCTTGCTATTCCCAATATTTCGGGTATCAAGTCTCTCGGACACACAACAGCAGTTGAAAGCGTGACTATCGGCGATAAGACATATACTGTTGCTCACGAGCACAATTCTGACGGCACACCCAAGAACGAGGGTGAGTACGACGTTCTCGAGATCACCATCAACGGTGTTGACCCCAAGGCTATCTGGAACTTTGCGTTCTCCGTAGCACCCCAGCACTATTACGCAGAGGGATATACAGTCGACATTGCGAACAATAAGTTCGGTGTTGACTACGCATCCTTCGACTATATGAGAGACGTGATCCAGTCCACCAGAAACATCAAGGTTCCTATGGGCGCAGGTCCTTACAAGGCAACTGACAGAAATAACAGTGACACACCCAACGAGGATGAATTCTTCATCAATAATGTAGTTTACTTTAAGAGAAACGACAGCTTCATCATGGGTCAGCCCAAGATCGAAAAGCTCCGTTACAGAGTAGTAAGCACGTCCAACGCTATCGCAGCTCTCGAGGAGGGCTCGGTACACTACATCTCTCCCCAGTACACACAGTATAATATCGATAAGCTCAGCTCCCTCGAATCGAGCGGAATCAAGAAGGTAAGCACAGACCAGCTTGGATACGGTTATATCGGAATCAATGCGGGTAAGGTGCCGGACATCAACATCCGTAAGGCAATTATGTGCGCTATGGATACTTCTCTCGCACTCAGCTATTACAGCGTAGGAACAGCAGAGAACATCTACTGGCCCATGTCCACAGTAAGCTGGGCATACCCCAAGACAGAGCTTGGCGATAACGACAGAATCAACTATCACGATTATCCTGCAGTTAAGTTTGACGACGAAGGTGCTAAGAGCAAGATCCAGCACTATATGAACGAGGCAGGAGTTTCCGCAGGCGACTCCAAGCTCAAGCTCAAGTTTACCATCGCAGGCGCAGACCTCACCGACCACCCGACCTACCTTGTATTCCGTAAGGCAGCAGATCTTCTCAACGAAATGGGATGGGATATAGAGGTCGTACCGGATACGCAGGCACTTACAAAGCTCACCACAGGCTCTCTTGCAGTATGGGCAGCAGCTTGGGGAAGCACAGTAGACCCCGATATGTACCAGGTATATCATAAGAACTCCACCGCAACCAGCGTTCTCGCTTGGGGTTACCGTGAGATCCTTGCATCTCCTTCCACCTATCCCGAGGAGAACGATATCCTCGACGACCTCAGCGACGTAATCGACGAGGCGCGTGAGACCGAGGACCGCGATGAGCGTATCGATCTCTATAAGGAGGCAATGGGATACGTCCTTGACCTTGCAGTCGAGCTTCCCGTATACCAGAGAGACGTGCTCTACGCTTACAACTCCAACGTGATCAAGAGCGAGTCTATGCCCTCTGAGATCAACCCCTTTACTTCTCCCCTCGATCACATCTGGGAGATCGAATTTGCAGACTGATAAACGCTGAGACGGCAATTATGGGGCAAGGGAAGACCCTTACCCCGAGCCGTCAGAGATTTGGAGAAATTCATGTTAAAATACATAGTAAAAAGACTTCTTCTTTCAGTACTGATATTGCTCGGTGTTTCCCTGATTCTTTTTACGCTGATACAGAACATGCCGTCAAGCTTCGCTGAGAATAAGATCAACGAGATGAACGCGGGCGGCGCGATAGTCGATCAGGCGACGAAAGATGCTATTATGGAAATGTACGATATGAGCTACGGTGACTGGCTGAAGCGCATCGTAACACTCGATTTTGGCGAGAGCTTTACCCAGATGATGCCCGTTACGGACGTTATCAAGAGGGATATGTTCGTATCCTTCCTGGTTGCCGCGATCGCAACGGTGCTTGAGTTTATGATCGCGATACCTCTCGGAATCACAGCTGCTACACATCAGTACTCATTCCGTGACTATCTTGTCACGGTGCTCGTAATGATAGGAATATCACTGCCGTCGTTCTTCTTCGGTCAGGTGCTCAAGGGGCTTTTCGCCGTAGAGCTTGGATGGTTCCCGTCATCGGGTCTTGGCGACGCCACGCAATCCGCAACGGGTGTCGCGTATATGCTTGAATACGTCAAGTACCTTGTTCTTCCTATAATGACCGTCGTAATACTCAGTATAGGCGGACGAATGAGAATGACAAGAACAAATATGCTCGAGGTGTTAGGCTCTGACTATATCCGTACGGCAAGAGCGAAGGGACTCAAGGAGCGCGTGGTTATTTACAAGCACGCATTCCGTAATACGATGATCCCGCTCGTTACAAGCCTTGCGGGACTGTTGCCGTCACTTTTCTCGGGTGCGATCATCACAGAGCAGATCTTTGACCTGCCCGGTATCGGTAACACCGCGTACGATGCGATGATTGCGGGAGATATCCCCGTAATAATGGGATATAATATGTTCCTGGCACTGCTCAGTATCATAGGAGTACTTTTGGCAGACCTTATGTATGCCGTGGTCGACCCACGCGTCAAGCTGCAGTAAAGGAGGGGCTATGAAAGAGCAGAATGAAAACAAAGTTGAGCTCGACGAGACAGCGGTAGAGAATACCGCGACCTGCGACAGCGAAGCTCCTCTTGATAAAAACATCAGACTTATGTCCCCTACAAGAATGGTAGTCCGCCGCTTCTTCCGCTCAAAGCTGAGCGTGGTTGGACTTGTCATGCTTGCATTTCTCTTTATTTTCTGTTTCCTCGGACCCGTCGTATATAACGAGTGGGGCGAGATCGAGGTAGATGAGTCTCCTATGGTAGAGTATACCTCAAAGACCATAACCTACGAGGAAAACGGAAAAACACATACCATCTATCAGGTAACCGAGAAGACAGAGAAGGAGAACGCGCTCGCGCCCATGAGCAAGAGCCATCCTCTCGGAACCGATGAAACGGGATACGACGTGCTCGCGCGACTTATGTACGGCGGACGGATCTCCCTTATAATCGGATTTATCTCGGTATTCATCATTACCATACTCGGCGTTATCCTTGGCGGTATAGCGGGTTATTTCGGCGGAATCGTCGATAACGTAATAATGAGAATATGCGACGTGCTTATGTGTATTCCCGGATTCCCGATAATGCTCGTATTCGGTACGGTACTCACAGCGTTCAGCGAAATGGAGAGCCCGTCTGCAGTGCAGGCAGTTATGGGTGACCCGAGATACAGGATCTACTTCCTTATGGCGTTCCTCACACTTTTCTCCTGGCCAGGAACCGCGCGACTTGTCCGCGGACAGATACTCTCGCTTCGTGAACAGGAGTATATGGTGGCAGCGGAGGCTATGGGATACTCCACGGGAAGAAAGATATTCAAGCACCTTGTTCCCAACGTAATGCCTCAGCTTATCGTTTCGATGACGTTGAGCCTTGGTAGTATGATTCTTTATGAGGCATCGCTCTCCTTCCTTAATATGGGAGTACAGCCTCCGTACGCGGCTTGGGGAACAATGATCAACGCCGCAAGCGACCTCAATATTCTCGAGAACTTTATGAATATCTGGGCGCCCCCCGGAATCTGCATCGTTATCGCAGTGCTTGGCTTCAACTTTGTCGGAGACGGACTTCGCGATGCGCTTGATCCTAAGGCAAGGAGGTGACAGTGATGGCAGAGAACAACGTAAAAGAAACAAAAAAGAACAGCCATTATCTGTCGGGTAAGGAAATAAGGGAGATCACGAAGAAAAACCGCGCGATCACCCGCGAGCTTGAGAAAAAGAAGCACCGCAAGGCAGATGAGAGCGAATTTACAACAAAAATGAAGGATGACGGAAATATCCTCGAGATCGAGGATCTCCACACCTACTTCTTCACCGACCAGGGCGTAGTCAAGGCGGTAAACGGAGTATCCTTCAACGTTCCGAAGAACGCGACGGTAGGAATCGTCGGCGAGTCGGGATGCGGAAAGAGCGTTACAAGTATGTCGGTCATGCAGCTGATTGCAGGTCCTCAGGGACAGATCGTCTCGGGTGAGATGCGCTTCAATTCGCAGGACTATCGCAGAGACAGAAAGGGAAATCCCATATCTGTCAAGGGCGAGGACGGACAGGAGCATTACGAGACCGAGGAAAAGGTCTATGATATCGCTCAGATGCCGATCAACGAGATATACCGTATAAGAGGCAGACAGATCGCAATGATCTTCCAGGAGCCTATGACCTCGCTCAATCCCGTATTTACAATAGGAAATCAGCTTGACGAGGTAACCTTTATCCACGTTCCGGGAGCTACCAAGGAGATGGCAAAGGCAAAATCGATGGAAATGCTCGATCTTGTCGGAATTGCCGCGCCCGAGAGAGTATATAAGGCATATCCTCACGAGCTTTCGGGCGGAATGCGACAGAGAGTTATGATAGCAATGGCTCTCGCCTGCAATCCGAGGCTTATCATCGCGGATGAGCCTACGACCGCGCTTGACGTAACGATACAGGCACAGATCCTCGACCTCTTCCGTGATCTTAAAACAAAGATCAACGGCTCGATACTGCTTATCACACACGACCTCGGTGTCGTAGCCGAGATGGCGGACTACGTGGTAGTTATGTACGCGGGAAGAGTTATCGAGCAGGGAACAGTGCAGGAGATATTCCACAATCCCATGCATCCTTATACGATAGGACTTCAAAAATCGAAGCCCACGATGGATTCGGATTCGGATACTCTCTTCAATATTCCCGGAAACGTGCCTAACCCCATCAACATGCCCGATCACTGCTATTTCAAGGAGAGATGCTCACAGTGCAAAAAGAAATGCTCGGGAGAGTATCCTCATATGATACAGGTAAGCCCCACTCATAAGGTTGCTTGCCACCTTTACGGAGAGGAGGAAGAGAAATGACGGAGAATAACGAAAATGTCGTAACGGAGACCGAAAAGAAGGATTCCGATGTGCTTTTGGAAGTCATTGATCTCTGTAAATCCTTCCCAATAGAGAAGAATCTTCTCGGAAAGGTGCAAAAGGAGCTTGTCGCTGTTGATAAAGTATCCTTTAAGCTCAAGGCGGGCGAGACTCTCGGTATCGTTGGCGAGTCGGGATGCGGTAAGACCACGATGGGCAGAACTATTCTCAAGCTCCACGAGCCGACGGGCGGACAGATCATCTTCAATGGCGAGGATATCACAAAATACTCCAAAGGACAGATGCGTCACCTTCGCACCGATATGCAGATAATCTTCCAGGACCCCTATTCGTCGCTTCCTCCAAGGGCGACCGTAGGAGATATCCTATCAGAGCCTGTTAAGGTGCACGGCATTGTTCCTCCCGAGGAGGTCAAGTCCTACGTAATGGACCTTATGGAAAAGTGCGGCCTGCGTGACTATTATTACGAGAGATATCCCCACGAGTTTTCGGGCGGACAGAGACAGAGAATATGCATCGCGCGTGCGCTTTCGGTAAAACCGAAGCTCGTAGTGTGCGACGAGCCGGTCTCCGCGCTCGACGTGTCGATCCAGGCGCAGATCATCAATCTTTTAAAAGAACTTCAGAGATCGATGAATCTTACCTATTTATTTATATCTCACGATCTCTCGGTAGTAAAGTTCATCTCGGACAAGGTAGGAGTAATGTACCTCGGCGCAATGATGGAGTACGGAGACAAGAAGGATATCTTTGATAATCCTCTCCACCCCTACACGAAGGCACTCTTCTCCGCAATACCCAATCCCAACCCCGACGTCAAGATGAACAGAATCGTGCTGAGCGGAGACATTCCGTCCCCCACCAATCCACCTTCGGGCTGTCGCTTCCATACACGTTGCCCTCACGCAACGGAGAAGTGCAAGCAGTGCGTGCCCGAGTATAAGGAATACGAGAGTGGACATTTTGCGGCATGCCATATGCTTGACGAGGAATGATATGGGAAATAAAGATAATAAAAAGAAGAAGGAAAAGATCGTCTATATAGACGACGGCTCAACGATAGCCGATATGAGCAGTATAAGCGGCAAGAAAAGCGAGAAAAAAGCCGAGCAGAGCAAGTTTAATCCCAACGGTATAAGACCGCGCGCTACCTTTAAGGAGCAGTGGAAGACCTATACCGATGCGGTAAAAATGATGTTTCTGCCGATGCTTGCCGTGCTTGGGATCATCGCACTTGCCTACCTGCTTGTGTTTCTGCTTCTGTGATAACAAAAAGCTCCGTCGGGTGACCGACGGAGCTTTATTTTATACTTCTGCGCTATAAATGTCGCATTTGGTAAAAGTCTTCATACATAAAGGGAAAGGCTGAGATTTACCTGTTCAGTATTTGACAATGTAAAAGGATTGTGTTATAATGTAATATACAAGAAAAAAGCAGGAAGGGAGTAACCGATGACAAGGCAGGAATTACTCGAGCATTGTTTAAACACGTATAACACCTCACCCGACTACCCGTTTGAAGAGGATTTTGAGACCACGGTGATGAGACATACCGACAATCGCAAGTGGTATGCGATCGTTATGAATGTCTCGCGACGTAAATTTGGCTTTGAGAGCGACGAGGTAATCGACGTTGTCAATCTCAAGCTTCCAACCGAGATGTTCGGCTCCTTCGGTGCGCCCGACGGCGTGTATCCCGCATATCATATGAATAAGCTCCATTGGATTTCCGTGCTTCTCCCCGATGCACCCGATACAATTGTGAAGTTTTTGCTCAACGTGAGCTTCGAGGCAACAAAAAGCAAGAAAAAAAGAGCGCCGACAGCAAAATAAAACCATAAGAATCACGTAAAACAACCCGAAAGCATCACCCTCGGGAAGTATTTTATCGATTTACTTATCAAAGCTCGGATTCACCGCGTAAAAGTTCTTCGAACCCAACCTGTCCTGCGTCACCGATTATTCTCTTTCAAATAAATCTGTATATGTGCTTATCCTGCAAGTAGAACACTGGTTATTAATACTAAATTGTTGAATATTATACTTTTCATATGACGAAACAAAAACCGAGAGTGAATGATCACTCTCGGAGTTTTGTTTATTGCAGGGACTTGGCAAGCATCCAAGCCGCTGTTTTTGATCTTTCATCCCAGGTCTTTCCTGCGGATGCGTAGTCGATCAAGCGAATTACGTTTCCGTTTACGTCGGTTAGCGGTAAGCAAAGATTTGTCATTCTTATCTCGTCGCACAGAACACTATGTGCCGCCGCGTTCGAGGGAATGCTGCAATTGATGTCGATCACCGAATCGGGGGAAACGAGTCTTGCGTCTGCCGCAAGGACGATGGGTCCTCGGCAATATCCCACGAACTGATCGGCTCTTACCGCGTATTCTGGAGGAGTGATCCGTCTGATGCTCATAGGCAGATATATTTCCACCGTGTCTCCGTCGCTCCAAAGTCTGCTTTCGGTGTGATAGCCGCAATGAGCTTCTCTCTTGATTCCGTTTACCGAGATCTCAGCATCCTTTGCAAACGAAGGAATTCTGAAGGTCAGGTCAAACGCCTCGGAGAAGGGAAGGCTCAGAGTAAATTTCAAATATCCGTCAAGCGGGTATTTCGTCTCGAGCGTTAAAGAATATTCACTTCCGCTCGGTGTGTACGAGCTATACGTTCCGTTCTCGTAAAAATTGATAACGTCCCCATTCTCACCTTGCATCAATGCGAAGCGGGGAATAATACCCGCGCCTGCCGCCGCAATACAAGCGCAACAGCCGTAAAAGGTCTTGTCGGGGAAGAGGCAGTATCCGCCGATTGCCTTGCCTCTTACGTCGGGGGTAAGAGGACTGTAGCTGTCAACCGGCATTACCTGCGGGACGTCGTCTACTTTGGGACTGTTTGACGACGTATTTCTCTCGGTGTTGAACGCTCCGAGATAGGCGTTGTAGAAGCTATGCTCGATCTCATCGGCATATTCGACGTCGCCCGTAAGCTCGAGCAGGGAGGTGGCAAAATTCATCCAAGTGACCGTCACGCAGGTCTCCTGCATAATCGGATACGTGTCCTTGAAAATATCCTTGGTCTGATACTTTGTCGTGTGATCGAAGAGCTCGTGAGTGCATCCCGAGGAGCCGATACTCCATTCTTGCCGCTTAGTGCGGCATTTTTTGTTTGTTCGTGGTTGTGTCGAAGGCTAAAAATATTCAGTATTCATTGATGAAGAAATTGATTAATAAATGATGTCATTCGACACGGAATCACCACTTGTTGAGTAGAAATGGCAAAATGATGGTGTCTTTTCGCCACAATTACATCTGCCAGGGCCAGGGAGCCTTGATCCAATCCCACGAGTTCTGGCTGACATTGCCAAACGCAGAGATCGGACCTACCTCACGCTCGTACTGTGTCATAAGAGCCTTGCGCTGGGCGAGAAGCGTGTGATAGTAAGCCAAAGCCTCACGGCAGGATGGATACGCATCAAGATACAGGATCGTCTCGTAAAGCGAGAAATCCACCTCCTGGATCTTCCTGAGAAGACTTGCCCCGGCATCGTGTCTGTTGCCGGAATTCATCGGTCTGTTCATAACGTACCTCCTTTTCTGTAAGAAGCCCCCTCGAAGGGAAGATCAAGCTCGGAGAAGAGAGTACCCCTTTCAAGCGCAACGTCGGGAGTGTAAGCGTCTCTCCAAGCCTGGCAGGGAGAGTAAACCATTGCCAATGGGTGATCCTTGAGGCCAAATCCGCCACAGATTCCGCTTGCACAGTCGCTGCGTGCGCCGTTCGAGCCCTCACGGATGCTTCCGTCGCAGTTGCGTCTCGTCTCGGGGATCTCCTGAAGATCCAATACGGGAATGTCGCGCATTACGCGAATGGTGTCCGATTGAGGATAGCTTCTCTGAGTTTTCGCAACCGTCGTGCGAGCCGAAGCCATTGACTGTCGAGTTCTTTCGTTATACATTCTAAACTCCATTCTTTAGCGACGGAGAATAGATATCTCCGCCGCCATATCAATTTAGTTTTTGATATATTCGACATATATCATTATCATTCTATGCGAAGGGACAAAAAATGACACCGACAGCGATAACAAATCGGCTCAAATCATCCAAATGGAAATAAATGTAATAAATTCAAATTAATTGTAAAAAGGCATTGAGCAGGGGGGAATTTGAATAAAAATGAGCGCTTGTTGAGACATAAGGCAAAATTTTCCCCGAAAAACTGAACGAATTTTTGTGTGTTTTTTTGAAACCCCCTTGAATAATTTTTGAAACTATATTATAATAAAAACACCCGATGTGGTGGAAAGTGGAGTAAAAGTGCATGAAGGTGTTTAGAAAAACCTGCACGCATCCCCCACTTTAGTGTTTCGGAGAAAAACGAAAGGAGACAATCTGATGTTCACGGGCGAATTTGAGCATAGCGTTGACAGCAAAAACAGAATATTCGTTCCCGCAAAGTTCAGAGAAGAGCTCGGTGAGAGCTTTATAGTCTCCAGAGATCTCCGAGGCGCGAGATTAAAGATCTTCTCACTTGAAGGGTGGCAGGATTACATCGCGCCGATCCTCGAGCAGGAGAGAAAAATAAGCGAGAAGGCGATGCGTTATCTGCACAGAAACGCGGTTCAGGTCAGCCCCGATTCACAGGGCAGGATCCTTTTGACCCGTGAACTGTTGGCGTACGCGGAAATAGAGAAGAGCGCGGTCATCGTCGGCTGCTCGACTTATGCGGAGATATGGTCTATCGAGAACTGGAAAGCAGAGCTTGAGAGCGAGAGCACGGAGGATATCCGACTCGAGCTTGAAAGATTCGGACTTTGAGGTGTGCCGTGGCAGAGAAGATAAATTTTTCACACAGATCGGTGCTTCTTGATGAGTGTATCGAGTCGCTGAATATAAAGCCTGACGGAATATACGTCGACGGTACGGCAGGTGGCGGAGGTCACTCGCTTGAAATAGTAAAAAGACTTACAGACGGAGGCAGACTTGTTGCGATCGACCGTGACGATGCGGCGATAGCGGCGGCGACCGAAAGACTTTCGGACTACCTTGACAGAGTCACCTTCGTAAGAAATAATTTCTCGTCTGCAGCGGATGTTTGCAGAGAGCTTGGTATTGAGAGGATCGACGGAATACTCCTCGACCTCGGTGTGTCATCCTATCAGCTTGATACGGCAGAGAGGGGATTTTCCCATAACAACGATGCGCCGCTTGATATGCGAATGGACAGACGCGGCGAGCTTGATGCGTATACGGTCGTAAACACTTATACCTTCGAAGAGCTCAAAAGAGTCATCTGGGAATACGGCGAGGAACGCTTTGCGCCTAAGATCGCATCCGCGATAGTGAAAAGGCGCGAGACCAAGCCGATAGAAAGCACGGGTGAGCTTGTTGACGTGATCAAGAGCGCGATACCCGCGGCGGCAAGAGAGGGTGGACACCACCCCGCAAAAAGAACCTTCCAGGCAATAAGGATAGAGGTTAACGGAGAGCTTGACGCTATCGCACCTGCGATCAGAAATGCGAAGGATATAATGGCAGAGGGCGGAAGAATAGTGATAATCACATTCCATTCTCTGGAAGACAGGATCGTCAAGCAGACCTACGCGGACATGGCGAGCGGATGTACCTGCCCTAAAAACCTTCCGATCTGCGTTTGCGGTAAACGCCCCGAGGTAAAGGTGCTAACAAAAAAACCGATACTTCCCTCGGAGAGAGAGCTTGAGGGAAACCCGCGATCAAGGAGTGCAAAACTCAGGGTTTGCGAAAAGCTTTAACTCGTTGCGGGAATAGGTTCGACAAAAAACGATTGAAAAAGCCTAAAAGAAACAAAAAATAAATTTCGGAGAAGAAAGATGAAGAAGATCGGAGCGAGAACCTTCGATAAAGCCGCAGGTGTTGCGGTGGGCAGCGCTTCACGTAGCGGAGCTGACGTAGCGTCCTTATACATCGATATGCTCTGCGAGAGATTCAAGGATCGAGGTATAAGATCGAGCGTACGGAGTGAAGCGGATGCTCAAAAGAAGAAAAACAGTGCAAGGAGCCGACTTGTGAGCCTGTATCCCAATATGGCAGGCGTATCGGCTGACGATGCAAAATATAAAAGCATGAACGTAGACGGAAGACAGTGTATGAGCTGCGAGGATTTCGCAAACTACTACAAAGATCTCCGTGACTATAAGATGCCGCGCTTCTACTCCCGCGCGGAAACGGAGTACGAAGAGGCGGATGCGGCTTACAAGGCGGAAAAAGTGCAGGAATCGGGTAAACCGCCAAAAAAAGCCGTGTGGCTTGCCATAACAAAGCACGCTAAGAGCAAGATCAAGGAAATACCGTCGCATCTCAATAAAGAGGAGCTGACGGAGTTTTCAAAGGAATGGTTTTTGCTCGGCGAGGAGGCAGAGGTCAAAAGTGACGAAAAGAAAAGATTACCTGCGGGGGTGATCTCAACGATTTTCGCAGTAACGCTTTCACTTCTGCTCGTGGTGTGCAGTTCCGTTATGGTAAGCCGCGCATCAGCAGAGGTAGGCTCTCTTGAGGACAGGATCGATCAGCTGAGCTTTGAGAAACGTGATCTTGAGGGTAAGCTTGAGGTCAAGAATAATATGCTTGACATTCAGCGAATAGCCGTCGAGGAATACGGAATGATCAGTGCGAGCTATGCATCGTCGAGGTATGTCGATATAAGAGAGAACGAGAAGCTTGAGGGCATCGAAAAGGAGAGCAAAAAGGACTCCTGGCTTGCAGAGCTTTTAAGGGCGATCGGCTTTGATGAAAAAGACAGCTGACGCCAAAAAATAAAACGGGTCAAACGACCTCTGATATCTTGCACAAAGCGGCAGTTCGGAGGTCGTTTCTTATACTTGAAAGCGCCTTTTGAGGCCATTTTCGTCTAAAAAACAGGCATTTGAGACATCAAAAAGCCCGAAAATGCGATAAAAACACAATTTGAGAGTCATATACAAAAGGAGAGAAAAAGCAAGAAAAATATTCCGATTTTTTTCTTTCAAATTTACTCCTTATCGCCACGGAATACTTGCTTTCAAAGCGCAGTTTTTAAGCAAAAAGACCGACTCGACTCATATACGGGTCGGGACAGGCATATAGTAAAAAATGAGCAGGTCCGCACACGCGGACACGCACGTAAATAATACGAAGGAAAGGAAGGTATAAGCTATGGTAGGCGGAACACCAAGCTCGGATATGCGCAAGCGCGCAGGCTGGATCTGCATTGCACTTACAGTGATGTTTATTCTTCTTTCTCTTCGTATTTTTATTTATCAGGTATTTCAGTTTAAAGAGTTTGACCAAAAGGTGCTGGACCAGATAACCCAGGAAACGACCGTCAGCGCGAACAGAGGAAATATATACGACGCAAACGGTGTCGTAATAGCTACCAATATAACGACCTACCGTCTTTTCCTCGATCCCGCGGCGATATCAAGACAGAGCAATGATGATGGGGTAAATTATGCCGACATGATCGCCCGTGGAGTTGCGGCGATCGAGTCTCTGGGACTTACGTACGAGGATGTTATGAAGCAGGCGGGATATACCAAGTACCGCGACAGAACGTTGGCGCGTCATTTGAGCGAGGAGCAGGCGGACGAGGTCAGAAAGCTGATCGAAGAAAAGGAGCTTGACGATAAGGCTCTTCTTTTCCTCCAGGCGACAAGCAAGAGATATTATCCCTACGACACTCTCGCGTGTCACGTTCTCGGTTTCACAGGAAGTGACGGATCGGGACTTTACGGTCTTGAGTACACCTACAACGATCTACTTAAGGGTACCGACGGAAAATATATCGGCGCACGTGACTCGTACGGCAACGAGATGGTCTACGACTATGAAAGCTATATTCCGGCAATAGACGGCTACAATATAACAACGACGATAGATATCTACGTTCAGGCAGAGCTTGAAGAGCAGCTCAAGGAATCCTATATAGAGTCGGGAGCAAAGAACAGAGCCTGCGGAATAGTGATGGACGTTGATACGGGCGCGATACTTGCAATGGCTGTGTATCCTCCGTACGACCTCAATAATCCCTCCGAGCTCAACGAGCAGAGTATGGAAATGCTTAAGGAGAGCGGGCTTGAGGAGGGAAGCGAGGAATACGACGCGCTTCGACAGGAGCTTATGCTCAAAATGTGGAATAATAAAGCGATAACCGAGCTTTATATGCCGGGATCGACCTTCAAGGTCATTACCGCGGCTATGTCGTATGAAGAGGGCATAGTAAATGCAGACGAGAAATTCTCCTGCCCCGGATACCATTATGTAAACGGACAGAAGATAAAGTGCCACTATCACGCAGGTCACGGAATGTTGACCTTTGCGCGCGGACTTCAGCAGTCCTGCAACCCTGTTCTTATGCAGATGGGACTCAGACTCGGAGTTGATAACTACTATAAGTACTTCTCCGAGCTTGGATATTTTGAAAAGACGGGAATCGACGCATCTGGTGAGGAATACACCAAGGAGGGAGTCACCTTCTGGGATAGCGAGACCTTCAGAAGCGCGGATATATACCTTGCAACAGCATCCTTCGGACAGAACTTCAAGATCTCTCCGATAGCGCACCTTGTTGCAATCAATACCGTAGCGAATGACGGCAAGCTTGTAACTCCTCATTTTATCAAGGAGATAACCGATAAGGACGGTAAGGTGATCTACTCACACGAGACCGAGGTCAAGCGCCAGGTCTTCAGCAAGGAGACCTGCGACATGGTCTCAAACATTCTTGAGGAGGGTGTTTCCACCGACGGCGGATCAAAGGGAGCGTATATCCCGGGATACAGAATCGCGGCTAAAACGGGTACGTCCGAGAAGAAGGACGTATTTGATACCGATTATATCCCATACGTCTGCTCCGCGGTAGCATTTGCGCCTGCTGAGGCGCCCGAGGTATCGGTGCTGTTTATGGTAGACGAGCCTACGGACGGAGTGCTGTATGCGAGCGTTATAGCCGCTCCATACGTCGGATCTCTTATGGAAGAGGTGCTACCTTACGTCGGAGTTGAGGCGATCTACTCTGAGGAGGAGGTCAAAAATCAGGCAATAAGCGCGCCTATGCTGGTAGCGGCAAGGACCGAGACTGCAACAAACCTTGCCCAAATGCTTGGCTTTGAGGTCGAGATAGTCGGTGACGGAGAATACGTTAAGGCACAGTCACCGAAATCGGGATCTCTCGTCGAGCCGGGAAGCGCGAAAATAATACTTTATACCACCGACGAGGCGGTAGAAAACAAAAAAACTGTAAAGGTCCCCGATCTTACGGGAATGACGGCGGTCGCGGCAAACGGAACGCTTGCAAACCTCGGACTTAATATAAAGATCTCGGGAACAAATAATTATCTCTCGGGCAAGGGTGCGGTAGTAGTTGAGCAAAGCCCCGCCGCAGGAGAGACGGTTGAGGTCGGAGAGGTCATAAACGTGATCTTCAGATACCTCGACGATACGGAATAATAAAAAACGGAAGCATAAAAAAACGGACGGAAAAAGCAAATAATATTTTTCGGAGGTTTCAGATGCTTCTGTCAAGACTTTTGGCAAATTCGAAAATTGAATATATGATCGTGGACGAGAGCGGCAGGCTTTGTCGCGGAGTTCACACGGGAATAGAGATAGAGGAGATATTCTGCGACTCAAGACAAGTCGTAAAAAACGGACTCTACGTTGCAATCGACGGCTTGCATACCGACTCGCACATATATATTTCTGATGCGGTGTCGCACGGAGCAAAAGCGGCGATAGTTTCGCGCTCTGCACTGATCGAGGGGAGAGTAAGGCTTGAGGATAAAAGGGTCCTGCTCGTCTGCGTAGACGATTGCAGAGAAGCCTTCGCAAGGATATACGCCGCGTGGTACTCAAATCCGCAGGACGGTATGACCTTTATCGGCGTTACGGGAACGAACGGTAAAACGACCGTGTGCAGAATGATCTTTGAGATCCTCTCACGCGCCGGACACCGTTGCGGACTTGTAGGGACTGCGGGAAATATGATCTCAGCATCAGATCTCAACTCCGCCTTTGCATATGAGGAGCTTGATATTAAAGCTATGTCACTTGCGAATATGACGACCCCCGACCCACCCGAGCTTTACCGCATTTTAGAGAGAATGAGGGAGCGAGGGGTAAGATACGTAATAATGGAGGTCACCTCGCATGCGCTCGCGCTCAAAAAGGTCGCTCCGATATCATTCGAGATAGGAGTCTTTACAAATCTCAGCGAGGATCATCTCGATTTTCATTCCTCAATGGAGGAATACTACGAAGCTAAAAAGCAGCTCTTTTCAAGATGTAATTTGTGTGTCGTAAATATTGACGACAGATACGGACGAAGGCTCTCCGAGGAGCTTGAGGTGAGGAGATATACCTGCTCAAGCGAGGGCAGAGCCGCGGACTATAACGCGTGCGATATCCGCTCACACGGCGAAGCGGGAATGGAATACAGACTTGCGTCGGGAAGAATGAGACTTCGCGTACGTACGGGAATACCGGGAGCAATAACCGTTATGAATACGATGCAGGCGGCGGCAGTTTGCAATCTGCTTGAGATACCTGCAAGAAGCATAAAGGATTCGATAGCATCGATCGAGGGAGTAAAGGGAAGACTTGAAAAGCTCAGACTGCCCGTCAAGGTCGGCTTCAGCGTATACGTTGATTATGCGCATACCCCGGATGCGCTTGAAAATCTTCTTCGAACCGCAAAAATGTTCTCAAAAAGAGGACAGCGGATCGTGCTAGTTTTCGGTTGCGGCGGTGACAGAGAAAGGCAGAAAAGAGCTATGATGGGGCATATAGCCGCATCTATGGCAGACTTCTTCGTAGTCACGAGCGACAACCCAAGAGGTGAAAGACCGTCATCGATAATCGACGATATCGTGTCGGGCATTGGTGACGAGGGACATTATACCGTTATTGAGGATCGCGAGAGTGCGATAGAGTATGTCATCAGAAATGCACGTAGCGGCGACGTTATATTGCTTGCGGGCAAGGGCCACGAGGAGTATCAGATAAAGGGAAACACAAGGCTCGGCTTTTCCGAGCGAGAGATAGTAGATAAATACGTAAAAAGATATTTTGGATGAGAGTTAGCTCATTGAGGTGAGAAAAGAAGAATGAAAATAAAGCTTGGTTTAGGTCAGCTCGACATGGAAAGCGTAGCGCGTTACTGCGCGGGGGAGCTTTACGACTATACGGGGGATAAGGGATGTAAGGTGTCTTACGTCTGTACGGATAGCCGTGAGGCTGATGCGGACACGCTTTTTGTCGCAACACGCGGAGAGAGAGTTGACGGACACGACTATATAGTAGGTGCCCTCGACAGAGGGTGCAGATGCGTGCTTTGTGAGTACGTGCCGACAAATATCGCAGGCAGAGAGGTCGCCTTTGTCACGGTGGAGAATTCGATCGAAGCATTCGCACTTATCGCGAGAGGGTACAGAGAGAATAAAAGACTTCGCACGGTGGCACTTACAGGAAGCGTTGGAAAGACCACGACAAAGGAGCTTACCGCAAGTATCCTGCAGAGGGAGACTAACCTCTATGCCACGTCCGGAAACTTCAATAGCGTGATCGGAATGCCGATGTCGCTGATGGAAGCCCCCGCTGACCGCGATACCGCAGTATTTGAGATGGGAATGAGCGGCTTTGGTGAAATAAGAAGTATGACACGCGCCGCCGCACCTGATATCGCGATGGTAGTCAATATCGGGTCGTCGCACCTTGAATACCTCAAAACACGTGAGAATATCGCGCGCGCAAAGCTCGAGATCGCGGAAGGACTCAGAGAAGGCGGTCATCTTTTGCTCAACGGTGACGAGCCCCTTCTTCGCAAGAGCTTCAAGGGAAAAAAATTCACGGTAACGTACGTAGGTATAGAAAATAAAAGCGCTTGCGACGTCTATGCAGAAAACGTAAAGGTCAGCGAGAGCGGAACCGAATTTGACCTTGTATTTAAGGGTAAGACGTACGAAAAACTCAAGATAAAGCTTATCGGTAAACAGTTTGTCTATAATGCTGCATTTGCCGCAGCGTCCGCGCTTCTGCTCGGATGCTCCGAGGAAACTGTAAGAGAAGGACTCTATTCATATACTCCCGACGGAATCAGACAAAATATATACGAAAAGAACGGTGTTACCGTCATAGCGGATTGCTACAATGCCGCTCCCGAGTCGATGAGGGGAGCGATAGATACACTCAGATCATTGAGTGTGGATGGCAAGCGCATTGCCGTGCTTGGAGATATGCGCGAGCTTGGGGCAGACTCTGATAAAATGCACAGAGAAATGGGTGAATACGTTGCCCGTCAGGGTGTTGACGTATTGCTTACAATAGGTGAGTCGGGCGCGCTTATAGCAGAGGGCGCAATACTCGGGGGTATGCCTGCAAAAAATGTTTTTGCAGAGAAGAGCGTAGACAATATCGACAGTCTTTGCTCGGAGCTTGATGGAAGAATGAAGAGCGGGGATGCTCTGCTATTCAAGGCAAGCCGCGGCGTAGAGCTTGAACGCGCGATAAAAAAGCTTTTTGATAACTGATAATTTTATTAAATAACAACAGACGGATAATTGAAGGGAATAAAAATATGCTTTACGAGATACTCGAAGGAATGAAATACAGCCATAAGATCGGCGTCGAGGCTTTGATCATTGCAGTCCTTGTCTTTGCACTCACAGTGCTTGCGGGGAAAATTATGATCCCGGTGCTTCGCGCAAAAAAGCTCAATCAGCCGATAAACAGCTACGTCGCAGAACACGCGTCAAAGTCGGGAACACCGACTATGGGGGGAATATGCTTTATAATAGCTTCGCTTGTCGTTATGCTTGTGTGGGTGCTTCTCGAGAGCGGCGGCTATATTGGCAAGTTCGGTAAGGCAGGCGCGCTCGTGCCTCTTGCTTTGACTCTTTGCCTTGGTGTCGGAAACGCGATGATAGGCTTTATAGACGACTATAAAAAGCTCGTCAAAAAGGAAAACGAGGGACTAAGCGAGGTACAGAAGCTTATTCTTCAGATAATCGTTGCCGCAGCATACCTCTTTATGATGGGTTTGACCGACAATCTTCCCACCTCATTCCACATCCCCTTTTCGAATATCCATCTTCAGCTTGGCTTTTTCGCATATCCGATATACCTCTTGGTGATCGTTGGATTTGTCAACAGCACGAATATCACGGACGGACTTGACGGACTTGCATCCTCGGTAGGAATTGCCGTAGCGGCAGGAATCGTATGTATGAGTATATTAAGTGTCCGTTGGTTTTTGGTAACTGCTCCCGTGTCAGACAGATATACGGCAGTTGTCGGCGCGTCGCTTCTCGGCGCACTTCTCGGATTTTTGGTCTTCAATCACTATCCCGCAAAGGTGTTTATGGGAGACACGGGTTCTCTCTACATCGGCGGCATCGTTATGGGATGCGCGATCTCATCGGGAGAATTTTTAGCCGTTATCATTATGTCTCTCGTATTTGTGCTTGACATGCTTTCAAGCCTTTTGCAGAGACTCTACTTCAAGGCAACACACGGCAAGCGTCTTTTCAAGAAAGCACCCGTGCATCATCATTTCCAGCTTTTAAACTGGACTGAGATTAAAATCGTCACGGTATTCTTTATCGTCAGCGTCATCTTTACCGCACTCGGTGTGATCGGCGCAATTATCTAAAAAGCATTCGGAGAAAACAGAGAGGAGGCACTTATGAGCAAGCAAAAAAAGCGCGGATTTATCACGCGAAGCGTTGAAAAACTGAATAATGCTTATGAGAGAAGCCTCGAGAAAAACGATCCAATCTACCTCGAGCCGCTACATAAGAGTGAGCAGAGCGAGGAGAAGGTCCTAACAAAGGGCAGCATCGATGTCTATTTTCTCATTATAGTAATAGCAATATCACTTTTCGGAGTAGTAATGTCGTATAGCGCAAGCTTTTATACCGCGGAGCTTGAAACGGGAGATAGCCTTTACTACGTCATAAGACACATAGGGTTCCTTTTTCTTGCCGCAATGATAACCGTTCCGTTTGTTATCCTTGCGCGTCCGTGGTTCTGGAGAATGTTCGGAATGCTCGCGTATGCTGCATCGATCCTCTTGCTTTTGGCGGTTCTTGTGATAGGAACAGCAGGAAACGGCGCGCAGAGATGGATCGAGATAGGACCTATCACCATCCAACCCTCCGAGATCGCAAAGATGTCAGTCGTAATGTTCCTGGCGCTGATCATGTCAAGGTATGAAAAGAAGATCGAGCTTTCCCAGCGCTTCGGCGGTCACTTCCGCTACGGAGTTCTTTATCCCGTGCTTGTGATCGGTGCGGTGTGCGGACTTGTCATGCTTGAAAAGCACCTTTCGGGACTTATCATTATCGGTCTTTTGGGACTTACCGTTATGTTCCTCGGCGGAACAGACAAAAAGTGGATGCTCGGCATCTGCGTCGTAGGAATTGCGGCAGTTATGGTCGTGCTTCTGTTTTCAGACTACGCGCAGGAGAGAGTTATGACCTGGCTCTTTATCGAAAAGGCTGACCCGCAGGGCTCAGCCTGGCAGACCTGGCAGGGACTTTATGCGATAGGCTCGGGCGGATTTTTTGGTGTTGGACTTGGAAACTCAAGGCAGAAGTACGGCTTTGTTTCCGAGCCGCAGAACGACTTTATCTTTACGATCATATGTGAGGAGCTCGGATTTGTCGGCGCGCTCGCAGTAATAATACTTTTCGCGCTCCTTCTCTGGAGAGGCTATAAAATTGCATCAAAGGCGCCCGATAAATTCACATCGCTCGTTGCGTACGGGCTTACGACAAAGATCGCGCTCCAAACGGTTCTCAATATCGCGGTTGTAACCAATTCGATGCCGAATACGGGAATCGCGCTTCCGTTCTTCTCGTCGGGAGGAACGGCGCTCATGCTTCAGATATTCGAGATGGGAATAATTCTCTCGATCTCAAGATACTCATACGTTAAGAAATAAAAGAGGACAACACAATGAAGGTATTAATGACAGGCGGCGGCACTGCAGGACACGTAAATCCCGCGATCGCTATAGCCGAGACAATAAAAAGACACCACCCTGACGCTGAAATCGAGTTTGTTAGCTCCCGACTCCCGAATGATAAGGCAGTAGACCTCGTTGCACGTGCAGGATACAAGCTTAATAAGGTAGATATCTGCGGAAGCTATAAAATATACGACCCAAGAAACCTCAAAACCCTCTACTATATGATGAAGTCGGCAAAGCAGGCGAAAAAGCTTGTCGAGGAATTCGAGCCCGACGTGATAATCGGAACAGGCGGATTTGCGTGTTACCCTGTGCTTAACGCAGGCGCGCAGATGGGCATACCCACGCTCGTCCACGAGTCTAATGCGATACCCGGAAAGGCTGTAAGAAAGCTTGCTCCTTACGTCGATTGCGTAATGACGAATTTCCAATCTACCACCGAAGCGATAAAGGGCGCAAAAAGACTTATGAGAGTCGGAAATCCCACGCTCTTTGAGGGCGACATAGAGACGGGCATGACCTTAACAAAAACAAGCGAATATAAGCAAAGAGTCATTCTTTTCGGCGGCTCGGGCGGCTCCGAGACTATGAACGACGGTGTAGTTTCTGCCCTTAGCGCACTTGCGGACAAATATCCCGATACAGAATTCTATCATGCATCGGGCAAGCGCGACTTTGAAAGAATGAAATCTGAATATAAGAGCAACGGCCTTGACAAAAAGACAAACGTCGTTCTTACAGACTATATATACGACATGAAGGACAGAATGAAGGCTGCCGACGTTGTCGTCTGCCGCGCAGGAGCGATGACGATATCCGAGCTTGCCTTGCTTGGAAAGGCGGCAATATTCGTTCCTTCGCCTTACGTCGTAGCAAATCACCAGTATAAAAACGCGAAGGCAATATACGATAAAGGAGCGTGTGAGCTTGTTGAGGAAAAGAATTTCTCAAGCGGCGCGCTTGTAAAGGCAATGGACGAATTACTCTGTAACGAGGAAAAGATCCAAGAATACAGCGAGAAGATCAAGGACTTCGCAGACAAGGACGCGAACGAAAAGATCTATCTTGAGATAAAGAATCTGTTGAATCTCTGATTTGAAAAATAAAAGGAAAGGAAGTGAAGCTATGGCACAGATGCGCCCCGAGGACAAGGCGAGACAGACGCTTGAGGGCATAAGAGCAAAAATGTTTTTGCGCTTTGGCGAGCGCGGAAGCCGTATCATAGTGAGGATATGTATCGCGGCAATGATACTCGCAGTGATAGCCGTAGCGGCAATTCTTTTCATCAGAATAAAGACCATCGAGGTCACGGGCGACGTCACGATGTTCAACGAAAGTGAGATCATCGAGGCGGCGGGCATTGACGTAGGAGACGGACTGTATTGGAAAAGCACGGGAAGGATCAAGAGAAATATCCAAAAGAATATGCCTATCGCGCAGAACGTCAAGGTCAGAAAGAATATCTTTGGCAAGGTCACCATCAATGTCGAGCTGATCAGCGTTGATTACTATATGAAGCTCGGTGAGAAATACTACGCGCTTGACGCCGACCTTCTTGTGCTTGATGAAAACACTAACCCAAGTAAGTATTCCGCGTTCGGCGCGGTGCTAGTTAAGCTTCCCGAGGTAAGACAGCCCGTCGTCGGGGAGAAGCTTGTCTTTTATGACACAGTCGAGGAGACAGATACCGAGGGCGAGACTGTTTATGAGATCAAGGAAGAGTCATTCTACGAATATACGACAAAATTCTTGAAAAATCTAAAGGAAAGCGGCTTCCATTCAGACGCAAACGGCGTTATCTTGACCCAAAAGTTCGATATAACGCTCATATATGCCGAAAAATTCAGTATATGCTTTGGAAACGTTAACGATCTTGATGAAAAATTCCGAGTCTTGTACGAGATATTGGCAGAGGGCTCTATGCAGTATGCTGAAAAATGCTCAATAGACCTCACCAATCCCTCGCGCGCGACCGCGAGAGCAGACCTGACACTTGATTTCAGTGAATTTATTGATTAATAGCAATATATCCCCCCGTTTATTTTCGGGGGGATAATTTTATACCATGCATTTTTTCATTTTTGCAAGTGCTGCCTTCTCAAGCCTTGAGACCTGAGCCTGAGAGATGCCAAGCTCACTTGCGATCTCTGTCTGCGTCTTGTTTCTGTAATATCGCATTGTGATTATCGACCTCTCGCGTTCGCAAAGCGTGCCAAGCGCATCGCGCAGGGCAATGTTTTCAAGCCAGGAGTCGTCAACGCTTGAAACGTCAGCAAGCTGATCTATCACGTATAGGGAATCACCGCCGTCGCTGTATACGGGCTCGTAGATAGAGATCGGTTCAATGACCGCCTCCATAGCCTCGGACAATGCCTCTTTTTTTACGTCAAGAATACTTGCAAGCTCATCTATCGTAGGCTCGCAGTCGCGATTTGCCTGTATCTCCTCGCGGGCCTTGAGGGCACGATAAGCAAGATCGCGAATAGACCGACTTATTCTGAGCGCAGTGTTGTCACGAAGATAACGCCTGATCTCCCCGATTATCATAGGAACTGCGTAAGTGGAAAATTTCACGTCAAGCTCGGTGTTGAAGTTGTCGACAGCCTTTACAAGCCCGAGACAGCCAACCTGGAAAAGATCGTCCGCGTTTTCTTTTCTTGCAGAGAAGCGCTTAATAATTGATAAAACGAGACGGAGGTTTCCACAGATAAGATCTCTGCGCGCGCCCTCGTCTCCTGCCTTTATGCGGTCGAGCAGACCCTTTTTCTCGTCATCGTCGAGAAGGGCAAGCTCGCTTGTGTTAACACCGCATATCTCAACCTTATTATAAAACATTTGTAAGCTCCCAAAAAGTTATCAGTATACAGTAAAAGTGTCTTTTTAGCGTATAACGTGATTATTCCCGACATACAGCGCAAAAATTCGATTTTGGGTGTGGAAAAAAATGCATAATGTTTTTCTTAACCTGAAATATGTATAAAATATAAACAAACGATTGATAAATAAACAATATGTAATAATATTTGATATGTCAGCATGAGAAATAAAGAAAAATTGATTGACAAACCGTGACAAAGATGATATAATACAGATCGTAGCTTCGCCGAACGGTCGCGTACGGTCACGCCGAAAGGTATCCGTGCGAGGAAAGTCCGGGCTTCATAGGGCAGGGTAACTGATAACGTCAGTCGCGGGAGACCGCCGGGAAAGTGCAACAGAAATAAACCGCCAAGGGCATTTTTTGTCTGCGGTAAGGATGGAAAGGCGAGGTAAGAGCTCACCCACTCCTATGGTAACATAGGTTTGCTGTAAACCCTACTTGAAGCAACACCCCGAGAGATGTTTGCCCGACACTCTTGAAAAAGATATCTCAGGGTGGCATTTTGCAATAGCAAAGGAGCTTATCGGTGACGGTAAGCAAAGATTGATGACCGTTTAAGACAGAACCCGGCTTACAGACGGAGCTACAAAAACAGAGAAAAACACCGTTTTCGGTGTTTTTTTTCTTTTTTCTATTTACAAATAGAAATATAGATGGTATAATCAAAATGGTAGTATATGCAAAATCATAATTAATTCGGAGAAATGATTTATGAAAATGCCTGAAAAAATGAAAAAAACACTAACTGTGCTGTTGGCTGTGTGCCTGATCGTCATAGCGATTCCGCAGGCGATCGTGCTCGATGCCACAGCAGCTGTCACAGGGCAGCCGTCAAGCTACTCCTCGGAATACAATTCCGGGCAGCGCGACGTTGTTTGCACAACGCTTAACGGAACGAGCGCGTCAAGCTACTATACGGGTAGTTATACCTACGAAAACTTGTCGGAATTGTCCTCGGGTAGCTTGAAATCTTCATTGGCAACACTGATGAAAAGCACTCACAAAAAAATCAGCTCATACGACGACTGCCATTATGAAGCGGATAGAACAGACTGCGAAAACGAAGACGGAAGAGTTTCTCTTATCTACACGTCCTACAGTGCAACAATGAGCCAGTGGAACGGCTGGAACAGAGAGCACGTGTGGCCTCAGAGCCTTGGTGGAGATAACACATCCGGAGGCGGAGCAGACCTTCACCACATCCGTCCCTCCGATGCAGGCGTAAACAGCTCAAGAGGAAACAAAAAATACGGAGAAGCTGGAAGTGGCGCGAAGGAGAAATACGGAAGCAATCCCGCAGTCGGTGTGCTTGGCGGTACTTACAGCTCCACATATTTTGAACCCCTTGATAATGTAAAGGGCGACGTTGCACGTATCTGCCTTTACGTTCACGTAAGATGGGGCTCTGATTGGGGCGCAAGCAGTATAACGAGCGTATTCCAGAGTGTTGATGTTCTTCTTGAATGGTGTGAGCTTGACCCGGTAGATACCTGGGAGATGGGTAGAAACGAGGTCGTCCAGGACATTCAAGGTAATAGAAACGTATTTATCGACTATCCTGAGTACGCTTGGTTGATCTTCGGTGAAGAGGTTCCCGAGGATATGATCACTCCTTCAGGAAAGGCATCGGGAGGTAATGCGGGAGCAGGCTCGGGAGGATCTGAAGAGGATCCCACTGAAAAGCCTACCACACCGCCCACCGAGCAGGAGACCGAGTCAGGCTCGGGCTCTGGCTCGGTAACACCCGGAGCTTCGTCCGAGGTGACGTTGTCATTTGCTGACAAGGCACAGAGAACCTCCTTCTCCAGCACGAGCCAGGTGTGGCAGCAAAACGGAATAACCTTTACCAACAATAAATCAAATTCATCGAATGCTGTAGCGGACTACATTAACCCCGTAAGATGTTATAAGGGGTCCACGGTGCTCGTAGAGCGAGAACGTATCCTGAAGATAGTATTTAATTGCAATTCCGAGAGCTATGCCAATGATCTGGTAAGTTCACTTTCCGGATATAGCAATGTTGTTAAAAACGGTTCCGACGTCACGGTAAGCTTCGCAAGTCCGGTTGACGAGATAAGCTTTACTTGCTCTGCTCAGATACGAATGGACTCGATAGTCGCAACGTGTGCTACAGGCGGTAGCTCGGAAGAGACCGAAAAGCCCACTGAGGCACCAACTGAAGCTCCAACTGAAAAGCCTACCGAAGCACCGACCGAGGCACCGACCGAAGCACCTACTGAAGCTCCAACAGAGCCTCCGACCGAATCTGGAGAGAGTGCCGAAGCGACACTGTCATTCGCCAACACTGCTCAGCGAACTGAGTACTCAACTACAAAGCAGGTTTGGGAGCAAAACGGAGTGACCTTAACCAATGATAAAGGAAAATCTACAAGTAACATAGGTAATTATTCCAATCCTGTAAGGCTTTATGCGAATTCATCGGTAACAGTAGCTTTTGACAATATGACCAAGATTGTCTTTACTTGTGCTTCATCGAGCTATGCAACCGCACTTGTTAATTCAACGAAGAACGTTTCCGGTGCAACTGTCAGCTCGAGCGGCAGTACTGTAACAGTTGAATTCAGCACCCCGGTGAATGAGTTTACGTTCACTTGCTCAGCGCAGGTACGCGTTAATTCATTAGCAGTAACTTATG
Source organism: Oscillospiraceae bacterium (assembly GCA_015064685.1). Classification (GTDB taxonomy): domain Bacteria; phylum Bacillota; class Clostridia; order Oscillospirales; family CAG-272; genus SVTX01. The sequence continues at coordinate 109,951 of SVRT01000001.1, forward strand.
TTATACCCAAGACCGAGGAGTTCAAGATCAAGAGTGCAAAGCTCGAGCTGTCGCAGGACATTAGCGTGATATACACCGCAATTATTCCCGATAGCTATACCGATCACCGTATGGTATTTGAGTTCTGCGGAAGCGAATATACGGTATATGGAACAAGCAATGGCGACGGTACTTACGCATTTAAGTTTGACAAGGTTCTTCCTCAGTGTATGGGAGACAATATAAAGGCAACCCTTTATGCAACTGCAAACGGCAAGGAAGTGTCAGCCTGCATCAATAGCTACAGCGTTCGCAAGTACTGTGAAAATCAGCTTGCACAAACGACCGATGCGCAGCTTATCAAGCTTCTGTCCGACCTTCTGGTCTACGGTGCGGCTGCACAGACCTATAATGGCTATAATACAGACTCGCTTGTAACAGACGGACTTGATCTCTCTCCCAGCACGTTTAAAACGCTTGATGCGAGTGTCAGCAAAAAGGCTGTGATCGGAACAAAGGTTGAAGGCTTGAGCTGGAAGAGCGCAGGACTTATGTTTGACAATGCCATTGCAATGTATGCAAAGCTTTCGGCAGCTGACCTTGACGGACTTCAGGTCAAAATATCTATTGGAAACCGAGCTGAGACATATAACGTATCCGATCTACAGAAAGACAGCGACGGATATTATATTCTCTATTTCAGAAACATTTTGGCAACCGAATTTGACAGTACTGTAACGGCAGTCTTCCTCCGTAACGGTGTTCAGGTTGGACAAACAATGACATATTCGGTCAACTCATACGTATATACGGCGCAAAACAGCTCGAATACTCTCCTTGCAAATCTTATGCAAGCAACATACAATTACGGCGCGTCAGTGTATGAGTATTCCTTGAATCACTGACGGGAGGACAAAAAATGATGAAAAATAATAAATACTATTCTCCAAAAATCGAGATCATCAAACTCTTGCCGCAGGATGTTATAACAAACAGCGCGACAGGGGGAGGAATCATTGTAACTCCCGAGGATGAGTTCGATGATGAAAACGGAGCAGATGCTCCGTAAGCCGATTTGATAATCATAATTTAAAAAGCTATCGGCACAACGTTAACCGTTGTGCCGATAGCTTTTTATGTTTGAAAAAATATATTATTTTCTCTTTCTTGCGGGATTGTTCATGATAGCATCCCACATAGAATCATCCTCAACTGCCTTGCCGTTGTCCTTCTTGTCAAAGCCGGTTGCGATGATGGTGATTCTCATTTCATCCTCAAGCTCGTCGTCGAACTTAACACCCCAGATGATGTTTGCATCGGGATGAGCCTCGTTCTTAACGATGTCAGATGCGATATAAGCATCCTCGAGACCGATGTCGCGGGAAGCTACGATGTTCATAAGGATACCGCGAGCGCCGTTGATGGAGGACTCGAGAAGGGGAGAGGAGATGGCCATCTGTGCAGCTTCCTCTGCCTTGTCCTTGCCTGCAGCGTAACCAACACCCATGTGAGCGTATCCTGCGTCCTTCATAATGGTCTTAACGTCAGCAAAGTCAAGGTTGATAAGACCCTTTTCGTTTACGAGATCAGAGATGCTCTGAACACCTGTACGGAGAACGTCATCAGCTACCTCAAACGCGTTAGCGAGAGTGATTCTCTGGTCGCTTGCCTCCTGGAGCTTGTCGTTGGGAATAACGATGAGCGCGTCAACGAACTGAGAAAGCTCGTCGATGCCTGCGGATGCATTGGATGCTCTTACCTTACCCTCAAAGGAGAAGGGACGGGTAACGATACCGATCGTGAGAACGTCCATCTCACGTGCAACGCGAGCAACAACGGGAGCAGCACCTGTTCCTGTTCCGCCGCCCATACCTGCAGCAACGAATACCATGTCTGTGTCCTTGAGAAGAGACTTGACTTCTTCAAGAGACTCCTCTGCAGCGCGCTTACCGATCTCGGGCTTAGCACCTGCGCCTCTACCGCCTGTCAGCTTCTCACCGATAATGAGCTGAGAGGGAGCGTTAGAATGACGGAGAGCCATTCTGTCAGTGTTTACTGTGATGAATTCAACGCCCTTGATGTTGGAAGAGATCATTCTGTTAACAGCGTTATTTCCGCCGCCGCCTACGCCTATGACCTTAATATTGGCGCCTACTTCGATTGTGTCGTCGTGTTCAAAAATTCCCATTTGTGAATCCTCCGCTTTATATATTTCTAATTTTTTTTATTATAAAGTGTAAAATGCTACACTATATACACGTTTGAGTTTTTCTATGTTTTATAAGGGTTTTGTTCTTGTTCTGTCTCAACTTATGAGTTGTAAAAGTTTCTGTATGCCGATACGTTACTAAGCGCGTTACCTTTTCTTACTCTCAGCATCATTGTCGGTGCATAGCTTTCTTCGTTGACGATGATGTGCTCGAGAAGTGAGATGCCGATCGCGTTGAGCGCGGACTCTATCTGAACCGATATAAGTCTGTCCTCGGTGCTTTGATGGAGCGTTCCTGAGGGATGATTATGTGAGAGTATTACATAAGATGCATCGCGGTTAAGCGCGTGCTTTGCTACTGCTCTGGTGTCGACGCTTGCGCTGTTAACACTTCCTGTTGACATCGTTGAAAAGTCAATCAATCTAAAGGAATTGTCGAGCAGCATTACGCAGAATTCTTCGACCTTTACACCTCTGTAATAATCGCAAAGGAAGTTGCCGACCTTGGTGAGAGAGTCTCCCAAAAATCTTGTATCCTTGTGCTTTTCCATTTCGATTCGCTTGCTTATTGTGTTGTAAAGATTGATGAACAGGGAAGTGGTTTTTCCTGCGCCGTCAACCTTTTCGAGCAATGCGATGTCGGCATTGAAGACTCCTTCGAGTGTGCCGAATTCGTCCAGAAGTCTGTGCGCGAGTTCGTTTGTGTTGACTCGCGGTAGGACGAAAAATAAGAGCAATTCAAGCAGCTCGTGATCTGTAAAATCCTTGCCGTTATTGACTAAAAAGCGTTTCTTGAGTCTTTCGCGGTGTCCGCTATGGACAGGTTTTGAGTTTTTGCCTGCGGTTGTATTATCGATTGTTGTAGACATTTTTGTTCTTCCTGATGAAAATATACATTTTTGATGTTAAAAATTGTGCAACAAATAAACTGCAATGCCACAAACCTAATAAATATAAGGAAAACTAAATATGAATATTTTTACAATAAATGAATAAATATTCAGTTTCAAGTCGAATTAGTTGTAGATTTGCTGAATTTGGATCAAAATACGGTATTTTGGTGCCGTTTTTGTCCTTTGGTCAATTTTTGCGTTTTTTTGTGGTAGAATGAATAAAGTGTAATTCTTGAGGTCAGGGAAGGACGGTAAAAAATTATGACTTTATCATTTTTAGTCTTCGAGGTGATCGGTGACGGGGAGGTCGGGTTCGGTCTGTCCTTTGTCTTGCCGTCGGGCGAGGTGAGGAGTGTCGACTCGCTCACGTTTGACCGCGCGGCGATCGATATGCTTTGCGAGAGGATGAACCGCCTCGGTGTGACCGAGTGTCAGCTTTATGAGATACTCGAGGATTTTCTGCCTTGAGTGATTTCTCTGCGGGGAAAGTCCCGGTTATCTGATCTCTGACTTGAAGGCGACCGCCTTTCCGATGATACGTATCTTTTCAAGCTCGTCTCCAGAGTAGACCATAGGCTCATAGTTGCTGTTCTCGGAGATCAGCATAAGCTTGGAGCTTTCGGGGTAGTAGTAGACTCTTTTAAGAGTTGCTTCATCGTTGATGATAATAGCGGCGATCTCTCCGTTATTGACAGTGTCCGCCTTCTTGATGAACACTGTGTCACCACTGTTGATTCTGGCATCCTTCATACTGTCGCCCTTGGCTATGAGACAGAAATCCGCATCGGTATCCGCATCGGTGTAGACGGTTCCACCGTCCTCCTCACTTGCAAAGACGGGATAACCGCACGCGATCTGACCTACAACGGGCAACACCTTGTATTTTCCACCCGAGCGTGCCTCGGGGATATCGGTTGTGCCGAGAAGGTAGGCTTCGCTTACACCGAGCGCACGCGCGATAGCGCAAATTGCGTCGGCCTTAGGGACATAGACACCGTTTTTATATTGGCTCAGCCTGGGCTTTGAGATGCCGGTCAGGCGGGAAAGCTCCGCGGCTTTGATATTCTTTTCAGCCATCACAAGAGCCAATCTTGATCTAAAATCGTTCATATCTATCTCCGTTCGATTGAATAGGGAACAAGCGGAGGCTGTATGAATGCCGCCGATTGTGAAGAAGTAAGTAAACTATATCCTTGCTTCCTTTTTATTATACCAAAAAGTTAAGGAAGTGTCAATAGGTTTTTTGAAAAAAGTTAAACAAAATTAATTTTATTTTTGGGGTTGACAAAATAGAACAGGTGTGCTATAATTTGTTCAGTCGAGCAGGAAAGAGTCGCGGACGGCAGGGTACACGTAGGACTTACGGCTTTCATTATATAGTATAGCTCTTTATTTCCTTTGTGTGCTTTTCCACTATGTTTTCCGATCTGTGACCGATGAATACCGATATTTCGGATTCTTCTATTCATCTTTTGCTTGATGCGTGTGCTCTGCTTCGTTAAGTGAGATTAACTATTCGGAGCTTGTTAAGTATACTTAATTAATTGTGCTGAATGCAATGTCGAATTAACTTTACCGGGGTGCTATACTGTCGGATTATACTTGCTCGGGGCTTTTATAACAACAGTGCTGCGAAAAAGCGAGGAGAGTAGGTTTTATTTTTTAGCCGCAAAATAGAACAAATGTGTGATTTTGGGCGGATGATTTGTGCGAGTGCGGTGGATCGTTTGGGGGAATGCCGGAGAGTGATCCTGTCAAGAGTGGTGCAAAGCGATGAGACGTGGGGGCTCGGTAGGGCGTTTCGGTGAAATGTCAGAGAGCAATTCAGTCAAGAGTTTGCGCAGCGATGAGACGTGGGGGCTCGGTAGGGCGTTTCGTGTAACCCCAGGGAGCGATTCGGCTGAGGGTGCGCTCTGTTGCGGTGATGTTTTTGCCTCACGAAAGTGATATTATGAGGGGGAGGGCAGTGATATTCGTGTCCGGTAGAGTGATATTCCGGAAACGGCGTGCGTGTCATCCCACGCCCCCACCCACTCCCCCGATGCTTCGCGTCTCCCCCCTCGCGGTCTCGCTCCTGCTCGGTTACATCGCGGCTCTGACAGTCCACCGGACTGTCATTCACTACCGCGATGCCGCTTCGCTACCCCGATGGTGGGACCGGTGAAATATTCTTTGCAATAGTGTTGTAAATTGCGGTTTATAGGTGGGATAATAATTGCAAACCCTTTTAAAATACTTCACGGTTATAAGTCAAACGACACCATACAACCGTAGGGACCGACGTCCTCGGCGGTCCGTTTCGATACGATTGTATCTTTTCAGCCATAAGGGTTTTATAGGCGTTTGCTTTGCGGACCGCCGAGGACGTCGGTCCCTACGGCGCAAAGCGTGCCGTGAAAGAAATATATAGCCGTGAAATGCAATTTAAACCGTTCGACAAATCAAAATTTGAAGGTGGCGGGCGGGGAAGCTTTGCGGTGAGGCAGCGGAATGTTTGAGTTTTCAGGTGGTAATTTATTTTTTTAGCACGAAAATAGAACAAATGTGCTAAAAGGATAAAACGATGCGGAGGTAGGGGGAAGATGAATAAAGCAGGATGCGGACTGAAAGCAGGATGCGGACTCAAAGCAGGATGCCGACTGAAAGCAGGATGCAGAATAAAGGCGGAATGCCGACTGAAAGCGGGATGCGGAATAAAGGCGGAATGCGGACTGAAAGCAGGATGCGGACTGAAAGCAGGATGCGGACTGAAAGCAGGATGCGGACTGAAAGCAGGATGCGGAATAAAGGCGGAATGCGGACTGAAAGCAGAATGCGGACTGAAAGCAGATGCGGACTGAAAGCAGGATGCAGAATAAAGGCGGAATGCCGACTGAAAGCAGAATGCGGACTGAAAGCAGAATGCAGAATAAAGGCGGAATGCTGACTGAAAGCAGGATGCAGAATAAAGGCGGAATGCCGACTGAAAGCAGAATGCTGACTGAAAGCAGAATGCTGACTGAAAGCAGGATGCGGACTGAAAGCAGGATGCGGACTGAAAGCAGGATGCAGAATAAAGGCGGAATGCCGACTGAAAGCGGGATGCGGAATAAAGGCGGAATGCCGACTGAAAGCAGGATGCAGAATAAAGGCGGGATGCGGAATAAAGGCGGAATGCCGACTGAAAGCGGGATGCGGAATAAAGGCGGAATGCCGACTGAAAGCGGGATGCGAAATAAAAGCAGGGTGCGGAGTGAAAGCAGCAAGAAAAACAGAAGCAGCAGATGAAACAGAAAGAAAACACAAGGAGTTAAAATCGCGCGGGGCGCGTAGAAAGGAAAAATACAATGGCTTTTGCAGGAATGTGTCCTTATCTCAAGGACGCGAGAGGTATGGAAAGGACGGTCTGTGAGTGTGCGAAGTTTACCTTCCCTGACAAGGTCGCTCGCAGGGAGGTCGTTTACGGATATTGCGGTCATCCCGAAAATTGGAAGGCTTGCATGCTTAAGGCGGTCATGGATCGCTATTATGACAGAAAATATGCTGATGGCTGACGGCCTTTGCTTGCGAGTTCGTTTTCGATTATCGCGGATCTGTTAATAACTCGGATTCATTATTATCGTGAGTTTATTAATATCGCGGATTAATTAATATTGTGGATCGCGTATTCATGAAAATCACAGGTTTTATTATTAAGTATTTTATGGAGGAAAGGTTATGTTCAAGAAATTTTTGAAGGACTTTATTGGAAAGCTTCTCAGCATCAGGGATATTCTCAAAAACAAGAATATGCAGATAAAGGCTGAGAGAGAAAAATACGAGGCGGAGAGGATGGCCAACGTTATCCTTTCGGCATATATTGCGCTCCTTGTGGCAGAGCACGGTGCGGTCAGGATCCCCAAAAAGGAGATAAGCGACGCGCTTGGAAGATATATCGTTCGGTCCAGTTCATCCGGTGACGATTACGTCATTGAGGTCAGCGAGGCTTTGCCCGATGCTCGCAAGGAGGGTGCTTGCATTGGCGAGACAGGGATCATATAAAAAATGGTGCGACAGGTACGGCTTTGAGACTATACGCCGACTGGCAGAGGAGGGCTTTTCGGATGAGGAGATCGCAGAGCGTTGCGGATTGACCTTTGACGTGTTTCAGCGATGGCGAAAGAAATACGCAAAGTTCCGCGATGCGATCGAGATCGGGCGGAAGGAGGCTGATTTTTCGGTCGTTGAGGCCTTATACAAGAAGGCGACCGGATACAGCGTCAAGACGAACAAGACTCACAAGCTCAAGCGCGTTGACTACGATCCCGACACCGGGAAAAAGGTCAAGGAATACGAGGAGCTTGCCGTCGGCTTTGACGAGAGCTACGTTCCGCCCGATCTCAAGGCTGAGATCTTCTGGTTGAAGAACCGCCAGCCCTGCCGCTGGAAGGAGAAGGAGCTTCACGTGGATGACGGCGAGGACGGTGAGGGCGGAATCGTTGAGATCCCGCGCGCTGACAGAATAGGAGATCTTGAGGATGGCGGCGAATGAGAGGCGCGTGATCTGGACGCCGCAGCCGCGCCAGGCTGAATTTATGCGCCGACTTGAGGACGAGGCTCTTTACGGCGGTGCGGCAGGAGGAGGGAAGAGCGACTGTGCGCTCGCGGAGGCTCTCCGTCAGATCTCGATCCCGCACTATCGCGGTCTGATACTTCGCAAGACCTATCCGCAGCTCTCCGAGCTTATAGATCGCTCTCACGAAATCTATTCTGCCGCCTGCTCGGGCGCGGTCTTCAACGATAGCAAGCACGTATGGCAATTTCCCTCGGGTGCGAAGATCTATTTCGGATCTCTTGCTCACGTCTCCGACCGCTACAACTATCAGGGCAAGCGTTACGATTTCATCGACTTCGACGAGCTTACGCAATTCACCTTTGACGAGTACAGCTATCTCTTCTCGCGCAACCGACCGAACGGTCCCGGCACGCGCTGCTATATGCGCGCTCAAGCCAACCCCGGTGGGATCGGACACGGTTGGGTCAAGGCTCGCTTTATCACTCCTGCGCCGCCTATGACGACGATATGGGAGAGTGTCAAGGTCACATTCCCCGACGGACACGAGGAGGAGCGGCGAAGGTCACGCATCTTCGTTCCGTCTACTGTTTTCGACAACAAGATACTACTTGAAAACGATCCCGGATACCTTACGCGGCTTGCGTCGCTCCCCGACGCTGAGCGCAGGGCTCTTCTTTACGGAGATTGGGATGGCTTTTCGGGTCAGGTATTCACGGAATGGCGAAACGATCCCGACAGATACTCCGAACGAATTGGCACTCACGTGATCTCCCCGTTCACTGTGCCGCGCGATTGGAGCATTATTAGGGGCTTTGACTGGGGATACTCGAGACCCTTTTCGGTTGGGTGGTATGCTGAGGACCGCGACGGAACATTATATCGGATCCGCGAGCTTTACGGCTGTACCGGTACTCCCGACGTGGGGGTGCGCTGGGAGGCCACTCGCCTTGCCGAGGAGATCCGACGTATCGAATCGGAGGACGAAAATCTGCGCGGAAGGATCATTCACGGTATCGCCGACCCCGCGATATATCAGAAAAACGGCGGTGAGAGTATTGGCGGTATTATGGAGAGACTTGGTGTGTATTTCGATCGCGCTGACAACTCGCGCATTGCCGGAAAGATGCAGGTTCATGACCGCCTGGCGTTTGACTCTGCGGGGCGTCCGTCACTCTACGTTTTCTCGACGTGCCGCAACTTTTTGAGGACGATCCCTTGTCTCGTTTACTCAAGCGTTGACGTTGAGGATGTTGATACGACGGGAGAGGACCACATTTACGATGAGCTTCGATACGTTTGCATGGCGCGTCCTATGCGGCGAAAGAATGAAGCCCCGGGGAGCGTTGGACTTAAAAAGTCATACGATCCGCTTGATCTTTACGGCGGCTATGCGCGTGAGCGTTATCCCGTAAGGACGAGATTTTTACAGTAACGTGCGCTCCCTTGAATCGGGGCGTTATATGAAAGGAAAGATATGAAAAAAACGAAAACTTTTTTAATCCCCGATCTTGAGGCGGCTAAGAGTCATCTTTTTGCCTACAAGAGACAAAAGGGGGAGCTTGAGGCGAGGTTGAGGGTTGAGGATGAGATCTGGAAAAACATCTATTCGTCGGACCGTTCGTCCTCCTGGGTCTTTAACAGCATCGTCAACAAGCACGCTGACATTATTGACAGTCTGCCCGAGATATGCTGTCTTCCGCGTGAAAAACGCGATGAGGCGGTTGCAGATAAGCTTACTAAGATCATTCCCGTGCTTTGCGAGAGAGCGGGAATTGAGCAGGTATACTCTGAAAACGCTTGGGAAAAGCTCAAGCACGGAACGGCTGTCTGGGGCGTTTTCTGGAATACTATGCTTGAAGACGGACTCGGCGACGTGGATATACGCTCGATAAGCTTGTCCGATATTTTCTGGGAGATGGGGGTATCCGATATTCAGGACAGTAAGAATCTGTTTATTGTTTCTGCTTTGGACATTGATGCTGTTGAGGCCTTGTATCCTCATTTCAAATACTCGGAAAACCGAAACGGAGACTCCGCGATCGCGTCTGCACTTGGATACGCTGTCTCGGATGACGGGAAGTGTGTGGTCGTTGACCACTATTACAAGCGATATCTTCCAGAGGGCAAGACGGTGCTTCATCTTTGCAAATTCTGTGGGGATACGGTGCTGTTTTGCTCGGAATCCGACGGAGATTACGAGGGCGGCTGGTATGCTCACGGGCTTTATCCGGTCGTGTTTGACAGGCTTTATCCCTGCAACGAGGGGATCTGCGGCTTTGGTATGATCGCCATAGCCTCGGGTATTCAGGATTACATAAATCGCGTTGACGACAATATGATGGCTTACTCGGATTGGGCTTCGCGCGTGAGATTCTGGGCGAAGCGCTCTCTCGGCGTCAACGAGAAGGAATTTCTTGATCTCGGTCGCTCTATCGTTGAGGTCGAGGGGGATATTGACGAGGAGAAGCTCCGTCAGATAGAGATATCCCCGATGGATGAGTCTGTTATGGACTGCAAGAAGATGAAGATCGAGGAGCTCAAGGAGATCACCGGCTCGCGTGACGTTTCGCAGGGAGGCATTACCGGCGGTGTTACCGCCGCGTCCGCGATCAGTGTTCTTCGCGAGGCGGGGGCAAAGTCCTCAAGAGACGGAATTGAAGAGTCTTACAGGGCTTTTGTCAAGATAATTTCACTTGCTATCGAGCTTATCGGTGAATTTTATTCGGGTGCGAGAGTCTTTCGCATTACCGGCAGCGAGGGAGCGAGGGATTATCTGACTTTTTCGGGCGGAGAGCTTGCCTTTGGTGAGGATGGCTACAGACCTCACCTTGACATCGTGGTATCCGCTACCAAAAAGTCACCCTCCGAGGCAAAGGAGAAGAATGAATTTGCCAAATCCCTTTACGATTCGGGCGCGTTTTTGCCTGAGAACGTCAAGGGGACGCTTATGATGCTTGAGCTTATGGATTTCGAGGGCGTTGAGAAGCTCAAGATGAGCTTGCGCCGCGAATATCTTGAGGAGAGTGAGGCATGATAAAGGCGTCGTTTTCAAGGGGTGAGTCGGGGCTTCGCGCGATCATTTGCGGCCACGCGGGCTACTCTGAGAGTGGTGCGGACATTGTTTGCGCCGCGGTTTCGGGGATAGTTTACGCGATGCTTGGGTATCTCGCTAACAGCGGTGCATATCTTAAGATCAATTCTATCGGCTCGGGGGTCGCCGACATTGAATGCGACCCTTCGGGCGAGGAGGCGATGAAGCTTTGCTGCATAGGTCTTATACAGATCGCTCTGACTTATCCCGGTACGGTTTCGGTCGACTCTATGGCGTGGGGGTGGAGGATAAAGCCGCCTGTCTATGCCGCTTGCCGATCTGCCGGTGCGTGACACGGACACGTTTTTTCGTGGTAACTTAAGGAGGTATCTTACGTTTATGAATGATGAAGATATTATATCCGCTTCGCTTGAAGACGGAGACGGCTCGTCCTGCCTTACGGACCTGAATTGCGATGACTGCGATCGCGAAGTCGCAGGGGATGACCCCAATGAGGGAGTCGAAGCTCTTGATAGCGTTGAAGGTGCGGCTTGTGATGAGTCAAATGATGAGAAAAGCGACAGGGAAGAATACGAGAGGCTTATCAAAACAAGATTTAAAGAGCTTTTCAGGGAGGATACGCAGAGGCTGATAAACAAACGGTTCAAAAAATACAGGGCGCTTGAGGAAAAGGTGAGAAGGCTTGAGGATGAGGCGAAAAATTATGCCGATATCGACTCGCTTCTTATCGCTGAGCGCGAACGGGCAGTCAGGGAGACTGAGGAAAGAATGAACCGTCAGTTCAAGGCTATGCGTGCCAGGATTTCGGAAAATGCGGTGTCGCCGCGCTCGGCTCGTTCTTCGCTTGACGTTTCTAAATTGACTAAAAGTGAGCGCGCGTCTTTGGCTTCAAGGGCGCTTAAGGGTGAAAAAATTCACCTTTGATATTTGTTATGATAGATATTTTCAAAAAGAAAGGAATTTATGTTTATGAATAATTTTAAGATCAATTTGCAGCTTTTCGGTGCAGGTGAGACCGTGATGGGCACTGAGGGAGAGATAAACGCAAAGAATAGCACGGTCAAGCAGTACGCAGACGGAGAGGGTCTTTCTCCCGAGATGAAGACGTATTACGCAGACTATCTTATAGATAACGCTGAGCCTTCTCTCGTTCACGACCGCTTCGCGCAGAAGCACGATATTCCCGCGGGTAACGGCAAGACGGTCCAGTTCCGAAAGTACGATCCGCTGCCCAAGATCACAGATCCCATTGCGGAGGGCGTTACTCCCACGGGTCAGACCATCAATATGGGTATCGTTAACGCGACTGTCGCTCAGTACGGCGGTTACGTTGAGCTTACCGACCTTCTTATTATGACCGCTATTGACAACAATCTTCTTATGGCGACCAAGCTTCTCGGTAGCCAGGCGGGAAGAACGCTTGACACTATTTCCCGCGAGGTGCTTGTCGGCGGTACGAACGTTCAGTACGGCGAGGGCAAGGTTTCCTCCCGCGAGCAGATCGTCGGTGGCAAGGAGGATGGCAACTGCTATCTTACTGTTGACGCGATAAGACGTGCGGTCAGATTTCTCAAAAATCAGAACGCGGAGAAGATCGACGGCGCGTACGTGGCGATCATTCACCCTGATTGCGCTTACGATCTTATGAGCGATCCTGCGTGGAAGTATCCTCATCAGTATGCTGATCCCTCCGCTATTTTTGAGGGTGAGATCGGTAAGATCGAGGGGGTTCGCTTTATCGAATCCACAGAGGCGAAGGTATTCCACGCCGAGGATCTCGCGGACGGTGCGAGAACTCTTACGGTTGAAAGCACGATGACCTCGGGTTACACGGTCACCTTTAGCTCCAACGGTACCGTTGCGGATAACTCGCTTGTTGGAAGAGCGGTGCTTATTGGCGGGAAGAAGTATTACGTAAGCTCCAATACGTCCTCGATCATGGCTCTTGCTACCGACAGCACCAAGGCGACCCAGGCTTCTGTAAGCTGTACGAAGGGAGATATCATTTATCCCGGTGAGGCAGGCGCTGAGGGTGTTGACGTTTATGCGACGCTTATTCTCGGAGAGAATGCTTACGGTACTACCGCGCTTGCGAACGGAGGTCTTGAGCATATCGTCAAGCAGCTTGGCAGCGCAGGCTCTTCCGACCCTCTCAATCAGAGAGCTACGGTTGGCTGGAAGGCGACTAAGGTTACTGTACGTCTCGTTGAGGCGTTTATGATACGTATCGAGACTGCGGCATCTGTATAAGATTCGCCTGCGGCGAGTGATATTGCGCCTGCGCGGTGATATTCCGACTTGGTCGGAGTGATTTTTGCGCGAGGCGCGAGCTACCCCTCATCAGTCGCTACGCGACAGCTTCTCACCCGGGAGAAGTCTTGGGGGAGTGATATGCCGGTCTGATCGGCGTGGGTGGGACGGTGGGGAAAAACATGATAAATAATAAGGAGAATTTTATGTCACATTACAGTGAGGATATTGCGGCGCTCAAAGCCGAATACGAGCAGAAGCTTGCCGAGAAGGAGGCGGAGAATGCGCGTCTTCGCGGTGTAAACAAGAAGGCTCAGGAGCGCGCTCTTGAGCAGGCGAGGGAATACGAGCGTTATCTTAACGAATATATTTCGGTAAAGCTTTTCAAGGACAACGACAGGTATCGCGATGACGTTTACGTTGCGGTGAACGGTCAGAACTGTATTATCAAGCGCGGCGAGTGGGTCAAGGTCAAGAGAAAGTTTGCGCTTGTGCTTGACGCTTCCGAAATTCAGGATATGAGAACTGCGGAGTTTATCGAGAGGGAGCAGAAAAGATTCGTTGAAGCAAATTAACAGGGTTGACTTTCGATGAAAAGGACGGTATAATAATGGCAGAAGGTAAAAAAACTGTTCAGACACCGAAGGAAAGACATATAATCGGTGACAGTACAAAAGGGAAATTTATCTGATATTTTACCCGGTAAAATGATTGGCGGAGACGTATTCTATAATTCGAGATCTAAATTGCCAGCTGAAAACGGGCGTGTTTGGTATGAGGCTGATATAGATTATGCATCGTGATATAGAAGCAACAGCAGAATTCTATATTCGAATGACGGACTTATTTTCGTTTCACACGATCACTATCAGACGTTTTATGAACTCACAGAAATGTAAGGAGATAGCTATGTACCGTAAAAAAGCAATAAATACTATTGATTTCAGAAACGTAAAAAATTATTTGGAAATGCATGACATTATACGTGAGTCGTTAGATTTTCCGAATTATTATGGGCGAAATTGGGATGCTTTTTGGGATTGCATTACGGATTATTTTGGATTTATGGAGCCTGTTCGCATAGAAATATTAGGTTTGGACGTAATTGAAAGGCTCTTCGGAAACGAAGCTGAAATATTAGTTGAGCTTTTGCGTAAAGCAAAATACTATTGCAAAGATCTCAATCCCGATGCTCCAAGGTTGAAGCTTATTGAGATCGTTGACGGAGATAAGAGAACAGAAATAAAATAAAGATGCGGAGCGGGGAAGTTCTCGCTCCGTTTTTTTTGCCGCTTTTTAAATTTTGTAAACTATTTTCGTTTTAATGAAGTTTTAATGAAAAAGAGGACGCTTTTATTGACATGTAAGGGAAAAGGTGGTATAATTCAAGTGTACGGACTATATTTGAGGAGGTTTGAATTATGAAAAATAAATCACTTAGAAACAAGATCATTTTGTCCGTGGTCTCCGGTATAGTGATAACCGCGGCATCCTATTACTTTATTTTACCCGCGATCAATCCCGCTTACCCCGGATTCTGGGGATATCTTGCGGTGGTGATCCTTTCTTTTGCATACCCCTTTATTTTCCAGGGGCAGGGCGGCATTAAAAAAAGAAAGATCTTCTCAAACAACAAGGGAGTGATAGACATTGATCTGCCCAAGGGTAAGGTCAGGGCTCTGCCCATTATTTTGGTGGCTATTCCTGTTGTTATTATGATACTTGGCGGCGTCATTTCCTCCACCTTCTTTAACGCGAAGGCTTATGCGGCGGTCATAACCGTCGAGGAGGCGGTTTTCGCTGAGGATATGAAGGAGACCGATGAGGTCACTAATATCGCGCTTATGGACGGCGAGAGCGCGAAGACGATCGGTAACAGAACGCTTGGCTCTCTCTCCGAGGTCGTGTCTCAGTACCGTATATCCGATATTTACACTCAGATCAATTATCAGTACACGCCCAAGAAGGTTGCCAACCTTGAATACGACGATTTCTTTAAGTGGATAGCGAACAAGGACAAGGGTGTTCCCGGATACGTTATGGTAGATCCCGTTAACAATACTGCCGACTACGTAAAGCTTGAAAAGTCGCTCAAATACGTTGAGAGCGGTTATTTCGGCGACGATCTTATGAGAAAGCTCCGTTTCACTTATCCGACAAAGATATTTGATGATTTTATCAGCTTTGAGGTCGATGATGAGGGCAATCCCTACTACATCATCTCCTGCCTTATGCCGAGAATATTCCCGTTTGGCGCTATGGACGTCAGCGAGGTGGTAATTTTCGATCCCTGCACAGGTGAAAGTGAGATATACGCGGTGGGAGACGTTCCTGCGTGGGCGGATGCCGTTTATTCCGGCGATCTTGCCGAGCAAAAGTATAACTGGCACGGTACTCTCGCGGGTGGCTTCTGGAACAGTGTTATCGGAAACAAGGACTGCAAGCAGACGACCGACGATTACGGCTACATCGTTATCGGTGACGACGTATGGTACTTTACGGGTGTTACCTCGGTGACGGCGGACGAGTCCAACATCGGTTTTATTATCAGCAATGCGCGTACGGGTGAATACAAGTACTATCCCGTAGTCGGAGCGGAAGAGTATTCTGCTATGCAGGCAGCTGAGGGTGAGGTCCAGGAAAAGGGCTACGTTGCATCCTTCCCGTCACTTATTAACGTCAAGGGTCAGGCGACCTATATTATGGTTCTTAAGGATGCGGGCGGACTCGTTAAGCTTTACGCGCTCGTTAACGTTGAGCAGTACAGTATAGTTGCTACGGGCAACACTCAGGCGGAGGCTATGAAGGCGTATAAGGATCTTCTCGTTCAGAACGGTGTTGTCGAGGACGCTGAGCCTCTGTTGCCTACGGAAAAAATGAGCTACGTGCATGGAAAGGTTGCCGATATCAAGACTGTCACGGTTGATGGCAATACTCTCTTCTATCTGACGCTCAGTGACGGAAACGTATACAGAGGATCGGTTTCGGTAGATCCCGATGGCAATTACATCAATGAGGAGCTTGTTTTCGCAAAGGTCGGTGATGACGTTACCGTTGTGCTGAATGCGGAATACAAGGACGGAGAGATCAGAGAAATGGTAGAATTCCGCATGGGATTATGGTTTATTGATTTCTTGCCTCCCAAGTCTGAATGATGAATATCGATACCGACCTGCACCAAATAATATAAGCAAAATGTAGGAGAGTGCGGATATGGGTACTAAGTTCGATTATCTGACTTGGCGCGGCGATCTCGCGTTTTCGACGGACGGATTAAACGAGGTGGATGGATCTATCCTCGCTATGCTTTCATATATTGATTATTACTCCATAACACGGGGAAGGGATATAAGTCTCAAGGGGGCAGTCAGAAAATACTGCCCCGACAGAAAATACGACAGTGTTAAGCTCGGGCTTATCATTCCGTCAAAAAAGATCAACAAGCTATTCTGCTCTGCTGCAGAAACACTACGATATGGCGACGTTCGCGCGAGTGACTACGTTTCAAGGACGAGCGTTGAGGAGGTTTGCCAGTTTGCGGCGGTGACCTTTCATCTGACCGATAAGCGAGCGGTCATTTCGTTCCGCGGCACAGACGATTCACTTGTCGGTTGGCGCGAGGACTGTCATCTCTCGTTTTGCGAGGAGATCCCCGCGCAGAGGATGGCTCTTGAATATACCGAGAGGATGATCGCAAAATATCCCGAAAAGAAATTTTATCTTGTGGGTCACTCGAAGGGCGGCAATCTTGCTGTGTATTCTGCCGTGAAATGCTCAAAGGAGACCCGCGCGAGGATAATCAAGGCATACAGCTACGACGGACCGGGACTCAGCTATGAGCTTGCTCACTCCAAGGAATTTCGGACGGCGCAGAAAAAGCTTGAGATGATCGTGCCGCAATCGTCGTTTATCGGAATTATGTTTGACGTTTGCGAGCAGTACACGGTAGTAAACGCGCTATCCCGAGGTGCTTTTCAGCACGACAGCTTTACCTGGGACGTGCGTGGTGGCTCCTTCGTGCATTTACCCGAGCTTTCTCAAAGAGGAAAGAAGAACGCGGAGCAATTCAGGGAGAGCATGGCTCGCATGAGTCTTGAGGAAAAGCGTGAGTTCGTTGATATGCTTTTCTCGGTCATTGAATCGACGGAGGCTAAGACCTTGACAGATTTTACTGACCGCAGGTTCAAAAAAGCGGGGATGATCATAAAGAATTACAGTGGAATGGACAAGGAAAAGAAGGCTTTGATGCAGGGGCTCTTCTTTAAGCTGTTTGAATTTAAAAAAGAATAGGACGGGCGAGATCTCTCGCCCGTTTTTGTGTGTTTTGGTAGTGTTTGGGGATGGATGATTAAAATGAATATTTAATGAATATACATTTTTGTGCATAGTGCATCAAAAGGAATGGCGAGTGTTAAAAAAACCAATGAATATAAATGAACTTTTGGCTAAATATTAAATACGGGTTGACAAATCAATGCATAAGTGATACAATTTATACATCAAAAAAGAATTTTTATACATTTCGGAGGACAAAATGAAAAAGTTATTTGTAATCGCGCTTTCTCTTATTATGATACTCGGCGCGGTATCCGTATTTACATCCTGTAATCCCGCAGGCAAGGAGCTTGTCGCTCTTGACGCTACCGATCTTCTCAAGGAGGATTTCGGAATCGCAGTCAAGAAGGGCAATACCGAGCTTTTGAAGATGGTCAACGAGGTTGTTGACGAGTGGGTCGCTGACGGTACTATGACAAAGTACATCGATTACTACGATGCAATCGCTAAGGGTGAGAAGGCTGACGCTAACGGTCTTCAGACCTCTTGGGATTTCGGTAAGGCTACCGAGGTCATCACGGTTTACACCGAATCCGGCTTTGCTCCCTTTGAGTTCGTTGTTAACGGCGAGGTCGTCGGCGTTGATATCGCGATCATGAACGAGGTTGCCGAGAGAAACAATATGAAGGTTGAGGTCAAGGACGTTCTGTTCGATACCATCACTACTTGTGTTAAGGGTCACAACGGACACGCAGTTGGAGCTGCAGGTCTTACCATCAACGAGGAGCGTCAGAAAGAGGTTGATTTCTCTAACATTTATTACAGCTCGACTCTCGTAGTTGTTTCCGCTAAGGACAAGAGCATTTCCAGTGTTAAGGATCTCTCCGGTCTCACTGTCGGTGTCCAGGAGGGAACAAGCGGTGACCTTATCATCACAGCTGCTGCGAAGGACGGCTATATTTACACCGATTACGACGAGAATGACAACGAGATCACAAAGGTCGTCAGAGTAGATGCTAAAACAGAGATCAAGCAGTACAAGCAGTACTCGCTTGCACTCGCTGACCTCAAGGCGGGTCGTATCGATGCTATCCTTATGGATAAGCTTCCCGCACAGGCCATGATTGCCGCATCCGAGGACTGATAGTATATTTTTAGGTGAGAGGGCTGAAATATGCCCCCTCACTTGTGTGTTTAGAAAATAGAGGATTTAATTATGCAGGAATATTTTATTTCACTGTGGAACAGGTTTGATAAGGCTTTCCTTGTAGAGGACAGATGGAAGCTTTATCTCGAGGGACTTGGAAACACGGTGCTGATAGCCCTTATGGCTACCGTGATCGGCGTTATTTTAGGTATCGTCTTCGCGGGGATCAATTACATTAATAAAAAGACGGGAAAGCTTAAGCCGCTCTCCTTTATCTCCAATATTTACATTACGGTTATCAGAGGAACCCCTGTTGTGCTTCAGCTGATGATCATGTATTTTATCGTCTTTGTTTCCTGGAACTTCAAGGTCGAGATCGGAGAGGTTGAGATCATGGATAGCAGTCTGCTCATAGGTGCTATCACGTTCGGTCTTAACAGTGCGGCATACGTTGCCGAGATAGTAAGAGCGGGCTTTGAGGCTGTGGACGACGGACAGCGCGAGGCGGGACGCTCTCTCGGTCTTACGACCTGGCAGACTATGCGCTACATTATTATTCCGCAGGCGATGAGAAACAGCTTGCCTCCGCTTTTCAATGAGTTTATCACTCTTGTAAAGGAGACGGCTATCGTCGGCTATCTCGGAGTTTACGACCTTGGAAAGATACCCGGTCTTATTCAATCGAGGACCTTTGACTATCTTTTCCCGCTTATAATTGCGGCGGTGATGTATCTTGCGGTCGTTCTTATTCTTACGCGAATCCTTCGCATACTTGAAAAAAAGCTCGCAAAGAGTGACAGGGGGTAATTGAATATGAAAAATAACAATCAGATAAAGCCCCTGATCTCGGTGCGCTCTCTTGTGAAGAGATTTGACGATCTTACCGTGCTTGACGAGGTATCGACCGATATTTATCCGGGCGAGAAGGTCGTCATTATCGGTCCGTCGGGCGGTGGAAAGAGCACGTTTCTTCGCTGCCTCAACTGTCTTGAGGATCCTGACGGCGGTGAGATCATGTTCGAGGGAGCAAATCTCGCTGATCCAAAGGTCAATATAAATATTCACAGACAGAATATGGGTATGGTCTTCCAGCAGTTCAATCTCTTTAACAACCTGACGGTGATCGAGAATATTACGCTCGCGCCTGAAAAAATATACGGCAAGCTCGCAAAGAAGCAGGGAAAGACCAAAGAGCAGTTCAAGGCCGAGGTGCGCGAAAATGCGATCGCTCTTCTAAAAAGAGTTGGACTTGAGGAAAAGGCTGATGCTTATCCCTCGACGCTTTCGGGCGGTCAGAAGCAGAGGATCGCAATAGTACGCGCCCTTGCGATGAATCCCAAGGTGATGCTTTTTGACGAGCCTACAAGCGCACTTGACCCCGAGATGGTCGGCGAGGTCCTTAACGTTATGAAGGAGCTTGCGCACGAGGGAATGACGATGGTGTGCGTGACCCACGAGATGGGCTTTGCGCGTGAGGTCGCGGACAGGGTCTTGTTTATAGCGGACGGAAATATTCTTGAGGACGGCACTCCCGAGGAGCTTTTCGACAATCCTCAGCACCCCAGACTTCAGCAGTTCTTGAAGAGTATACTTTGATTATCATTAAAGAAGCAGATATTTCGCTTTTTGTGGGATATCTGCTTTTATTTTTCAAAATTTTTTCAAAAAGCTATTGACAGAATGAAAAAAAGGTGTTATAATCTGTAAAGTGTTTTGCTTTACACCCGATTTTGAGCGGAAAAGTCGGTAAAAATGGGGAGATGCGACTGTGTTTGAAAAGAATTTGAATATAGGCTATCTGCTTGATTTTTACGGTGATGTGCTCAGCGAGAGACGTCGCGATGCGCTCGACTTCTATTACAACGACGATATGTCTCTTTCTGAGATCGCCGAGGAGATGGGAATATCGCGTCAGGGTGTTCGCGATCTTATCAAGAAGGCTGAGGAGGAGCTTTTTTTTTACGAGGAGAAGCTTGGACTTGCCAAGAAGTTTTCCGATGCGCAGGGACACGCCAAGCGCGCGCTTGAGCTTTGTGAGGAAAACGGAATTCCGGGTGAGATCAAGGATGAGATCAGGCTTTTGCTTGAGAGCGTCGGGTAAGCGGTGGCGGTGCCTTTGCCGCCAAACATAAAGATGATATTTTGATTTGATAGGAGGTATTTACAGATATGAGTATGTTTGGATCGCTTAGCGAAAAGCTTGAAAATGCCTTCAAGAAATTCAAAAACAGGGGAAAGCTGACCGAGGCTGATATCAAGGCGGGTATGCGTGAAATAAAGCTTGCGCTACTTGAGGCTGACGTTAACTTCAAGGTCGTTCGCGACTTTATAAAAACAGTTTCCGAAAGAGCGGTGGGCGCGGACGTGCTTGAGTCGCTCAATCCCGGACAGCAGATCATCAAGATAGTTGATGAGGAGCTTGCGCGCCTTATGGGCTCGACAAACTCAAAGCTTGTCGTTTCCCCGAAGCCTCCCACGGTCATTATGATGGTAGGTCTTCAGGGTGCAGGTAAGACCACGCACGCCGGTAAGCTTGCGGGTATGCTCAAAAAGCAGGGCAAAAATCCTCTGCTCGTCGCGTGTGACATTTACCGTCCTGCCGCTATAAAGCAGTTGCAGGTGGTTGGTGAGAAGCTTTCAATTCCCGTTTTTGAGATGGGTGACAAGGAAAATCCCGTCAAGATCGCAAAAGAGGGTATAAAATTTGCAAATCAGAAGGGTTACGACACGGTGTTTATCGATACCGCGGGTCGCTTGCAGATAGACGAGGTCCTTATGAAGGAGCTTCAGGATATCAAGGCGGCGGTCGAGCCTACCGAGATACTTCTGACCGTCGACTCTATGATCGGTCAGGAATCGGTCAACGTTGCCGAGACCTTTAACGAGCTGCTCGATATCACGGGTGTGATACTCACGAAGCTCGACGGTGACACGCGTGGCGGTGCGGCGCTGTCTATCCGTTACATCACGGGCAAGCCGATCAAGTTCATCGGTGTTGGCGAGAAGCTCGATCAGATCGAGCCATTCCACCCCGACAGAATGGCGAGAAGAATTCTCGGAATGGGCGACGTGCTGACTCTTATCGACAAGGCGCAGGAGCAGTTTGATGCCAAGAAGGCGGCTGAGCTTGAGGAAAAGATCCGCCAGCAGATATTCACGCTTGACGATTATCTCGAGCAGATGGCGCAGCTCAAGAATATGGGTAGCCTTGAACAGCTTGCGGGTATGATCCCCGGAATGAAGCCCGGTGCGCTCAAGGACGCGAAGGTCGACGAGAAGGCTCTTATTCATCAGGAGGCTATCATCAAATCGATGACAAGGAAGGAGCGCGAGCATCCCGAGATGCTTAACGCATCAAGAAAGCAGAGAGTCGCTAAGGGAAGCGGCACGAGCGTTGAGGAGGTCAACAAGCTCCTCAAGCAATATGAACAGATCAAGAAGATGATGAAGCAATTCTCTGATATGGGTAAGACCAAGCAGGGAAGACGTCAGATGGGAAAGATGTTCAGATAAACTCAAAAATAGCTATTTAAACCGCAAGGTTTTTAATGGGAAATAAAAAAATTATTTATATTTTAATTGGAGGACAAAAAAATGGTAAAAATGAGACTCAGAAGAATGGGTGCTAAGAAGGCTCCCTTCTACCGTGTAGTTGTTGCTGACAGCCGTTACCCCAGAGACGGTCGTTTCATCGAGGAGATCGGCTACTACAACCCTCAGACCGAGCCTGCAGAGGTTAAGATCGACGCAGACAAGGCTAAGGATTGGCTCGCAAAGGGCGCACAGCCCACTGAGACTGTTAAATCTCTTCTCAAGAAATCCGGCATCGTTGACTAATTAGTCGCTTACCGAATTCAAGGAGAAATCATGACAGATCTTAAGCAAACCTTACACAATATCGCCGCGGCTATCGTTGATGATCCCAGCTCTGTTGTTGTGACCGTGAACGAGACCGAGACGACTGTCAACCTCACCTTGAGCGTTGCTCCCGACGATATGGGTATGGTCATCGGTAAGGGCGGTCGCATCGCGAAAGCCATCCGTATGGTCATCAAGGCGGCGGCTGCAGATTGCCCCAAAAAGGTGAACGTTGATATAAGATAATTTTTTATCTTGAAAAGCATCGCGAGACGTACTCTCGCGGTGTTTTTTATTGATCAATTGCGGTTTATAGGGGACGCGAGGGGGATGCGGGGACGCGTGCCTCCGGCGGGTCGCTTTTTGAAAAAAGCTCCGCAAAAACTTCCCTTATATTAGGTCCTTTTAGGGTGTCGTAGGATTTTTCGCCGCAAGCGGCTAAAAAAATCCCTCACTGACATTTTTGTATTGATAAGGTTTAGAACCCAACCGATGAAAAGCCTTTAAACTTAAAGCAAAACTAAGTTGGAGAAAGCTTTTCAAACGCTTTTTGATTTACTCGCAACACGATAGCAGTGGGACTATGCAGGTGCGACACGGTTTAGATAGATAAACTGTCTTGACTTGTATAAAATATTCTTTGGGGTTTTGGGGGTGTGGGGGGCTTTTTTCCCTGGAAAAGCCCCCCACGCGCTTCCCCCGTCCTCCCCGATAAATCAAAATTTGAGGGTGATTTGATGCATCTTGGGGGGATTTTTCTACCTGTTGGGGAAAAGGTATTTACAAAAAGCGGAGAAGGTGATAAAATGAGATCAAGACGGAAGGGAGGAGGAAGCCTATGAAGATACGAATTGAGATATGTGAAGGGGACGAGGAAGAGATAATCGTTCGGTGTCACACTCACGATGAGAGGATAAGGCAGATCGAGGGTGCGCTTGAGGGCATAGTCAAGAGCCGACGGGAGCTGACCTTATACATAGGAAACACGGAATATTACGTTCCGATATCGGAGATCCTCTTTTTCGAGACGTCGGAGGGCAAGGTTTACGCTCACACCAAAGACAGGACACTTACCGCTCCGCACAAGCTTTTTGAGCTTGAAAATATGCTTCCGTCCTCGTTTGTGAGGATCTCGAAATCAGCGATCGCGAACGTAAGGGTGATAAGCTCGATCACGCGAGAGCTTGTCGGAAACGGTGTGATAACATTTTACGGTTGCGCAAAAAAGACATATTTTTCGCGCTCATATTACAAGATTTTAAAAGACAGAATAGACGAGATAAGATTATCTTAAGGAGGTATGGTTATGAAAACGATGTGGAAGATTTTTTGGGGTGTGGGCTTTGTCCTTATCGCCGTTGCGCTGATACTTGACGCACTTGGAATTCTCAATGGCATTATTGGACCGTTCGGAGAGGTTTCTATATTTGCATTGGCGATTTCGCTCCTGCTTTTGTCATATGTGATCTCGCGCATCATTAGGCTGAAATTTGAGGAGATATTTGTGCCGCTTTCCTTTATTTTTATGCTTCTTGAGGGCAATATAGCTCACCTTTTAGGGCTTGAAGATCCCGACATCATAAACAACTGGCTCCTTTTCGGCTGCGCGGTTTTACTCTGGATAGGTTTTTCGATACTTTGCTCGGGCATCAAAAGAAAAAACAAAAAGAAAAGCTTCGAGTTTATTTACAACGGTGGGGAGCGTGGAGCACATAACTCGGGCAATATCGGTTCGTCGGTAAAATACATAAATTGCGAGAGCTTCAGGTTTGAATCTATCGAGAATAATTTCGGGCACTACACCGTGCATTTTGATAACGTTGAAAAGTATGAGGGTGGCGGTGTTCTTGAAGTAGAGAACAATTTCGGTTCACTTACGGTAAACGTCCCGTCCGAATGGAACATCAAGATGGATATTGACAACTCATTCGGCGGTACTACCGTACCTAACGGAGGCAATGCGAACGGACCTGATATCACTATAAAGGGTGATAATAATTTTGGTAAGGTTTCGGTAGAGTACGTTTAAGATACGAAAATAATAAAACCCCGTTTCTGTCAGCCGCAGAAACGGGGTTTGTATATTATAGGTTTATCACGTTTGCTTCGAGATTTTTTGCATCGCTGTCGTCGTGACTTACGACGATGAGAATTCTGTTTTCTGCGAAGCTCCTGAGAAGCAGAGCCATTTTTTCAGCCGTCGTTTCGTCAAGGGCAGAGAATGGCTCGTCGAGAAGCAGGATCGATGCGTTCGTTGCTTCGGCATATGCTAAAAATCGCGCGAAAGCGACTCTTTGCATCATTCCACCCGAAAGCTCGTGCGGGAGCTTCTTGCCGTCACTTTCTAAATTGAGACCCGTTGCAGAAAAATATTTTTCAGCAATAGGCAACGAGTCCTTTGGCAATACCGAGAGGATATTATCGAGAGCGTTTTTCCAGGGGAGAAGTCTTGGCTCCTGGAACATTATTGCGATCTCCTCGCCGTCTTTGATGAATTCGCCCGAGTCTGCCTTTTCAAGTCCTGCGGCGATTCGCAAAAGAGTTGTTTTTCCGCATCCGGACTCTCCCATTATTACGGTGGGGGAGCCTTTTTCTGCTTTAAGGGAGAAATTATCGAGTACGGTTTTGTCGCCGTATTTTTTTGTGATGCTTTTGAATTCAGCCAACCGTCACACCTCCCTTGTCGCTTGCCGCACGGTTCTTTAGCGCTTTTTTGAGAACCAGGACCATTATCTTTTCGATCACGACGCTGAGAATGACTACCACGACCGTCCACGCGAAAAGATCGGTGGTCTCGAGCAGGATCTTCGAGTCGGAGATCATTTTCCCTATCGATATCATAGGCTGGAGGAGCACCTCTGCGGCGATCCCTGCCTTCCACGCCATTCCGAGTGATGACTTGAGAGCGGCTAAAAAGTAGGGGGAGATTCCGGGGAGATAGATCTGCTTTATCCTTGCCGAGCGGCTCATTTTATAGCATTTTGCCATTTCGAGCAGAGCACGGTCGGTATTAAGTATACCCGTCTCTACGTTCGTCCACACGATAGGCGTTACCATCATAAGTGAAATGATGAGCGGTGTCGTTCCTCGGCTTATCCAAAGCACCATAAGTATTATGAATGATGCTACGGGTGTCGATTTCACGACCGCGAGCAGAGGCGCGAAGAAGTCTCTTGCGGTGCGCGAAAACGCGGTAAGGATACCGCCCATCGCGCCTATCGCCGTTCCGATGATCATTCCGATGAGTATGCGGAGAAGTGACGTTCCGACGGTTTTGTAAAAGTCTGCGGTGAGCATAAGCTCAAAAAGCCGTTTTGCTACCGCCAGGGGTGTGGGGAAGAGCAGCTCGCTGCCTATTATCATTGCCGCGAGCTGCCATATCCCAAGCCAAACTAAAGCAATAACTGTATACTTCAGTATTTTTTTTATCATTTTTCAAGATAGATGTTACTGTCCGGAACCGCGCCGCCTACTGCCGCAGGATTTACTGCGTAGAGCTTATTGAAGAATACGTCGAGAGCGGTTGCCATTTCTTTACCGTCGATATATACGACGTTGCACTTAGGAATAGCCTTTTCAGCTACGGGAGCCTTTGCAAAGATGCCTGCAGCTACGATCATTTCGGATGCTTCCTTGGGATTTTCGTTGGTGAACTTGATGGATGCCTCATAATCCTTGAGGAACTGCTCGAGCTCCTTGGGATGCTCCTCCGCCCACTTGCTTCTTACTACGATACAGCCCTGCATAAGTGTGTTTTCGCCGTATACCTTTTCCCACTCTGCGGTGAGGTCGAGAGCTGTAACGAGCTCGGGCTTTGCTGCTCTTGCCGCGCTTGCGAGAGGCTCGGGGATAACTGCGATCTTCGCCTCACCCGATGCGAGCGCCTTCTGAACGTCTGCAGGCTCGGTGAGAGTCTGGAGCGTTACGTCCTTGCCTACCTCGAGTCCGTTCGCCTCAACGATCGCCTCAAAGATATACGCGGGGTTGTTTGCGGGGCAGTAAACTGTTTTGCCCTTGAGGTCGGCGATGCTTGTTACGCTCTCGCCGTTCGTCATAAGATAGAGAACACCGAGGGTATTTACTGCGGCTATCTTTATAGCGCCGTTGCTCTTTTTATAGAGAGCTGCTGCGGCATTTGTGGGGAGAGCCGCGATGTCGATGTCACCGTTGATGAGTCCTGCCTGGATGTTTGCGGGGTTTGTGTCAACTGTAAACTTGTAGTTAAGCTCTGCCTTTTCTTCCTTGACGTCGCTTATCATTTTTGCAGCGCCGAAGCCTGTCGTTCCGTTGAGGACCGATATATTGATCTCAAGCTCCTTGTCGAGCTTTGCCGACGAGCACGCGGTGAGCGCGAAGGAGAGAATGAGAATAAGTGAGAGGGCGAGTGTGATGAGTCTTGTGCTTTTCATGATGTTTTCCTTTCTGTATGAAAAATGTGATCAAATGTATTTTGTGAGCATTTGCTCTTTTGATACCAACGTTATTTTTTTTCCGTCGCGAAGGATGTATCCGTCCGTCTCAAGCTTGTCTGCCGCACGGTAGAGCGATGCACGGCCGAGATTGAGCATTTCGGCAAGCGAATTCATCGGCACGGGGAGAGGGAATGAGTCGCACCCTACCTCGCTTGCGTGCGCGTCGAGAAATACAGCGAGACGGCGCTCTGCGCTTCCCGCCGTGAGATATACTATTTTTTTGTTAAGATAGCATATCTTGTTCGATAAGAAGGAGATGTAGTTGTGAAGTATCGCGCTGTCCGATTCGAGAAGGGTCTTGAAATCGGTTGCGGTTATCTCGACGGTTTCGCATTTTTTATCAGCGATGATTCGACTGACGAATTTCTCGCTTGAAAAAAGGTTTGCGACTCCAACTGTCTTTCCGGCGCATACTGTGCGAAGCAGGACCGAGCGCGATTCGTCCGCGGAGTAGACCGATGCTTCTCCCGAGCGGAATATGATCAGGCGTTTTTCCTCCTCGTCGGGGGAGTATATCACCTCTCCCGAGCGGTATGTGTGGCAGGTGAAGCTGCCCTTTTCTATGCTCGAGGTGAGTCTCTTTTCGTCCGCTTCATTGAAGAGTGGAAGAGAGATGAGAAGCTCAAGCGTGCTTTGGCTGCATTTCTGGCATTTATTTGACATAAAAATCTCCGAAAGTGTCTCATTTGATACATTATTTTAACATTTTTTAACGCGCTTGTCAATAGGCAAAAAATAAAATTTATTTATATGACAAAAAAATATAAAATTGCTTTACAAAATTTGATATTTATGATATAATATAAAATTGGAATCGTGCGTGCGCACGAAAAACACAGTCCTTTGGGACGAAAAAGGAGAATTTATGACACTTGTTATTCTGGCGGCGGGCATGGGCTCGCGCTACGGCGGACTTAAGCAGATCGACCCTATCACCGAGAGCGGTGAGTTTATCATCGATTTTTCAATTTACGATGCCGTAAAGGCGGGCTTTGATAAGGTTGTTTTCATCATAAAGGAAGAGAACTTTGAGGCGTTCCGCGACACGGTCGGCGCTCGCGTTGAGCCTTATATCAAGGTTGAGTATGCTTTCCAGGAGCTTTATAAGCTTCCCGAGGGCTTCTCTATCCCCGAGGGCAGAGTAAAGCCCTGGGGTACATCTCACGCGCTTCTTTGTTCAAGAGAATTCGTTGATGACAATTTTGCCGTTATCAATGCCGACGATTTCTACGGACGCGATGCTTTCGTCAAGCTTGCACAGCATCTTAAGTCTATCAAGCAGACAGACACCAATTACTGTATGATAGGCTACGTTCTTCGCAATACTCTTACCGAAAACGGAACGGTTTCGCGCGGTAAATGCGTGACGACCGAGGACGGTATGCTCGATTCTATCACCGAGCTTACAAAGATCAAGACGAACGGTGCGGATGCGCTCTACCTCAACGAAAACGAGGAGTGGGAGCATCTTGCGGGCAACACCATCGTTTCGATGAACTGTTGGGGACTCACTCCCGCGATTTTTGAGCCTTTGCAGAGCGGATTTGAAAAGTTCCTTTCGGGTGAGGGTGGCAAGGCGCTCAAGAGTGAGTACTATCTCCCCGGAGCGGTCGATGAGATGATGCATGCGGGCGAATGCGACGTTAAGGTCTACGCGACCTCTGCTTGCTGGTACGGAGTGACCTATTCCGAGGATAAGCCGAGCGTTGTTGCATCTATCAAGGCTCTTATCGAGAGCGGTGAATACCCCGAAAAGCTTTGGAAATAATTCTTAATCAATAATTCAGCGTTTCCCCGAAAAAAATAAATATTTGGAGAATCATTATGTCAAAGAGAATGACCAACAAGAATATCCTTGAGATAGCCTCACACTTCAACCTCTCCGGTGAGGTACAGGCTGTCAAGGAGTGCCACAGCGGACACATTAACAGCACCTATTTCCTTACCTGCAAGAACGGTAACAGCACAAAGCGTTACACGATGCAGATGATAAACACCAACGTATTCAAAAAGCCCGACGAGGTTATGGAGAATATCGTTAACGTTACAGGATACATAAGAGAAGGGCTCGTTGCGGAGGGTATCGATCCCACGAGAAGAACTCTTAACGTTATTTATACCACGGACAACAAGTGGGGATACGTTGACAGCGAGAGCAAATATTGGAGATTCTATGATTATATCGAGGATTCCGATAACTACAACCAGGTTGAGTCTACCGAGATGTTCGAGAAGGTGGGATACGCATTCGGTCATTTCCAGATGCAGCTCAAGGGCTTTGACGCGTCGAAGCTTCACGAGACGATCCCGAATTTCCATAACACCGAGTGGAGATTTAACAATCTTATGGACTCTATGGTTGCAAATCGTGCGGGAAGAGCGCAGAGTGTTCTTTCTGAGCTGAGATTTGCTATCGACAGAAAAGAGATCACGAGCTTTATCAACAAGGGTATAGCGGACGGAAGTCTTACGCTCCGCGTTACTCACAACGACACAAAGCTCAACAATATTATGATCGATCACGATACGGGCGAGGGAATATGCGTCATCGACCTTGACACGGTCATGCCCGGAAGCGTGCTTGCCGATTTCGGTGACAGTATCCGCTTCGGTGCGTCGAGCGCGGCTGAGGATGAGACTGATCTTGATAAGGTCTATTGCCGTCTCGATATGTTCGAGGCGTATGCAAAGGGCTTTATCGAGGGACTTGAGGGCTCGCTTTCCGAGTCAGAGATAAGAGCGCTTCCCATGGGTGCGATCATTCTCACATATGAGACGGGAATCCGCTTCCTCTCCGACTATCTTGACGGAGACACCTATTTCCGCATAGAATACCCCGAGCATAATCTCGACAGAGCGCGCAATCAGTTCAAGCTTGTTGCCGACATGGAGTCAAAGCTTGCACAGATGAACGCGATCGTTGAGAAATACATAAAGTAATCAAAAATAGCATATACATCACAGGAGGAAAAGAAAATGGCAGTACTTATTACAGGCGGAGCAGGCTTTATCGGCTCCCACACCGCGGTTGAATTTCTCAATGCAGGATATGACATCGTTATCATGGACAACTTCTGCAACTCAAAGCCCGTAGTTCTTGAAAAGATCAAGGAGATCACGGGGAAGGACTTCAAGTTCTACAAGGCAGATCTTCTCGATACTGCTTCTATGGACAGGATCTTTGAGGAGAATCCCGATATCGACAGTGTTATCCACTTCGCAGGTCTCAAGGCGGTAGGCGAGTCTGTCGCAAAGCCGAGAGAGTATTATCACAACAACGTAACGGGAACACTCAATCTTTGCGATAGCATGACCCGTCACGGTGTAAAGACCATCGTTTTCAGCTCCTCCGCAACCGTTTACGGTGACCCTGACGTGGTCCCGATCAAGGAGACCGCACGCGTCGGTAACGCGACCAACCCTTACGGCGAGACCAAGGTCATGATCGAGCGCATCCTTAAGGATATTTACGTTTCTGACAAGGAGTGGAACATTTCCATCCTCCGCTACTTCAATCCGATAGGCGCGCACAAGTCCGGTCTTATGGGTGAGGATCCCAACGGAATTCCGAACAATCTTATGCCTTACATCACGAAGGTTGCTATGGGAAAGCTGCCCGTTCTTCACGTTTTCGGTAACGATTACGATACGCACGACGGAACCGGAGTGCGTGACTATATCCACGTTGTTGACCTTGCAAAGGCTCACCTTAAGGCTCTTCAGTATATTGAGAAAGCTCACGGAATCGATTATTTCAATATCGGTACGGGTAAGGGCTACTCGGTTCTTGACATCGTAAAGGCGTACAAGGAGGCTACGGGAATTGAGATCAAGTATCAGATCGATCCCCGCCGTCCCGGTGATATTGCGGCTTGCTACGCTGATCCCACGAAGGCGAGAGAGATGCTCGGTTGGGTTGCAGAGAACGGCATCTTCGAGATGTGCCGCGATGCTAACAATTGGCAGCAGAAGAATCCTAACGGATATGAGGAATAAGAAATGTTGATTGAAAAAAGATTATTCGGCACTTGCCGGCAGGGTGCGGTTGATATGTATACATTGACGGTCGACAGCGGTATGAGCGTAAGCATTATTACGCTTGGCGGTGCGCTCGTCAAGCTCTTGGCTCCCAACAGAGAGGGCAAGCTCGCAGACGTTATCTTCGGATATGACGACCTTTCGAGCTATCTTGGAGGTGACGGCTACCACGGCGCGCTCATCGGACGTGTCGGAAACAGAATATGCAAGGGAAAATATACTCTTGACGGTGTTGATTATCAGCTTTATATCAACAACGGACAAAACAGTCTTCACGGCGGCAAGGTCGGCTTCTCCCACAAGATCTGGGATGCCGAGGCTTCTGTCGTAGAGGACGGCTGTGTGCTTGATCTTACATACGTTTCTCCCGACGGAGAAGAGAACTATCCCGGAACGCTTACCGTTAACGTGAGATACAAATTGAGTCAGGACAACGCACTGTCGATCGAGTACAGAGCGACCACCGACAAGAAGACCATCGTCAATATGACGAACCACGTTTATTTCAACCTCGGCGGATTTGCCTCGGGCAAGGTGTTCGATCATCTTTTGTGGATGGATTGCGAGAGCTTTATCCCCACAGACGAGAATCTCATTCCCACGGGCGAGATTAGAGACGTGAAGGGAACGCCCTTTGATTTCAATAAGGAAAAGACTATCGGATGCGATTTCGATCTTTCCTACGAGCCTATGGCAATAGCGGGTGGATACGACCACTGTATGAATTTCAGAGCCGTAGATGACGTCTGGGCTGCTCCGAGAATAAAGGCTCGCGACCCCAAGACAAATAGGGAAATGGTCGTTTATACCGACGCGCCCTGCGTACAGTTCTACAGCGCGAACTTTATGAAAAATCCCAACTATCCCTTCAAGGGCGGATATCCCCAGACTACTCAGAACGGCTTCTGCCTTGAGACTCAGAAGATGCCCGACAGTATAAATCACGAGAACTTTACCGACATCACGCTTGACGTTGGCGAGGTTTACGAGACTAAAACTGTATACAAATTTATTGTAGACTGATAATTCTCCTTCGAGAGGAAGATCGCGCCTTGGCGCGATATGGCTATGGTACTATTAAAAAAACAGAACGTTGACGCGACGACAGGCTCGTTGCTTCAAAAAATCATAATTTATTCGCTCCCTCTGCTCCTGACCACACTGATTCAGCAGCTTTTCAATGCTGTCGATATCATTGTGCTCGGAAATATGGCGGATACCGCGGCGGTAGCGTCGGTTGCGGCGACAACATCGGTCATTTCGCTCATCGTAACGGCGTTCGTCGGTATATCCACCGGAACGAGAGTTGTCCTTGCGAGATTTATCGGTGCGAAGGACAACGCGAATATTCGAGCGGTTACCGATACGTCGCTTATTACGGCGGTGCTGATGGGAATCGTTATCGCGATATGCGGATTTACCTTCGCGCCGTGGTTTCTCGATATTACGAACTGTCATCCCGAATGTTACTCGGGTGCGCTTATCTACGTGCGCATTTACGTGTCCGCAGCACCCTTTATTCTTCTGTATAACTTCGGCTCTGCGGTTATGACCGCGGACGGAGACACACAGAGACCTCTGTATTACATAATGATTGGTGGCGCAACGAACGTTGTGCTGAATATCATCCTTTGCCTTATCCTTCCGCAAAAGGTGGTTGCGGTCGCGGTGGCAACTGTGACCTCGCAGATAATCGGAGCGGTGCTTGTGTTAAGACGCCTGACTGTCACTGAAACTACGTGCAGGGTAAATTTTGCACGGATGCGCTTCAGCTTTTCCGCGCTAGGCAAGGTGCTTGCATCGGGGCTTCCAATGGCATTCGTTCATGCGCTTTTCCCACTTTCAAACCTGCAGATACAGTCTGCGATAAACTCGTACGGCGTAGCAGCTACGGCGGGTAACGGCGCGGCATCGACTATTGAGACTGTTGTTTCAGCGTTCGTTTCTCCGTTTGGCACGACTACGGCGGTGTTTATCGGACAGAATATGGGTGCAAAGAAGGCTGACAGAGTCAGAAAGTCATTTTGGAGCTGCATGCTCATCACCGTTATTATGGGTATTGTTCTCGGTGTACTTACTTTCATTACGGCAAAATTCTGGCTTAGCCTGATCGTTGGAAGCGATGCAGAGGCGATCGAATTCGGTATTATCCGTATGTCCTGCACGACGCTATTCTACGTGTTTGCCGGAGTCAACGGAGTGTTCGCGAACGCGATCTTAGCACACGGATATTCGCTTGCAAGTGCTATAAACTCGGTATTCAGTATTTTTGTTTTCCGTGTGATATGGATGCAGGTGCTTTATCCCCATAACCAAACGTTTTTCTTTGTTATGTTGTGCTTTGTTGTGTCATGGGCGGTGAGAATGCTTGTAAACATCGTTCTGTACGGTACTGTTTCGCATAAATATTTTAAAAAAGCTAAATTACCTCCTTGCGAGGAATAAGAAGAAAAAAGAGCCCTTGAACAAGGACTCTTTTTTCGTTAAATCGCGGTTTATCGGGGAGTTTGAATATTTCAAACGGTATCTAATTTTTTCACGGCTATAAATCAATCGGCATTTTAAAACCGTAGGGACCGACGTCCTCGGCGGTCCGTTTCGATACGATTGTTTTTTTTTAGCCGTAAGGGGTTTCTAATCGTTTGCTTTGCGGACCGCCGGGGTAGCGTAGCGGCGCGAGGGTCCTGAATGACAACACGGTGTGTTGTCAGACCCCGAGCGTGACCGAGTCGCAGTGAGACCGTCGGTCCCTACGGCGCAAAGCGTACCGTGGAGATAATTTATTGCCGTGAAATTCAATTTAAACAGTTCGATAAATCAAAATTTGAAGTAAAAATCGAAAGCAGGGCTTACCTTAACGGTTAGCTTTTCGCTTTCGATTTTTATGTATAATTATTTTTCAATTTTAATCATGGGGTGTGTCCAAACGCCGTACTCGTTTTCAAAGTAGACCTTGAAATTCTCGCCGCCGTCGGGGATAGGACGGGTGAATACTCCGCTTTGCTTTTCCTCGTCGGTCAGCTCCTCGTATTTTTCGAGCGAAGCGCATCCCGTGCCTGCCTGACGGAAATCTGCGTAAAGGATGGTGCTTTTTTCGTCGCAGGGGTCTGCGGTGACGGTTATCTCGCCGTTTGAAAGTGTGTAGCTGATATTTGCGCGGTTTACAGCAAACTCAACGCATGCTCCGTCGCGCTCAAGCATGATTTTGTAATAACCCTTTGAGAGGTTACGGGCAACGAACGCCTTTGCGCCGACGATGAAGCTGTCGATAAGCTCGCCGTTATTGTATATCATAACTGTGTCGGCACGATCTGCGTTTACTGTTATCAGAACCTGATCGCCCACAAGATAGTTTGATTTGTTACCGTTGTCGACCGTGATCTTGGGCGTTACCTTCTCAATGCCACTGTTCCACAAAATATCGTCGCTTTCCTTGTCAAGGGGCGGGATCTTATCGGTCGGCTCGTATCTGCAAAGGGAATAGAGATTCCATCTTTCAAGGAAATATTCAAGCTCGAATATTCTTCTTGTGCAGTGGGGGCGTATTGCCTCGGAGATCTCAAGGGCGACGACCTTGCCGTTATTATCCTTTAAAATATCGGTTATAAGAGCAACGTGATTTCTGCCCTCGCCGAATGCCCAAAGGTTATCGCAAAGGCGAATATCCTCGGCTTTTATCTGTCCCTTAGGCGCAACCACGCGCATACCGGGAATGGTCAGCCATTTTGCGGTAGAAACTCTGCGCTTGATGCCTAAAGCATAACGCGCAAGTCCGTTGCAGACTATACCGTAGCTGCAGGCGTTAAATGCGGCGGTGCCCGGTTGATATAGCTTGCTGTAAGGATTGGGTATTGCGGACAAAAAGGTCTCGAAGGAGACGTTTTCCGTAAAGAATTTGTCCTTTCCCTCGGTGGATGCATAAGGAAATCCGCACACCTCGACTCCTGCGGGCAATATGGTATATCCCTCTGCTTTTGTATAAGACGGTACGTCTCTTACGGGTGTCCATTTAAAGTCGGTGAGCTGTCTTGCTCTTCTGATAACTGCCTTTTCCCAATCGGTTTGGGGCAGAGTTGAGATGTAGTCTTTTGTGAGGAATTCCATTTTGCTTCTCCTTCTGTCTTATTTATAAAGCAGCTTTTTTGAAAGCTCTATCATTTTCTCGTCGTTTGTGGAATTGTATATTTCGATCACTCCGACCTGATCGGCGGGGCAGAGGTTATTTGACGCTTCAAGTCTGCGGCGCGTTTCGCGCGCGGTACCCTCGCCGCCGTCAAAAATTTTAACAGATGGGGAGATATGTCGCTCGATCGTTTCTCTGACGTGCGGATAATGGGTGCATCCGAGCACAAGCGCATCTATGCCCTTGCTTCTGTATGGCTCAAGAAGAGAAGAAACGTACTCGTCAAGCTCGGGCGTGTCGATGTTTCCGCTCTCTATCAGCTCTGCCAAACGGTGGCAGGGGAGGGGGATAATATCGGCTCTGTCGGAATATTGAGCGACCAGCCTTTTAAATTTTTCTTCTTTTAGCGTTAGCGGTGTTGCCATAACGAGCACACGAGGATTGTCGAGTGTGACCGCAGGCGGCTTGATTGCAGGCTCGATACCGACGATCACGAGGTCGGGATTCTCCTCGCGGAGTATCCGCACCGCCGCGCTCGTTGCGGTGTTGCAGGCGACGACTAAAGCCTTGATGCCTCTCTCTTGAAGCATTTTTAAATTGTTCCTTGTTATTTCAAGCACCTCGGCTTTTTCCTTTGAGCCGTAAGGCGCATTTTTTGAGTCACCAAAGTATATATAATTCTCGCGCGGCATTATTTTGATAAGCTCGCGCAGTACGCTTATTCCGCCGACACCCGAGTCTATGACCGCGATCGGCAATTTGTTTATATTCATTTTTTCCATAATTGCCTCTACGGTCAGAATTTCATATTTTGATTTGTCGAACGGTTTAAATTGATTTTCACGGCTATAAATTATCTCTACGGCACGCTTTGCGCCGTAGGGCGGGGGCTTGCTCCCGCCGTTTCGTTGAATTTAAAAGGTTTTCACGGCGGGAGCAAGCCCCCGCCCTACATTGTAGATCGTTCGCTAAACCGCAATTTGTTTATCAGAGATATTTAGCAAGTTCTTCTATCTCTTCATCGGTCGTTGCCCAGCTTGTTGCAAAGCGGACGACGGTGTGGGCAGAGTCAGGCTTTTCCCAAAATCCAACGGCAACGTGCTTTTCGATTTCGCGGAGCTTTTCGTCCGAGATAAGGACAAATTGCTGATTTGTCGGAGAGTCGAGATAGAAGGTATAGCCCTTATCGGTCAATAGCTTTTTGAGCTTTTCCGCCATATCGATAGCGTGGCGGCTTATCTCAAAATAGAGATCATCCGTAAAGAGAGTATCGAACTGGACACCGAGGAGTCTGCCCTTGGCGATAAGTGCGCCTTGCTGCTTGATCTGTGTCAGAAAATGTGAGGGCGTATTATTTTTTGTAAACACGATCGCCTCTCCGCAGAGCGCGCCGACCTTGGTGCCGCCGATATAGAACACGTCGCAAAGCTTTGCTATATCGGGAAGTGTGACGTCTGTCGAATAGCTCATAAGACCGTAGCCGAGTCTTGCGCCGTCAAGGAAAAGGGGGATATTATATTTTCGGCAGACATTACCGATGCGAACCAGCTCATCCTTTGAATAGAGTGTGCCGTACTCGGTGGGATGCGAGATATACACCATCCCGGGATGCACCATATGCGCGTTGTTTGCATCGCCATAAAAGCCCTTTATATAAGCATCAAGCTCGCAGGCATCTATCTTTCCCTCGTGCTGGGGAAGGAGAAAGACCTTGTGTCCGGTGTATTCGACCGCGCCTGCCTCGTGAAAGCCGATGTGACCTGTCTCGGCGGCGATGACGCCCTCAAATCTCTGAAGCACCGTTGATATAACGACCGCGTTTGACTGTGTTCCGCCTACCAAAAACCATACGTCTGCCTCGGGGCATTCGCACGCGGTGCGGATCTTTTTCTTTGCACTCTCGCAGAACTCATCGGAGCCGTAGCCTGCTGTTGCTGTAAGATTGGTTTCGGCAAGACGCTCGAGTATTCTCGGGTGCGCTCCCATTATATAATCGCTCTGAAATGATACCATAATATCTCCAAACATATATTGATAGTTTATTGGATTAATTATAGCACATTTTTTTATGCTTTGCAACAGAAAAAAACTCATTGTGAGCTTTTTTTCTCGAAAAGAACGCGCTCTCCGTCGTATTTCGCAAAAACGTAATTTCCACTCTCGACGTCTCCCTTAAGCATCGCCTCGGAGAGCGGTGCCTCGATGAGCTTTATAAGCGCTCTGCGCAGAGGTCTTGCACCGAATTCCTTGTCGCACCGACTTACTATCGCATCGGTGATGCTTGGGTCAAATTCGATGAATATTCCGTTATTTTCTATACGGTCGGTAAGGTCGGAGAGGAGCAGGGAGGCGATCTTGATCAGATCATCTCTTTCGAGAGAACGGAAAAATATTATCTCGTCGACTCTGTTGAGAAATTCGGGACGAAACGCGCGCCGAAGCTCGCTCTCGACTCTTTCTCTTGCCATTCTGCTTTCGTCCTCGGCGTGCGATGGAGAAAAGCCTACGCGCCCCGTCTCGCCAAAGCTTTTCGCTCCGAGATTGGTGGTCATTATGACGATACAGTTGCGGAAATCCGCACGTCTGCCTTGGGAATCGGTAAGGCTTCCGTCGTCGAGTATCTGCAAGAGAATATTGAAGATATCGGGGTGTGCCTTTTCGATCTCGTCAAATAGGACGAGAGAGTAGGGGCTCCGTCTCACCTTTTCGGTAAGCATTCCCCCTTCGCCGTATCCTGCGTATCCCGGGGGAGAGCCGATCAGCTTTGAGACACTGTGCTTCTCCATATATTCCGACATGTCGAGGCGGATCATTGCATCGTCACTTCCAAAAAGCGCGGAGGAAAGTGCGCGACAAAGCTCCGTCTTGCCGACACCCGTCTGTCCCGTGAAAATAAACGAGCCTATCGGGCGACCCGGGTCACCGAGTCCGATGCGTCCTCGCAATATCGCGCTCGAGACGGCTTCGACCGCGCGGTCCTGACCTATAACACGGCTTTGGAGTCTTTCTTTAAGGCTTGAAAGCTTTTGCGCGTCACTTTCAAGCAAACGGCTTACGGGAATTGACGTCCATTGAGTAACTATATCGGCTACGTCGCCCTCGGAGAGAATAAGCTCCTCCGAGTTTTTTCTCTCCTCCCACTCTTTGCGCATTTTGTCATATTCCGCACTCAGCTGCTTTTCCTTGTCGCGAAGAGATGCGGCAAGCTCAAAGCTCTGCTCGGTTATCGCCTCTGCCTTCTCGCTTGCTATTCTTTTGAGCTCTTCCTCAAGTCTGCGGTGCTCGGGTGGGGAGGTGTATATTTTAAGTCTCAGTCTTGCCGCCGCCTCGTCGAGCAGGTCGATCGCCTTGTCCGGTAAAAAACGGTCAGTGATATACCTTGTAGACAGATCTATTGCTGCCACGATCGCCTCGCGTGAGATGGTGAGCTTGTGATGAGATTCATATCTTGAGCGGAGTCCCTCGAGTATACGCAGCGTCTCCTCGCGCGTGGGCTCACCGACAGTGACAGACTGAAAACGACGTTCAAGTGCGGCATCCTTTTCGACGTGTCTGCGATATTCAGCGATCGTCGTAGCGCCGATGACCTGAAGCTCTCCGCGTGCGAGGGCGGGCTTGATGATATTTGCCGCATCAACCGCGCCCTCTGCCGCGCCTGCACCGATGATCGTGTGAAGCTCGTCGATAAAAATAATGATTTCGGGGTTCTTTTCAACCTCGGATAGGATCTTTTTGAGTCTTTCTTCAAATTCGCCGCGGTATTTCGCACCTGCGATCATACCGCCGAGGTCGAGGGAGATTATTTTTTTATGTCGAAGAGTGTCGGGAACGTCGCCCTCTGCGATCCTCTGGGCGAGTCCTTCTACCACGGCGGTCTTTCCGACACCCGGCTCGCCGATAAGGCAGGGGTTATTTTTTGTGCGGCGCGAAAGTATCTGAATTACTCGCTCGGTCTCGCGGTCACGTCCGATAATTGGGTCGATTCGACCGCGGCGAGCCATATCGGTAAGATCTCTTCCATATTGCAAAATGGGGCTTTTCTCGGATTTTGTGCGCTCGTTTTCCTGATTTGCACGCTTTATGGCAGAGCTTTGCGGACTTGACGAAAGGTAGCTGTCGAGATCATTTCTCAGCTCCGAGACCGAAACGCCGAGGCTTTCGAGTATTCTGACCGCAACGCAATCCTTTTCTCCAAGCATCGCGCCGAGAATATGCTCGGTGCCGATATAGGTATGTCCGCTTTGGATAGACCGCGATGCCGACCCTTCGATGATTTTCTTGGTTCTGGGTGTCATATCGGACGGAGAAACAGGCTCGGGCGAGCCTGTGCCTGTGATCTCGATGACCGTTGATTTTACCGAGTCAAGCTTTGCTCCTCTTGTTGCAAGCAGCTTTGAGGCGGCGCAATCCTGAGTTGAGAGCAGACCGAGAAGCAGATGCTCACTTCCTATATAGGAATGTCCGAGATCGGATGCGTATGCGAGGGCGGCATTAAGCGCGTACTGTGCCTTGGGGGTGAATTTATTTGACATCATATAACCTCTTTTTTGCGTTCTATGTAGCGCGATATCAGTGTGGAACGCATTCTTTCACATTCCTCATTTGAGGTGCAGGCTTCATTTGACGTAGCGATAACCGACGCGCTGAGTCCCTCTGCGCAAAGGAAATTCAGCTCGGAGACGCTTGGAAGAGAACTGCTTTGAGCTTCCTCTGAAAGGCAGTGACAAAGACGGATAGAGGAGACGTGAGAGAGCATTTCATGCTCGCTCATGCTTTCGGCATAGAGAAGAGAGCCGAGAGCGCGACGTGCCGCCGCGTATATTATTTTACCCTTGCCCGAAAAAAACATTCCAAGAGCATTTCTTTCTTTTTCCGCGATCGCAGACACGGTGTCCGAAAAATGTACTGCCGCGCTGTCCTCGTCTGCAAGAAAATGCGGTTTGTAGGAAATAATATACAGGTCCCCATCTTCGTAGGTGAACATGGGCATCAGCTGCATTCCGAGTGCTTGTAGCCGCCCGTCAAGATCCTCCTTGCCTCCGATAAGTCTGAGCGAGGGGAGAAACATAGCCGCGGAGAGGGTAAGTCCGCTTCCGCAATCGGCACAGCTGTAAGAGAGATATCCGACTCTTTCGTTATAAGCAAACGGGATCTCTCTATCGACGGTTTCCTCCGCCCTTGACGCCATATTTTTAGCCTCTATAACGGAGAGTCCTGCTACGACGGAGGAGATAGAAATAAGATCGCTTCCGCCGACCGAGATTACGATATTGCACGGGTCGTTGAGATAGAGGGCGCGCGAACGCTCTGAATACACAAAATCTCGCTCCACAAGCTGACGCTCCGCCAATGAGAGAATTGCGGGATTGATGCCCGTTACCGTGTTTTCGCCACGGAAACCGTTTGAGGTGAGTATCGATTCAAGCTTGAGAGAGAGCTCCTGTGAGCGTTTTTGGTCGATGAGGTGAGGGAAATTTCTTTTTGCGGGATTTCTGACGTATCTTACCTTTGAAAACAGAACGTAATTCGGGCAAGGACCCGAGGTGTTATACCAGGACATTTTTGTCTTCCTTTCTTTTTTCTACATTATTGTATTTTAGCTATTTCAGGCGAGCTTTTGCGCCTCCAGTTTGCGAATGTCATCGCGTAGGGATGCCGCAAGCTCGTAGTTTTCGGTCTCGATCGCGACCTTGATC
This sequence comes from Oscillospiraceae bacterium, assembly GCA_015064685.1. Classification (GTDB taxonomy): domain Bacteria; phylum Bacillota; class Clostridia; order Oscillospirales; family CAG-272; genus SVTX01. The sequence goes on from SVRT01000001.1 coordinate 150,477, forward strand.
CTTGCGCGGAGATCCTTTATTGAGCGGATGCGGTCGATAGAGTCGCGCCGTGACGAGGGCATTCTGGCACCTCTTGCGCTCTCGGCTGTGAGCGAGGCGGGGAAGAGAATGTCGCAAAAGGCCGTGTAGCACTCGGGGCATCCCGCAATTCCCTTATTGATTATGGATTCAAGTGACGTAGAGCAGTAAGGGCAGGTGGAGGATAGCTCCTTTTCTGTCGCGGAATAATAGCGCGGAAGCTCAGGCGTGCGATTGCATAGCGAGGTCAACGTTGGAGTTGGGATGTAGGGCGTAGAGTGACTTTTTTGATCGTTCGTCGGATCGTATTGCGACACCTTGCCGAGTGCCGCCGCGCAGACGGCGCAAAGTGAGTGTCTGCCGCCGACTTCGTCTGCATAAAATACCGATGCTTCTTTTTTCTTGCATTTTTCACAATTCATTTGGATTTTCCTTTCGTTTTCTCTTGTTTTTTTCGTTTTTTTTATATTTTACACCATTGAAAGTGAAAAAAAGGTCGTAAACTGTTTGTCTGAGAATATTTTTCGAATTTTGATTTAGCGAACTGTCGCGAATAGCCTTCTCCGCCGGGGAAGGCTTAACAGACCGATAAACCCCATTTTATTGGTCAGATAAATGGAACAATATTTGAGTCGAGGATAATTAATGCTTTGTTCACTGATAGTTTACAAAGTTATTTTACCAATAAATTGACAAAACAAGCAAATTGAGGTATAATTTAAGTATAATGGGAGAGAATGAGGTTTTTTCCCGTTAAAAGGTTATAAAATAATAATATATATCAAAACGGAGGCAGTAAATGGACAAGAATTTAACGGTTGGAAGCCGTAAGATCTCCTCACTGTTTGATGCCGGCACGTTTGTTGAGATCGGCGCGTACATCAAGAGACGCGGTGAAGCTGAAGCGTATGACGGTGTTATCTGCGGCTACGGCTCGATCTCCGGCAAGCTCGCATTCGCGTTCGTGCAGGACAGTGACAGAACAAACGGAGCCTTTGACGAGGCAGGCGCAAAGAAGATCGAAATGCTCTACGACATGGCGATCAAGAACGGTGCGGCGGTTATAGGCGTATTTGACAGCGCGGGAGCAGCAGTTGCGGACGGTAGCTCGGTTCTCAGCGCATACGGAAGATTTATTTCTTGCGTTTCTAAGGCATCCGGAATCGTTCCTCAGATCGCGATCTATGACGGTCTTTGCACGGGAATGGCTCTTACGGTTGCAAGTATGTTTGATATTTCGGTCAAGGTGTGCGGTAAGGCCGAGCTTTATCTCACAGCCACATCAAATAATAAGGACGTTGTATGCTCGATAGACGCAGAGAGCGAGGAGGCGGCATTCGCGGCTGCTCGCGAGCTTATCGAGATGCTCCCCCAGAACAACAAGGACGATGCAAGCGTTATGAGCGGTGACGATGCTGCGAGAGCAGTTGCAGTCAACGGTCTCACCGGTAAGGCACTTATCGAGGCTCTTTGCGACAATGCGAAATTTGTTGAGCTTGACGCGAGAAAGAGCGGCATCGTAACCGGATTCGCATATTTTGGCGGCACTCTTTGCGGTGTAGTTGCAAACGATAACACCTGCGACGCGGGAAAGATCGGATACATCGGCGCAAAGAAGGCGGCAGATCTTATCTCACTTTGCGACAGATTCGGTATTTCGGTTCTTACGCTCGTTGACAGCGAGGGACTTTGCGATTGCGCTTGTCCCGTATGCACTGCAAGACTTGCATCTGCGTATGCTAACGCGACCTGCGCGAAGGTTACCGTTGTAGTAGGCAAGGCTTATGGCGCGGCGTTCACGCTTCTCGGCTCCAAGTCGATCGGCGCGGACATTGCTCTCGCACTTGAGGGATCGGTCATCAGCGTAATGAGTCCCGAGAGCGCGGTTGCATTCCTTATGAATGACAAGATCACTGCAGACAAGTCCCGTGAGGACGTTGAAGCTGAGTGGTGCGAAAAGTACGCAAGTGCTGAAAATGCTGCAGAGAACGGCGACGTTGACGATATAGTCGACGAGGCAACTCTCCGTGCGCGTATCTGCTCCGCACTCTATATGCTCGCTGTAAAGGCGGACGGTACTCCCGAGCGCAAGTACGCGAGAACTCCCGTGTAATTTAAGGGAGGACAGGTATGAAGATCATTAAGAAGATAAGCGTATTCGTCATTGTCGCATTACTTCTTTGCACTCTTTTCTCTCTCAGTGTATTCGCAACAGACGCTCCTGCCGAACAGGTGACGGAGGGGGCTACCGAGAGTGTTAATGAGAGCGCTACCGAGGGTGCAGAGAAAACAGGCAAGGACGGAAAGCTTAATATGAGTCTTAAGCCCGAGAGCTTTAATGACCGACTCGGATATGCGGTACAGGGAACCGTTACCGGAATAGTGATGGTATTTGCGGTTCTGACTCTCCTGACTCTTATACTCTATATCTCAAAGTACGTTTTTTACGATATCCCGAACAAGGGTAAGGAAAGAGCGCGTGATGCGAAGAATGCCGGAAGCATTCAGCCTGCTGAGCCCATAGTCGTATCCGACCCCGTTCCCGTGACACCTGCGGCTCCTGCCGAGGCACAGGACGACGGCGAGCTTGTAGCGGTAATTACCGCGGCAGTTGCAGCTATGATAGAGAGCAGTGAATATAAGAACGAATTTGTTGGCGGATTCAGAGTCGTTTCCTTTAAGAGAAGCGAGAAGACCGCTTGGAACAGAAAATAATTTGCGAAAGGGATCAAGGTAAATATAATGAGAAGATTTAACGTAACCGTAAACGGTGTATCATATGACGTAGTAGTAGAAGAGGTCGGCGGCGCTCCCGCGGCGGCACCCGTAGCAGCACCCGCAGCAGCACCCGCAGCGGCTCCTGTAGCAGCACCCGCTCCTGCAGCGGCTCCTGCTCCCAAGGCAGCTCCCGCAGGCGCTCAGGGCGCAGTACAGGTCAAGGCTCCTATGCCCGGAACTATCCTCAAGGTAAACGCAAGCGTTGGCGCGTCTGTTAAGAAGGGCGACGTTCTCTGTGTGCTTGAAGCTATGAAAATGGAGAACGATATCTGCGCTCCCAAGGATGGCACAGTAGCTTCCGTAAACGTACAGAAGGGCGCATCCGTCAATACCGACGACGTACTCGTAACACTCAACTGATTTAATTCCCGAATTTTAAGAAAGGACAAAAGAAAATGTTTCAAGGTATCTTAGATACGATAACAAATTTCTTGGAAAATACGGGAATTGCAAAGCTCTTCGGGGCAGAGAACTATTGGCAGTATCTTGTGATGTATCTCATCGCGGGCGTGCTTATCTATTTTGCGATCGTAAGAAAATACGAGCCTCTTTTGCTCCTTCCCATCGCAATAGGTATGCTGCTTACCAACCTCCCCGGAGCGAATATGTTCCACTTTGAGATGTGGATCAATGCGGAGGCTCAGCCCACCGTTCTTGAATCTGTAAAGATGGCGGTCGGAAGCGGCGGACTCCTCGATATTCTCTACATCGGCGTTAAGCTCGGTATATATCCCTGCCTTATATTTATAGGCATCGGAGCTATGACCGACTTTACTCCCCTTATTGCAAACCCTAAGTATTTCCTTATAGGCGCGGGCGCGCAGATCGGCGTGTTCGTTGCATTTGCGGCGGCATTTCTCTCAGGTCAGTTCACAATCGGTGAGGCTGCCTCGATAGGTATTATAGGCGGAGCGGACGGACCTACCGCGATCCTCGTTACAAAGACGCTCGGTCCCGCACTCCTCGGAGCTATCGCGATAGCGGCATACTCGTATATGGCGCTCATCCCGATGATCCAGCCTCCCTTTATGAAGATGCTCACAACGAAGAAGGAGCGCAGGATCAAGATGGATAAGCTTCGTTCGGTTTCCCGTACCGAAAAGCTCATATTCCCGATCCTTGTTACTGCTGTTGTCGGACTTATCGTCCCCGATGCAGTTCCGCTTGTCGGATGCTTGATGTTCGGTAACATCATCAACGTCTGCGGAGTTACAGACCGTATCTCCAAGACCGCCCAGAACGAGCTTATGAATATCGTAACGATATTCCTCGGTATATCTGTTGGCGCAACTGCTACCGCGCAGAACTTCTTGAGCATTCAGACCGTCATTATCGTCCTCTGCGGACTCGCTGCGTTCTGCGTTTCCACCATGGGCGGACTCCTTACCGCAAAGATCATGAACTGGATCTCGGGCGGAAAGATCAATCCTCTTATCGGTTCTGCAGGAGTTTCCGCAGTTCCTATGGCGGCGAGAGTTTCTCAGACCGTTGGACAGAAGGAGGACCCCTCCAACTTCCTGCTTATGCATGCTATGGGACCTAACGTCGCAGGCGTTATCGGTTCTGCCGTTGCGGCGGGCGTGTTCTTAAGCTGGATCGGATAATTTAGAGAAAGGTTAGGTTTTATATAAATGGCACAGGTTAAGATCACAGAAACAGTTCTTCGTGACTCTCACCAGTCTCTCGTCGCTACGAGAATGACCACCGAGGAGATGCTTCCCATCCTTGAGACAATGGATAAGGTTGGTTATCACTCCCTCGAGGCATGGGGCGGTGCAACGTTCGACGCTTGTATGCGATTCCTCAACGAGGACCCCTGGCAGAGACTCCGCACCATCAGAGATCACGTTAAGGACACAAAGCTCCAGATGCTTTTCCGCGGACAGAACATCCTCGGCTACCGTCATTACTCTGACGACGTGGTTGAGTATTTCGTTCAGAAGTCCATAGCGAACGGTATCGATATTATCAGAATTTTCGACGCGCTCAACGATCCCCGTAACCTCAAGACCGCTATCAATGCTACCAAGAAAGAGGGCGGACACGTTCAGGCGGCATTCAGCTACACCACAGGTCCCGTATACACCATGGATTACTACTCCGAGTACGCAAAGAGACTCGAGGATATGGGAGCTGATTCTATCTGTATCAAGGATATGGCGGGACTTCTCAAGCCCTTCGATGCTTACGAGCTTGTAAGCACACTCAAGGCAAGCACCTCGCTTCCTATTCAGCTCCATACACACTACACCGCAGGTCTTGCTTCGATGACACTTCTCAAGGCGATCGAGGCAGGCGTTGACGTAGTGGATACCGCGATCTCTCCCATGGCTATGGGTACATCCCAGCCTCCTACGGAGACTATCGTTGCGACTCTTCAGGGTACACAGTACGACACGGGCATCAGCCTTGAAAATCTCGACAAGGTCGCAAAGCACTTCAATCCTCTCCGCGAAAAGTATCTCGCAGAGGGACTCCTCAACCCCAAGGCACTCAAGGTAGACGCAAACGCGCTTATCTACCAGGTTCCCGGCGGAATGCTCTCCAACCTTATGAGCCAGCTCAAGCAGGCAGGTAAGGAGGATAAGCTCACCGAGGTGCTTGAAGAGGTACCGAGAGTAAGAGCGGACGTTGGATATCCTCCGCTTGTAACTCCTTCCTCTCAGATCGTCGGAACACAGGCTGTTCTCAACGTTCTTAACGGTGAGAGATACAAGATGGTAACTAAGGAGTTCAAGGGTGTCGTTCGCGGCGAGTACGGTAAGACTCCCGTAGAGATCGATCCCGAGTTCGTCAAAAAGATCCTCGGTGAGGACGCACAGCTTATCGACTACCGTCCCGCAGACGATCTCGCTCCCGAGCTTGATACTCTCCGCGCAAAGATCCCCGCAGGATACCTTGAGCAGGACGAGGACGTGCTTTCCTACGCGCTCTTCGAGCAGGTCGCACTCAAGTTCTTCGAGCATAGAAAGAACGAGAAGTACGGCATCGATGCTAATGCGAATGCCGAGAATAAGGTTCATACAGTTTAATTGTTTATGCATATAAGAGGAATCGCTCTTGAGAGCGGTTCCTCTTTTGTTAGAATTCTTCAAATTTTGGTTTATTGAACTGTTGCGAATAGCCTTCTCCAGCGGAGAAGGGGGACATACGCCACAAGGCGAGTAGTGGGCTATCCTCCTACGCTGTGCGTTTTGGGTGGATGAGGAGGTCGCCATTAGGATGTATTTCACGGGAGCGGTGTGGATTTTGTCTTTTCGAGCAAAGATTCTTATGCATCGGAACAAAGTCTTTACACGGACGCGAAGCCCACAAAAGGGCGACCTCCTCATCCACCGCGCGAGCGCGGTCCCCCTTCCCCGCTGGGGAAGGCTAAACACGCAGATAAACCGCAATTTGTTTTACTATGCGTGAACAATATCCTTATATTTTTGCAAAATATTTATATTGACAGAAAAAAATGTTGATGTTATAATTGTATATGAATTGAAGATGTTCTTCATATTGCAATTTTCAAGGTCGTTGCAATTTAATTTCAAGACAGAAAGGAATCCAAAATGTCAAGAATTGTTATGAATATGGACCGCGATTGGCGGTTTTTCAGAGGCGAGCCTGTAGTTGACAATGGCAAAAGCTCTCATAGCTCGGACTACGCTGCAGCAAAGGCGGGAAGCGCGAGAGGGCCTGCGGGCAAGATCTGGGGAGACAGCGGATGGAGAGTTGTTGATCTCCCTCACGACTATTACGCAGAGAGCGAGATGGACGCTGATAACAGACACTCCCACGGCTACAGAAAAGAGGATGACGCATGGTACCGTAAGGGATTTTTGCTTGATGATTCTCTCTCCGGCAAGGAATTTATGCTCGTTTTTGAGGGAACCAGCGTAAATGCTGAATTTTACGTAAACGGATCTCTTTTGGCGCGTTCATATAGCGCATATACCGAGACCGCGTTCAATATAACCGACAGATTGTATTTTGGAAATCATCCGAACGTGATCTCGGTACACATCAACGGTCACGTGACCGAGGGCTGGTGGTACGAGGGCGCAGGTATCTACCGACACGTTCGTCTTTACGTCAAGGACAAGCTCCATATTGCTCACAACGGAATCTTCGGCAAGCCTGTACTCAAGGCGGGAACAAAGAATTCCTGGAACGTCGAGGTCGAGACGATGCTCGAAAATAACTATTATGAAGATAAGGTCGGATACGTCCGTTCAACCATCCTTGATGGAGAGAATGAGATAGTAAGCAATACGACGAAGGCGATAAATATTGCTTTTGCATCAAAAATACCCGTAAATCAGATACTTCCCGTAAGCCGTCCTGTGCGCTGGGACGTTGATAACCCCAAGCTCTACAACCTCAAGGTAGAGGTGCTTGACGAGAGCGGTGAGGTCATCGATTCACATACCGAGCGCATCGGCTTCCGTACCTTCCACATCGATGCTGACAAGGGATTTTTCTTAAACGGCAGACGACTTCTTATTATGGGAACCTGCAACCACCAGGATCACGCAGGTGTCGGTGTCGCGGTGCCTGATTCGGTCATTTATTACCGGATCAAGAGACTCAAGGAAATGGGAACGAACGCATACCGTTGCTCGCATAATCTTCCCAATAAAGAGGTGCTTGACGCATGCGACGAGCTTGGCATGATCGTTATGGACGAAAACCGCCGCTTTGAGTCGAACGACGAGGTCCTTAATAACCTTGACATAATGGTACGCCGCGACAGAAACCATCCATCGGTCATTTTCTGGTCGCTCTTTAATGAAGAGCCGCTCCAAAACACCGAGGAGGGCGCGAAGATGTATCGCAGAATGAAGGCTTACGTCCGCCATCTTGATGACTCGCGTCTTATCACGGGTGCGATCAACGGTCGAATGGAGGGCGCGGGACTCGAGATGGACGTTACGGGTATCAACTACACGATACACAATTACGACTACAAGACTCTCGAATCCTTCCACGCAAATTACCCGACTCAGCCGATTATAGGCTCTGAGAATAACAGTGCAGTCACAACACGCGGCTGCTACAAGAGCGACAGAGAGGTAGCGCAAGTACTCACTAACTATGACGAGGAGGCTGTTCCGTGGGGCTGTACCGTTCGCGAGAACTGGGATTTCACGGTAAAGCACGAGTGGTATGCAGGCTTCTTTATCTGGACGGGCTTTGACTACCGCGGCGAGCCTACGCCTTTCGTATGGCCTTCCGTATCCTCGCAGTTCGGAATTATGGATACCTGCGGATTTGCTAAGGATTCCTTCTATTACAACAAGGCTTGTATGGCTGATAAGCCTATGATACATCTTCTTCCTCATTGGAACTGGAAGAAGGGCGAGACTGTGCGCGTTGCCGCACCCTCAAACTGTGACGAGGCTGAGCTTTTCCTCAACGGAAAGAGCCTCGGCAGAAAGGCTTGCGACCCTGTAAATACCGCCGAGTGGCAGGTGGAGTTTACCCCGGGCAGACTTCTTGTCAAAGGCTATAAGAACGGCAAATGTGTTGCAAAGGCGGAGCAGAGAACTGCAGGAAAGCCTTACGCCGTAAAGCTTATGCCACAGATGGAGAGCATCAAGAACGACGGTGCGGATACTGCAGTCGTAAATATTGCCATAGTTGACAAGCGTGGCATCGTTTGTCCTACTGCCGATAACCTCGTAAAATTTGAGATCGTCGGAGACGGATATATTCGCGGAGTCGGTAACGGTGATCCTAATTCTCACGAGTCCGACGTTCTTCCGGAAAGACGCGCTTATTGCGGTCTTTGCCAGGCGCTTGTAACCTCGTTTCTTGATGCAAAGAATATAAAGATCGTTGCTACTGGCGAGGGGCTTGAGAGCGCGGAGTATGACTTTACCGTTGAAGCGGTCGAGCAGCCTATATGTCCCGAGATTGCAAGGATCACAGTGCTTGACAAGTTTACAATGTCAAAGGTGTATGCTCTTGACGACAAGCCCGATCCAAATATGTATATAAGCGACGATGATATGAACTCTTTCACTCCCGTTGCATTCGTACACGGTGCGCTTCAGAAGGATTTCACTGGTGGATACCGTATATACAGAATGAAGACCAAGGTTACATCAAGAACCGCAGATTACTTTATCAGATTTATCTGGGGTCATTGGGACGGTGTTTTCGTCTATGTCAACGGCAAATGCGTGCTTGATCTCCCGTGGAGACACGCAGGACCGTACAAGACAGGCGCATTCAGGCTTTGCGAGGGCGAGGAGATAGATATCCGAATTCTCGTTCACGCACTCCCCGAGCATGCGAAGAGCGGTGCAGGCTTTGCCGACGCTATCTCGCTTGAGGAAGCATAACTTAATAAAATTGCCCCGTCAAGGGGCAATTTTTTTATTGACTTGATTGCATAAAAATGTTATAATTGTCTCATAATGAATTTGCAGGAGTAATTAATGACATTATATATAAATAAAAAGACGGGTAAAAAAATTAATATTCCCATTTATTATGCCGACGCTATAAGATTTTTGCTCGGTGTCATCATTACGCTTTCTCTTATCATTCTCGGAGTAGGTATCGCAATCATTGCACTTGAGTCGCAGTTTACAAGGTATGAGATCGAGGCGGGGGAGAGAATCAGCGCCGCAGACATCTTGGGCGAGGGTGCGACCTTTGGCGAAGATTTCGATCCCGATTGCGTCAATCACGCGGGCTTTTACTATTTCACTGTCAATACCGACAAGGGAGCGCGCAAGGTCCGTCTTTCGGTTAAGGACACGAAGGCTCCCGAGATAACCGTCAAGGACGTGTATTTCGCTGTTGGCGGTGAGATGCCGACACCTATGGATTATATCGACACGGTGTACGAGCCTGATAGATTTACGGGAGAGTACCTTACCGAGCTTCCGAAGATCACAAGTCCCGGAGAGCATGAGATGCAGATCCGATTTACCGATGCGTCGGGAAATAAGACCGAGATCTTTCACGTGAAAATGATACAGATATTTGACAGTGAGCCCCCGGAGATCGACGTAAGTCCTCTTATCGTCACCGAGGTGGGCGGAGCTATTGAGTATGCTCCGTATATTACTCTTACCGACAACTGTATCGGTGAGCTTACTTTTACGGTTGATGAAAAGGAGCTTGACATATCCACGGTCGGACAGTACACGGTTTATATTATCGGAGCCGATGCGGTAGGGAACAAGACCGTTAAAACGGCGGTTACTGTAAACGTGATCGAATCGTTTAATAAGGGCGCGCTTGATGCTATGCTTGACGAATTGGTTGACGACCTTGATACCGACGGAAAGAGCCGCGAGAGGATATGCCGAGATATTTATGAGCTTGTAAGGGATACCTTGGTATACACGGGAGACTCTCCTAAGGGAGATGTCGAGCGTGCGGCATATCACGCGCTTATGGGCGGCGGTGGAGATTGCTATTCGTATTTCTCGTTGACCAAGCTGTTGCTCGACAGATGCGGTATTGAGAATCTTGAGGTACAAAGAGCCGCAGGCTACACCTCGGACACGCATTATTGGAATCTTGTCAACATAGGCGAGGATGGAGAGAGCAGATGGTATCACCTTGACTCTACCGAGCTTCGCGCGGACAGATACGACCATTCCGGTTGTCTGCTTACGGATAAGCAGATAAACGCGTATAGCAAGGCGAGAGAGAATTTTTACCGTTATGATGCCGCCGCGTACCCCGACGTATCACAAAAAATTATTACTCCTACTCCAAATCTTGAGAGGTTGTACTGATAACCTCTAGTAAAGGAGAGGTATGCAAAAAACAAACATTCTTGAATATCTTGAGGAGAGCGCGCGCCGATGCGGCGACAAGGTTGCCCTGACAGACGGCGCGTACTCACTCACGTTTGCAACCGTTAAGAAAATGGCAAGAGCGATTGGAAGTCACCTTTTAAAAAGGGGCTTTTACCGCCAAGCCGTAGCTGTTCTTATGGACAAGCACCCCGACACCGTGTGCGCATTTCTGGGCGTACTGTATTCGGGGTGCTTTTACGTTTGCATTGACCCCGATATGCCCGATGCACGAATCCTTTCGATTGTTGACAGCGTCAGGGCGGAGGCGGTCATCTGCAATGAAAAAAGCAAGGAGCGGGCTCGAGTTTTATCCGGAAGAGCGGAAATAATCTCTTTTGAAGAAGCATCCTCGGGTGACTCTGACCTTGAGGCACTGAAAGATGTAAGAGAGCGTGCGACAGACAAGGATCTCGCGTACGTGGTTTTCACGTCGGGCTCGACAGGTGAGCCGCGAGGAGTGTGCGCGTCGCATCATTCGGTGATCGATTATGCCGAGGCTCTTGTCGCAGCGCTTGGATTTGATGAGAACACGGTTTTCGGCAATCAGGCGCCGCTTTATTACGATGCGCCGCTAAAGGAGCTGTTGCCTTCATTTTCTCTCGGCGCGATGACCTGCTTCATTCCCCAAAAGCTATTTATGTTTCCCGTTAAGCTCTGTGAGTTCATTCGCGACAACGGGATCAACACGCTCTGCTGGGCGGCATCGGCTTTTGCGAACGTATCTCTCCTCGGCGCGCTTGACGTTGTCCCATTGAGCAATATCAGAACAATTTGCTTTGGGAGTGAGCTCTTTCCGCGTAGCGAGTATGAAAAGTGGCGCAAAGCGTGTCCCGACGCAACCTTTATCAATCTTTACGGCCCGACCGAGGCTACGGGGATGTCGACCTATTGGATAGCTGACCGTGAGCTTGAAAAGGGAGAGCCAATACCGATTGGAAGACCCTTCAAGAACACCGAGATCTTGCTCATTGACGATTCAGGTAAGGCGGGTGATGAGGGCGAGATATACATTCGCGGCAGATGCGTGACGTGTGGGTATTTCGGGCATAGGGAGATGAGTGACGAGTGCTTCGTGCAGGATCCGACAAATCCTTTCTTTAATGATGTCGTATATAAGACGGGAGATATGGGAAAAATAAACGGTAGAGGTGAGCTTGTCTATCTCGGAAGGCGAGATTCGCAGATAAAGCATATGGGGCGCAGGATAGAGCTTTGCGAGATCGAACGCGCGGCAGAATCGGTCGGGGCAAGGGCGGCAAGATGCCTTTACGACAGTGAGCGCAAAAGAATAATGCTTGCATACGTTGGAGACATGGCAGAGGGCGAGCTTATTCGTTCCTTGTCGGATATGCTTCCGAGGTATATGCTGCCGGTCGAATGTTGCAGGCTTTGTGCATTGCCTCAATTGCCAAACGGAAAGACCGACAGACGCGCGCTTGCAAAAATACTCTCTTCAAAGGAGAAAAAATGAAACGCTTGAGAAAAATTATTTCCTCTCTTCATCCCGAATATGATTTTACGGGTGAAGAGAGGCTTGTCGACGGCGGCATACTTGATTCGCTCGATATAGTGACGCTTGTTACCGATATAAACGAGGAATATGCAATTTCTGTTCCTGCACAGGAGATATGTAAAGAGAACTTTGATACGGTAAATGATATTGCCGCGTTGATAAAGCGGTGCGGCGGAGAGATAGAATGCAGCTGATCTCTGTACGTTTTTTTATTTGGATTGCCCTCACGCTCGTTATCTATCGCGTGGTTCCTGAAAAATATCGCTTTGCCGTACTTCTTTGCTCAAGCATAGCTTTTTATCTGCTTGTCGGCATTTTTTCATTATTTGTTATACTAATATTCACGCTCTCCTCCTATCTGTTAGCGCTTCTCATTGAAAGACAAGATGGGCAGGGGAGCATTTTTTCATCTCTTGAAGGGCAGAAAAGGAATAGATCGGGTAAAACAAAGAAAAGCTATCCTATAACCGTGCTGGGTGTATTTCTGCTTATCTCATGTTGGATAATTATCAGGGAGCTTTCGCCATACAGTGCTGTGGGAATGTCCTTTTATTCGCTTCGCATTATTTCATATCTTATTGACGTGTATAGAGGTAAGATACGCGCGCAGAGGAATCTTCAAAAGTATTTACTGTTTACAAGCTTTTTTCCCCTTGCGTTTCTCGGACCCGTTGTCAGCTACGGTGAGGTGGCGGAGAGCTTATTCAAGGGGGCAAAGCCGAGCTATGATGATACGCTGTCGGGTGCATATCGGATATCGCTTGGTGTTTTTAAAAAGGTAGTTATAGCAAACGCGCTCTCAACACCGCTTTCCCTGATTGCCGTAGAGCCGCAGCGGTATTTTGGCGCGTATACGCTTTTTCTGCTGATTTTTTATACTGTGGAGATCTACTGCGACTTTTCGGGTGGAATAGATATCTGCCTCGGTGCGTCAAGAATGCTCGGTATCGATCTGCCCGAGAATTTCAAGAGACCCTTTGCCTCGGAAAATGTAAGGGAATTCTGGAACAGATGGCATATCACTCTTGGTGAATGGTTTGAGCATTATGTTTTTTACCCGTTGTCATTTTCAAAGCCGATGCAGAAAGTCTCAAGACTTTGCCGCAGACGATTTGGTAGCCGCGTGGGGAAAAGGCTGCCGCTTTATGCCGCAACGTTATTTACCTGGCTTTTAACGGGGCTTTGGCACGGGTCGGAGGGGCATTTTGTTGCTTGGGGACTTGTAAACGGTCTGATCGTACTCGTCTCGCAGGAGCTTTCAAGACCGACAGCTAAATTTTGGGACAAGCACCCGAGAGCGCGTGACAGCGGACTTCGGACCGTTTTTAGCAGGGTGTGTGTCTATGTGCTGATAGGCGCCGTGCGGCTGCTCGACGTATACAGATCTGCACCGCTTACCGCAAAGATGCTTTTAAGCGTTTTTTACCGATTTGATAGTTATGTCGAGCTTTTTTCGGGCAGCATCTTTGATCTTATTTCTCACGAGACGCTTGCGGTCGTGATCGCTTCTCTTGTTATTCTGTATTTTCTGGAGTTGTTCGGCAGATCGGTCGTGAGCCCGTCACAAAAGCCGATCGCAGCATCGTTTTTTATTGTTTCGCTTACTCTCTGTGCTATGCTTTTCGGTACGTACGGAATTGGATTTGACGCAAGTGACTTTATTTATTCGCATTTTAACGGAGGATGAATGAAAATAAAAGCTATTTTGATGTTTTTGATCTCAATATCACTTTTTTTGATCGCGCTTTCTTTACTTTCGTCACTCGTGGAGCCGAAATACGCGAGTGGATCAAGAGAAGGGAATCTGATTGCCGAGTACTACCGCGAGAGTGATTCGAAAAGCCTTCACGACGTGATTTTCGTCGGAGATTGCGAGGCGTATTCAACCTTCGTTCCGCCTCTGCTTTGGGAGAGATACGGTATAACCTCCTTCGTACGCGGTAGCCCTTCGCAGACTATCGCGCAATCATATACACTGATCACAGAAACGCTGCAATATGAAACACCGAAGGCGATAGTGCTGAGCGTTTATGCGCTTTGCCGCGAGGAGGGGGCGAGAGAGGCGTACAACAGAATAACTCTTGACGGTATGCGCCCCTCGCTCCATAAGCTACGGGCGGTTTTCTCAAGTATTGGCGAGGAGGAGAGCGCGATCTCGTATTTTGTTCCGCTTTTGCGCTATCATTCGAGATGGAACGAGCTTTCAGCGGAGGATTTCAAATATCTATTTAAGCGACCGCAAGTATCACACAACGGTTATTTATTGGAAAAGGAGATCGAGGCGCCAGAGAACGTTGAATGTGAAAAAGGGGAGGCACCGCATGATCTACCGCGCGAGAATCTTGATTATTTAGACCGTATAATTAAAGAATGTAAAAAAAGCGGAGTTGAGCTGATACTTGTCAAGGCGCCCGTCGATTCATGGCTATATCCGTGGTATGAGGAATGGGACAGAGAGATAAACGGGTGGGCGGAGATGAACGGAGTAAAGTATTATGATCTGATCATCCACAAAGGGCAGATCGGTATTGATATGAGATGTGACAGCTATGACGGTGGACTTCATTTGAATGTTTTCGGAGCGGAGAAGACGACCGTTTATTTCGGAGAGATGCTCCAAAAGGAGCATAATATTGCGCCGCATCACGGTGAAAAAACGGTGTCGCGGTGGAAGGAAAAGCTTGATAAGTATTATAAGGAAAGAAACGAATGAAAAAATACGGAATAGGCTTGAGCTTTATTGCTTTGATCTGCACTTTGCTTGTTTCCTGTCAAAGCGCGGAGGGGCGAATGAGCGATAAAGAATATTATTTTTGTCATAACGGACACACGATCACAGTGGGAGACGACGCAGACGGGCTTGTGGAATCGATTGGAGAAGCGAACCGAGTCTCCAGAACTACGTCCTGTGCAGGGGAAGGCGAGGACGAGCTGTATATTTATAGCGGTTTCAGATTATTCGCGCACCGTGACATGGAGAAATGCACCGTGGTTGCAATAGAACTGACCAATGACGCAGTGAGTACTCCCGAGGGCATAAGGATAGGGGATAAGGTCGAGCGGGTGAAGGAGAGATACGGAGAGGCGAAGGAGAAAAACGGATTTCTTGAATATGAGAGTAAGGGCTGCAGACTTCGCTTCTATTTGCGAGAGGGCAGAGTTTCGGGTATCAAATATCTTAAAAATGACGGTTAACTGAAGTGTTTGTGAAAATAATTTGTCGAAACGGAAAATGAGGGCGGAAAATTAGCACTGTTTACAAAAAGTTCATAAAAATATTGTGATAAACACTTGACAAAGGGGTCAAAAAGGGGTATATTATTAGCGGTGGCTGGCACTTGACACAAGAGAGTGCTAAAAAATAACCCCGAAACAGAGAAAAACGAGAGGAGAGCGCAAGAAAAGTGGCAGAAAACAAAAAAGGCGAGCTGAGTGAACGAAAAAAACGAATACTCAAGGCGATAGTTGATGCTCATATAGTGGACGGAGAGCCTGTTGGATCAAAGTACATTATGCAGGATGAGCACTTGAACTGCTCGTCTGCTACCATTAGAAACGAGATGGCAGAGCTTGAAGCGCTCGGATATCTCGAGCAGCCTCACACCTCGTCCGGAAGAGTACCGAGTGAGCTTGGATACAGATTCTACGTTGATAGCCTTATTGAGAGCTACGCGATGACGACGAGTGAGATCACCGAGATCAACAAGCTGCTCAAATCAAAGATGAACGAGCTTGATCAGATCCTTATGGCGGCATCCAAGGTTGCCGGTAATCTTACCAACTACACAAGCTTCGTTATGAAGCCAAAGGCGAGCCAGGTCAAGATCAAGAGATTTGACGTCATTTACGTCGACCGTCACTCGCTCCTGCTTATTATGATAAGTGACGGGGGAGCGGTCGTTACCAAGAGACTCTCGCTTGAGATCAACGTCAGCGAGATGACTGCGGGAGATCTTGCGAGCGCGCTAAACGAAAAGATATCGGGACTTACCGCAAACGAGATAACTCTTCCGATAATCGTGGAGATCGAGAATCTTA
This sequence comes from Oscillospiraceae bacterium, assembly GCA_015064685.1. Classification (GTDB taxonomy): domain Bacteria; phylum Bacillota; class Clostridia; order Oscillospirales; family CAG-272; genus SVTX01. Next base: position 166,635 of record SVRT01000001.1, read on the forward strand.
TGGGAGATAAATCCCAGATAGTTACACCGATCATCAAGATAATCTACGAGAGTATGAACGAGCTTGACGGCGGCGACCTCAAGGTCAGCGGAATGGACAGACTTCTTCAGTACCCCGAGTACAGCAACAAGGATCAGCTCCGTGAGCTGCTCGGTGCACTTGAGAAGAAGGAGGATATCCTCGACCTCGTGTCCGATTCGGACAGCGACGGTGTAAACGTCGTTATCGGCTCGGAAAGCTCGGTAAGAGTGATGAATAATTCCGCGCTCGTGTTCAAGCCTGTCGTACGCGACGGCAAGACGCTCGGAGCCATCGGAATTATCGGCCCGAGAAGAATGGATTACGCAAAGGTGGTCGCAACCATAGAGGGACTTGCGGGCAACGTAGAGAGCCTGCTCAACGAGGGAAGCGATCTTATAGAAGACAAGGAGTGAAAAAATGATTGATGAGAACGTAAAGCAGGGCGACGCGGTCGAGACCGCGGAGACTGCCGAGACAGTAGACGAGAATGCTCCTGCCGAGGAAAAGGCGGAGAAGACCGATAAGAAAAAGAACAAAAAGCTCGAGTCTAAAATAAGCGAGCTTGAGGCAAAGCTTGAAGAAGCCGACAAGGCTGCCGCAGAGCAGAACGACAAATATATGCGCTTGGCGGCGGAGTACGATAATTTCCGTAAGAGAAGCGCGAAGGAAAAAGAGGGCATATATTCGGATGCTTACGCTGATGCGCTCAAATCCATTCTCCCGATAATCGACAACCTTGAAAGAGCGGTCGGAGTCGAGGGCGCGGATGCGGTCGCAAAGGGACTTGAGATGACTCTCAAGGGTGCGACTGAGGCGCTTGAGAAGATGGGTGTCGAGGCATTCGGTGCAGAGGGCGACGAGTTCGATCCCAATATGCATAACGCGATGATGATGGTCGACGACGAGAACCATAAGGAGGGCGAGATCGTAACCGTCTTCCAGAAGGGTTATAAAAAAGGCGATAAGATCATCAGATACGCTATGGTAACAGTAGCGAATTGACGCATATATTCAACAGAAAAATAATTATCAACACATAAATCAAACAATTAGTCCATAGGAGGAAAATTATTATGGCAAAGATTATAGGAATTGACTTAGGTACAACAAACTCTTGTGTAGCAGTATTCGAGGGCAACGAGCCCATCGTTATCCCCAATCCCGAAGGCGCGAGAACAACTCCCTCGGTAGTTGCATTCTCCAAGACCGGAGAGAGAATGGTAGGTCAGGTTGCAAAGAGACAGGCTATCACAAACCCCGACAAGACAGTTATCTCTATCAAGAGAGATATGGGTACAAATAAGAAGGTAGATATCGACGGTAAGAGCTACAACCCTCAGGAGATCTCCGCGATGATCCTTCAGAAGCTCAAGGCTGACGCTGAGGCATATCTCGGTCAGACCGTAAGCCAGGCGGTAATCACAGTTCCCGCATACTTCACCGACGCGCAGAGACAGGCAACCAAGGACGCAGGTAAGATCGCAGGACTTGAGGTCCTCCGTATCATCAACGAGCCGACTGCTGCTGCTATCGCGTACGGTCTTAACGAGGAGAAGGATCAGAAGATCATGGTATTCGACCTCGGTGGCGGTACATTCGACGTATCTCTCCTTGAGATCTCCGACGGTGTATTTGAGGTTCTTGCAACCGCAGGTAACAACAAGCTCGGCGGCGACGACTTCGACCAGAGAATCATTGATTGGATGGCAGAGCAGTTCAAGAAGGAGAACGGCATTGACCTTCGCAACGACAAGATGGTAATGCAGAGACTCAAGGACGCGGCAGAGAAGGCAAAGATCGAGCTTTCGGGTATGTCTGCATCCAACATCAACCTCCCCTTCATCACAGCAACCGCTGCAGGTCCTCTCCACTTTGAGGCTACACTTACAAGAGCAGAGTTTGACCGCATCACTTCCGACCTCGTTGAGGCTACAATGGGTCCCACAAAGCAGGTCATCCGTGACTCGGGTCTCAGCGTCGGTCAGATCGATAAGGTACTCCTCGTCGGCGGTTCCACAAGAATCCCCGCAGTTCAGGAGGCAGTTAAGAAGTTCACAGGAAAAGAGCCCTTCAAGGGAATCAACCCCGATGAGTGCGTTGCTATCGGCGCGGCTATCCAGGGCGGTATTCTTGGCGGCGACGTAAAGGATCTTCTCCTTCTTGACGTTACACCCCTTTCTCTCGGTATCGAGACTATGGGCGGCGTATTCAACAGAATCATCGACAGAAATACAACTATTCCCGTAAAGAAGAGCCAGATCTACTCCACCGCGGCTGACGGTCAGACCTCGGTTGAGATCCACGTTCTTCAGGGCGAGCGCGAGATGGCGGCTTACAACACCACCCTCGGTCGCTTCAGCCTTGATGGAATCACTCCCGCTCCCCGCGGAATTCCTCAGATCGAGGTTACCTTCGATATCGACGCCAACGGTATCGTTAACGTAACCGCTTGCGATAAGGGTACCGGTAAGGAGCAGCACATCACCATCACATCCTCCACGAATATGTCTCAGGAGGATATTGATAAGGCTGTTAAGGACGCTGAGAAGTTCGCAGAAGAGGACAAGAAGGCTAAGGATGCCGTTGAGACTAAGAACCGCGCTGAGACAATGATCTTCCAGAGCGAGAAGACTCTCACCGAGCTTGGTGACAAGGTCGACGCGGCTGACAAGGCAGACGTCGAGGCGGCTATCGAGAAGCTCAAGGAGACCGTTAAGAACGGTGACACCGACGCTATCAAGGCTGACACCGAGGCTCTTGAGAAGTCCTTCTACAAGATCAGCGAGAAGCTCTACGCTCAGCAGCAGGCACAGGGCGGTCAGGACTTTAACGGCGGCGCACAGGGCGGCGACGGACAGTTCTACGACGCAAACTACGAGGACAATTCCAACAAGTAATTGATTTTTGTAAGCGGGAGAGGTGAATTTTCAGATTTACCTTTCCCGCAATACGAGTTTTATCGAGTGATAAATTCGTAGGGGCGATTCACGAATATTCGAGCGTGTCATTCGTGGCGCGCCCCAACGGATTTATATATTGGAGGCAACTATGGCAGATAAAAGAGATTATTATGAGGTGTTGGGCGTTCAGAAGGGCGCGAGCGACGCCGATATAAAAAAGGCTTACAGAACGCTTGCTAAAAAGTATCACCCCGACATCAACCCCGGGGACAAGGATGCCGAGGCAAAGTTCAAGGAGGTCAACGAGGCTTACGAGGTACTCTCGGATGCCGATAAGAAGGCAAAATACGATCAATTCGGCCACGCGGCGTTCGATCCCTCTGCGGGTGCAGGCGGTGGATACGGCGGATTTGGCGGTTTCGGCGGATTTGGTGACGTTGATCTCGGTGATATATTCGGAAGCTTCTTCGGTGGCGGTGGATCGAGCCGTCAGAGACGGAACGGTCCTCAGAAGGGCGAGGATATCGAGGTGGATATTACTATAAACTTTGAGGAAGCGGTGTTCGGCTGTAAAAAGGACGTAAGCTTCACAAAGTATGCAAAATGCTCGAAGTGTAAGGGAAGCGGAGCCGAGAGCGGCGAGGCTGAGACCTGCCCGACCTGTCGCGGAAGCGGACAGAGACGCGTTATGCAGAATCTCGGCGGTATGCAGTTCCAGACGACCACGACCTGCGATACCTGTCGCGGTACGGGTAAGTACATCAAAAATCCCTGTCAGAAATGTCGTGGATCGGGCTTTGAGAGGATCTCGAAGAAGCTCACGGTCGACATTCCCGCAGGCATAGACCACGGAAAGGGACTCGTTGTTCGCGGAGCGGGTAACGACGGTAAAAACGGCGGGCCTGCGGGTGACGTATACGTAATGGTAAGCGTAAGAAGAAGCCCGACCTTCAAGAGAGACGGATATAATCTCTTCTGTGAGGTTCCGATCACTATGGCGGAGGCGGCACTCGGAGCGGAGATCGAGATACCCACGCTTGAGGGTAAGGAGAGCTACACGATAGCCGAGGGAACGCAGACGGGAACGACCTTTACACTCCGTCAGCGCGGTGTTCCGATAGTAAACTCAAGCCGCCGCGGAGATCTGTATGTCACGGTCAACGTTGAGATACCCAAGAGCCTTAATGAAAAGCAGAAGGAGCTTCTCCGCGAATTTGCAAAGGCTTGCGGCGAGAGCAACTATGCCAAGAAAAAGGGATTTATGAAGAAGGATAAGAAATAAAATGACAGAAAACATAGACAAGGATTACGTATGCGGCGATTTTGGTGAGGTCACCGAGTGGCTGCAGATAAAAGTGACTGTAAAGACCGAGCGCCTTGACGACCTTGTATCGCTTATGAGTATGATAGACAGTAATCTTCTTATCGAGGATCTCAGCGATATAGACCTAAAGACCTGCTACGGCGATCTTATAGACGAGAAGATACTGAACGCGGACAAATCTCACGCATCTGTGTCATATTTTGTGCCTAAGGATGCGAATATTGCCGATGATATGGCATTTTTGCGCGACAGACTCGTGTCGGGAGGATTCGAGGATGCCAAGACCGAGATAATCGGACTTTGCGAGGAGGACTGGGCAAACTCCTGGAAGGAGTTCTATAAGCCGTTCAAGATCGGAAAGATCGTAATCGTTCCCGCGTGGGAGAGCTACGCGGCAGAGGACGGAGAGATCATCGTAGCGATGGACCCCGGAATGGCTTTCGGTACGGGAACGCACGAGACCACGAGGCTTATTATTGGTCTGCTCCAGAAGTATGTTAAAGAGGGAATGAGCCTGCTTGACGTCGGAACGGGAAGCGGCATTCTCGCCATATGCGGCGCAAAGCTCGGTGCGGCTCCTTGTCGCGCGTACGATATCGACCCTATGAGTGTTCGCGTTGCAAATGAGAATATCCGCGAGAGCGGACTTTGCGACAAGATCACCTGCGACCAGAGTGACCTTTTGAAGCAGGTCAAGAATATCGCGGGCGGTTATGATATCATTTGTGCGAATATCGTGGCAGATATCATAATCCGCATGACTCCCGACGTCTCTCCCTTTATGAGCGAGAAGACGGTCCTGCTCGCATCGGGTATCATTTCCGAGAGAGCCGATGACGTTGTTGCTTGCTTTGAGGAGAACGGATTTGAGATAGTCGAGCGTGCTGAGGATAACGGCTGGTGCGCTTTGGCGGTTAAATTAAAATAAGAATAATAGGTGCGTGGCTTGAAAAATCAAGCGCGCACTTGTTTTTTTGGGCAAAATATGTTATAATTGTCTTGTATCAGTACTGATATACACAAAAACTACCCCAAAGGAGAACAAAATGTCAAATATCGACCTCAAAGCATTAGTTTCGCAGATGACACTGCAGGAAAAGGTGGATCAGCTTTTTCAGCTGACGGGAAATTTTTTCTTATCGGCTCAGGCGGATATAACCGGGCCGATGGGATTTTTCGGTCTTGATGAGGAGAGCCTTAAGAGTATAGGCACCGTGCTTGGCTCCGGCGGAGCGGAAAAGATCATAGAAATTCAGAAAAAACACTTGAGCGAGGATAGAAATAAAATACCGATGGTCTTTATGAGAGATATTATCCACGGTTGCCGTACGGTATACCCGATGCCTCTGGCAATGGGTTCGAGCTTTGATACGGAGCTTATGGAGGAATGCTCCTACATGGCGGCAAGGGAGGCGTCGGTCAGCGGGACCCAGGTTACCTTTACACCGATGGTAGACATTTCCCGCGACGCCAGATGGGGAAGAATAATGGAAAGCTGTGGAGAGGACCCGTATCTTAACTCTGTAATGGGGGCGGCACAGGTCAAGGGCTTCCAGGGCGACGATATATCAAAGCCTGACAGAGTGGCAACCTGCGTAAAGCACTTAGCGGCATACGGCGCAGGTGAGGCGGGCAGAGATTACAATAATGTTGAGGTGAGTGAAAGAGCGTTAAGAGAGTTTTATTTCCCACCATACAAGGCTTGTGTTGATGCGGGAACGAAAATGGTAATGCCCTCATTCAACTCTCTCAACGGAATTCCGCCTATAGCGAATAAATGGTTACTCAAAAACGTTCTCCGCGACGAGTGGGGCTTCAACGGAGTGATCATAAGTGACTGGAACGCAGTTGGAGAGCTTATAAATCAGGGCTTGGCAGACGGATACAAGGAATGCGCTCGTCTTTCATTTGAGGCAGGGTGCGACATAGAGATGATGTCTCCCGCTTATCATAAGCATCTTGCAGAGCTTATTGGCGAGGGCAAGATCTTGGAAGAGGAGCTTGACGCGGCGGTGCTTAGATTCCTTGAATTCAAGGAGGAGCTTGGGCTCTTTGACGATCCCTATCACGGAGCAGATCCCATAAAGGAAAAGGAACTGGCACTTTGTCCCGAGCACAGAGAGATCGCGTACAGAGCGGCTTGTGAGTCGGCGGTATTGCTTAAGAACGACGGTGTTCTTCCTTTCTCAAAGGACGTAAAGAGAATCGCTCTTATAGGTCCGTTTGCCGATACAGGTGCTATAAAGGGTGCGTGGGCAGGCTCGGGACGTGATGATGAATGTGTTACGGTCAGAGAGGGAATTGAAAGACTGCTTCCCAATGCTCAGATAGTGACCGCCGTCGGTTGCAGTGCGACGATAGGTGATAACGACACGTCGGGATTTGACGAGGCGATAAAGGCAGCTAAGGATGCGGACGCCGTCGTTATATGCATCGGTGAGCCGCAGAATTATTCGGGAGAGGGATGCTCGAGGACCGATCTTCACCTGACGGGTGTGCAGGAAGAGCTTGCAAAGGCGGTTTCTGCCGCTAACAAGAATTCCGCTGTGCTTCTGTTTAACGGCAGACCGTTGGTCCTTACTGATATAGTTGATAACGTCAATGCTATACTCGAGATGTGGATGCCGGGTACAGAGGGTGGCAGTGCTGCGGCAAGCCTGCTGTTTGGCGACGTGAATCCGTGCGGAAAGCTTTGCGTTTCATTTCCAAAGAGCGTTGGACAATGCCCGATCTACTACAACTATTTCAATACCGGAAAACCGAAGAAAAAGAAGGATGGGGAATACGAGAGCTTTACGTCGAATTATCTCGATTGCGGAAATCTGCCTCTTTTCTTCTTCGGTGAGGGACTTTCATACACCGATTTCGTATACGAGTCAATGACTATCGATAAAAATGTCCTCGACGAAAACGGTGAAATAAACGTTTCCGTAAGGGTAAGAAATGCAGGCGAGCGAGACGGAAAGGAAGTAGTACAGCTGTATATCCGCGATCTTATCTCCGAGGCGGTCAGACCTGTTCAAGAGCTTATCGGTTTTAAAAAGGTGTTCCTGAAGGCAGGGGAGAGCGGTACTGTCACATTCCGAATAACCGAGCCACAGCTTCGCTATTATAACTTCAATTGCGAATGTGTAAGCGAAAAGGGCGATTTTACCGTTTCGGTTGGATACGCGAATCATATGAAGCTTACGGATAAATTTACACTTGAATAACATTTGAAGAGGGGGAGAGACATTCTCTCCCTTTTGCTGCTGTATCCGGTTTTGGCGATGAATAAAGAAATATTCAGTGTGTTAGAGGGACTTTGTGCATTTTTACATTGTGTAAATTGTATATATTGTTTGTTATGGCTTTTTAACCAAGAGAAAATAATAATAAATTGTAAATAATGCGAATACAAATGTGATTTTTTACAAAAAACGTGTTGACAATTTGGTTATTTTGTAATATAATTATTTACGCACTAACGTGAATTTTTAAGGATTGGAGCGCTCTCGGCTTGCTTTTTTGTGCAAATAGCTTACAAAAGATGTGATTTTGCTCAAAGAAAAAAGCCCTGTAACCCTTGATATGCCTCGTTTTTTTGTCACAAAGGATCAGATCGAAGACGGAAAAGTTACACTGCTCGGCGATGACGCGCATCACGTGTCTCGCTCGCTGAGAATGGCTGCGGGAGAGCAGATAATTGTCTGTGATATGCAAAAAAACGAATATGTCTGTGTTCTCGAGGATTTTCTTCCTGACAGAGTGGTGTCGAGAATACTCTCAACGAGCAAGAGTGACACCGAGCCGCCATACAGAGCGGAGCTTTATCAGGCACTTCCCAAGGGCGATAAGCTCGATTCGATCATTCAAAAGGCGGTCGAGTGCGGCGTGTGCTCGATAACGACCTTTAACAGTGAGCGTTGTATCGCAAAGGAAAAGGGAGACGAGGAGAAGAAGCTTTCGCGCCGTCAGAGGATCGCGCTTGAAGCCGCCAAGCAGTCGGGCAGAGGAATAATTCCCGACGTAAAGCCGACGGTGAGCTTTAAAGAAGCGATAGAACGCGCGTCAAAGGCTGATATCGCGCTTTTCTGCTATGAGGGAGACGGCACTGTCTCGCTAAAGAGCTTCCTGTCCGAAAAACGGGAGGAGCTTTCGCTCAAGGGCCTTGATAATCCCACAGTATCCATCCTGATTGGCAGTGAGGGAGGCTTTTCGCTCTCCGAGGTCGAGCTTGCAAAGGAAAAGGGACTTATCCCCGTAGGACTCGGCAAAAGAATACTTCGCACTGAAACGGCATCGGGCTTTGTGCTTGCAAGCCTGTGCTATGAGCTTGAATTATAATTTTCCCATAAGGGATCAATATAAGGACAATAAAAAATTTTAGGACGCAAAAGAGGTAAAAAATGGCTAACAGATTGTTTCACAACGTGATCAACCAGATGAAATCGGCAGTAGATCGCATCATTGGAGTAATTGACGAGAACGGTGTGGTTATCGCATGCTCGGAGCTTGTCAAGGTTGGTGAGGTAAAGCAGGGAATCCGTGATGCACTCACATATTCCAACGATATCGCGGTTGTTGACGGCTACACCTATCGCCCCATCTCGGTTGGAGCTAAGAGCGAGTACGTGGTATTTATGGAGGGTGAGGATAAGATGGCAGAGAAGATGTCAAAGCTTCTTGCCGTATCTCTCGCAAACATTAAGAATCTCCACGACGAGAAGTATGACAAGGGACTTTTCATAAAGAACATCATCCTTGACAACATTCTCCCCAGCGACATATACATTAAGAGTAAGGAGCTTCATTTCGGAACCGATGAGTCGAGGATCGTATTTCTCATCAAGTTCTTCGGCAAGACCGACGTAATGCCCTTCGAGATGCTCCAGAATATGTTCCCCGACAAGACGAAGGATTACGTTATCAGCGTAGGCGAGCACGACGTAGTTCTCGTTAAGGAGGTAAAGCACGATGCTGACATCAAGGATATCGAGAAGATCGCGACAAACATCTCCGACACCCTTACAGCAGAGTTCTACACAAAGGTAAATATCGGTATCTCTACCGTTGTTGATAACCTCAAGGACCTCGCAAGAGCATATAAGGAGGCTCAGGTCGCGCTTGACGTTGGAAAGGTATTCGAGACAGAGAAGAATATCGTCAGCTACGAGAACCTCGGTATCGGAAGACTTATCTATCAGCTTCCCACCACCCTTTGCGATATGTTCCTCCAGGAGGTATTCAAGAAGGGAAGCCTTGAGTCTCTCGACCGCGAGACGCTTATGACGATCCAGTGCTTCTTCGAGAACAACCTCAACGTTTCCGAAACGTCCAGAAAGCTCTTCGTACATAGAAACACTCTTGTTTACAGACTCGAGAAGATCAGAAAGATCACGGGACTTGACCTCCGTGAATTTGAGCATGCTATCACCTTCAAGGTAGCGCTTATGGTCAAGAAATACCTCGGAAGCAAGCCTTCAAAATATTGATCCGGAGCTTCGCCGGCTTTGGATAGCTAAAATAATAAGCGAGACGTCCCGGACATAGTGATACGGGCGTTTCGCTTATCGAATTGTTTATGCAGTTTATCGGGTAGTATCTACCCTGATTTTTGACTTTACAGACAATGACGAAGTAAGAACCCAAAAGGAAAAAGCTATGGATAGAAACGATCAACCAATTGAAAATCCTCAGGATCAGCAGGATAACGGGGAATACGTATACGTCGGCAAAAAGCCGAAGACCATACCGCTTTACGCGGCTATATGCGCAATAATAATTTGCATTGTGATGAGCGTTCTTGCAACCTTTGCGCTCTGCACGATTCTTGATTCACCGTATGACGGAAATAAAGACGGTTCCGGTAAGGGAGAGTTAAGCACCGAGCAGAACGGAACGGAAGGCGAAGGTCAGCAAAACGGAGGCAACATTAATACCGACGGTCTTGACGTTCCGTCCTATTTCAAGGACGTTATCGTTCTTGACGAGGTCTTCAAGCAGTACTCCTTCGACGGCATCGACGAGGAGAAGATGCAGGAGGCTATACTCGACGCTTACATCGCAGCTACGGGCGATATATATGCCGAATACCTCAACGCGGAGGAGTATGAAGCATATTTCACCGAAAGAAAGGGCGAATTCGTCGGAGTGGGAGTTTCGATCGTAAACTCCGAGATCACTGTTAACGGATACACCTACAAGGTAATGGAGATCATCTCTGTATTCAAGGATTCTCCCGCCCTTGAAAGCGGCGTCAAGGTAGGCGACTGCATTATGTACGTTGATAACGGCGGTGAGCTTACTCTTGTTGACGAGATGGGATATACCCAGGCGCTCGACGTTATGCTCGGAGAAGCCGGAACACTTGCAAATTTCGTTGTGTTCAGACCTCAGGGTAGCGACTGGGAGGAGATCGAATTCTCGATTGCGAGACGCAAGGTAGAAACACAGTCGGTATATTACAGAGTAAGCGAGACTAATTCCAAGGTTGGAATCATAAATATCACGGGCTTTGATATGACGACTCCTCCTCAGTTTAAAAACGCAGTTGACTCGCTCAAGGAAAGCGGATGCGAATATTTCGTATTTGACGTGAGAAACAATCCCGGCGGCGCGCTCGATTCTATCGAGACTGTCCTGACCTATTTCCTCAACGAGGGAGACGAGATCGTCAGCACAGAGTATTCAACGGGCGAAACCGAGACACAGTACGCGAGAGTGAAGAGATATTCGTCAGAGTACTCCGGCTTTAACGTAGCCAAGGAAGAGATCGGAATGTATAAGGATCTCAATTGTATCGTCATAACAAACGAAAATACCGCAAGCGCGGCTGAGCTTTTCACCGCGACACTCCGTGATTATGGTCTTGCAAAGGTAGTCGGCGGCACGACATACGGCAAGGGCTGTATGCAAACGCTTTTCCCGCTCAGCTATTACGGACTTGAGGGCGGACTCAAGCTCACGGTCGCAATGTACTATTCGCAGAGCAAAACCGTTTATCACGGCATCGGCATTGAGCCCGATTACAAGGTAGCGCTCAGCGATGAGGCGCTTGAATATAACTTCTTCCTTCTCCCCGAGGAAAAGGACGATCAGATGCTCAAGGCTATCGAAGAATTAGTAAAATAATAATTAATTACAACACATAAGGAGAAATACATCATGGCACAGAAGATGCTTTACACAGAAGAGGGCTATAAGGTACTTGTTGACGAGCTCAATTACCTCAAGACAACAAGAAGAGAAGAGATCAAGGAAGCTATCGCGGTAGCAAAGGGATTCGGTGACCTTTCCGAGAACTCCGAGTACGATGAGGCAAGAAACGAGCAGGCAAAGACCGAGGCTCGCATCAAGGAGCTCGAGGAGCTCGTTGCCAACGCGCAGATCGTTGATGAATCCAAGATCGATACCGATATAGTATCCCTCGGTTCTTCCGTAACCGTTTATGACGTTGAGGAGGACGAGGAGATAGTTTACAGCATCGTTGGATCAAACGAGGTCAATCCCATTGAGAGAAAGATCTCCGACCAGTCTCCGATAGGTAAGGCACTTATGGGACAGAGAGCAGGAGCAAGCGTAACTGTTGAGCTTCCCTCGGGTGATGTTATCCACATCGAGATCAAGGAAGTAACAAGAGCGCAGAAGGCGTAAAATGCAAGGTGCGATAAGCATAATGAGATAAGGGGGAGATGTGTTATGGAAAACGGAAATGAAAAGCTTAAGGGCTCTGACGTTCAAGTAACTCTGTCATCCCCTTTTCTCAAATGGCTCGATAATTTCTGGTATCACCACAAGTGGAAGGTAATAATAATAACCTTTTTCGCTATTGTTCTCATAGTCGGTATTGTTCAGATGATCAAAAAAGAGGACTATGACATCGAGATAACTGTTGCGACCCATACGGTGTATTATACCGAGAATCTTGATTCTCTCGAGGGCGCGCTCGTGGGACTGATGCCGAAGGATATCAACGGCGACGGGAAAAAGAACGTTCAGCTGAGCACCTACAAGATCTATTCCGAGGAAGAGATAAAGGCTGCGAATGAAGCCGAGACCGATGCGGAGGGAAATCCAATAATTTATGCCGACGAGGCATATAATAAGGAGCAGATCAAGCAGTTCAACAGCTACGTTATGACGGGTGAATGTACTATTATGATCGTAAGCGAGTACGTTTATAACGATATTATCAGCCGCCGCACCGACGACGCTGTCCTCACGCATATGAGCGACATTTTCGGTGATAAGCTCCCGGAGGGAACAACTCCCGACGGATACGGTGTAATGCTCTATAAAACGAACGCATACAAGGATCTTGACGGCTTTAAATGGATACCCGACGACGCGATAATCTGCATAATGCGGCCTTTTGCCTTCAAGCAACAGAAGGGCGAGGAAAAGTATGCAAATGCCGTTGAGTATTTCAAAAATATAGTGGAATTCGGACAGTAAAGGCGGCATCAGTATGAAATTACTTTTTAAGCAGAGATTTACCTTTGGACTTGACACCTACGACATATATAATGAAATGGACGAGACTGTTTTCACGGTTAAGAGCAGATTTGCCCTTGGCAGAAAGCTCGAGATCTATGACCGTGGAGGAAATCTTGTCGGAACGCTTATCGGCAAGGTGTTCACCTTCCTTCCGACATTTGAAATGTACGTAGGCGATAGCCTGGTCGGAACGATACAGAAGCAAATGACCTTTTTTAAGCCGAAATTCATTCTGGATTGCAACGGCTGGGAGGTCAACGGAAGCTTCTGGGAATGGGATTATTCCATAGTTGACAGCACGGGCAAAGCAGTCGCGACACTTACACAGGAGTTTGACTGGACGGACACATACATACTTGATATCGTTGATGATGCGGATGCACTTGCGGTGCTGATGATAGTGATCGCAATAGACGCGGAAAAGGATTCAAGAGGATAAATTAAGCCACTTCATTTTGTGAAGTGGCTATTTTATTTGCTTAAATGAAAAAAAACAGGAAAACTTCACAGGGAATTCATCATTGTATGATAAACTGTATAAGGAGGGGATTTTTGCAGGATCTCCCCCAAAAGAGAAACCACGGAGAAACAGATATGGGTAGATTTAAAGAAAAAATGTACCGTTTTATGTACGGAAGATACGGAACGGATAACCTTTACAATTTTATCACTTATTTTACGATAGTATTGATCCTAGCGGACATAGTCGTCGCCGCATTCGTTCCCGAGGGAATAGTGCAGGCTTTGATCTCGCTTGCGTTCATGATCACAATTATGCTTCTGTTTATTTGGAACATATACAGAACGATGTCAAGACAGATTGCAAAGCGCCGTCGCGAGAACGAAAGATATCTCAAGATAAAAAGAGCGATAAAGAGATTTTTTTCGGGCAATACCTCAAAGAGCACAAGGACCTTCAACAGAGACGACGCGACGTACGTTTTCCGCGATTGCACAAAATGCGGAAGCACGCTCAGATTACCGAGAAGAGTCGGTAAAAATAAAGTAAAATGTCCGCGTTGTTCGCATTCTTTTTATGTAAAGGCGAAAAAATACAACTACAAAAAACAAAGATAACCCCATATAGAGGTGACAGATATGAACAATTTCAGAAAGACGAAAATAGTATGCACAATGGGTCCCGCAAGCCTTCGCGAGGACGTGCTTGAGGATATGCTGAGAAGCGGAATGAATATTGCGCGCTTCAATTTCTCACACGGCACCCATGAGTACCATAAGGAAGGTATGGAGCTTTTCCGCAAGGTGAGAGATAGACTCAAAATGCCTGCGGCGATATTGCTTGATACTAAGGGACCCGAGATAAGGATCGGAAGCTTCAAGGACGGCTGCGTTGAGCTCAAGAACGGTCAGAGCTTTACGCTTACAGCCTGTGACGTTGAGGGAGACTCCGATAAGGTCTCCGTAACCTATAAAAAGCTCCCCGCGGAGCTTCACGCAGGTTCAAAAATACTTGTAGACGACGGCAGGATCGAGCTTAAGGTCGAAAGGATCTGCGATAACGATATTGTTTGCAAGGTCATAACAGGTGGCGAGCTTTCGGGAAAGAAGGGAATCAACCTTCCGGGCGTGCATATCAAAATGCCCTATATAAGCGAGCAGGATGAAAAGGATCTTCGCTTCGGCATTGAAATGGACATCGATTTTGTTGCGGCATCCTTTGTAAGAAGCAAGAATGACGTTATAGAGCTTCGCAAGCTTCTCAATTACTACGGCGGTCATTCGATCAAGATCATAGCAAAGATCGAGAACTCCGAGGGTGTTGAGAATTTTGAGGAGATCCTCGCCAATTGTGACGGAATAATGGTCGCTCGAGGAGATATGGGAGTCGAGATCGAGTATGAAAAGCTCCCCGGACTTCAGAAAAAGTTCATCCGCAAGTGCTTCAGCGCAGGCAAGATGGTTATTACAGCGACACAGATGCTTGAGACTATGATACATTCCAAAACTCCGACGAGAGCCGAGATAACCGACGTTGCAAACGCGGTGTTCGACGGAACGAGCGCGGTAATGCTTTCGGGCGAGACCGCAATGGGAGACCACCCCGCGCACGTTGTAAGAGTAATGTCGAAAATCGCAGAGAGAGCGGAGCAGGATGCTATTGATATGAACGTTTACGCAGGTATCAGCCACGAGGATGATTTCAGCGATCTGACAAACGCGATCTGCGATGCCGCATGCACTACGGCAAGAGACGTTAGAGCCCAGGCGATCATTGCGGTAACAACGTCAGGAACAACCGCGAGACGCGTATCGAAATTCCGTCCATCCCAGGCAATAGTTGCGGCAACACCCGACGTAAAGACCTTCCATCAGCTTTCTATGTCCTGGGGTGTATTCCCGGTGCTCGCATTGAACCAGGATGACACCGACAGACTTTTCCTTCATGCGATAGACTGTGCAAGACAGCTTGATATCGTAAGCAAGGGAGATAAGGTGGTCATAACTGCGGGCGTACCGCTCAAGCAGTCGGGAACGACCAATCTTTTGAAGGTACAAGAGGTATAAAAATCTTATTTAGGAGACAATAATATGGCAAACTATCAGAGTAAGGCAAAAAGTAAGGTTAAAAGAAGGATAAAGAACAAGATAAGGAAATCCCCGATAATTATTGCGATCGTTTTGGTGCTCGCAATTATCGGTGTGCTTCTATATATGTTCGGAGACAAGATAGGAATAGACATTTTCGGTGGGAAGAAGACCGGTGAGACCGCGCCGAAGCCCAACGACGGGGAGGTGCTATTCCACTTTATCGACGTAGGGCAGGGAGATGCGATACTTGTGACGACCAAGTCGGGAAATATGCTCATTGACACGGGAGACCTGAGTGATGAGTCGCGCGATTCACTTGACGCATATCTTTCCGCCGCGGGTGTTGATAGCTTTGAATACGTCGTATTTACGCATACCGACGCCGACCATATCGGTAGCGCCGATCATGTCATACTTGAATACAACGTCAAAAACGTCATAATGCCCGATTACGTGGCAGACACTCAGGTGTATGAAAGACTCCTTGATGCCTTAGACGAAAAGAATACTAACGTTATTCTTATCGGCGAGGACGAAAAGGATTGTGAGCAGAGCGGATATACATTTTATCTCGGCTCAATGCTCAATACCGTAATTGCACCAACCGAGGATTTCAACGATCCCAACGAAATGAGCGTTGTCATCAAATCGACTTACGGTGAGACCAGCGTGATGTTTACGGGAGATGCGGAGAAGGAATCCGAGGAGGCAATACTTAAGACCTGGAAGACAAGCGAGCTTAAGTGCGACGTCCTCAAGGTCGGACATCACGGCTCTGACACGTCTACAACACAGGAGTTTCTTGATGCGGTTGCGCCAAAGATTGCAGTTATTTCCTGCGGAGAGGGCAATAAGTACGGTCATCCCCATAAGGAGACGCTTGATAAGCTTGAGGCGGCAGGAGTCACGGTTTTACGAACAGATCTTGAAGGACACATTGTCATCAAGTCTGACGGAAGAACGATAACAGTAGTTGAATAAAAACAAAAAGTGAAGGAATTTTTATTCCTTCACTTTTTTGCTCTTATTGCGTCGCAAGCAATGGGTAGTAGCAATGCAAGCATTACCACCCCACCGCCGATAAGCAGGTCAGGACTTATCTTGTCCATTCCAAGTATAACCGAAGCCACCCCGGTTATGACCGCGCAAAATGGCATCGTTAGCGTCACTGTCGCAGGACCTATATGCTTGATCGCTTCTGTTCTGCAAAGCCAACAGAGTGCGATATCGACAAGACCGAATACAGCAACAACAATAAGTAGTTCCGGCTCGGGTGTAAATCTTGCCGTTTCCATCGGCATACCGTCAATCTTAATGAAGTTGAGAGATACGGCAAGAATAAGAGATACAAGAAAATATGCTGCGGTATGTATCATCATATAAAGAGTGATATCGAGCTTTTTTGCGAATACTGCGATAGATGCAGAGCATATGCCAAAGAGCAGACCTGCAGTTCCACAAAGAATGTCTCCTATGCCGAATGATAATCCCGAAAAGCTCATACCGGTTAGTATAAAGCAACCGACAAGGCAGAGAAAACAGGATGCAACCTCATCCCATTTTGGTCTTTTTCTTAGATAGATAAACATCATAATAGGCACGGAAACGCAAGCGAGGTGGTCAAGGAATGCATAGTGAGCGGGAGTTGTATACTGAAGTCCTATACGTTGAAGAAGACACGCCACCGCGTTCAAGGCGCAGATCGGTACAGCTATTTTGAGGTAATCGGAGTTCAAGTGCTTCAATTTTTTCAAAGAAAGAATGAGGAAGAATAGGAATGCAAAAAAGGTAAGAATCGCGCTGAATACTGCCGCAGAGTAATATTTATAAAAATGCGCGTTCAAAATTGGATCAATGCCCCAAAAAATGACAACAAAAATTAGCATCGCGTAATATATAGGCGATACACGGGGCTTTGTCTCTACAATATGTTTACCCATATCAGATACCAGCCAATTCATGAACGTGAGGCCAGGTAGGATCGGCATAGAATCGGTGATCACCGTCGCCCGTGACAAGTCTGCAGCGGTCGGGCGCGCCGGCAGCGGCATATATTCTGGAGATGTTGGCATATGCCTCCCTAACGCCTTCGTCGGGAAAGATGTCGTCTTTTATTCCGTTAACAACCACGAGCGCGCGTGGGGCAATAAGTCCGCCAAGCTCACCCATATCAAAATATTTAGCAATATTAGGCACGAAGTTACAAACGCAGTGATTCATAGCTGCGATCGAGGTCTTGTACGTGCAGACAGAGCAAGAGGGAATTGCAAGGCTGATGCGCTTGTCTATTGCAGCTGTGTATAATGTTGCAGTTCCACCGCCGGAGTTGCCCATAAGCATTATTTTGTTCTTGTCAATTATGTCAAAATGCTTGAGGAGTGCATCTATAACGCAAGAAACGTCGTGAACACGCTCTCCAATGGTCGTTCTTCCAAGAAGAATGGCAGTCATACTCGATACGTGACAGTTGGGATCACCGTTGCTTCTTGCACCGCATTCACCAAAGTTTCTCTGCTCGACGGCAATGGCAATGCATCCCTCCTTGACCGCGCGGATAGCGTAATCACGATCTCCGTCGCGTATATCCTCCTCGTCGGGGGCGTGTATTACCCGTCCAAGAGAGATGTGCATACCCGTCGAATGCCCCTGAAGACAGAGCATAACGGGTGCAGGTGTCTTGATATTGTGAGGAATGAGCATGACGGAGGGGAATGAATAGCCCTCCTCGCTCTCAATTGTGAAGCGGATCTCGGTGAAATCATCACACTTACGTTTATACTCAATGGTAAATTTGTCATCCAAGGGCTTTTTTATATTTTGAAGCCCCAAAAGAGAGGCAAGCTTTTGGTGTCCCTCCTTTTGCCAATCAAGGAAATCGCGAGTTCCGTCAAAACGAAATTCGGGTGTGGTTTCTTCTATCAATTTTTTATTATGCATCCAAGGCAGATTATTAACCATAAGTCAGTACCTCCAATTAATTTACAGTATAATTTTACCATAACTATTGACAATTTTGAATTGAAGGTTTATAATACAGATGTGAAAAATATTCACATCGGAGAAGAAAATGGATACTTTCAAGGTAAAAGCAATTCTTGCAGTTGCAAAATATAAAAATATGTCGCGTGCCGCGGAAGAGTTTTCGTATACTCCATCTGCGTTTTCACATATGATCTCAGGATTTGAGGAGGAGCTGGGCGTAAAGCTCTTTGAAAGGAACTCACGCGGAGTCGAGCTTACCGATGCAGGAAAGAGTCTGATGTCCGAATTCGAGATAATGCTCGCGTGTGAGAGCAAAATACAGGAAAAGGCGCGAAGAATGGCGGTAAATAAGGGACAAGAGATACGAATTGCTACATACTCAAGCCTTTCACGTAATTTTTTGCCCGAAATAATAAAAAGCTTCAGGAAAAAATATCCTGAGGTGATAATTTCGGTCAAGGTCTCGGATCATATCTCGGCTTTGCTTGATGATGGAAGTGCGGACGTAATATTCGGTTCAGTTACTGCGTTTAAAGGCAACGATTGGTTTGAGATCGCAGAGGATGAGTTTTTGGCTGTTGCTCCGGGCGGTTTTTTCGGAGAGCGTGAGAGCATAGAGCGCGAGGAGCTTTACTCAATGCCGCAAATTTATACCGACGATGAGCCGCTGCGCAATTACTTTGAGGTTGAGAGATTCTCGGAGCTTATGTATTTCCGATCAGAGGATGACCTCTCGGTAATAGATATGGTAAAAAAGGGAATGGGTGTAACAGTATTGCCAAGCCTCGTTTTAAAGGGCAATAGCGATGGAGTACAAGCTATTCGCCTGATTCCGGCGCTTAAAAGAACGCTGGGCGTTGCTTTCAAAAGAGGTAAAAGACAAGATGTACTTGTTCTGTTTCTCGATCACGTAAAAAAATATCGGATGAAATAATAGTGTGGAGGTATATATGAGATTTGGCGTAAACTATATTCCATCGAAAAATTGGTTGCACAATTGGATAGATTTTGATGAAAGCTCTGTCAGAGAAGATCTTGAGACGATAAGATCGATAGGACTCGACCATATCCGTGCGCATCTTATCTGGCCGTATTTTCAAGTCAACCCGACTGCGATGTCAGCGACCGCAATGAAAAATCTCGAGAGATTTACAAAAATATGCGAAGAGGTCGGGCTTGATTTCTGTCTCAGTCTCTTTACGGGATGGATGAGCGGATTTTATTTTATTCCGTCCTTTGTCAGTATGCATTGGGGCTTTTCAATGTTTTCGGGAGAGAAGGACAGAGAATATCAGCGCTTTTATATAAGAGAGATAGCCTCGGTCGTCGCAAATAGCCCGAGATTTATCGGATTTGACCTTGGTAATGAGCTTTCCTGCATTACAGGCTTGGATAAAAATACGACGGTTGAGATAAACGATGATTGGCAAAGAGATATGCTCGCCGTATGTGAGGAATGTGCCCCGGGTAAGCTCCACAATAACGGCGTTGACCATCAGCCCTGGTTTGCCGAGCGAGACTTTTCAAGAGAGTCACTTGTAAGCGACGGTGCTATCACACCCTTGCATACTTGGGTCAAGTTTACGGGTGCTATGGAGCACGGAGGAATCTTGTCGACGTCGAGTATACATATCGCGGAATATATGGCTGAATTGGTGAAAGCATATTGTCCCGACCAAAGCCGAAAGATATGGATTCAGGAGTTTGGATGCTCAAAGCTCTGGCTTGAAAAAAAGGGCGAAAGCATCGAGCAATTTGTCCGTGATACCTTCCAAGTAATTTGCGAGACGGATAATATCTGGGGTCTTACGTGGTGGTGCTCGCACGACCTCTCTCCCACTCTTACCGGCTACGATCCTCTCGAATACGACCTCGGTCTTATCGATATAAATAATAATCTCAAGCCTGCCGCAAAGGTGCTCTCGGAATTGATCTCGGAGTATAAAAAGGATCCTATCGTTCCGATAAAAAGAAACGAGGCGATCGTATATCACCCCGCCGATTCGGACGAGAACAGATGGCAGCCTGCGAAGGAATATATGGATATGATCGACAAAGGTCACCGCCCCGCCATCATCCTTGAAAAGCACGTAAACGACAAAGCCTACCTCGCCGCCCGAGGAATAGATACCATCCTTAAATAAATTTTGATTTGTCGGTGAGACGAACAATCCCTCAGTCACGCACAAGGCGTGACAGCTCCCTTTACACAAGGGAGCTTTGTTGGTGGATGTTCGTACGCTTTATAGATGTGAAAACCTTTTAAATTTAAAGAAAACTTCACTATATCCGTGTTCTCCACCTTTCAGGTAAAGCTCCCTTGTGTAAAGGGAGCTGGCGCGCCTCCGTGCGCGTCTGAGGGATTGTTCGCCTCCCCGACAAACTGCAATTTATAACCGATAATCACACAACAAAATCAGCCCCCGATTTCGGGGGCTGAAATTTGTTATATTAGATTACTTCTTGAAGCAAGGACCGTAAGCTGCGCAAGCACGGTAATCCTGTCCTTCCTTATCCATACCGAATGCATTCCAGCAAGCAGGACGGTAGATATCGTCCTCGGGAACGTTGTGCATGCAAACGGGGATACGGAGCATAGAGCACATTGTGATAAGGTCAGCACCAATGTGACCGTAGGAGATAGCACCGTGGTTTGCACCCCAGTTCATCATAACCTCGTAAGCGGTCTTGAAGGGCGAGCCCTCCTTGCCGTCGCAACGAGGAGCGAACCATGTGCAGGGCCAGGTGGGATTTGTTCTTTCCATAAGTGTATCGGAAACCTCGTCGGGAAGATTAACAGTCCAACCCTCAGCGATCTGAAGGACCGGACCGAGTCCCTTAACGAGATTAAGACGGATCATCGTGCAGGGCATCTCAGCCTTGGTTGTGTAGTGGCTGGAGAATCCGCCGCCGCGGAAGTTGTCCTGACCTGCCTCGCACCAAACGGTAGCTTCGGTCATCTTCTTGATATCCTCGTCTGTAACCTCCCACCATCTCTTCATGGTAGCGTTGCCGTTCTCGTCTGTGCAAACGCCGGAAGCGTCGAGACAAGCGGCACCGGAGTTGAGCAGGTGAATAATACCGTTGGACTCAGCAGCCTTGCCCTCGAGCTTGTAGCCTGTAACTCTCTCGGTAGCCTCGCCGGACCAGTATGTACGAACGTCAGCAAAGATCTGCGCACGGTGAGTGAGCAATCTCATCATAAGCATACCCATACCGTTGAGAATATCGTTCTCGGTAGCGAGTGTGTAAGGCTCACGCGCGCCCTCGTAGTCGAAGGAGGAGGAGAGAAGAGCCTCAGGATAGTCGCAGTTCGGCCAGTGGTCTGTCCACTGTCTCTGACCCTGGAAACCGCCTGCAATTGCGTTATGACCAACCTTTTCTTCCTCAAACTTATCGGAAAGGCGGGGATTACCTGCCATAAGGTCCTTGATAATGCAGTACATCTTGACAGTGAATTCCCACTGCTTTTCTTTTTCTTCGGGAGTGAACTTGATTCTTACCTTTTCGCCAAGGAAGTCAACCTCCTCGGGGTTATCGTCACGACCCTCCTTGCAGTGTTCCTTAGTCCAAGCAAGAGCCTTCTGGTAGTCCTCTTCGCAGTAGATACCCTCTTCCATACGGCGGAGGATCTCGACCTCGTCAACAGACTCAACTCTCATTCCGAAATATTCCTCTATCATAGACTGATCCATAATAGAGCCGGCAATTCCCATGCACTGAGAGCCGATCTGGAGGTAAGACTTACCTCTCATAGTTGCAACTGCAACAGCCGCACGACCGAAGCGGAGGAGCTTTTCCTTTACGTCCTCGGGGATCTCGCTTACCTGGTCTCTGTCCTGAACCTCGTGTCCGTAGATACCGAACGCGGGAAGACCCTTCTGAGCGTGTCCTGCAAGAACAGCCGCAAGATAGACTGCACCGGGACGCTCTGTTCCGTTAAATCCCCATACACCCTTGATAGTGTTGGGATCCATATCCATAGTCTCAGAGCCGTAGCACCAGCAGGGAGTAACCGAAAGGGTAATATCAACACCCTCTCTCTTGAACTTTTCAGCGCAAGCCGCAGTCTCGGGAACACGACCGATACAGGTGTCAGCCATAACTACCTTTACGGGCTCGCCATTAGAGTAGAAAAGATTTTCTTCAAAGAGCTTCTTGGCAGCCTCTGCCATTGCCCAAACGAGGGGCTCGAGGGATTCGCGCATCATCTGAGGTCCGCGTCTTCCATCAACGATAGGACGGATTCCGATTACAGGGTAGCCGCCGATGTACCTTTGCTTTGCCATAATAAACCTCCAAAATATTATTATTTTTTTATTTTAAAAATCAAGGCATATTTTCACACATACATACTTGAATTATAGTTGATTTTATGATAAAATACTTGTATAAAACAAATAAAAACTTGGACGATATTCACTTTTATGCAAAAAATAATGAATATATACATTTTTCAGGACGGTTATGAAATACAGAGAATACAGAGAAGTCAAGCTTCACGGCTCAAGTGAGTTCCCATTTGAATACTATCTTGTCGACAAAAATCATCCGCATTACGTTATGCCGCTCCATTGGCATACTAATTTTGAGGTGATCCACGTTATTTCGGGCAAGCTCTCGCTTCATCTTGACAACGTGGAATACATTCTTTCTGCTGATGACGTTGCTTTTGTCGGTTGCGGAGTTATGCATCGCGCAGAGCCCTGCGATTGTCTTTATGAATGCGCGGTTTTTGACCTGAGCATCATCTCTGGATACAATACTACAAAGGTGTTCGAATATATAGGTCCGATAATCTCACAAAACGCTGAGGTGGATGCTATCTGTGCTTCTGCAAGCCCTTATGTTATAAGGCTTTTTGAAATTGCCGCAGGCGAGGAGGAATATTACGAGCTTGAGATCGCCTCGGCTCTCTCCCGTCTTTTATGCGAGCTTTACAGAGCCGAAGCGATAAGAAATATTACCCCCGATTCTAAGAAGATTTCTCATCGAAGAAGTGTTATGGCACAGCTTATCGATGAGATAGAAAAGAATTACGCGCAAAAGATCACGCTCTCTGACCTTGCCGAGAGTGCGCAGATAAATGAGAAATATCTCTGCCGGTTTTTTAAGGAATTTACGGGATTTACTCCGATCGACTATATTAACCGTCTCCGTATAGACAAGGCGTGCTATCAGCTCGCGGTAAACAAAATGAACGTCACGGAGGCTGCGTATGAGTGCGGTTTTAACGAGTTGAGCTATTTTTCAAAGTGCTTTAGGAAATATAAGGGGATTTCGCCGGGAGCATATCGTTCGAAATACTTGAAGATAAATACAAAAGAGGTGTAAATATGTCTGTTATTTTAATTGGAATGCCCTCGTGCGGCAAAAGCACGCTTGGAGTTTTGCTTGCGAGAGAGCTTGGATACAGCTTTATAGATTCGGATATTCTTATACAGGAGAGCGAAGGTAAGCTTCTTCACGAGATAATCAGTGAAAAGGGAATAGAAGGCTTTATGGAGACCGAGGACAGAGTTAATTCTGAAATTCAAGAAAAAAAGTCGGTCATTGCGACGGGAGGAAGCGTTATTTATTGCGACAACGCGATGAAGCATTTGCGCACGCTTGGACAGGTCGTATATCTCAAAATATCCTTTGATGAGATGCGCCGCAGGCTTGGAGATTATTCGCACAGGGGAGTGATAATGCGTCACGGAAACGCGCTTGAGGATATGTATGCAGAGCGTGCGCCGTTGTATGAAAAATATGCTGATATTACCGTGGACGTAGGCAACACGAATTTTGCAAAAGCACTTGACATTATCTGTGAGGCTGTAAAATGAGCGATAAGAAAAGATGCTTCTGGTGCAATCTCAAAAATCCCGTCTACGTACAATATCATGACGATGAATGGGGAGAGCCTCGCTTTGATGACAAATATCTATTTGAAATGCTTGTGCTTGAAGGCTTTCAAGCGGGACTTTCCTGGGAATGCGTTCTCAACAAAAGAGAAGAATTCCGCAAAGCATTCGATAGCTTTGATTGGGTAAAAATTGCTGAGTATTCCGATGAAAAGCTTGAAGAGCTGTATCAAAACAAGGGAATAATCCGCAACAGACGAAAAATTATCGCGACACGTAAAAATGCCGCGGTATATAGGGATATATTATCGGAATTCGGGTCATTTTACCTGTATCTTCGCTCCTTTTGGGATGGGAATACGGTTATTGAAAATGACAAGACCTCGTCGCCTCTGTCAGATGCTATTTCGTGCGACCTGAAAGAGAGGGGAATGGGCTTTGTCGGCACAACGATCATATATTCCTTTCTTCAGGCGATAGGTATCATTGATTCGCATGACAGTGAATGTTATAAATCAAAACTGAATTGAAAAAAGGCAGAGACTCGGAGCATTTTATTGCATCCATTGTCTCTGCTTATTTAAGTATTTACCTCTTTTTTTGATCAAAGTAGCTCCATTGTGCTTCGGATTGCCGAATCCATATCGGATTTATCCGGGAATTCCTTATTGGGATCGCGAAGCTTTTCAAACTCGTCAAAATAACGGAGTCCGAATTTATAAAGACCGTCTGCGCTGAAATGGAGGTTGTCGGGATTTCCCAAAAGTCCCTCCGCTGATGCGAAGCCTGTCATTTTATTGTTAGCAGCGATCTCCTTGAGAGCGGAATTCACGTGAACGTAATTTGTGCGGAGCGTCTCCTGCGTGGGAAAGTCCTTCAAGAAGTCTCCGAGACCGCCCAGAATGAATGGAACGTCGTCAAGGGAGAGATCACGGCGGAAGGATTCCATTACCTTCTCGAAACGAGCGCGATATGTCGTATATCCCCATTCACTGACGTCCGCTTCGCCTTGATGCCAAAGGACGCCTGCAATAGTCGAGGTTCTTGACGCTAGCTTTGCCTGATATACTGCGTGATCGTAAAGCAGACCGCCAACTTTCCACTGATCAAGCGAGGTTCCGCCGTCCGCGCAGGGAATAATGCCTACCTCAACGCCGTATTTTTTCGCGTAAGCCTCGCAGAAGCTTTCTGCCAGACAAGTACCTGAAAAGCTGCGGTCGGGGTTTACAGGGCGGAACATTTTCTGCCAGCGGCCGTTTCTGAGGACGTGTATGTGTGCGGTGTCAACGGGGATAGCTTCGTTAAGGAATCCTCGTCCCGCCATATTAGACTGTCCGATAAGTAAAAATGAGTGCATTACCATTTTGTTGTTCCTTTCTCTATGTAGAATATCAAAGGCGCGCCGTGGCGCGCCTTTTGGTGATCTGACAGATTATTGCGCCTCTTTAAGTGTTTCTTCTACAGAGGATTCGGGGAGTGCCATAGCTTTAAGAACAAGCTTAGGAGCAGCCTTTTCTGTTACACATTCCTTTGTAATGATAACCTCCTCAACGTCGTCGCGAGAGGGGATCTCGTACATGATCTTTGTCATAAAGCCCTCAATTATCGAGCGGAGTCCGCGCGCACCGGTCTTTCTCTCGGTCGCAAGAGCTGCAATGCTTGTGAGCGCATCGTCGGTAAAGGAAAGCTTTACGTTGTCGATCGCAAAGAGCTTCATATACTGCTTGAGTACCGCGTTCTTGGGCTCTTTGAGTATGCGAACGAGCGCGTCGTTATCAAGCTCGGTAAGAGATACGATTACGGGAAGTCGTCCTACAAGCTCGGGAATAAGGCCGAACTTGACTATATCGTGAGCGGTAACGTCACCGAAGATTCCGTCAGCCGTCTTCTCGTCGTTCTTTTCCTCGACGTTTGAGAAGCCGATCAGGCGCTTGCCCTTTCTGTTCTCGATTATCTTATCAAGTCCGTCGAATGCACCTCCGCAAATAAAGAGGATATTCTCGGTGTTGATCTTGATAAACTCCTGGTTGGGATGTTTTCTGCCGCCCTGCGGAGGAACGTTCGCGACTGTACCCTCAAGGATCTTGAGAAGTGCCTGCTGAACACCCTCACCCGATACGTCACGGGTGATAGAGCGGTTTTCGCTTTTGCGCGAGATCTTATCTACCTCGTCGATATAAATGATACCTCTCTCCGCAAGCTCGACGTCGTAGTCAGCTGCCTGAATGAGACGGAGAAGAATGTTCTCAACGTCCTCTCCAACGTATCCCGCCTCGGTGAGTGTGGTAGCGTCTGCGATAGCAAAGGGAACCTTCAAGGTCTTTGCAAGGGTCTGCGCGAGATATGTCTTACCGACACCGGTGGGACCTAAGAGAAGCACGTTGCTCTTCTGGATCTCAACACCGTCATCGGCAACTGTCTCCTGCTTTTTGCCGCGGCTCTTTTTTGCGGGAGCTTTTGAAAGGATTCTCTTGTAGTGGTTATATACCGCTACCGAGAGAGCTATCTTCGCTTCCTCCTGACCGACCACGTGGTCATCGAGAGACTCCTTTATCTGCATAGGCTTCGGAAGGGTCTCAAAGGAGAGGGAGGATGCCTGCTCCTGTCTTACCTCTGCCTCGGTCTCCTCGATAAGCTCCGCGCAGGACTCTACACAGAAGTCACAGATGTATACGCCCGAGGGGGAAGGGATGAGAAAGTTTACCTGATTTTCATTTCGTCCGCAGAAGGAACAATAACGCAGATTTGAATTATGCGTCTTTCCACTGTTTGATGCCATTGTAAATTACCTTTCGTAGACGATTACTCGTGTTTTGTGATGATTCTATCGATAATGCCGTACTCGAGCGCCTGCTCTGCGGTCATAAAGTTATCTCTGTCGGTGTCCTTTTCGATCTGCTCGATGGGCTTCCCGGTGTTCTCTGAAAGGATCTTGTTGAGCATATCGCGTGTGCGAAGGATAAGCTCTGCGCGGATCTTGATATCGCTTGCCTGACCCTGCGCGCCGCCCAAAGGCTGATGGATCATTATCTCACTGTGGGGGAGAGCGATCCTCTTGCCCTTTGTACCTGCGGAAAGGAGGAACGCGCCCATACTTGCCGCCATACCGATACAGATAGTTGAAACGTCACACTTGATGTACTGCATCGTATCATAGATCGCCATACCTGCAGTAACGCTTCCGCCGGGTGAGTTGATGTAGAAGGAGATGTCCTTCGTGGGATCCTGCGCTTCAAGGAAGAGCATCTGCGCTACGACGAGAGATGCCGTTGCGTCGTTTACCTCGTCGGAGAGAAATATGATACGGTCGTTAAGAAGTCTTGAAAAAATGTCGTAGGAGCGCTCGCCTCTGCCTGTCTGCTCGACTACCATAGGAACGAGAGCGTTGCGAATAACGTTGTTATCCATAGTTTTTGTGACCTCGCTTTCATATAGTGTGAAGTATGCGCCGTGAAACCATTTATTGTCCACGGCGCTACCTTATTTATTACCTAAAGTAATTATTCTTCAGTTTTTGTTTCCTCAGCTACTGCCTCAGCTGCTGCCTCAGCTGCTGCCTCTGCTGCTTCCTCAGCTGCGGGCTCTGCTACCTTCTTCTTTCTGGGCTTTGTTGCCTTCTTGGGAGCCTTAACGTTCTCCTTTACGACGTTCATAGCCTTTCTTACGGTAACGTCAGCCTTGACCATAGCCTCGTCAACCATCTCTCTTACCTTATCAGCCTCAAGCTTGTATGTCTCAGCAATGAGATCGTACTCTGCTGCGAGCTCCTCCTCGGTAACTTCAATAGCCTCTGCAGCTGCAACTGCCTCGAGAGCGAGTCTTGCCTTTACCTGCTTTTCAGCCTGGGGTCTCATCTGCTCACGGAGAGTCTCAAGGGTAAGACCTGTGTACTGGAAGTATGTCTTGAGATCAAGTCCGCTCTGACGGAGTCTGTTGTCGTAGTCGCGAACGAAGTTCTCGGTCTCAGCTTCGAACATAGCCTCGGGGATCTCAGCCTCGAGCTTTTCGATAAGAGCGTCGATGATCTTCTCCTCAAACTCAGCGTCTGCCTTTGCCTCGTGTCTCTTTTCGATTTTTGCCTTAAGATCTGCCTTATATTCATCGATAGTATCGAATTCGGATACGTCCTTAGCAAAATCGTCGTCAAGAGCGGGAAGCTCTACCTTTGTAATAGCGTTGACCTTGCACTTGAAGGTAGCGTCCTTACCTGCAAGCTCCTCTGCGTGGTAGTCTGCGGGGAAGGGTACGTTTACGTCAAACTCATCGCCGATCTTGTGACCTGCAACCTGCTCCTCGAATCCGGGAATGAAGGAGCCGGAGCCGAGCTTAAGGGAGTAGTTCTCACCCTTGCCGCCCTCGAAAGCAACACCGTCAACGAAGCCCTCAAAGTCGATCTTTGCAACGTCGCCCATTTCAGCGACGGTGTCATCCTCAACCTCGATCTCGCGGGAGTTTCTCTCACGAACTGTCTTTATTTCATTCTCGATCTCCTCGTCGGTTACCTTCTCAACGTTCTTTGCGATCTCGAGACCCTTATAGCCTTCGATCTTGCACTCGGGCTTAACGGGAACGATAGCGGAGAGAACAAGACCGTTATCATCGATAGAAACGATGTCGATCTCGGGCTGTCCAACTGCCTCGATGCCTGCTTCCTTGAGAGCTGCGGTGTAGTTCTCGGGGATGAGATCGTTGATTGCATCCTCGTAGAATACTCCCTTACCGTACATTTTCTCTACGATAGCCTTGGGAGCCTTACCTGCTCTGAAGCCGGGAACGTTGATCTTCTTGACCATTCTGCGATAAACCTTTTCGCAAGCTGCGTCGAAGACCGCCTTTTCAACCGAGAATTCAAGCTTAAAGGTGCTCTTCTCGGCCTTTTCACATTTTACAAGTGTCATTTTAAAATTCCTCCGGATATTTGATCCAAATATTATTTACATTTTTAGCTTTTCAAAGCCACAGAAAAAAGGCTTTGGAAAATAATAGCATCACTAATATATTGTATCGTTTTTTTGATGATTTGTCAAGACTTTTTTGCATTTTTATCATATTTTTAAAGGATAAAAGCTCAAAAAATCCGATGAAGTGAGAATGAAAGTGATATTTTCGTGCTCAAACGAGCGCGGTACGGAATACGCGCCGTGAATATGACCGAAATAAACGCGCTCAATTCCGTATTGCTTAAGCACCTCAAGCATCTCCGTCATGCAGAAATCGTACCATACAGGAGGGAAGTGCAAAAACACCTCGATGGGGAGAATATGACCGTTTGTCTCTCGCTCTTCT
The DNA here is from genome assembly GCA_015064685.1 of Oscillospiraceae bacterium. Taxonomy (GTDB): domain Bacteria; phylum Bacillota; class Clostridia; order Oscillospirales; family CAG-272; genus SVTX01. The sequence goes on from SVRT01000001.1 coordinate 196,022, forward strand.
TCCCGTAGCTTTTTTGCGGCATCAAGGCTGAGCTTGAGTCTACCTACCTCTCGGTTGACTATCTTTTCGTAATCGACCTCGCCGACGGTCACCTGCTTTGATTCATCGGGGAACCAGCCTCGTGTTCCGCAGACGATCCTGTCTTCAACGACATAGGCATTATTGTAGAGTATTCTGAGCGTGTCAAAGCCCTTTTCCTCAAAGAATTTATACATTTTTGAGGCGGTTGACCACCAGAAATCGTGGTTGCCCTTGCCAAGCAGCTTTGTTCCGTTGAGCGAATTGAGAAACTCAAGGTCGCTCTGCGACTCCTCGAGCCTTGTTGCCCAGGATATGTCTCCCGGAACGATCACGGTGTCCCCGGGCTCGATTACGGAATTCCAATTCCTCTTGATCTTTTGCATGTAATCCTGCCAACGGTCGCCAAAGACCTCCATCGACTTGTTCTTTGACAGGTCGGTGGAGAGATGAAGATCCGAAAGCACGAAAATTGCCATAATTAACCTCTTGAATAATTGTAATTATCCGACTTAAGTCGGGCATAATATATGTGTCGGCACAAAGCCGAAGATTCTGTGGGAAATCCTTTTTCGGCTTTTGTGAGTCGGGAGAAGATTTTCCCGATTTTGAAAGGGTGGTCATTCAAATGAACGATTGTACTACTAAGAGATGTGGCGACAAGCACATCAAGGGCATCAATTGCTCTGTTAAGAACTGCACTTATCACGATGGAGAATGCTATTGCACTGCGGAGCACATCAACGTAGGTCCTTCCAGCGCGACATCTTCTTCGGACACGATCTGTGCAACCTTCAAGCCCGAAAACAGATAACATCTGTCCGGGCTCAAAAAAGAGAATTCTTTCCCCTTGCTGTGCGAGGGGTTTTCTTTTTTATCCGTTTACGTATTTCTTGACTGCGTCGAGCATATCGCAAGCCTTTACCGTCTCTGTAAAACGTATGGTGCGGGATGCTATATCCTTGAGAGGATAGGGGATCTCTGTGCCTGTTGCGTTGACGAGCATATCGAGTGCATCAAGATCGTCCTCGGGCTTTTCAAGACCGAGAGAAGCGCACACGTCAGCTGCAAACTTGTAGGGGCTTGCGGTGGACGCTACGATCATAGGAGTGTTATCGCCAGTCTCGGCGATATACTTTTCAGCCGCGCAGAGTGCGACTGAGGTATGAGTGTCGGGGAGATAGCTATATTCGTTAAAGTACTTTTTAATAATCGCGGCGGTCTCGCTCTCGTCGGCGAAATATCCGCAGAAGCTCTCGTCGATCTTTGCCTTTACGTCGGCAGAGACCTCGTAAACACCCTTGGACGCGAGGTCAGCCATATACTCGGCAGTCTTCTCCTTGCCTGCGGTGAGCGTCAGGAGACGCTCAAGGTTTGAGGAGATAAGAATATCCATAGATGGGGACATCGTGCAATGGAAATCGCGGTTGCGGTCGTACTTGCCCGTAGAGAGGAAGTCTGTGAGTATGTTATTCTGATTGGACGCGCATACGAGCCTGCCGAGGGGAAGCCCCATAAGCTTTGCAAGGTAAGCCGCGAAGATATTTCCGAAGTTTCCGGTGGGAACGCAGACGTTGATCTTGTCACCCATTTTGATCTCGCCGCTGTTGAGCATATCGCAATATGCAGAGACGTAGTAGACGATCTGAGGGGCGAGTCTGCCCCAGTTTATCGAGTTTGCACTCGAGAAGAAGTAACCATTTTCATTGAGATAGGCTACGGCTTCACTGTCCGAGAAAATTTTCTTAACGCCCGTCTGTGCGTCGTCAAAATTACCGTAGATCGCGGTTACGTTGACGTTTGAGCCGGTCTGTGTAGCCATCTGCATCTTTTGTACGCGGCTGACACCGTCAACAGGGTAGAATACCATTATTTTAATGCCGTCAACGTCCTTGTATCCCTCAAGCGCGGCTTTACCCGTGTCACCCGAGGTCGCCACGAGAATGAGCGCGGTGCGCTCCTCACCCGTTTTGACGAGCGCGCGGGAGAGAAGTCGGGGCATTATCTGGAGCGCCATATCCTTGAATGCAGCTGTCGGACCGTGCCAAAGCTCAAGTGAGAAGATGCCGTCCTTTGCCTTGACAACGGGTGCGGCACCGCCCGGGAATGATGCGTCGCAATATGCCTCGCGGCAGTCTATCAGTAGCTCCTCGTATGTGTAGTCTGTAAGATATTTTGAAAGAATGGTTGCCGCTCTTTCGGGATATGAGAGCGAGCGAAGCGATTCTATTTCGTCGTATGTAAGGGTGGGGATCTCATCGGGGATGAAGAGTCCGCCGTCAAGTGCGAGACCTTGCTTGATGATCTGTGCGGATTCGAGCGATTCGCCGCTCTTGCCACGTGTGCTTTGGTAATTCATAGCGTGTTCCTCTGTTTTATATCAAAAATTTCTTTTTATGAATTCGTAATAGTTTTTGTAAAATATCTTTTCCACCGTCTCCTCGGAATATCCGTGAGAAAGGCAGGCGTCAGCGATCTTATAAAGGTCACAAACACCGGAAAAACCGTCGGGAAGATCTGTGCCGTCAAGGTCGCAGCCAAGTCCGAGCACGTTTTCGGCTCCGAGCGACATATACGAGTCGATATGTGCAAACACGTCCTCTGAGGTACATTTCTGTCCGTCACTCATATCGCGCAGGTGGATAGGGCAGAGAGATATACCAACGATGCCGCCAAGCTTGATTATTGCGTCAAGGTGCTTTTTGCGGAGATTACGCGTGTGGGGGAGCAGCTCGTACGAGTTTGAATGCGAAGCGATAACCGGCTTGTTTGCCTCAAATGCCATCTCTGCAACCTCGTCGGTTACCTGCTCATTTGAGTGAGAGACGTCGGGCAAAATGCCGTATTCGAAGCATTTTTTTGCTACCTCGCGGCCGAAATCGGTAAGACCGCCCTCTGCGTCGTGCGACGAGCCTATGCAGGTCTCACCGCCCCACATCAGGGTGAGATATTTGACGCCTCTGTCTCGTAAGACGTCGAGCCTTTCTATCTTGCCGCCGAGGATCCTTGCATCCTCTACCGCGAGGAATGCCGCGCGTTTATTTGCGCTCCAAGCGGCTTTCATTTCGCTAAAGCTCTTTACAAATGCTACTTTATCGCTGTTTTTTTCGATCTCGGAGTATAAATTATCACTTATCGCGAGAAAATCCGAGTAGCATTCCTCGTCACTTTTGCGCTTGCTTGCCCAAACGGCGAAGAACTGAGTATATTTCTCAAGGTCTTTTGCGCCCTCCAGGCTGATATGACAGTTGTTGTTATTAATTGACTGCTTTCTGTGATAAAGCTCAAAGGCGGTATCGCAGTGTGTGTCTATAAGGGACAGTTTCATAATATCAGTGCAGCTTTCTGCCTCTTGCGTCAAAGGCGTTTCTTATGTGGTTGATCTTTATAGGCTTTGGAGTCAGCATCTGATCCTTTTGCTCGAGCAGGTAGACCTCGATCACGTCGATTCTCGGTTGCTTTTCGGTGTAATGCGAATAAAGATAATCGCGCGAAGCCTTTACGGTGTTCTTTCTCTTACTTATATCAACGGCTCGGGAGGGAATACCGAACTCTCCCGATTCGGGATAGAGACAGGTCCTCGTTTTGACCTCGACAAAGACAAAGAAATCCTTATCCTCGGCAATTATATCGATCTCATTTTTCCCAAGATGCTTATTTCTCTCGACGATGGTGTAGCCCTCTTTTATGAGAAAATCTGCCGCAAGCTCCTCTCCAAGCCTTCCAATTATCTGTTTATCGGTTGCAGGCATGTCAGTTGTCTAAAAATCTGATGAATTTTTTTCTATGTATCGGGGAGGGGCCGTATTTGCGGAGCGCTTCCATGTGATCCTTCGTGCCGTAGCCCTTGTGCTTGGCAATACCGTACTCAGGGTACTCACGGTCAAGGTCGATGCAGATGCGGTCTCGCGCGACCTTTGCAAGCACGCTCGCCGCGGCGATATTCATGCTTGTTGCGTCGCCCTTGACGACCGCCTTTGCCGGGATCTGAAAGTCGCGGTCGACGTTTCCGTCGATCAGAGCAAAATCAGCCTTTACACCAAGCCCGTCGATAGCACGACGCATAGCGAGAAGGTCGGCTTCGAGAATGTTGAACTCGTCGATCTCCTCGACGCTTGCGGAGGCTATACAGTATGCAACAGCTTCCTCTTTTATGATGTCAAAGAGCTTTTCTCTTTTTTTCTCGGTGAGCTTTTTCGAGTCGTTAAGCCCCTCGATTACAAGTCCGTCGGGAAGGATGCACGCGGCGGCAAATACGGGACCGCAAAGCGGACCGCGTCCCGCCTCGTCAACTCCGCAGACGAGAGTGTAGCCCTCCTCGTGCAGAGCACTTTCTATTGAATAATCAGGCATATTTTTACCTCTTTGTTATTTTTGAATTCTGTCAAGCGTGATTCGACCGAGCTTAGCGGCGCGAAGCTCGTCAAGGAGCATATCCGCGGCTCTCTCTGTGTTTATCTCGCCGCCCGAGATGAGAAATCCGCGCTTTTTGCCGATGAGGCAGAGAAGCTCGTAGTCCTCGATATCGGCAAGAGAAGCAGGATCGCCGAGCTTGTAGCGTGTGGCAAGCATTTCGGGATAGAGGTGCTTCATTCTATTACAGTAGACCATTGCGAGCGATTCGATATCCATAATATCGTCCTTTATCGCGCCGGTAAGTGCGAGATTCTCTCCAACGGTCTTGTCCTCAAATTTGGGCCAGAGGATACCCGGCATATCGAGAAGGTCAACGCCTATCCCCGTAGATACCCACTGCTTGTCGCGAGTGACACCGGGGCGGTTTTCGACCTTTGCCTTTTTCGATCCCGAAAGCTTATTGATAAGCGTAGATTTGCCGACGTTCGGGATACCCAGCACCATAGCAAAGAGTCTTCTTCCCGTCATACCCTTGCTTTCGTATCTTTCGATCTTTTCCTTGAGGAGCATCTTGATGGCGGGGAGAATTTTATTGAGTCCCTCACCCGTAAGGCAATCAACGAGTATGCAAGCCGAGGAATCCGAGCTGTAATGCTCGACAAAGAGCTTGTTCTGCTCGGGATCGGCAAGAGATGCCTTATTGAGAATGATGAGGGATGGCTTGTTTTCTATTAATTTCGTTATCTCGGGGTTGCGGGAGGACAGGGGAATACGCGCATCGAGGATCTCTATTACGATGTCAACGTTCTTGAGATTCTCGGAGATCATTCTCCGCGTCTTCGCCATATGCCCCGGGAACCACTGTATGTTTTCGGATGGCATTTTAAGGGATCCTTTCTGTAATGTTTAGTCTAAAACCGTGAACGGGGAGAGTCGTACGACCGCCTTGCCAAGTATCGTATCGACGTCGACAAAGCCTATTCTTTTGCTTCTTGAGTCTGACGAACCGTTTCTGTTGTCTCCGAGAACAAATACATGTCCCTCGGGAACTGTTGCGGCAAAATAAGTGTTTCCGTGTACCGTGGAAATGAATCTGTCGTCAAAGTCCTCGCGGTTTACGTATTTTCCGTTTGAAATATATGCGTGCTCATCCTCATAAAGCTTTCCGTCGACCTTTATCGTGCCTTTGGTAAAATTGATCTCGACGGTCTGTCCCTCGGTCGCTATCACACGCTTGACGATAGGCTCTTTATAATAGTCGTTCGAAAGGTGGAAAACGATAATGTCGCCTTGCTTTGGCGTATAGAAGAAGTTTGTTGCGATGAGCGTTTCGTTGTGGTTGAGAGTCTGGTTCATCGAGTCTCCGTTGACTCTGCAGAGTCTTACACAAAACGTAAATATAAAGAGTACCGCTATGATAGCAATTGCGAATATTTCAACGTAATCGTAAAATGCGGACAGCACCTTGAGCCGTCTCGGGATCTTGACGGTGTCTGCCTGTTCATCTGATTCCGAATCAGTTGCTTCTTCAGTTGTTTCTTCTGCATCCGATGATACGTCAGATACACTCAAGCTCTCATTTTCTGTTTCGGGAGATACTGCTTCAGCCTCATCTGATATCTGAGCGCCTTCAGCCGTATTCTTGAGATCCTGGTCTTTATCCATATAACCTCCGTGTCGGAACAGCTCCGACTAGCTTTATTTTTCTATAAGGAGCTTCATAAGCTCGTGTCCGTGTGGGATATAAAGTCCCGTAGACGCCGCGCTCTCCTCCGTAAAGGTATTGACTCCGGCCTTATCCTCTTTAGATGAATAGATCATAAAGGGAACGGGGTCTATCGTGTGCGTACGCAGACGTATAGGAGTTGGGTGGTCGGGAAGGATCATAATTTTAAAGTCCTCACCGGTGCCTTTAAGGTATTCAAATACGGGTTTCAGGATCTTCTCGTCGATAAGCTCGACGGAAAGCACCTTGTTTTCAAGCTCCGCTCTGTGACCGCACTCGTCGGGAGCTTCAACGTGTATGTAAACGTAATTAGCGCCATCCTTGAAGGCATCGATCGCGGCATTTGCCTTGCCTGTATAGTTTGTATGCACGTTTCCGGTAGCACCGTCAACGTCGATTGACCTCATACCCGCGCAAAGACCTATTCCTTTGATAAGGTCAACCGCGGAAATTACGGCGGCATCAAGTCCCCATTTATCCTTAAAGGAGGGGAGAGCGGGCTTTTTACCGGGACTCCAGAGCCAGATCGAGTTTGCGGGACGGAGTCCGCGTGCGCGTCTTGCCTCGTTGATAGGATGCTTATCAAGCACGTCCCAGCTTGCCCTCATAAGATCGTAGAAGACCTTGCCGTCCTCACCGTGGGGGAGATGATCCTTTATGCACTGACCGAGAATGTCGTGAGGACGCATAAAATTGTAGGTATCGCATCCGTTTTTCCAAAGGATGCAGTGGCGGTAGCTGACACCTGTATAAAAGCGACGGAATTCGTTGCCGAGAGCGGCATCGAGCGCCTTCACAAGCTCGTCCGCTTCGGCGGTCGTTATCTCGTCCGCGCTGTGGTCGAGCATGATCTTCTCGTCGTATTCACCCTCCTCGGAGAGAGTGACGATATTGCAACGGTACGCGACCTCGTCATCCTGCATCTCAAGTCCCATGCTGACCGCCTCAAGAGGTGAGCGACCCTTTGAGTATACCTTCGGATCGAATGACAGAATTGCCATATTTGCCGTGTCGCTTTCGGGTACCATCCCAAAAGGTACGTTTGAGACCGTACCGACTAAGGAGTGGGGGGCAAGGGAATCGATCGTGTTTTTATTTGCTGCCTCCATAGGTGTTTTATTGCCGAGAGCGGATATTTTTTCGTCTGCCATTCCGTCCGGAATAAGAACAAGATATTTCATAGCACATAGACCTCGCGAAAATAATTCTACATTATAAATTATACCACATAATAAAAAAATAAACAACACTTTTTCGATTATTTTGTATTTATTTCAAAACATTTTCACAACTTTATAAAAATGAGAGGATAATCAGAAAAATATTAAACAATTTGACGATATTTTATTGCGCTCAGGCGTTTGCCGTGGTATAATAGAGTAAGGATGAATGCTTGTGAAAGAATGATTTCATCAAAAAGCGGGAAACGGAGAAAAACATGGACGAAAATAAGAAAGAAGCAAAAAAGAGGATGGATCCCAAAAAGAAGGTAAAGATAATAATAGCGTCAATGATAGGCGCGCTCATTCTTTGCATCCTTCTTGCCTGGTTGATCGACGTAATAACTAATAAAAAGGGAGAGTACATAGCCCCCCCACCCGTCGATCCATTGAAATTGCACGAAACCAAGGACGAGGATTTTGATATAATGGAGTACGAGGAATATCTGAACCTCAACAGAAATGTATACCGAAACGACAGAGACACGGGTGTCAGCGAGAGTATCGATGAGGATAATTGCACCCTCTACGGCCAGCCGTTTGAGGTAATGTACCGTGTCATCAGGGCGATAAACGAGGGCGATCACCTCGTATACAATTATTATGTGGGAGAAAGCTCTCTCAAAAAGCAGCCCTTTACCCAGCAGCAGATATACGATATAGTTATCGTGCCGTACAGCTACGAAAGAGTTACCGAGGAGAGTTTTTCTTACGATCAGTACATATTCAAAGTAACGTACAAGATCCACGAGAATAACGGAACCTTCAGAAACAATATCGTCAGTGACGTTTCGCGACCCGAGTACTATTACATAAACAACAAAACCGGTGAATTCAAGGTTATGAAGGTAATAGAGCAGGGATATAAATAATAAACGACCATCCTTGAAAAGTGTCACAAAATAGCATTTTTGTGCAATATATACTAAAAACACTGTGAAAGATTGTATACATTTTTCGTGCGAACACTATTGACAGTCACGTGACCGCGTGATATAATTATATCAAGGTGAAACGCGGATGGGATTGTCGGATATCAGGCTATTGCGTAGCGTTACACGTGAGAAAGGAGTTTTTCATTATGGAAGCGTATTTACCAACTATTATTTGGGCGGTCGTGTTCGTTGCATCTATATGGATAGAGGCAGAGACCGCTGAGATGATCTCGATCTGGTTTATGCCGGGAGCGGTCGTCGCACTTGTGCTGTCACTTTTCGATATAGCGGTATGGATACAGTGCGTTGTATTTATGGCTATGTCGGTGGTTCTTCTCGTTGTCGCGAGAGTACTGCTGAAAAAGTACATCGTAAAAAAAGTTGGGCGGGAAAAGACCGACACCGATCTGCTTATCGGACGGCAGGTCAAGGTCGAAGAGGATATTGACAATGCCTCTGAGAAGGGCGCGGTCAGAGTCAACGGACAGATCTGGAGCGCAAGAATGACGAATGACGGCGACTCTGCATCAGCAGGAGAATTCGTTATCGTAGACAGCATATCGGGAGTTAAGCTGATATGCAGACGAATCTGATTTGGGTTATCAAACAATTTTAATATAAACAGAAAGGAATTATTTTTATGACACCCGGAGTAATTGCACTTATCGTTGTAGGCGTTATCGCGCTTATCACAGTTATCGCGAACATTCACATAGTACCTCAGGCAAAGGCATACGTTATCGAGCGCCTTGGCGGTTATCACGCAACTTGGGGAACAGGTCTTCACTTCAAGATCCCCTTTATCGATAGGATCGCGAAGAAGATCAACAAGATGGAGCAGGTTGCAGACTTTCCCCCTCAGCCCGTTATCACGAAGGATAACGTAAGAATGCAGATCGATACTGTCGTGTTCTATCAGATCACAGACCCTAAGCTCTATTCCTACGGTCACGCTACGCCTATGACCGCGATCGAGAATCTCACGTCCACAACTCTCCGTAACATCATCGGTGAGATGGAGCTTGACAGCACTCTTACCTCGCGTGATATTATTAACTCGAAAATGCGCTCGATACTCGACGAAGCTACCGACCCTTGGGGAATCAAGGTAAGCCGTGTTGAGCTTAAGAACATCATTCCTCCCAAGGAGATACAGGATGCGATGGAGAAGCAGATGAAGGCTGAACGTGAAAGACGTGAGGCTATCCTTCGCGCTGAGGGTGAAAAGAACTCCGCGATCCTCGTTGCAGAGGGACGTAAGCAGTCTCAGATCCTTGACGCAGAGGCAGAAAAGCAGTCTCAGATCCTCAGAGCCGAGGCAGAGAAGCAGTCTCAGGTCCTCAGAGCAGAGGGTGAAGCAGAGGCTATACTCGCAGTACAGAGGGCAACCGCAGAGGGTATCAGAATGATCAACGAGGCTAACCCCGGTGAGGGTATGATCGCTATCAAGAGCCTTGAGACCTTTGAAAAGGTTGCTGATGGCAAGGCTACAAAGATCATTATCCCCTCCGAAATACAGAACGTTGCGGGACTCGTAGCGTCTATCAAGGGCGTTGCAGAGGACGACAAAAAGGCATAATCAATGAAAAGCACGGATATAAAGCTTGACTTCTGCCCGTTTTGTAACGGAAGTGAGTTTATTGAAGGCAAGCAATCGGGACATGCGTGCATCTCAGGATGCGAAAACGTCTGGAGCTCGATGGATCTCTACCACGTGATCTGCCGCGATTGCGGAAGTGTGGTCAGAAGCTACGTCAAGGATCCCGAGAAGCTGCTTAAGCGACAAGACAGAAAAAGGGATTAAGCCCCCTTTAAATTTGATGAGTGGGGGAGAGAAATCTCCCCCTTTGACTTTGGAAAGGGAAAATGAAGAAATTTTTGTTGGTTTTTTATTTTGCCGTGTGTTTTTTGACGGCAATTAGTGCGGCTTTTTTCAGTCAGCACATCCATATATCGATGACCTCCCTTGGAATAGTAGCCGCGATAGTCCTTTCTATCGTGTGTGCTTGGCTTATGCGCACGGGAAGATTGACGCGCGCGGGTCGTCTAAGGATCTTGTACGATTACGATTTCAAATACTCCAAAAGCGACGGAGATGGAAGTTTTGATGTTGACAAGAAGGATCCTCCTGTTACAGAAGCTCATATTGCGTTTTCAAGCTTTCTCTTTATAATATCCGCCGTGCTTATTCCGTTTGCAGTGTTCTTCTCAAATGAGGTGAAGCTTTGGGCGATAGGCGCCTATGGTACGCTTATACTCATTGAGACCTTTGTCGAGATCCTCGTCATTTCACTAAGAAGAACAAAAGCACTCACCGACATGCAAAAGCACGAAAAAGAAGAAGCCGAGCGGCTTCGCCGCGAGCAGGAGCAGCGCGAGCAAATGGGGAAGTGGAAATAATTGATTGAGGAGGCATGCGCAATGACAGAAAGAGCATTGAAAATACCGGGCTATGCTGCCCTATACGGAATAGCGGTTTTTATTTCAAATTATTTTTGCTCGATGGCTTGTTTGAGCTTTAAATCAATTGCGTTTATTCCGATTGCCGAAAAGATTCCGTATGCCCTCCTGATAACTCTTGTTTTATCGGCTGACATTATCTTTAAGCTGGTTCTTCCGCTTGCATGTGTTTATTTTGTCATGCGATATACAGTTCCCAGACTCTATGCGCTTATGGATGGACAGGGACAGGTGAAAAGCTTTATTCTTCATGTGCTTCCAATGGAGATCGTGAGATATATTGTTTGTTTGCTTTCTCTTGGACATTTGAAGCAGACAGGTTATTTCGCGTTGTTGCCGACGTCTATTTTTGAAAATACCTACATAAGATGGAGCGGCAGACACAATGAAATCAGGAATTATCTTGACTATATCCCCGAGGATTTTCTAGCGTATACTATATGTTACATTGTTTATGCTGCGGTATATTTGACTTTTGTCATACTAATATACAGAAAGTTTTGGAAGGTCGGACGGGAGGAGAGCGAGGAGCTTATTGTCTATGACAAAAAGCAACGCTTATATTGACTGAATTGGAGGTAATGACGTGGGATTTGTTGCACTTATGTACGTTGTCCAGATTATTATTGAACTCATAATTTTGTATGGTTTATTTAAGCTTATCTGGTATGCGATCAAAATACTTAGGTTTAAGAGTATCATCAAAGAAATAGGAAAACGTCAGGGCATCAAGGTAGAGGCGAAAAGGAAGTTTTCCGAGAAGTTTTGGGGCAAAAAATTTGATGTTGATTACATAATAAGCGTCGGTGAAAAGAAATATGAAATCACCGTTTTATCCTTTATTTCAACTCATGGACGATGGAATATCGAAAAAACAAGAACGAAATATTATGCGGAGAGCAGACGCGCGAGCGGTGTCTTCTTTGGAAAATATACAAACAGCAACGCACCCGATCATGTGTCTGAGTATAAGGGTGAGTGGAAGGTCAGAAGAAAAGAGCTTATTCTTTCACCTATCACAGACGAATTTGAAAAGCAGATAATATTGATATATCCCAATACCAAAAGGGTAACGTACACCGATTCGCAGTATAATATAATCGATTATCACAGAATGGATAAAAGAAATATGATCGAAGGGCATCACGTCGTCGGTGTAAAAGAACTAATTGAGATCCTTGAAAAAGAAGATGAATAATAAAAGGCTTTGCGCATTTTCGTTGCGCAAAGCTTTTTTGATCATAAATAAACAAATTGCGGTTTAGCGGGGACGCGGGGGGGATGCGGGGGCGCGGGGAACGCGGGTCGCTTTTTGAAAAAAGCTCCGCAAAAACTTCCCCTATATTAGGTCCTTTTAGGGTGAAGTAGGATTTTTCGCCGCAAGCGGCTAAAAAAATCCCTCACTGACGTTTTTGTATTGATAGGGTGTTAAACCCAGCCGATAAAAAAACTTTAACCATAAAGAAAAACTAAGTTAAAGAAAGCCTTTCAAACGATTTTAAATACACTTGCAACACGATAGCAGTGGGGCTATGCAGATGCGACACGGTGTAGATTGATAAACCGTCTTGACTTGTATAAAATATACTTTGGGGTTTTGGGGGTGTGGGGGGCTTTTTTCCCTGGAAAAGCCCCCCACGCGCATCCCCCGTCCTCACCGATAAATCAAAATTGAAACACGAATAACAAAAAACAAACACCTCAGCCGAGCGGCTGAGGTGTTTTGAGTCTACGTTAATATTTGTGTGTATATCCGCTCACGTTATGCGAGTGGCGTTTTTTTATTATGATCGCTATCGGGAGAGATATTGCCAGAAAAACGAGAGTTGCTATGAATGCTCGGCTCTTGGTATAGTCTCCAATCGCTGAGATAACTTTCATCACCGCATTTGCTTCGCAATCCTCGACAATGACGACGTCACATTCACCGACAAGCTCGCCGTTGCAATAAACCGAGGCAACACCTATCTTGTCGCCTTTCTTTATTGGTGCGCGGAGCTTCTCGGAAATATATTCAACCTTGTAGGTAACGCTCGGACCCGAGTGATCGGGGATATAGACCGAAAGCTCCTCCGCGGTGGCATAATCCACCTTTTGAGTTCCCAGCGCAGTCATTGATATCTCAGCTTGACCGAGCACCTGTCCTTTGGAAAAGACTTTGTGGTCATTATATGTCTCACATACCCAGTTGACGAGCGTGTTTGCTGTGTCGTAGGCGAAAATTTGCGTGCCGTCCTCGTTTTCGCTGCCACCAAGCACGATGCAGATATATTCCGCACCGTCATCCTGCGCAAGTGTAATTACGCTCCAGCCGCCCGCTTCCCCCGAAATACCCGCGTTCATACCGCGGCAGGCAGAGTTATAATAAGCCTGCGTGCTTCGTGAGGATATGAGATAATTTCTGTTATACACCGTTCTTGCACCGCTTTTATTTGTCGCGCCGATATCGTGATGCTTTGCGGAGGATATCTCCATATAAAGATCATTGTCAGATGCCTCGAGTGCGATCTTGAGGGTATCGGCAACGGTCGTAACCATAGCCGCATTATCGGGATAGCCTATGGGATTTGTATAGCTCGTTGAAGTTGCGCCAAGTTTGTGTGCCTTTTCGTTCATGAGAGTCACGAATTTGTCCGCATTGCCGCCGCAAATGCTTGCGATCACGTAAGCCGCATCGTTATATGAGCCACATATCGCGCCGTAGAGCAGATCCTTTATCCTTATCTCCTCGCCGTCCTTAAGCCCCATCGAATACCCGCCCGCACCGGAGAGCATGTCTGAGGAAACGGTAACGGTCTCGTTGAGTCTGTCCGAGAGCATCTCGCAGGCGAGAAGTCCCATCGTAACCTTTGCGCTCGTTGAAGTGTTCAGAAGCTCGTCTTCGTTGCGGGACGTTATCAGCTTGTTGTGTGTCTTATCGTACAGGCAATATGCGCCCGTATCGGTTATCACAGGCGGCGTGGGAGAATCTGCGGCATTTATCGGGAAAATAAAAAAAGAGGAGACGGTAATAAGTGTTAAAACCGTAAGGCATAAAAGCCCTATCAATTTTCTCTTTGGTCTCATTGCCGTTCTCCTTTTTGATTTATACGTTATTGTTTTTAAAGAATTCTACCGTGCGGTCACGGTCGCGCTCGATCGCGCTTGTAAGCTCCTCAAGTGAGGAAAATTTTTTCTCCTCGCGCAGATACGCGCAGAACTCGACCTTCATTTTTCTGCCGTAAAGCTCGCCTGAAAAGTCGATGATATAGGTCTCGCAGTTCTTTTTGTGATCGTCGCCCGACTCAATGCTTGGGCGAATTCCCACGTTTGAAACACCCATATAGCTGCTACCGTCATCAAAGCTGCATCGGGTCGCGTAAACGCCGTTTTTCATCGGCGCGAAATTCTCGGGAAAGAGCTGATTAGCGGTCGGGAAGCCGAGCCGTCTGCCAAGCTTTTTTCCTTCGGAAACCGGTACGCTTACAGATATCGGTCTTCCGAGCATTGCGTTTGCGATTTCGACCTCACCTTGCGCCAGATGCTTCCGTACCGCGCTCGACCCGACCGTCTCACCTGAAAGCTTGATCTCGGGAACCGTCACGGTGTTTTCTTTGCCAAGCTCCGCTTCAAGCAGAGCAGCATCTCCAAGCCCCAAATATCCAAAGTGATGATCGTATCCGCAGACTGTGCCTACGCATCCAAGCCGAGTGACAAGGATACCGTTTATGAATTCCTTTGCCCCGATATGTCTCAGCTCTTCAAATCTTCCCATTACGACAAAGTCTGCGCCACAAGTGAAAAGAAGATCGATGCGCTCATCCTTGGTGGTAAGGACAGTTGGCAATATTCCGTTGATAATTGCCCCCGGGCTTTCCTCAAAGCACCAGACACCGACAAGCTCAGCGCCTATTTTTTCTTTAAGCCGGTTTGCCTCTTCGATCAGCCTTTTGTGGGCAATATGCACTCCGTCAAAGGTGCCGAGCGCGATCACAGTACGTGTCTTTGTGAGATCGTGATCGATCTTGCCGCGGAAGGTGACCTCGAGCTTGGGCTCTGTAATGTCAGTTTTCATTGTCACTGTTATTTTCACCGTAAACAGACGAGAGATGCTCGATGTATGTCTTGACCATATCTTCGATAAGCTCGTCGCGGTCAACTCTGTTTATCATAGTGCGAGCGTTCTTGTAGTTCGAGATATGCGTAGGGTCGTCGGATTCGATATATCCCACAAGCTGAGAGACGGGATTATATCCGCCCTCGGTGATGGTGCGGCAGATCTCATAGATCAGCGCTCTCGGATCTTCCTGTGTCTCCTCCGGAAGGATGGGGGCATCTGTCTCGGGGACGTTCTTTCCGATAATAATTTTCAGTCCGTTATTTTCAAGAATCATGTAAAAAGTAGCCTTTCAATGTGTTGGGTTTTCATTGCTCCTCGGAGTCTGTGCCGAGAAGCTCCTCTCTGTCTGCGAGTCTTTTATACTGACCGAGCTTGCCGAATCCGATAATTATTCCGATATAAACGAGAGAATTGAGAAGGAAGAAAGGAATAAAGTCGAGCCTTGTGAGCGAGCTTGTCAATGCATTGCTGTTGAGATCAGAGCCGAAGCGAATAAGCGCAGTTATCGATCTTACTCCACCTGCGGAAAATGCCTCAAAGTTGAAGAGAAGCGCAAAAACGAGATGAAGCAGAGTAGCGATAGCGCCCGATATTAAAGTTTCGGGAATAGAAAAGTATGCGGTTTTATATCCCTCACGGTAGGAAATCACCGCAAGGAGTGCGTTAACACCCACAGTGTAGAGCAGTGCGCGTATCACCGTGAGCGAAAAATACTCGGTAACTACGAAAAGATTGACTATCTTCACAGCGAGTATCTCCGCGCACATAACGATAACGCAGGATATCAGCATATACACAGCGTACACGAGTGAGCTTACGAGAATATCAATTTTTTTCATTTTTTCAACAAATTTTCAGTTATGGTTGGTTTTCAGATTTTTTTACAGATGAGCTTAACACCGTTGATGCTCTGAATGATGACTGTTTCGCCCGATTGAGCTATTCCGTTCGCGTCCTTCATTCGCGCGCTCCATTCCTGACCGTTGATCTTTACGGTGCCTGTTTCCTCGCGGTTATTTATCGGTTCAACGACCTTGACACGTCTGCCGATGATAAGATCTGTGTCGGTTTTTCTGTTACCCTTCATTTTAGGAGCCTTCTGGTTGTAAAGAGCCTCGAGCTTATCGTCAGCGTGCTTTTTTACAAGTGTTGCGTAATAGGCTACGATGATTATTTCAAGCGCGTTGGTAAGTCGCTCTCTCGCACCCTCTACGGTCTCCTCGTACGTGTCCGTGACGTTCTCAATTGTATCTCTGATAGACCCGATGGTACATTCATCGTACGTAACGAGCATGTCAAGGATCTTGCAGATGTAATCGTAGAGAACCGAATCGGCAATAATGTCGTCGCGGCGGTCATCCACGCGACCGTTGATGTACTGAATCAGAAATGCAATGCGGTCGAGCTGCATGCAGGAGCGGAGCATATTGATGATGAGAATATGCGCGACCTGATTTATGTTATATTTTTTGAGCTTGGAATTCTCGACCCATCCGCGCTTTGTCCAGTTCTGCAGAGTTGTGCCGTCGATACCCGAAATATCGCGTATCTGTGTGAGCATAACCCCGTCGGAAATAAAGAAGATTTTAGAGAGAAACTCAAGACCGGTAACACCGCCAAGCTCACGGCGGAGCAGCTTTGTGCCGGGAATATATTCGTCCTGTATTCGCAGATTCATGTTATACCTCAAGTGATTTGTTATATATAGATAAACTTACGTAGTATAATTATATATCACGGTCGCGTGATTGTCAAGCGCATTTGGAAAACTTAATAATAATTTCAAAAATATAAACATAAAATTAATTTATCAATAAAAAATTGAGGTAAATTAGCTTTTGAAGAGAATAAAAATTGGTGCCGGCGCACTTTTGATGCTCGGGTCGATGATAATATCAGACAGAGCAGAGATACTGATCTTGTATTTTCTCTCCGCTTTTTTGCACGAATGCGGTCATCTTTTGGCGGCGGTATTGCTCGGGATCGGAGTGAAAGAGATACGTTTTGAGTTTTCGGGAATACGAATATGTACCGATGAGGGATTAACGTCATATAAAAGTGAGATACTGCTTGCCGCCGCAGGACCATTTGTTAACTTTATTTGTCTTGGAATGTGTATGGTCGCCTTTCTTTTGAGCGGCAGGACGTACGGAGAGGTAACGGCACTTGCCGAAGCCTTTATCTCGGGCAGAGAATACTCAAGTGTGGGCGCTGTGAGCTTTTTTGCCGTATCTGCGTTTCTGCAGGGCGGACTTAATCTTTTGCCTGTAAGGAGCTTTGACGGCGGACGGATACTGTATTGTTGTGTGGCATTATTGCTAGGAGAAAGAGTGGCTGAAAGGGTAATAGACGTCTTATCCGCATTCTCTGCGCTTGTTTTGTGGACCGTTGCGCTTTATCTTCTTTTGAAGGTCGGTTCAGGACTTGGAATATACGTTTTTGCCGCGTGTATTGCCTTTTCGGTAACGAGGGAGACGGTAAATGAAAAAGAAAGCGCGGTCATTTCATAAAAATGACCGCGCTTTGCGATATTTGAATGTGTTTTAGATAATTCATCCGTATTTTTTTACGTCGTCGAACTTGTTTTCGGTCTCGACGTAGGAGTTTCTCTGCTCGAGGAGCCATTTCCACATTTCGGGGTTGGCGAATGTCGGATCCCAGGCGTTGTGTCCGGTATTTTCGAAGATCGTGAGCCTTGCCTTTTTACCGCCCCAAGCCACTATGTTATTGATGAATTTTTTGCTTTCCTCAGGGAATACTGTCGGGTCGCTGTCACCGTGAAATGCCCAGACAGCGGTGTTCACGAGTCTGCCCGAGTTCCAATACATTCCGCCGCCGCAAATAGGTACTATTGCTGCGAAAAGCTCGGGGCGAGTCATTCCCATCTGCCATGTGGCGTAGCCTCCCATGCTTGCGCCCGTAAGATAGACACGCTCGCGGTCAACCGCCTGATCGGAAATTACAAATTCGATAAAATCCTGAAGCTGTTCAAAAATATCAAACCAGGAGTCGGCGTAGCATTGCGGACCCGTCGAAAATGCCTCCTTGAGAAAGGGTGCAGAATGGGCGAAAAAAGAATGATTTTTAATAAGAGAAATATCTCTGCCTCTGCCGCCAGCACCGTGAAGGTAGATGACGAGAGGGTATTTTTTTCCCTCGGTCTCGTTTTCGGGACGACGGATAACGTAATCTATTTCCTTGTATCTTAATGCTTCCATAATTGCCTCCAATAGGGATTTTAGTTTATTTTATCACCGTTTGTGTAGAGTGTCAACAGAGTTTTAAAAAAACGACCTCGATCGAGGTCGTTTTTTTAGCGTTTTTATTTCGAAAATTGCTTTTCAAGATAATCGATATAGTAATTCCAATCTTCGCGGCTGAGGAAGTGAAGTCCCGGGCGCATATGATGTCCGATCATACCCTCGTGGAGAGGGTTGCGCAGCTTAGGTGTATCTCCGTCAGGGATAAAGCCGGTTTTACCGTTTTCCTCGTAGTATTTGCTTGCGGCAACGCAGGAGAGATATTCGTTCTGGGGGCAAGCCCAGGTGTCGCCCTCGGCACTTGCGACGTAAGCTCTGTGAGGGAGATTTGCCGATATGAGCCAATGCTGGTCAAAGGGCATATTTTCCTCGTTATCGATATATTTTTGATAGTTTTCACAGAACCAGAACGGGAAATTTTTAGTTATAGCGCGTACCGTTTCGCCTGTGTTTTCACGAGCCAATGCTGCGCCGCCGCATCCCGAATCGTTCGAGAATGCGCAATAAAATCTCTCGTCGATAGCACCCGCCAGGAGTGCGGTCTTACCGAGTCGTGAGTGACCGACTACGCTTATTTTGTCCGCATCTATTTCGGGAAGCGTCACGGCGTAATCAAGCAAAGCCGAGGCAGCGTAAGCCCAGAGACCGAGCTTTCCGCACGAATCGGGGGAGCGTTTGCCGCCCGGATAGACGAGTCCCGCAAGTCCGTTTGTAAAATCAGAGTTGTCGGACGTGACGTTCTCGTAGCAGAAGGTGAAGAGGGCATATCCGCGGTCGAGTATCTCCTCGGCGGGCTGATAGCGGTCCGAAATACCGTCGCGGAAATTGATATGAATAAATGCGGGGACCTTTTTGCCTGTATTGAGAGGATAAACGTAGTAGAAGGGGAATGTGAATTCACCGAATTCCGCGTGGATCGTCAAAGAGAGTCGTGCAAGGTATCCCTTGCCTGCGAAATGATGTATTCCGGGGTTTTCCACCTTGACGGTCACCGAGTCGGGCTTTTTTGGGAGATAACCGTATTCCTCGCGGAATAAGAGATCGAGGATCTCCTCCTTTGATAGCCCCGTGGGATAGGGAAGTCTGTTCAAAAGTTCCATGATATTACTCCTTATTTTTCGTTTGTCAGATTCCAGGTCGGGAAAAGCTCGCGCCAAACGTCGGTGTGAGCCTCGCAGTCAAGGTAGTGGGCAAAATTGTGATTTTGACGGTCGGTAGACTCGCGAGTGCACGCGTTTGCTATTGCGGCAACGTAGTACTTTCCGTTAGCCTCACAGAATTCGTGCCAGCCCTGTCTCCATTCGCCATTATGGAGCTGCTCATTTCTCTTGGCGAACTCGGACATAATAGTTTCCTTGTCCTCACCCTTTGCAAGTGAAATGCCGTATTCTCCCGATCTTATTGGGGTGAAGGCGATCTCGCCGCTCTTGGTGTCGTATTCGACCGCTAAAAGCGTATCCCAGCTTTCCATATCCATAAGCTTGGCAAACTGGAAGTTACCCTGACCGTAAAGGATGTGACAGCCCTCATACTCCTCGTATGCACCGATGCAATGTGTATGCTGGCAGAGGACTACGTCAGCGCCGTTCTTTGCCATAGCGCGGCAGAGCTTACGCAGACGGGGAGAGGGATAGCGGCAATGCTCCTTGCCTCCGTGGTACATTACAAGCACACGGTCGTACTTTGCCTTTGCGGCTCTTATATCCTCCATCGTGTCGTACTCGTCGTAGGGGCGAGAGCCCATTCTGTCCTCAAGCGCGTAGGAATATTCGTGCTCGCAGACTGCGATGATGCAAACCTTCTCGCCGTCCTTTTCAAAGACGTAATCGCGTCGTGAATCCTCGTAATTCTCGCCAAAGCCCGTGTAGTCGAGTCCTGCCGCCTTGATAGCGTTGATGCTGTCAATAGCGCCTTCCTTACCAAAGTCAAAGATGTGGTTATTGGAGAGACCGCAAACTGTAACGCCAAGCTCTTTGAGCATCTCTGCGGTCTCTAGGGGAGCTTTGAGGTTAGGGCCGAATTTCATTATTTTGTTTTCGCTCTCTGTGATGGCGCACTCAATGTTCGCAAAGACGAGGTCCTTGTTCTCAAAAAGCGTTACGGTATCTCCAAAAAGCGCGGGAATATTTTTCTCTTTGTAATATGGTGTTGAATAAACCGTGGGACAGATATCGCCTACAAGAAGTGTTTTCATAATCAAATCCTCCGTATTTGCACAAAATTAAGTTGACAAGCACACGTCGGTGTGCTATAATCATTATATCACCCAAAGAAAAAAGGTGCAATAGATAATTTTAACGTATTAGGCGAAAAAATGCACTATATTAAGATGACCGGAGGAAAAATGGAGGCGTATCTTGTAAAAAATCTATCGCATTTCTGCAATATCAGTGTCAAAAAAAGCCGCGAAATGCCCGATACAGTTATAAAGTTTTATGATCTGACCTTCGTTATGAAGGGAAGACTTTTATACAATATAAACGGAGAAGAATGCGAGATAGGAAAGAACGACGCGATCCTTTTGCCCCCGGGGACAATGCGCTCGCGAGTTGAGCTTGACGAGGAGGTAAGCTACGCGAGCTTTAATTTTCAGCTCAACGATGGAGTCACCCTACCCGACAGGCTTTTTCTATCAAACGTGGTGACCGAGGAAATAAGGACGCTTCTCTCTGCCTTCTCTCAGACCCATATATCACCGCTTTACCATTCCGAAGAAAAGGCGCAGAATTTGCTCAACTATATTCTTTTTGAGATCCTTGACGTTCTGTCTTATGAGAGCAATGACAAGAACGTCGGCGCAATAATCAGATTCATTGACGACAGCGTGAGTGAGAGAATAACTCTCACAATGATCAGTGACCACGTGCATCTTTCGCGCGAGTACGTCGCGTATATTTTCAAGCGCGAGACGGGAAAGACCGTTATTGAATATATAAACGAGCGCAAAATGCTGCTTGCCAAGGATATGATACAGAACGGAAATATGACTCTCGGTGAGGTCGCACAAAGGCTCGGCTTTGAGAATTACGGATATTTTTCGAGGTGTTTTAAAAAGCATTTCAATACCTCGCCGAAATCATTTCAGAAATAATAAAAAATGCCGCACAAGCGGCATTTTTTTGATATTTATTATTCTGTCTGCTTGCTACCAAGCTTTGCTTTTATTGAGTCGAATGGAAGAGAAATGATCACTCCGACCACCATAAGTCCCATCCAGACAAGGATCAGATTGCCCCATCCGATAGTCGTTGCGGCATTTGCGAAAACGAGGTTTGCGGCAGCTGCTGCCATATAGCTTAAAAAGTCGAGGAAGCCTGTTGCGCTCGAGACTATTCCCGTGCTTTTAAGGCTCGGGCAGTACACGCTCCAGAGCATACTTGACGCACTGTTTGAGGACATTATTGCAAGAATGATGAAAACGATATTAAGGATAGGAAGGCTTACAAAGTATGTAAGAACAAAGAAGATCACTGCAGAGCTGAACATCAGAAGAAGCGCGAGATTAACGTTGTGTCCGAGTCTTTCGTAAACAAATACGGCAATGATCGCGGTCAGTGAAATTATGAGGGTCGCGGCAGTGAATATGCTTGCAGCCTCGGTATCCGAAAACTTAAGATGCTGGGCAAGATAGGTAGGAAGCCAGAAAACGACCGACGTTCTGACAACACCTGTAAGTATTGCTACGAATGAGAATTTTACGATGTGGTGCTTGAAGAGCACCTTAACGTTTTGCGCGCCTTTTTTCTCGGTCTTGATCTGACCGTATTTAACGATCCCACGCTTTTCAAAGACGAGAAAAATTATAAATGTAATCGCGGACATACCAAAAAGTGCCGCGCTGCTTACAGCGAACACGCTCTGCCATGCAAGGAATGATGCGAGAAGTCCTGCGGCAGGTGAGCCAAAGAGGGAAGCAAAGGTGTAGCCTACACTGCAACGTACAGCGTGAATATGCTCGGTGTTCTCGGATACGACCTTGGTCATAGGTCCGTAGATCATCGAAAGGAAGAATCCCGTCACCGCATAAGCGATCATTGCCGCTGCAGGGGTGATATGGACGATGAGCGAGAAGGTAAGATTTGTGATACCTGCGCCGAGAAGGCCCATGGATATCATCCATCTAGCCTTGATTTTGTCTCCGATCGCGCCGTTTATAAGCTGTCCTACTGCGTAAAACACGAAGTAGAGCGAGGAGATGCTACCGATATATTCTTCGGTGTATCCTTGAGTTATCATTTGCGGAGTTACCGCGCCGAGAATATTTCTGGCTATATAGACCGCAAAATATGCCACCGAGCAAAGTGCTCCGAGCATAAACGCGTTTTTTGCATTTCTTGAGAGCTTCATTTTCTTTTCCTTTTCTTTAATAACGGTTCATCACTTGCGGAGAGATATGCGCCTATCGCCATGAGAACGAGCGCGATAATAAAGGTATATTTGGGAATCTCCGCAAAAATGATCAGTGATAGGAGTGCGCCGATGAAGGGGGCAATCGCGTAGTACGCGCTTGTTCTCGCCGCACCGAGTGATCTTTGTGCGTAAACGTAGAAGAATATGCTGAGTCCGTAAGCGACAAAGCCAACTCCGAGGACTGCGAAAACGCTCCATACGGCAGAGATCTTTTCGCCCAGCACAAGACCTATGATAAGAGATCCGAGTCCCGAGCCAAGTCCCTTGATCACGACTATTTGCATGGGGTCCTTGCTCGAGAGCTTACGCGTGCAGTTGTTTTCAAATCCCCAGCAAACACAAGCGAGCAGAACGAAGAGAGAACCGTAGGAAAACTGCAGGCTCGAGATATCCTCGAATGAGAGAAGCGCGCAGGATAGAACGACAAACAGTATTCCGCCCCAAAGCCTCGGGCTGATCCTTTCCTTGAATATCATAAGCGCGATAAGTGCGGTTGCTACGATCTCGAAATTATTGAGCAGAGAGGCGTTTGCGGCGCTCGTCGCGTTAAGTCCCATAAGAAGAAATATCGGAGCGGCTATGTCAAGCACTACCATAGCAACAGTATACGGCAGTTCATTGCGAGTAAGCTTAAGCTCGTTTTGCTCTTTTTTTGCGGCACGTCGAATGAGTGCTATGATACCCATTCCCATCCCCGCGCCGAGATATAAAAATCCCGCCATAAGCGTTGGGGGAAGATAATCGAGCAGGAGCTTTGATAGCGGGGAATTGAGTGCGTATAGTGCAGCTGCTAAAACGGCGAGCAATATACCGATATTTTTACTCTTTTTCACGGCAAGTCTCCCTTGTTTTTTTCAACGATAAAGATTATATCACTTAAATGGGGAATAATCAATACCTTTTCGATTTTTTGTCAAAAAAAAGCCCCGAATGATCGGGGCAAATGTATTTTATTCGGATTGATTGTCAGCGGTGGATCTTTGTCTTAGGAAAAAGTCCTTTGTCGTTGTGACTACAACTCCCGAAAGACCAATAAGCGCGATAAGATTCGGGAGTGCCATGAGCGTGTTGAAGCAATCTGCGATCAGCCACACCGTATTGATCTCTGCGACCGAGCCGATAAAGACAAATGCGACGTATATAACTCTGTATGTCCACACTGCTACCTTGCGATGACTTTTGAAAAGATAGCCTGCGCATATTTCTCCGTAATATGCCCAGCCGAGAATAGTGGATAGTGCGAAGAACACCGTTGCGATAGAGACTCCTATGCCGCCAACGTACGGCAGCGCCTCGTTGAACGCGGCACTTGAAAGAGCGGCGCCGTTGACCGATGGGGCTATTCCGACGGAATACGCGTTCAAATAAGTATCTGAGGTAAGCACGATTATCGCAGACATAGTGCATATGACTATTGTGGTGATAAATACCTCGAATACGCCCCAGAGTCCCTGCTTTACGGGCTCGTTGGCGCTTGAAGCTGAGTGAGCGATCGGTGCGCTTCCAAGTCCTGCCTCGTTTGTAAAAACACCGCGGCCGACTCCGTATCTCATGGCGGAGAGTATACCGTAGCCCGCAACGCCGCCTGTTGCCGCCTTGAAATTAAATGCTTCCTTAAATATCAGGGAGAAGGCTGTCGGAACACGCTCGGCATTCAGAACAAGCGCGACGACAGATGCAAGAATAAAGAATATTGCCATTACCGGAACGAGCTTTTCGTTAACTGACGCTATTCTTTTGACACCTCCGATTATTACGGTACCGACAATGACCGTCAGGACTATTCCGGTGATCAATGGGGATATACCGAGGTTTGAATCAAGCACCCCCGATATTGAGTTGGACTGCGTTGCGTTGCCGGTGCCGATACAAGCGACCATTGCGAAAAGAGCGAAAATAACGGCGAGCCATTTAAGCCCAAGTCCGTTTTTTATGTAGTACATAGGGCCGCCCGTAAACGCGCCACCTTTATCTTTTTCGCGGTACTTTAGTGCGAGAACTATCTCAGAATACTTTGTTACCATTCCAAGAAGAGCGCTTACCCACATCCAGAACACCGCACCGGGACCTCCGAGGACAAGAGCAGTCGCAACTCCCGCAATGCTTCCTGTGCCGATCGTTCCCGCGAGAGCGGTCGTAACTGCTTGGAAGGGGGATACGCTGCCTTCCTTCTTCTCGTGCGTGTTTTTATTGAAAAGCGAGCCGAGAGTGTTTTTCACCGCGTAGCCAAAGCGTCTGAATTGGAAAAATCCCGTTCGCACCGAGAGAAATATTCCCGTGGCGATCAGAAGTATCATCATGGCGATGCTGAGAATATTGTCGTATGCGAAGCTAAGTGTGCGGTTTAGCCATTCTATGATCTGAGCCATTGTTTCCTCCGAATAAAAAGGTTATGCCGAGGCACTCCTTTTGCTTGAAAAATCAATAAAAATTATATAACTAAACCGCCCTTCTGTCAATCGGAGAAAGACAAAAAGGCGGCGCTTTGAAAAAGTCTTATTGATTTGTCAAAAAAATGGGGGATACGCGCAGATATTTTGCACCAAGAAATTTTACTATGCGTCCGTCATACGCTTCTCGTCTGACGGGGAGTGACCGAAGAATGCGGTGTAATTTCGGTAAAAGGTCGTGTAATCACCAAAACCGCAGGCATCGCAGACAGTTACGGGCTTCTCTCCGTCCGCTATCATCTTCTGTGCGCAGAGCAAGCGCTTGTCCATAATGTACTTTTTGGGTGTCTGTCTCAGCTCGCTCTTGAAAAGACGGAAAAGATAACTCTCGCTGACAAAAAGATGCTTTGCAATGTCCTCAATGCTGTCAACGGTGAAAAGATTTTCATTTATATATTTAAGCGCCTCAGTAATCAGCGGTGAGGATGTAAAGCTTTCGTCACTTTGAGTCTGCGGGAATATACTGAGATTCAAAAATAGCTCGGAGAGCATCGGGGGAAGGAAATTGAGAAAGGTCTCATAAGAGCAGTTACTGTGATAGAAGTCAAAACGGTGGAAGATATCCTCGGCAGACTTGTTTCCCGATAGATTGATGATCTCAACGTTGTCGGGAATAAGCTCAACCCCGCTTACTCCGTGCCTTGCAGGATCAAAAAGAACGTTATATCTCTCGTAATTGACGGATGAATCTATCTGGATAAAATGATAGTGAAGGGGGCGAATGAGAATGAGGTCACCTTTTTTGAGCTTGTATTTTCTATCCTCAATAACGTGGGTAGCATCTCCGCTTACAATGTATAAAAGCTCGTAAACGTTATGCGTATGAAGGCAGTGATCCTCGCGTCTCGGAGACTCTGTTATCACATGCTTGTAAAAGAGCTTGTCTGTCTCCCATATGCAATCGTTCATCTTCATATAAGGCTCCTTTCCTATACTGCACAAGCATTATAGCACGATTTTTCCGTTTGTAAAGCCATTATAACACACAAGTTCATAAAATGCAATAGAAAAGGGTAAAAAATGCCATTTACTTGGTAAAAAATAAATTATATAATGAGGATGTGATAAAGTGTCACTTATTAACTTATATGAAAGGAAGTAAAAGTTATGAAAAAGCTTAACCTCGCTATTATCGGTCAGGGAAGAAGCGGTAAGAACATCCACGGAAGATTTTACCGCACCGACGATAATCAGTTTTTTAACGTAAAATACGTTGTCGAAGCAGACGATTTCCGCAGAGAAAGGGCAAAGAACGATTACCCCGGATGCACAACGCTTGCGGACTACCGTGATCTTTACGATCTTAACGATATCGATCTCGTTGTTAACGATACTTATTCCGATCTTCACTATCCTATTACGAAGGACCTTCTCGAGCACGGCTTTAACGTTCTCGTAGAAAAGCCCTTTGCAAGAACAAGATACGAGTGCGATACTCTTATCAATATTGCAAAGGAGAAGGGCGTTCTTCTTGCAGTGTTCCAGCAGACCTTCTTCGCACCCTTTTATGAGTTCGCATACGACCTTGCTAAATCCGGCAAGCTCGGTGAGATCCAGCAGATCACTATAAGATACAATGGATTCTCCCGCCGTTGGGACTGGCAGACCCTCCAGAAGAGATGTGCGGGCGGTCTTTACAACACAGGACCTCACCCCGTAGGAATGGCTCTCGGACTTATCGACTTTGATAAGGATGCGAAGATACTCTTCTCAAGACTCGGTCTTGCTCTCACAAGCGGTGACAGCGATGACTATGCGAAGGTCATCATCGCGGCTCCGAACGGACCTGTTGTTGACATTGAAGTTTCCAATAACGATGCTTATTCTCCCTATAACCTCAAGATCCAGGGTACAAAGGGCTGCTTCAAGTCCACTCCTTCCGACTATGAAATGACTTATCTTGTTGACGGCGAGAACGTTGAGCGTCCCGTAGTTGAGACCTTCCTCGCAAACGACGAGGGCGAGCCTATTTACTGTGGCGAGACCCTTGTAAAGCACACTGAGAGCGGTCATTTTGACGGAACCGCGTTCGACGTTGGTACAAAGAAGCTCTACGAGCAGATCTACTACTACCTTACAGAGGGCAAGCCTATGACAGTGACTGCTGAAATGGCTGCAGATATTATTTCTGTCATCGAAACAACACACGCTCAGAATCCTCTGCCTCTCAAGTTCTAAGGAGAAAACGATATGAAAAAGATAGTAATTCTCGGTTGTGAGAACTCTCACGCTAATAGCTTCCTCGGTTTTATAAGAGACAGAGAAGAGTTTTCCGACGTTGAAGTCATCGGTGTTTACAGCCATGAGCGCGAGGCGGCTGAAAAGCTCAATGAGCAGTTTGGCGTGCCCGTAATGGATAACTACGACGACGCAGTAGGAAAGGTAGACGGTGTTGTTATCACCGCGCGTCACGGTGACAGACACCTTATGTACGCAAAGCCCTATATTGAGAGCGGTGTGCCGATGTTTATAGACAAGCCCGTAACAGTTAAGGAGGAGGACACCGTTGAGCTTGTTGAGCTTCTTAAGAAGAACAACATTCAGGTTACCGGTGGCTCCTGCCTCAAGTATGATCCCTTTGTCCTCGCCCTTAAGAGAGACAGAGAGTGCAACGCTATGGGTAAGGTCCTTGGAGGAATGGTTCGCGCTCCTTACAATAAAGAGAACGAGTACGGCGGATTCTTCTTCTATTCACAGCATCTTGTAGAAATGGTATGCGAGATATTCGGCAGATTCCCGAAATCGGTTATTGCGAAAGAGAATAATAACAACATCAATGTGCTTTTCCGTTACGATGATTACGATTGCACGGCAATATTCACAGAGGGTGTGCATATCTACGGTGCGGCATTGGTCGCGGAGAGAGCAACCAAGTCTCTTGACGTTTCCTTCTGCTCAGATTGGTTCTACCGTGAGTTTAAGGCATACTACGAGGTCCTCTCGGGCGCAAAGATGAAGGAGACCTACGAGGGATTTGTAGCTCCCGTATTCATCCTCAACGCAATCGACCGTTCGCTCAAGAGCGGATGCGAGGAGACTGTAAACGGTATCTGAGATTAATTGGAGAAAAAATATGGCAAAGATAATTCTTTCGGGATTTTTTGACGAGCATTCCGACTCCTTTGACGGTCAGCTCGAGGCGATGAAGGGCTACGGCGTCAAGAACGTCGAGATCCGTCACGTAGACAAGAAGAATGTTTCTGTCCTTACTAAGGAAGAGGTGGCAGAGGTAAAGGCAAAGCTTGATAACTATGGTTTTGGCGTTTCTGCTATCGGCTCACCTCTCGGTAAAATAAAGCTCGACGGAGATATGGATGCTCATATGGAGACTGCCCGCCGCGTGTTTGAGACAGCGAACACTCTCGGAGCGGAGTATATCCGTATGTTCAGCTTCTACGCTCCCGACGGTAAGGATATTACCGCAATGAGAAGCGAGGTCATCGACGCGCTTGGCAGGATGCTTGATATTGCAAAGGAGCACGGTGTAACTCTCTGTCACGAGAACGAGGCAGAGATATACGGTGCGACGCCCGAGCGTTGTCTCGACCTTCTCGAGAGCTTCGGCGGCGAGCTTGGATGTGTCTTTGATATGGGTAACTTTGTCCTTGAGAACGAGGAGCCTGTGGCGGCGTATAAAATGCTCCGCGAGCATATAAGATATTTCCACATAAAGGACGCTCTTTACGAGGGCGCGATAGTTCCTCCCGGATGCGGAAACGCCAAGATAGGCGAGATACTCAGCGAGCATAAGGCATTTGCAAAAAATGATTTCTTTATCTCTCTTGAGCCTCACCTTCAGCTCTTCTCGGGACTCAACGCACTTGTCGGACGTTCATTTGAGAATCCCTATAAGTACAACGATGCACAGAGCGCATTTACCGACGCTTATAATAAACTTTTGGAGTTGATTTGATATGAAAACTTTAACTAAAGACCTTCTTAAGGTCAATATTTACGATTCGAGAGACGAGATGGGTAAGGCTGCAGGTGCTGATATCAAGGCTTGCATCCTGAAGCTTCTCGAGACAAAGGAGACCATCAATATGATCTTCGCGGCAGCCCCCTCGCAGAACGAGGTGCTTGCTTCTCTTGCAGAGGATAAGGAGATCCCGTGGAACAGAGTAAATGCGTTCCATATGGACGAGTATATCGGTCTTTCTGCCGATGCTCCCCAGGGATTCGGCAACTTCCTCAAAAATGCGATTTTCGGTCGCGCACCCTTCAAGAGCGTGAACTATATCGATATTTCCGCAACCGATGCCGAGGCAGAGTGCGCACGCTATTCCGCACTTCTCGAGGCTAATCCCACTGACATCGTCGTTATGGGTATCGGTGAAAACGGTCATATCGCGTTCAACGATCCGCCCGTTGCGGACTTCAACGACGACAAGAAGGTAAAGCCCGTAAAGCTTGATGAGATCTGCCGTCAGCAGCAGGTCAACGACGGCTGCTTCGCCAAGATCGACGATGTTCCGAAGATGGCTATCACGCTTACCTGTCCCACACTCTTCTCGGGAGATTATCTCTTCTGTATCGTTCCCGCGCCGACAAAGGCAAATGCCGTAAAGGCTACCATTTGCGGTGAGATCGGTGAGGCTTGCCCCGCAACCATCCTTCGCCGCCACGAAAACGCGATCCTTTACCTCGATCCCGATTCGAGCTCGCTTCTTTGATGCTATGAAGAGGATCAAAAGTGATAAAATAATTCTCTCCGGCCGCATTTTTGACGGATATATCTATTACGAGGGCGACAAGATCGTTGCCGTTACCTCGGATGAGCTTGCATATGACGAAGAGACCGATCTCTGCGGTCTCTACGTCAGTGCGGGATTTATCGATATTCACACACACGGCGGCGGAGGATATGCGTTTGAAAAGAGCGTGGACGACATTGTCGAGGGATGTAATTTCCACCTTTCCCACGGTACTACGACGATAGCTCCGACAATTTCCGCAGCTCCTATGGAGAGTATGGCGGTATCGGTCGCAAACGTAAAGAAGGCGATGAGCGACGAGAGAGTGAAGGGAACTATCATAGGCTCTCACCTTGAAGGTCCTTATCTTTCGCGTGAGCAGGCAGGAGCGCAGTGCGCAGATTTTATAACCGCGCCGATCGAGGCTGATTATATGCCCATACTTGAGGCTGACGGAGACTCTATAGCAAGGTGGAGCTACGCGCCCGAGAATGACGAAGATGAGAAATTTGCCAAGGCTCTGAAGGCTCACGGGATAGTCGCAGCGGCGGGACATACCAACGCGATTTATGCCGACCTAAAGCGCGCAATGGCAGAGGGCTGTAACCTTGTTACACACCTCTTCTCCTGCACGTCAACGATAACGAGAGATCACGGCTTCCGCCGTCTCGGAGTTATCGAGACCGCGTTCCTTGAGGATGATATGTACGTCGAGATAATCTGCGACGGAAAGCATCTTCCCCCCGAGCTTATCAAGCTTATCTACAAGATAAAGGGACCCGATAAGATCGCGCTTATCACGGACAGCCTGCACCTCGCAGGAACGAAGGAAACTCACGGCTTTATGCAGGCGACCGAGTTCATAATCGAGGACGGAGTCTGCAAGCTCGTTGACAGAAGTGCGTTTGCGGGTAGCATTGCGACTGCGGACAGACTTGTCAGAGTTGCAGTTACCGAGGCAGATATACCGCTTGTCGAGGCAATCAGAATGATCACCGAGGTTCCCGCTAAAATAATGGGACTTGATAAGAAAGGAACACTTGCAGCAGGCTACGATGCAGATATCGTTGCATTCGACGGGGATATCAACGTCAAGAGCGTTTTTGCCAAGGGTGAAAAGGTTATATAACAAAAAAGAGGCTTCAAGCCTCTTTTTTGATGTTTCACTTGATTTTGGGCGGTGCGCAATTAATAATGCACCAATTCACAAGTGATTCCGCCTCTGTATTCTTGATTCTCATTTCTTCCAGTTCGCGGTTCATTTCATTGTTCCATTCTTTCTCGCTAACAGACTCTGAATTATCGCGATTAAAATGATACCCGTTTTCAAAAAGAACGTATATAAGTTTAACTTTTAGTCCCTTTGATTGGAGAAAATGGGTAATAACAATTCTATTAGCAAGCTGATAATTATCCTGCATCCATGCTTCAGGAGTGGTTTTTATGCCGTAATGATTAATAACTTCCGCGATCCTTTTTTTGTTTTTATCTATTGACGCAGGGCTTCCCGATGCTGAATTTTTCATTTCGGTTAGGTGTGCTTTGGCTTCTACGAGTATATATGTGCCGTCATCTGTAATGCCTACTGCATCCCAGTTGATTCCACCTGAGCCGCATGCCCAATGTTCCTTCCATTCTGTATCAATTTGAGGGAGAAATTCAACGTTTAAAAGTTCTTTGTCGCATTCCTCGTCGTAGTGAAAGTCAAACCAATGAATAGTGCCGTCCATAGAAAGTGCTTTCATTACTTTTTTATTAAAATCATCTCTATGCCATCCAAGCATCCTGAGAAGTTGGTATTTAGAGCCGTATCCTAAAGCTAATTGTCCGTTGATAATTTTTCTGTATGCCATATCCGATCTCCTTATATAGTTGTTGATTGTGATTATATCATATTTTTGGGGATGTGTCAAGCAAAAATGCCGAATGAAAGCTGTCTTCGAGCAAGGAGTTGATTATTGAGAATAATTGTTAAAAAAATAAGGGGGAAGATTTTTAAAAATCATATTGACAAAAAAGGAATTATATTGTATAATATCATATGTTGCGGAGTATGCCGAAAAGTAAGATTTATCCGAAAAGTAAGCACCGCCTCGGAGACCCTGCTCCGAGTAAAAATCAAAGGTAAATAAAATATGCGGGTATGGTGGAATTGCGACGGTGCGAAGCACCTCGGTAAGCAAGGCGAAGCCTTGCGGATGCAGACTGCTCTTGATTCAGGTTCCGGTGGAACATGTCTCAGCTGATCCCGCACACAACTTAATATGCGGGTATGGCGGAATTGGCAGACGCGCTAGATTCAGGTTCTAGTGAGGTTACCTTCGTGCAGGTTCAAGTCCTGTTACCCGCACCAACACAAAAGGAGGCTTTGTGCCTCCTTTTGTGTTGGTCTGTGTGACAGGCTCACGAAGGACCCGTTACCTGAAATCTTGGATTTCAGGTGTTAGTTCAAAGTCCTGTTACCCGCACCAACACAAAAGGAGGCTCGATGCCTCCTTTTGTGTTGGTCTGTGTGACAGTATCACGAAGGACCCGTTACCTGAAATCTTGGATTTCAGGTGTTAGTTCAAAGTCCTGTTACCCGCACCAAGACAAAAGGAGGCTTTATGCCTCCTTTTGTGTTGGTCTGTGTGACAGTATCACGAAGGACCCGTTACCTGAAATCCTGGATTTCAGGTGTTAGTTCAAAGTCCTGTTACCCGCACCAAAAAAGAGAAGCTCAGACCGTAGGTTTGGGCTTCTCTTTTTTCGTGTTTATAGGAGTTCATGGTTCTTCACGCGCGGTTTGCTCGCAAACCGCCCGGAACGCCGCATAGATGTTTTGGAACATATCGCCGCATGATACGGCGGCGTTTGCGGAGAGTTCAAGTCCAACACGCTATTTTTTCTCCCCCCACCGAGCCTCCTTTTTGCCCCCCAAATTCATCAATTATAGGGCTTTCACTCCACTTTTGAAAAAAACCTTGACAAGTTTTTTTGCACATGCTATACTGACCTTACAATACTGTTTTCGGAGGAAAATGTGATGAAAAAACTCGTTGCCTTTTTGCTTTGTTTGATCATGATACTTTCGCTGTTTTCATGTATGTCGAATGAAAATCAAAATGATTTATCGTCAAACGAAAACACCAGCTTATCCGATGTAAATGATGATAGCACAGACAACGATAATACCACTCTGCAGCTCTCCAAAGCCGAGACTGCTATGAAAATGTACGAGGCAGTATTGGAGAATGAAATAAAAGTATATGAAATAGATACTCAGGAATACAACTATTTGGCAGATTGCAGAACTCCGTACGAGAGCATTTTGCTTCGCGACTGCGGGAATTTACGCTATGCCCATACAG
>SVRT01000013.1:0-5123 GCA_015064685.1 Oscillospiraceae bacterium
AAAAGGGTTTCACATCTATAATGCGTACGAACATCCACCAACAAAGCTCCCTTGTGTAAAGGGAGCTGTCACGCCTTGCGCGTGACTGAGGGATTGTTCGTCTCCCCGATAAATCAAAATTTGAAATTTCAAACTCCTTTCCACATCAAAGGAAACAAAAATGTCAACAAACAAACTTAAATTCACCGAGCCGCATATTCTTTCGGGGCGACCAAAGGACGAGGCAATACTCGTCGCGCTCTCGGGAGGTGCGGACTCATCTGCGCTTCTCCACCGATTATGCGAATATCGCAAGGCGGCTGCCTGCAGGCTTGTCGCCGCCCACGTAAACCACGGCATCAGAGGCGCAAAATATAGCTTTGAGGCAGACAGAGACGAGGAATTCTGCCGCTCTCTGTGCAACTCTCTCGGAGTAGAGCTTCGAGTCAAGCGCATCGACGTCCCCGCTCTTGCAAAGGAGTCGGGCAGGTCGCTCGAGACCGAAGCGAGAGAAGCAAGATACGCTTTTTTCGCCGAGATAATGAACAGCGAATCCGTAAAGCTCCTCGCAACGGCGCACAATGCCGACGACAACCTTGAAACGCAGATATTCAACCTCTGCCGCGGATGCGCCATAGAGGGCTTGATCGGTATTCCCGAGACAAGAGAGATAAGCGACGTCGAGGGAGGAATCGTCATCCGTCCCCTGCTCCGCGCAGAGAAGCGCGACATCGTCGCGTACTGCGAGGAGAACCGAATCGGATACGTGACGGACAGTACCAATCTCGAGGACGATTGCACCCGAAATGCCATAAGGCATAGAGTAATCCCCGCGCTCGAGGATATATTCCCTGCGGCGAAAAAAAGCTCTTCGAAGCTCTCGGTAAGCGCCGCGGAGGACTCGGACTTCATTTCATCCGAAGCCAAGCGATTTATCGACTCACACCCGACTCTTGAGACAAGTGAGCTCAGAGCCCTCCACCCCTCACTGATGAAAAGAGTGCTGATCTCAGCATACAAAGCGCAATCGGACGCCACACTTGAAGCCGTCCACCTCGATGCGCTTGTCTCGCTGATATCAAACAAAAAAAACGGCGCGGCAGTGTCGCTCCCCGACAAAAAACGCGCCACCGTCACGGACGGAGTGCTGAGATTCACTGACGAGAGTGAAAAGGCGGTAAAAGAGATCGCCCCCTACTCGCAAAAGCTCTCATTCGGGCTAAATCTGATCGACAATACAGATTTTGCGGTCCTCGTGACCCCGCCAGGCGACACCGCAGATAGCCCTCCCAAGGGTTATTCGCATTACGCCAACGCAAGGCTTTGTATCGACGGATCGGCTGAAATTCACGCATCAAACCGTCTGCCGGGCGCATACGTGACCGACGGCGGTGTGAATAAAAAGGTCAAAAAGCTGATGTGCGACAAAAAGGTACCGCTTTATGACCGTGATACCCTCCCCCTTATCCTTTTGGGCGAGAGTATAATATACGTCCCGCTCTGCGCGATAAGCGACAGCGCGAGACCCACAAGAAATCAAAACAGTATAAGCATCCACATTTTTAAAAAACCATCGGAGGAATAAGAAAATGATAAGAGACGTTGAAAGAATACTTCTTAACGAGAAAGACCTTGAGAAGATCGTTGAAGATCTCGGAGCGCGCATTACAAACGAGTATAAGGACTCTGACAAGCCGCTCGTCGTTATCGTCATACTCAAGGGATCGCTCATCTTCGCGTCCGATCTTATAAGAAGGATCGAGCTGCCGCTTGAGATCGAATTTATGAAGGTCTCGTCCTACGGCGCGGGAACCAAGAATTCGGGCGAGATCAAAATACACCTTGACCTCCACCGTGAGCATCTCGAGGATTACAACATTCTTATCATTGAGGATATAGTTGACAGCGGTCGCACTCTGTCAAGACTCACACAGCTCCTCCGCAACAGAAACGCGAACAACGTAAAGACCTGCACACTCCTCGACAAGCCCTCACGCCGCGAGGTCGAGTTCGAGGCAGACTTCTGCGGATACTCTATTCCCGACGAGTTCGTGATCGGCTACGGACTTGACTTTGACGAAAAGTACAGAAACCTGCCCTTCGTCGGCGTTCTCAAGCCCGAGATCTATTCGTGAAATTCACAGAAAACTGAAAATACCCTCACTCACCCTTAACATACATAAGGTAAAATAAAAAATGCTGAGAAAAACGTCAAAATGTCATTTATCCGATATTTTTTCGGCATATAATATAAATTGTCACTAAAGCATCAACCGGAGGAACTAATGAAGAAAAATTTCAAGCACATAGCCTTTTATCTCGTCCTCATAGTGGCAGTCGTCATCATCTGCGCAATGCTCTTCCGCAACGATTCGCCCGATAAAATGGGCTATTCGGATGTGGTCGCGGCATTCAAGGCAGAAGAGGTCGAAGCCTTTGAGATAGATAAAAACAACGTCCTTACTATGACCTTTGATAAGGATTCAGAGTACGCAAAATACAAAACGGCTCAGAACAAGGACGGAAGCAAGGTATACGTCGAGTACCGACTCGCAAGCCTCTCGATCTTCCACGCCGACCTCGGCGAGACCATCGTAGAGCAGATGTCACAGCGTCCCTTGCTCGACAAGGACGGTAATCCCGTCTTGAACGAAAACGGCGAAGCGGTAATGAACCCCCACGTCCTCAAGGGCGAATACGTAGCCCCCACAGAGTACGCGGCATGGCTTTCTTACCTCCCCATGATCCTCATCGTAGTAGCTCTCATCGTAATGTATATCATTATGACAAGACAGCTCAGCGGTGGCGGAGCAGGCGGCAAGATGGGCATGGGCAACTTCTCAAAGGCGAGAGCAAAGATGGCAGACGCTCAGTCCAAGGACAGAGTGACCTTCCGTGACGTTGCGGGAGCCGACGAAGAGAAGGAAGAGCTTGAGGAGGTCGTTGAATTCTTGAAGGATCCCTCCCGCTTTGCAAAGCTCGGCGCAAAGATCCCCCATGGCGTATTGCTCATGGGCCCTCCCGGTACGGGTAAGACACTGCTTGCAAAGGCAGTAGCGGGAGAGGCAGGAGTTCCCTTCTTCTCTATCTCGGGCTCGGATTTCGTTGAAATGTACGTCGGTGTCGGCGCGTCGCGTGTACGTGACCTTTTCGACACGGCAAGAAAAGCACCCGCTTCAATTATATTTATAGACGAGATAGACGCGGTCGGACGTCACAGAGGCGCAGGTCTCGGCGGCGGACACGACGAGCGTGAGCAGACTCTCAACCAGCTTCTCGTCGAGATGGACGGCTTCGGCTCGCACGACGGTATCATCGTAATAGCGGCAACCAACCGCCCCGATATCCTCGACCCCGCGCTTCTCCGTCCCGGACGCTTTGACCGTCAAATCACGGTAAATTACCCCGATATAAACGGACGCGTAGAGATACTAAAGGTACACTCGCGCAACAAGCCCCTTGAGTCAAGCGTAGACTTCAAGGAGATCGCGAGAATGACGGTTGGCTTCACGGGAGCTGACCTTGCAAACCTCTTAAACGAGGCAGCGCTACTCGCCACAAGACGCGGCAAGAGCCTTATCGGCATGGACGACGTAAACGACGCGTTCATCCGTGTCATCGCAGGACCCAAGAAGAAGGCAAGAGTCATGAAGGACTCCGAAAAGAAGAACACCGCATACCACGAGGCAGGTCACGCGATGGTCGCATACCACCTCGACCTCGACCCCGTACAGCAGATATCCATCATTCCCTCGGGTCGCGCGCTCGGTTATACGCTCAATCCTCCTAAGGAAGATAAGTATAGCGAGTATAAGAGCGAGATGAAGAACCAGATCTCAATGCTCCTCGGCGGTCGTGCCGCAGAGGAGATCGTCAACGGAGACGTCTCGGGCGGCGCATCAAACGATATCGAGAGAGCAACCAAGATCGCAAAGAAGATGATCACAAGACTCGGTATGTCTGACGTCCTCGGTCCACGTTCCTTCGGAACAGACCAGAGTGAGGTCTTCCTCGGACGTGATTTTTCGTCCTCGCAGGATTATTCCGAGGAGGTCGCAGCAAAGATCGACAGCGAGATCCACGAGGTGATCTCGGGCGCATACGATAAGGCGAAGGAGATTTTGACAAAGGATATCCACAAGCTCCACTTCATCGCAGAGTTCCTTGTCAAAAATGAGATAATGGACGGCGATCAGTTCAAGGCGGTAATGGAGAGCGAATTCCCCGTAATGGAGGAGATCGAAGCCATCGCCGAGGAAAAGAAGCGCAAGAGCGAGGAAGCCAATGCCCGTCGAATCAAAGAGGAGGAGGCTCGCGCAAGACTCGAAGCCGAAGCAGAACGCCTCGAGCGTGAGGAAGCCGAGGCAGAAGCGAACGGCACTGACACTACTGCCGATAATACCCCCGCCACTCCCACAGGAAACGATAACACAAATAAAATAGAATGAGAAAAAAATGCAAGGCTGTCGCGGAAATCCGTGACAGCCTTTTTGGATCTTAAGTTATTGTTCTTTTCGTTTAAAGGAACAAATTCCTACCACCATTGCAATTAAAATGATACCTATTGCACCAATGCTGAGAGAAGATGCGCATCCACCAGTGATATTGATGTCAACCTGATTGTTTTCATCTTGCTCATCTCTTTTATCTTCGTTGTAATCTTTTTTCTCGGACTCGGAGTCATGGTCGCGATCACTCTCATCAGACTTTAGTTCGGTCTCCTTCTCTGCATTCGTTTCTGCGTCCACATCTATATCTGCATCTGTTTCAACTGCTCTTACCTCACCGCAAATTGCACAGTCCGAATCGCAATCATCTTCATACATGTGGCCAAGCGCATCTACAAGAATTTCACTACAAACCGTACAGACTTGCGCTGTTGTACATGTTGCCTCGTCACCCTTGGTGTGACCCAGCGCATCTACAAGAATCTCTCTACAAACCGTGCAAACTTGCGCTGTTGTACATGTTGCCTCGTCACCCTTGGTGTGACCCAGCGCATCTACAAGAATTTCACTACAAACCGTGCAGACTTGCGCTGTTGTACATGTTGCCTCGTCACCTTTGGTGTGACCCAGCGCATCTACAAGAATTTCACTACAAACCGTGCAGACTTGCGCTGTTGTACATGTTGCCTCGTCACC
>SVRT01000013.1:5133-82873 GCA_015064685.1 Oscillospiraceae bacterium
TACAAACCGTGCAGACTTGCGCTGTTGTACATGTTGCCTCGTCACCTTTGGTGTGACCCAGCGCATCTACAAGAATTTCACTACAAACCGTGCAGACTTGCGCTGTTGTACATGTTGCCTCGTCACCTTTGGTGTGACCCAGCGCATCTACAAGAATTTCACTACAAACCGTGCAGACTTGCGCTGTTGTACATGTTGCCTCGTCACCCTTGGTGTGACCCAGCGCATCTACAAGAATCTCTCTACAAACCGTGCAGACTTGCGCTGTTGTACATGTTGCCTCGTTACCCTTGGTGTGACCCAGCGCATCTACAAGAATCTCTCTACAAACCGTGCAGACTTGCGCTGTTGTACATGTTGCCTCGTTACCCTTAGTGTGACCCAGCGCATCTACAAGAATTTCACTACAAACCGTGCAGACTTGCGCTGTTGTACATGTTGCCTCGTCACCCTTGGTGTGACCCAGCGCATTTCCATATTCAAACGTTCTGCCACTTGATTTTCCACAAACACAAGATTTATAATATACTGCCTTATTGGTACAGGTCGCAGGACTCTTCAAGTATTTTAAACTTGCGTTTTCCAAATCATAAACATGTTGCGCAAGTGTTCCGTATGCTTGATCGCATCTTGTGCATACAGCCAACTCGGTGCAACTTGCAACTCCGCCCATATGACCGATAGCTTTACCATACTCGAATGTATCATTCCCCACCTTACCGCAAATGCATGAAACAAAATACACTGCCGCATTTTCACAATCTGCATCCGAGACAAGATATTTGTTGGAGGTCACTTCATACGTATAGCTATGTTGTATAGGAGAACCTGCATTGAAGGTTTCCCCTCCTTTCGCGCCACAATAACAGGAGTAATAATACGTCGCTGCCTTGGTGCAGGTCGCTTCACTCTTGAGATATTGAGCTGCTACTACCTGCTCGGTATATTGGTGATCGAGCATAATGCCCGCCTCAAAAGTTTCTTCTCCAATCTCTCCGCATGAACAAGAATAGAAATACACGGCCAAGGAAGTGCAAGTTGCCGCACGTTTAATATATCTATCAGTTGTTCTCGTTCTGTTAAAAGTGTGGGGGATTGTATTTCCATAGTGCTCGCCACATCTGTTACATTTTGCAGCTTCAGTACAAGTCGCCTCACCGCCAATATGTCCAAGTGCATTACCATATGTAAAGGTATCGCTACCAGCCTTGCCACATGCGCAAGATTTATTGTAGACCGCAGCATTTTCGCAATCTGCGGCATCCTTCAGATACTTTGCATCCGCAATCTCATGTTGATATACGTGAGCCTTTACCGTACCAACGGTAAAATATTCGTTGCCCCTCTCACCGCACTCACAGGAATAATAATAAGTCATAGGCGAGTCACAACTTGCCTCTGCTCTGAAATATTCAGAAGTCATTACTTGCTCAATGAAGCTATGAGGCAAGGGCGCGCCATTGTCAAAGCTTTCCGCGCTTATCGCTCCGCAATAGATACAACTGTAAAAATACTTTTCTGCGCTGGTGCAGGTCGCCTTAGACTTGAAATAAAGTTGCGATGTATTCTTGCTTGAAAAATCGTGACGGCAAGACATATTTATATCGTATTGCCAAGTTTGCCCCTCATAGGAAATAGTCAAGGTTTGCTTTCCACGAGTGTCCGTCTCAAAGCCCGAAACCATCTCTTCAGTTATCATGATTTTTTCGATGCCTGCAAGCCCTGAAGAATATTTAATATTCAAGTATCCTCCGCTCACATCGAGCACATCACCCGTCAGATATTCGGTCTTTGCTGGTAGGCTGCCAAGATTGACAGATTCGATCGCTTTGCTTAGATCCTGAGGATTTGATCTTAACTGTGGATATGGATAATTCGCGTTTGTATCTATTATCCAATCGTTTTCAAAATCAAATCCGGTGTACA
The DNA here is from genome assembly GCA_015064685.1 of Oscillospiraceae bacterium. Classification (GTDB taxonomy): domain Bacteria; phylum Bacillota; class Clostridia; order Oscillospirales; family CAG-272; genus SVTX01. The sequence goes on from SVRT01000013.1 coordinate 7,060, forward strand.
TAGCCTTGTTAGATATCTGAGATTGATTGAGAGAAACTCCTTTCTGCGCACCCGTATATGTAGAACCGTTGTAATAAGAAGATGTAACATAATTTGTTTCTTCTGAAACATTCGTAGTTGTATTATAGGAAATACCATATTTTACAGCACCCACATTATAACATCCAAGTATACTCGAATAAATATACTGTCCGGAAATACCACAAGCATATATCCTCGATCCGGTTTTTCCAACGGCATCTATGTTACCTGTATTATATGAATCCTGTATACGACTATAATATGTAGTTGAATCTTTCCGCCCTTCTGAATCGCCGCATATTCCCCCCGCGTGAACTTTACCATATGCCTCTGTTATAGCTATGTCACCGGTATTATAGCACAAATGTATGTTTTTGTTTTTTCCGTTCTTGTAATCAACCTTTAACCTTCCAACAATTCCACCGACATATGTTAATCTCGAATTGTTCGTGGAACTTATTCTGCCTAAAACATTGCCGGTATTATAACAATTTTCAATTACTCCATTATAACAGTATCCAGCTATAAAGCCAACGTACACATCCCCCGAAGATACTTGACCGGCGATATTTCCACCGTCCATACCCAAATTTTTCACCGTTCCACCAAGAATGTATGAAAATAACCCATAATATGACATAGTGTCATTTACAACTATGCGCATGCCAATAATACTATATCCGTTACCATCAAAAACACCTCGAAATGTGCCACTATCACCATTCGCCGACCCAATCGGATTCCAACCACAGCCCTGATAGTCGTAATCGCCACCCTCCGCTGTCGCTTCCGTAAGATCAATATCATTCATTAGGATGTAATTTGCCGAAAGATCATTGCGTACATTGTAGAGGTCTTCGACCGTGTATATCTCGATCCATTCTTCCACTGCCTCAGTTTCCACCGCAGATACCGTAGTGAAACAAACCGCTATCAGTATTAAGACCATAAGCGTTACAGTACAAATTTTAATTACTCTTTTCATTTCATTTACTCCTTTTGGTGTTTTTATTAAGCAACGCCGAGGGGTTTAATAACCCCTCTTTATTAGCGTGCCGAGTTGGATTTACCAAAGCGATTCAAAAAAATCGTACACTGTCGCACAAAATCCTATCAACGAAAATATCGTTATATATGGAAAAAGCACGCATAATGATGATACAAGCAACTCGAATACGATCCATATTGTTTTGCCCTACAAAAAGCTTATAAATGAAAAACCCAAAATCAAAATATTTACTGCAGGATTTTCAAAGCTCATCAAAGCTAAAGCAATACACAAAATGGAAATTATTATTTTTTCTTGCTATTTCACTTTATCTCTCCTTTCTTTATATTTTTCGCCAAAAGTGGATAAATTGGTAATAGCAACAAAAACCATTTTTATATCTGTGAGTTAGTATATCATATTTTAAAGTATCTGTCAAGAGCAAAATTTATTTGTTATAATTAATATAAGAAATGAGGTGGCAGATATGAAAAGCATTTACGAATCAGAGTACTTACAAATAGGACTCAAAATAGCATATTATAGAAAGTTGCGTGGACTTACACAGGAGCAGCTTGCTGAAAAGATTGATAAGACACCTGCATTTATCGGTCATGTTGAGGCACCAAACATCAACAAGGCGGTCTCACTCGATACCCTCTTCGACATTGCAAGAGTGCTAGATATCCCACCTTATAAATTCATAACATTTGAAAACGATCAATAAAAAAGTGCAAGGAGCATTACACCTTGCACTTTTACTGTTTTTTGTTGCACTTTATTTTATTCTAATAAAACTCCTCACTGTTGCGGCTCCTGAATCTTCTCTTTATACTTCTCAAGCAACTCAAAGACACACAGGCGGTGTATCTCGTTATAATCGATAAAAAATGTCATGAACTTCTTATCATCCCCATGAACCGTTCCTGAAGCGAGTAACGGGAACGCAGATGCAACCACTCCCGAAGCAGATACCCCCAACTCAAACGATACAACAAACGACAATAAATAATCATCACAAAAGAGCCTATCCGCACGGATAGGCTCTTTTCTATTTCAAATTTTGATTTGTCGGGGACGCGGGGGGATGCGGGGACGCGTGCCTCCGACGACTGCACAGACTTCGCCGCAAGCGGCTTCGCTAGTGCGGCGAGCCTGCAAAGCAGGCTTTCGCCTCCGCAAAAACTTTCAATATTTTGGGTCCTTTTAGGGTGACGTAGGATTTTTCGCCACCAAGGGTGGCTAAAAAAATCCCTCACTGACCTTTTTGTATTGATAAGGTTTAGAACCCAGCCGATGAAAAACCTTTAAGCTCAAAGAATATCTAAGTTTAAGAAAGCTTTTGAAACGATTTTTGATTTACTCGCAACACGATAGCAGTGGGGCTATGCAGGTGCGACACGGTTTAGATAGATAAACCGTCTTGACTTGTATAAAATATACTTTGGGGTTTTGGGGGTGTGGGGGGCTTTTTTCCCTGGAAAAGCCCCCCACGCGCATCCCCCTCGCCTCCCATATAAACCGCAATTTATCTATTCACCTTTGCAAGGCAGATTGCGACTCTTGAGGGGAGGTAGATCGGGAATTCGCTCTTTTTGCCCTTACCCTCGGTTTTGTAAATTACGTCCTTGGAAACTCTGTCCCAACCGCCGAAAAGTGAGTCGTCGCTTGAGAAGATGACCTTGTATTCTCCGCTCTTGCCCGTCTTTACGGCATAATTTTCAAAGCTTGCCGTCGGATTGAAGTTAAACACGAAGATATTCGCTCCGACCTCGACCGTCATCACCTTGTTTTCCTCGTCGACAAATAGCGGCTTCGGCACCTTTGAGAAGAGCTTTTTCGCCTTGGCAAGCTCTATCATCGCGCGGTCAAACTCGAGCAAATATTCGTATTTAAGGCTCTTATCGTCCGCAAGATGCCACTGACGTCGGCAGTAATAGTGACTCCAACCGTTGCCCTCGCGCGGAAAATCTATCCATTCGGGGTGACCGAACTCGTTGCCCATAAAGTTGAGGTATCCCTCTCCTCCGAGCGCGAGCGTAACAAGCCTTATCATCTTGTGAAGCGCGATTCCGCGGTCGATTATATAGCTGTCCTGATCCTTGGACATACGCGTATACATCTCGCTGTCGCAAAGGCGGAACATTATCGTCTTGTCTCCAACGAGCGCCTGATCGTGCGACTCGGCATAGCCTATATACTTCTCCTTTGGGCGGCGCGAGGTAAGCTCGTGATAGATATGCCACATACCCCAATCCTCGTCGCGCTGATCCTTGAGCAGCCTTACCCACATATCAGGCTCGCCCATCGCGAGTCTGTAATCAAATCCAATGCCACCGTCCTCGATCGGCAGGCACATACCGGGCATCGCAGACATATCCTCGGCAATTGTTATCGCGTCGGGCTTGACCTCGCGGATAAGCTTGTTTGCGAGCTGAAGATATGTTATCGCCTCGGTGTCGGTGTTGAGCGAGAAATATTTTGAGTAATCCGTAAACGCAACGCCAAGTCCGTGATCGTGGTATATCATACTCGTGACTCCGTCAAAGCGGAAACCGTCGAAATGATACTCCTCAAGCCAGAAGCGGAGGTTGGAAAGAAGGAATCTGATAACCTCTTTCTTGTCGTAATTAAAGAGCTTTGTTCCCCAGGCAGGATGATCACCCCTGCCACCCTCGTGGAAGAACTGCGTCGCGGTTCCGTCGAACATATTGAGCCCGTCGCCCTCGTTGCCTACCGCGTGTGAGTGCACGAGATCGAGCAGCACGGCAATACCCATCTTATGCGCCTCGTCAACGAGCATCTTAAGCTCGTATGGCGTGCCAAACTTTGACGATGCCGCAAAGAAGGAGGAGACCTGATAGCCAAACGATGCGTAATACGGATGCTCCATGATCGCCATTATCTGTATCGTGTTGTATCCAAGCGCCTTTATGCGAGGCAGGATATTCTCACGGAACTCGTTAAAGGTTCCGACGGTCTCGCTCTCCTGAGCCATACCGATGTGGCACTCGTAGACAAAAAGCTCCTTTTGAGGCTTAAAGTTCTTCTTCTGCCACTTGTATTCGGGCTCGTCAACGACAACGCCGCACCAAAGATGCGAGTCCTTGTCCTGAAGCACGCGGCGGATAAAGAGAGGGACTCGGCGCAAAAGCCTGCCGTCCTTTTCAACTATCGCCTGAACGTGACAGTTGTTCCAGAGCGCGTCCTTACCCTCAAGATATACCTCGAAAACACCGCCGTCAAGTCTTGTCATAGGAAGCGCAGTCATATCCCAGCCGACCATATCTCCCGTGAGATACATTCTGTCAGCCGCAGGAGCCCACTCGCGATAGACCCATCCGTCGTTCGTGCGGTGGAAACCGAAATACTCATGCATATCCGCAAAGCCGTAAAGAGATCCACCCTTGCCGACAAGCTCGCATAGCTTGTCCTCGTATCTCTCCATTCTGAGATCAATATCTTTTTCAAAGGGCAAAAGCCACTTGTCATATTCGAATATCCTGTAACTCATATAGCACCTCCGCACAGTTTTCTACTCTTATTATACTACTTTTATCCCACCGTGTCAAGAAAAGTATTCCCCCCAATAATCTCCAATATTATCATCCCCAAAAATCTTCAAATTTTGATTTGTCGGTGTGTTAAGCCTTCCCCAGCGGGGAAGGGGGACCGCGTTAGCGGTGGATGAGGAGGTCGCCCTTTTGAGGGCTTCGCTTCTGTAAAAAGACATAGTTTCGATGCAAAAGAATCATTGTGCGACAAAACAAAATCCACATAACTCCAGTGGTATATATTTTATTGGCGACCTCCTCATCCACCACCTTCGGTGGTCCCCCTTCTCCGCTGGAGAAGGCTATTCGTAAAACCCCAATTTAGTAAAACAAAAAGAGCGTGAAAACACGCTCTTTTGAATATTGTCACAGGGTATTGCCGCGACTATTACATTTAATCGAGATACTCCTCAAGGGTGAGTCCCTTCTTGTGCATCTTCTCCGCATGCTCAACACCAACGTATCTGTAGTGCCAGGACTCGTACGCGTAGCCGGTCACATCCGTCTTATCCTTGGGGAAGCGGAGAACGAATCCGTACTCGTGAGCATGCTCACAGAGCCACTCGTAAGCCTCTGTCTCGGCAAAGCCCTTGTCATAAGGGTTACCGGGAGTCTCGTCGCCGTAGTTCCAAAGCCCCTCCATCTCGGTCGTAAAGAGGTCCATGCAAAGACCCGTCTGATGCTCACTCGTGCCGGGGAATGCAGAATATGTCAATACGTAATCCTTGACCTGCTCGTCGCTCCAATCGGGATGAGCAGCCTTCTCCTGTGCGAAATAGCGGTCGAAGAGAGTCTGCTGATACGCATAGGTGCGGTAAGCGCTTGTAATGGAAACGTTGGTGATGCCGTCCTTCTTCATAGCGTCAAGCATCTTGATAGCAGCCTCAGCGGCCTTCTCCTCAAGCTCAAGGCTCTTGCCACCCGTGGTGTACGCGGGGTCGACCGTAACGAGCTTTTCGGGTGCGTAATCCTCTTTTACTGTGTTCGACTTGTTAACGAGAACGAGATACGGATCCTCCTTCCACTTGTTGCAGCCTACAAGGCATATAGCGGAAAGAATAGATATAATTGCGAGAATAGCAGATATAAGCTTTAATTTCATTTTCTTTAATGCTCCTTGATTATTTAGTCTTTTTCTTCGTTTCGATCATAAAAAAGTATGGCGAGGTCGCACTGTTGACGATCTTGACCTTGGTCACACAGACCTTAAAGCGGCTGAGCGTTTCAAAATACTCCTCAAGCATCTTTCCCTCAAGGTCGCCCTCGGGGTGACCGGGGTAGACGGCAATATTGAGTATAGCATCGTCGCCGAGCAGATCTATCGCTGCTTCTACCGCAGGCATCGTCGTCTCTCGCATCGTGGTGATGGTCTTGTCACCACCGGGAAGCCAACCGAGGTTGAACATTCCCGCCTTAATAGGACCCTCAACGTATTTTTTTACGTTATGATGCGAGTCGCAGATCAGCGTGTAGTTTTCGGGGCAGCCCCATTCCTTTAGATTTTTAGAGGTCGAATCAACCGCGCTCTGCTGAATATCAAAGGCGTAAACGTGACCGCTCTCACCGACCGTCTTTGACAAAAATTCGGTATCGTGACCGTTGCCCATCGTGAAGTCAACGACAACGTCGCCCTCACCGATGTGAGTCAGAATAAATTGCTTATGTAAGTCAAGTAGATCTATCATTTTTTCTTATCTTCCTTGTGAATATCGGATCTGAGGAACTTCATCGACCTCTCGACCGAGTCTTTTGAGTTGTACCACGGCTCCTCGTCGTACCTGTAATCGAATTTTTTGCAGAACCAGGACACGTCCTCCTTAAGAGAATCAATGTACTTGTTCTGTATCTCCTCGCAGTCCTTGACGAAGTCCTTTAGCACCTTTTTGCCAAGTCTCTTTTGCGCGTATTCGAGCATCATTCTGTAATGAGGGAGGCAGAAATATGGCTGAGCCTTCAGCTTTACGGGGAACGCCTCATCGCTCTCCCATAGCAGCACTGCGGTCTCGATCATGTGTGCAAAATTGAAGGAGATCCTCTCGCAAACGTAGCAGGTCTTCTCAAGCTCGCCGATCCTCGCGACGGGCTTTTTGCCCGAGCCTGCCGAAAGACCGCCGTCCTTTATTTCTTTTTTCAGCTCGTCAAGATGACTTTCAAGCGTGAGTGCCATTCCAAGCCTGTTCTTACGCGTGAACATCATATCGTAGTGTATACGGCAAAAGCCCTTTTCATTCGTCTTGATGCGAACGTCAGGCTCCATCATCGACGCGCCGAGAATAAGCTCAAGCTCGTCATTCTCGAGCTTGTTGTAAAGCGTGCAAAATGCACAGCCACAGCTCTTGTCTGCCGCACTCTTCTCAAACGCCTCGTTTACGGGTATCGTGTAGATCTGTTCCATATATTTTTCCTTTTCAAAAAAATTCAGTTGTTAAAATTGGGGTTTTACGAATAGCCTTCTCCAGCGGAGAAGGGGGACCACCGAAGGTGGTGGATGAGGAGGTCGCCATTAAAATATATTTCACGGGAGTTTTGTGGTTTTTATTTTGTCACACAAGGATTCTTTTGCAACGAAACAAAGTCATTTTACAGACACAAAGCCATTGAAAGGGCGACCTCCTCATCCACCGCTAACGCGGTCCCCCTTCCCCGCTGGGGAAGGCTTAACACACCGACAAATCAAAATTTGAAATCCCAACTCATTCCGATCGAAAAATCAAATAAGTTACAAAATAATGTTGAAATATGTTTGCACAGTTGATATAATAAATATTGATAACAATTTATTTTAACATACTTTGACATCTTTTTCAAGTACATTTCACAAATACGGAGACAAATTTTATGGTTTGCGAAAAATACACAGTGACCGAGTCACGCGTAGGCTCTCTGCCGCTCGTTACGATAGAGAATGTAGATCGCTTTGACGTCTCAAAGGTCTTCGACTGCGGTCAGGCGTTCCGCTTTGACAGAGTCTACTCCTCTTCTCACGAGAGCGAGTTTGCAGGCTGCGCCCACGGAAAATACATATCCGTCGCGCAGGACGGCTCAACCGTCTATATCTACAACTCCACCGCAAGGGAATACGCGGAAATATGGGAGAGATACCTTGGTCTTGACCGCGATTATGCCGAGATCGACAAGAGCATCCTCTCTCTTTCACATAATCCCACACTGCGCGAGGCGGTAAACACCTCATCGGGAATCCGAATTTTAAGGCAGGACTCCTGGGAGGCTATCTGCTCGTTCATTATCTCACAGAACAATAACATCCCGCGCATCAAAAAGATAATCGCCGCACTCTCAAGAAAATGCGGCGAGCGAGTCGACACGGCGGGTATGGAGGAGCATATTGCCGAAGCACACAGAGAAAACGAGGGCTGTCTATACTCCTTCCCTTCGCCCGATAAGGTCGGGGCGCTCGGCGTTGACGGACTTTTCGAGCTTAAAACAGGCTTCCGCGCAAAATACATATACGACGCGGCAGAGAAGATGCAGAACGGCGAGATAGATCTCGATCTGCTTGAAAGCACCGAGAACACAGCCGATGCGGTCGCGCACCTCTGCTCGGTCAAGGGCATAGGACCTAAGGTCGCATGCTGCGCCCTGCTTTTCGGCTTTGCGCGACTTGACGCATTTCCCGTCGATGTCTGGATCAAAAAGGTCATCGAAAAATACTTCGACGAGGGCTTCGCCCCCTCCGACCTCGGCAGCTTCGCTGGCGTTGCCCAGCAGTATCTCTTCTATTACGAGAGATTTCTTGTAAACGAAAAGGGGGAAAATAAAAAATGACCGTTGAACAGTCGGTAGAATATCTTCTGTCACACAGTAAGCTCTTTGAGCGCGAGGTGATCCGCGACACGGACCGCCGCGGCAGAGACTTCTGCGAAATGATAATAAAAAACGAAAGCCAACCCTCCTTTCCTATAACCGTGTCGGTCACAGAGGACGGCTGCTCTCTGTCGGTCGGACAGCTCGAAGAGGTAACGGGAAGCGACAGAATGACCCCCGACGAGGCTCTCGCCGCCATCGGCGATATACTCGAGGACAGGATCCTCTTCGTTCTCGCGTACCGTGACGAGGACGACGTAGGCTTCGGCTCTCCCTTCTTCACACGAATTTTTGCTCTCACGGGCGGTGACGACGATATGAGTCGGGAATACGACCGCTTTATGGAAAAAATATCAAAGCCCGCAAGCCGCTTTCTCCGTCCCTTCACCGCGCTTAAGGGAAGATTTCTGATCTTCAACTTCTCGGGCTCTGTAAACAAAACGATAACAAGATAAAACAGAGGTAAAAATGTCACGCTCAATCACACTAAGATCAAGCGGAACAAAGGATATGACACAAGGCGGCATCTATTCGCAGATGACTGCCTTCGCGCTCCCCATCCTGCTCAGCCAGATCTTCCAGCAGCTATATAATACCGCCGATTCACTCATCGTCGGTCAGTATCTCGGAACAGATGCGCTCGCGGCGGTCAGCTCGTCGGGAACTCTCATATTCCTGCTCGTCAGCTTCTTCAACGGCACCGCGATGGGCGCAGGAGTCGTAATTTCGCGCTATTTCGGAGCAAAGAACGGCGAAAACGTGTCCAAGGCAATACATACGAATATCGCGTTCGGTCTCTGCTCCGGACTTATCCTGACCGTTATAGGAGTCATATTTACGCCGACGTTCCTTGTCTGGATGAAAACAGACCCCGACGTTCTTCCCGAGGCGATCGAATATTTCCGTTACTACTTCTTGGGAGCGGTCGCGCTCGTTATGTATAATATCTGCCGCGGCATCATGAACGCGGTGGGAGATAGCCGCCGTCCGCTTTATTACCTGATATTCTCGTCCGTCCTCAATATCGTCCTCGACATCCTCTTCGTGGGAGTCTTTCGCTGGGGAGTGTGGAGCGCAGCGGTCGCAACTGTCATCTCACAGATGGCAAGCGTTGTCCTCTGCATGGTATATCTGTGCAAAAAAGGCAAAATATTCTCGGTTGAGCTGAGAAAGCTCCGCTTCCATAAGGATATGTTCCTCGAGATCATAAGATACGGTCTGCCCTCGGGCGTGCAGAACTCGGTAATAGCATTCGCAAACGTAATAGTCCAGACACAGATAAATTCCTTTGGCAAATACGCCACTGCGGCATACGGCACGCACGCGAAGATAGAGGGCTTTGCCTTCTTGCCGATGATGAGCTTCAATATGGCGACAAGCACGTTTATAAGCCAGAATCTCGGCGCAGGTCAGCATGACAGAGCAAAAAAGGGCGCAAGATTCGGCGTTCTTGCCGCGGTTATTATGGCTGAGCTTGTCGGAGTTGTAATTTACTTCACCGCACCTTACCTTATCGGTATGTTCGACTCTAACCCGACCGTCATCGAGCTTGGCGTAAGACAAGCGCGTACGGCATGCCTTTTCTACTTTCTGCTTGCCTTCTCGCACGCTATCGCGGCAGTCTGCAGAGGTGCGGGAAAAGCCTTTGTGCCAATGTTCGTAATGCTCTCGGTCTGGTGCGGCTTGCGTATCCTCTATATCCAGCTCGTTATGACCTTCGTCGGCGACATCGGTCTTATCTATTGGGCGTACCCGATCACGTGGGCTATTAGCTCAATAATCTACTTCATCTATTACCATTGCTCCGATTGGATCCACGGCTTCGATAAAAAAGAGCCTAAACAAGCACCTCAATAAATTGGGGTTTAGCGCACCGAAGGTGCGCAGTTCTATTCGCCAAAGGCGAGTGATATTGCTTCGCAGTGATATTCGTCTTACGACGAGTGATATTCGCTACGCGAGTTTTTTGGCGAATAGAATATCACTAAAGCCGCAGGCTTTAATATCACTGTCGCATAAGCGACAATATCACTCCGCTTTTGCGGAATATCACTATTTCTACCTCACCGACAAATCAAAATTTGATAAAAAGATCCTTCCCGTGGGGGAAGGATCTTTTATTTATTCGGTTTTGCTTACGGGCTCGTGTGTTTCGGTGCTTCTGATCTCATTTTCGGTGCTTGATACCGACCACTCGTAGGTATCCTCGCCGACGAGGCCCGAAATGTCGGAAAGTTCGTCACAGATCGCGATATACGCGATATCAACGTGCGCGGTCTTGCTTTCTACCGCAGCAGCCTGCTTGTTTCCGTAGGGACGGACATAGAGACTTGAAAGGTTATACTCACCATTCTCATCCGTGTTATATCCGCCTGCGGCAACGCGCGCCGCGAGATCGATAACGACGGTATGCCACTCACCGTCTTCGCTTACCGAGACGGCAAAGCCTGCGTGGCCGTAATTCTGACTCGAGGACAGATTTGAGGGAGCATAGAACTGCATCGTCGTCTGTCCAAGTCCGTTTTTGCCGACTCTGAACTTGATAACAATATATCTCTCGCCCGTCGATGATGAGCTCAGCACCATCTGCGATGACGACGAGGTAATGTTAGTCAAGCGTATATACTCGGGGCCGTTATGATCGAAGTTACTATCGGTATGAGTGACCGATGAACCCATATTACTGTACGCGCCAAGCTCATAGGGGTAGTATATTCTCTGCGCGGAGGAAAGAGTAAGTCCGTACTCGTACTTATAATCACACTTTGAACAGCTTATTACCCAATCGTCCTCGACCTTTTCCCTCTTATACTCGTGCGAGCATTCACCGCCCTCAACTCCGGGATCTTCACCTTCGCCGGGATCGATCTCGGTGTCCTCAGCCTTTGCAAAAATGGTATGCACCGCAGTGGAATGCATCACGTCGCCAACCTTGAGCTCCTTCATTCTGAATATGTCAAGGTATATCTTGACTCTCTGATTACCAACGTACCAGCTGTCGTAATTGAACCATCCGATGCTTGCGGTCTGCTCGCCGTTTACTCCGAAGTCCTTTATCTCAAGAGAAGCACAGACGTACTTACCGTCAAGCTTTGCATAGGTCATATTGTTCTGGTGATGATTTCCCGCAGGCTTATCGGGCCATACGACGTCTATCCACTTATTTGAAATATTATCCCAGTGCTTTGTAACGATATCGTTATATCCGCTGTCGTCACGGTAAACCACGAGCATTCCGACCGCGGGGCGGTAGATAGTAATGGGAGCAACAGTCTTGTAGCTATTGGTGATCTCCATACCCGCCTCGGTCCAACTGATAGTCTTTGTTCTGTCAAATACCTTCTCGGTAGTATCCCATCTGAATACGTCAGACTCGACCACGGTCACAATGCTCTCACACGCTGTAAAGAGATAGTCGCGGCTCATATCAAGCTCTACGCCGTCAACCACAATCTTTATCGTCTTATATTGCTCATCTCCGTGACCGCCGCCAATAAAGTCGCCCGCGAGATTCGTACCGTTCTTCTCCTGATATGCGGTGTTATATTCCTGGAGCGCTCCCTCAAGGTCGGTAGCCATCTCCTTTGAAGCATAGTACAGAACGTTAAGATCGCTATCGCATATAGCGACGCTCTTGATCATCCATCCCTCGTATGCGGTCGAATCGTTCTTCAGGTATGCGAACTTATACATCGTGTACTTTTCCGTATAGGGTGAACGGATATAAACGTACAGATCGGTACCTGTCTTCTGATATATCACCTTTGCGGCATCCTCGCCCTCGGTGTCAACGGGAAGTCCGCCGTCCTCAGACGAGACCACCTTCCAGGGGTCATTGTCTCTCCATCCGGAATACATAACAGTGTCCTCCTCAACTATCGAAGCGATCTCAGACCAACCGTCGCAGATCGCAACGTACTCAAAATCAAGTGACGAGGTCGGCTTTGCGACAAATCCCGCCATATCAAAGCCTACCGCGATCTTCTTAACCTCCGCATCCTCAGTGGGATAGAGAGGAAGCGCCGCAGCCTTAAGATCGATAACGTACGTGTTCCATTCACCGTTTTTGAAGGGCGCAGGTCTTAGGATAGAGTTCGTCGTATCCGCATTAAGATCGGTGTTGTTGCCCTGCGCCGAAGTATCGGAGTTAAGGATCAGCTTCATCTGGAAATTTATATCGTTGGCTCTTACCCTGATTACAAGGTATCTTCCAGAGCCGCCCGAGATAACCGAGGTTGCGGGGAATCTTCTGACCGCCGCGCTCGTGCCGTTGTCAAACTTGAAGGATGCTCCGTCACCAAGCACGATCCTCTCAAAGACTCGTCCGTTCTCTACCATAAGGGTGTGATTCCAGGTCGCGCTTCCGTTACCGGGATAACCCGCACCCCAGTTGTTGAGCGCCTGACCGGGCGATGAAAAGAAGTTGACGTCCCCACTTACGTCGCGGCTGTAGACCGTTCCGCAGACTGAGCAGGTATAGCTTACACCACCGCTTGTGCTCATCGTGAGAGTGCAGGAATTGTCCGCGCAAGGCTTATCCTCTTCGGGGTCGGTCTCTTCCTCCTCGGGCTTCTCTGTACCAGACTCCACAGGCTTGTCCTCGGGCTTCTCCGTATCAGACTCCACAGGCTTGTCCTCGGGCTTCTCCGTATCAGACTCCGCAGGCTTATCCTCGGGATTATCTGTGTCAGACTCCACAGGCTTGTCCTCGGGCTTCTCCGTATCAGACTCCGCAGGCTTATCCTCGGGATTTTCTGTGTCAGACTCCGCAGGCTTGTCCTCGGGATTTTCCGTATCCGACTCCGCGGGCTTTTCCGTGGGCATCTCGGTTACAGGCTCTGTCGGATCGTCCTCGGGCTTCTGCGTGGGATCATCCGACGGCGCGTCGGTCGGCGCCTCGGTGCTTGCAGGCTGCTCTCCGCCGCCCGTGACGTCGGGCGTTTCGTTGCTCTTGTTGCAAGCGAAGAGCGCAATGCTCATAATAATGCAAAGGATCAGGGCAACAATCCTGATATGCGTGCTTTTCATCATAATCATATTCTCCTTTTTTAGAGATTCTGAATTAATTATACCGATTATTTTTCGCAAAGTAAATTACATTTTCTGCAGTCAAGCATTGCATAAAGTGAACTTCATTGCAAATTATGCCCAACCCCTCCCAATTTCTTTTCTATAATATCGAAATCCTTTGTGAATTATGCATAAAAAAACAGATTATTTTTAGCCAAAAAATCAATTGCATCAAGGCTCTTTGCTATGGTAAAATTGAGGTACTGTAAGGGAAATCTTCCCATTCAGCAATCTTTTTTTGCCGCAAGATCGCGGCGGAACGGAGGAAGTATGAAAAACAAGATCGTGTGCGGCTCGAGAAACGCCGCAACTCTTGACACAAAGCTTGAAAAGATCACCAAAGACCTCATTATCACCTCCCCCACAAGACTGTGCGGAGCAGAGATCGATGGAAACCTCAGAATAGAGAAAAGCGCCGCAGGAACGGTCATTTCGGACTGCGTGATAAGCGGAAGCATCCAGAATCTCGCTGATAATTTCGCTCTGCTGCGCTCGACCGTGAAATATTGCGGCGAGGGACTTACAGATAGCTCGGACGACGGTCTTTTCGTCCGCGATTGCACATTTGAAGGAGACGGGATAGCGATCTCCTCGCGCGCAAGCAACGTCGAGATCACGTTCTGCGACGCGGCAGGCGACATCGTGCTTGGCGAGGGCGAAAACCTGATGGTAGCGGCAATTAAGTGCGACTCCGTACACGTATCCGGGGCGCGCAACGTATCAATCGTAAAAAACAAAGCAAAGAATATCTCCGCCGATGGATGCCACGCGATCTATGTTATTGAAAACGAAATTGACAGCACCCTCTCGCTTACAGAAAACAATTATCTTATCGCCGACCTCAATAAAGCAACAGATATATCTTCAGACGGCAACGAAAACGTAAACGGTGACACCTTAGTCGACGTAAACGCAAGGCTCAAGGTAGGCGCAGACAAGAACCTTCTTCCCCACCTTGACAAGGATCTCTTCGTTGGAAAGCCGAGAAAGACGACCGTCCGCGACCCCGAGGCGGCGGAGGAAATGACCCTTCCGCAGTATATTATGTCTGCGGCAAAGACCGACGAGGTCATCTTCATCGCACCCGGCGCGTATTGCTCCGACGAGTCGATGATATTTAATGCCGCAGAGTCGAATACCACTATCTTCGCATACGGCGTATATGCCGAGAGACAGAAGGATCTCTATCAGCATATGGCGTTCTACGACACCGAGAACGTCACCGTCAAGGGCCTCGTCCTCGCCTTCAAGCAGCAGTCCTGCGGTCAGGTCTATATAGTCGGGCTTGAGGGACTCGACGAGAGCGGTAACGCAGGCTGGATAAGAGTCATCACGGGTGCAGGACTTATGGATGAATTTGCTCGAAGCGATGACCACTATTTTAAAAATATCGGTTGGGGCGGCGCGCATCGCGATTTCTACGCATATATGGACGTTGATTACGGAGCCACCACACCCACAGAGCCGGACGGCACCCGCAAGGTGCTTATGTCCGCGCCGAAGTATAAGCAGCTCAAGGTCGGAGACGTCCTCTCCTGCCGCGCATCTAACGGACACGGCACGATACAGATCGCCCGCTCGGCAAATATCACCTTCTACGATTTCACGATGTACGGAAATGCGGCTGCATTTGCCTGGACAGAGAGCAATAATACCACCGCAACCACATACTACCGCGTCGCAAATACCACGCGTAACGGCGAGATAATCGACGAGGCGACCTACAATAAATATAAAGAGTACGAAAAGAAGTACGGCATCAGCTTTGAAATGAGTATCGATGAGGAGGGTCGCTTCCGCGGATCTCCCTGTCATATCGGCTCTATCGACGCGACTCATACGATGAGATGCGGTCAGGGCTCGGTCGCAATCTGCTGTCTCTTTGAAAATATGTGCGATGACGGAACTAACCAGAACCACACCCACGCTCGCCTCGCGGCGATAAACGACAACGGCGACGGCACCTCAACAGTACTCTATAAGGGTATGCAGCCTATGTTTTTCTATAACTGCAGAGGACGTGAGAAGTGCAAGGAGCATATCTGCGACGGATATTGCTCACCCTTCAAAAAGGGACACAGAGTCTACGTCTATAACTCGGGCGGTCAGCTCGTCTGCGACACACCCGCGCTCACGGAAACGCAAGATGAGGGAATCGGTATTGCGCAGGAATACGGCACAGAGTATAAGCTCTACTCTGTAAAGGTAGCAACCGATGCCATCAACTTCAAGGCTCTTGAGGGCTACGACCTATCGAAGAACACACCTGAGGACGGTCCCGGCGAGAAGGTAATGGTCGATAATATGTCGCTCGCATCGAACGGCTTCACCTTTGATAATACCGTCGTCCGCAATATCCGCTCACGCGGACTGCTTGTCAAGGCAAGCGAGGGCAGGATCGAAAACTGTACCTTCGAGAACGTCGGAATGTCCTGCGTAGCGATCCTCTACGAGATATTCTGGGGCGAATCTGGAGTCACCGAAAATATGCTCGTCAAGAATAACCTCTTCGATCATACGGGCTTCTTCAATAACGTGAAATACTTGGCGCCGATCTCTATACACGGACTCGGATCAAGCGTAGACGAGGACTACCTGCTCTATAAGAATATCCACATCGAGGGCAACGTGATAAGAAACCGCACGACAGACCACGCAGTCTACGTAAATTCGGCAAAGGGAGTCAAAATAATAAATAACGACTTCGGCAATAAGCTCGCCGAGGATATCTATATCGAGGGCGCAGTAAACGTCGAGATCTCGGGTAATACCTACTCAGATCCGACTCTAAACCGCCGTGAGATCATCAAAGCCGAGCATATAAAGAATATCTTCGGCAGCGACGTCACCGAAAACGGCGCTCCCCTCTTCCCCGATAAAGAATAAACACAAAAAGGAGAGCATCGGCTCTCCTTTTTAATAAAATCCATCCCGACTCACCCGAGTCGGGATGCATTTTTACCTCATCAAATTTTGATTTGTCGAACTCTCGCGAATAGCCTTCTCCAGCGGAGAAGGGGGACCACCGAAGGTGGTGGATGAGGAGGTCGCCATTAGGACGCGCACCACGGGTGTATCGTGGATTTTGTCTTGTGGCATAAGGATTCTTTTGCAACGAAACAAAGTCATTTTACAGACACAAAGCCATTGAAAGGGCGACCTCCTCATCCACCCAAAACGCACAGCGTAGGAGGATAGCCCACTACTCGCCTTGTGGCGTATGTCCCCCTTCCCCGCTGGGGAAGGCTAAACACACCGATTTACTGATCAACGTCCATCAGAGTACCGATAAAGAACGGTATCTTATTCTCCCAATCGACGAGCATATACACGAACGGACGATCGAGATATACGTACTTTACCTCTTCGAAGGGCGCACAGCTCTCGGGAAACATTTCAACCACGGTCACCGCACCTGCGCGTGTTCCCTGCTCTCCAACCTCAATAAAGGTCTTGTGAATAACGCGGTTTATAAAGATATTCCCCATTTCCGAAGTTCCGAGAGCCGAAAAATCCGCACGTCCGCTATCAAATGCATTGACCATTCCCATACCCTTGAGTATCTCGGACATCTCAACGTCGTATTCCACCGTGAATTTCGGCATCGAGGTGTAGAGGAAAAGATCCGATCTCGCGCCGTCAAGCATCGATTGAAAATCTTCTCCGTTAAGAGTTGCAACGTACTCGGACACACTCACGCCCTCATTTGGAAGAAGCGCAACAAAGGCGTATTTGCTACCGCTGTATAGCTTGACAAACCCGGTCGCCATATCGTCCTCGAGGTAAAATCCGTCCTCACCGTGCATCATCTGAGTGTCCCGTACTGTGCCATCCTCACACGTAAACTTACCGTCACGCACGGCACTCTCGTAGTACACGTTCATCCACTCCGCGTCAAACGCGAGCGCATTGATAAGATACATAATAGCCTCTGGCGGTATCTCTTCAAGCACCTTTTCTATCATTCCGTCGGTCTCGTTTTTGACCCAGTCGTTTATATTGTTGAGCGTAGACTCATCAAAGGGAGCCTTGTAAATATCCGCTCCGTAGTAGTCGGCATTGGTCTGCAGGAAATCTCCGTTTACCGAAAAGGTCTCGTCATCCCTGAACCAGATCGAGTTTGCAAGAGCCAGCTTGTACTTTTCTCCCTGCGGAAGTCCCTTGACGTAACTGCGGATAAATATGTTCAGCTCATCGGCACTCATTCCAAGCACAGACTCCATCTGCTCGCGCGTCTCCCCGACCGCTCCGTTGAGCGTCATAGAAAGCGCACAAAGCACAGACAACGGAGAAATAAGAGTGTTTTTACCCGTTTCCTCAGACGCAGAAAAAAGATCAAAGGCAAAATCAGTCACCTTGACTATCTCATCAAGCTCCACCTCGGGAAGCTCGGTCCCGGCCTCGTCGGCTCTCGACGAATCAGCCTCGTGTGCTTCGGTGTCATGCTCCTCTCTTTTCGACGAATCATCCTCGCCGGGCTCGGTCTTGCTTGAAGTGATATCCTCCATAAGATCAATAGGTCCTCTGTCGGTCTTCTTTTCCTCCCTGCCGTCCTCCTTGCGCGATACCTCGTCGCAACCAATGACATTGAGACATATCACAAGCAATAAAACAAAAGCAACACATGTCAAAAATCTGTTTTTCTTCATTCATTCGCCCTCCTTTAAGTCTTACAAACCTCGGGCACCAATTTTTCTTTGCACCCTTCACACAATAAGTCGCATTTTTTCAAAAAAGGTTACAGACTTTTTTCGCTTTTTTGCAAATTATCCGATCGAAAAAGCAAAACAGCCCCCTCCGACGGAGAAGGCTGTTCTCTTTATGCCTCGCGGCTTTTTTTATTCTTCAACCTCAACGACTCCGTCTTCCTTGACGGTGATCTTCATACCGTCCTTGACGTAATTGAGAAATTCCTCTCCGAGGCAGTCAACGACGGGCATCGTGACCTCGTCGCACCAAACGTCGGCAAGAATCGCTCCCGCAGCGGCGAGCGAGTCGATATGCTCGGAAAAGAGCATGCAAGCAGGCTGACGCTTCATAGCGCAAGCGCAATAAAGCACGAGGCCTCCCGTAGTCGAGCCTATCGTCATAGGAAGGCAAAGCGCCTTGCCCGCGGTGGGCTTGCCGAAAAGATCGGGATTGTTCTGGTCCTTGCAGGTCGCAGTCTCGTCACCGAACTGAAGCGCGCCCTGGAGAGACGCAAGCGTATTGAATCCACCGCGCGTTACCACAGCCTCAGCCGTAACGCAACCGGGTGTAACTACTCTTCCCTTGAATTCTTTCATTTCTTCTTTCCTCCCTTCGTAAGTGCCTCAAGTATCTCGTCATCGGTGTAATATCTCGCGGTGGTGTAGGTGCGGAGCTTGTTCGAGGACGTAATAACGGGCATCGACTTGCAAAGCGGATTGTTCATATACATAAGAGGACAGATGTAAGACGTGATAACGCCCATCGCCTTAAGTCTTACGGCGTAGCCTGTGTTGTTGAATTCCTTGAGTACCGCAGGCGAGGATGTGAACACGGTGGGGATAAGCACCTTCTTGTGTCCCGACTCGTTGAGTGCCGCATCAAGCTTGTCTGTCCAGTCCTTGAGCTGCTGGAGAGACATATGAGGACAACCCATAAAGCAAAGCTTGGGCTTCGCGTCCTCCTTCTTCCACATAACGGGATAATTCGCCTTGACTCTCTCAAGCTCGGCGTCGTCAATAACGTAAACCTGCGCACCCTCGGCAATAAGGCTCTCGCCCATATCGACCGCCTCGGGAGTAAGTCCGTCAATGTGATAAAGACCGACCGCCCCGTTTGAAGCGGTAGCCGCACCGAAGTCCTTGAGATAAGTGCAAGCCGCGTCGTTAAGCTCGTTGCCGATCCACTTGTCAAGGCCGTAAACGTAAGGCACAGCCTCCATAACCTTCATACCGATAGCAGATCCGAGAAGCTGAGCCTCGGGCTTCTTCTCCGTCTCAATCTTGACGATCCAGGTAGCTTTTCTTCCCTCGTCGGTAAGCAGACCGAAATAAGGAACGTAGCCCACGATCGAACCCATAATATCCATAATTCCGGAATTTCGGTTGCATCTTGCGCCGAGAACCGAGTTCGCGTAAACGACCGCGCTCGACTCAGCCCAGGAAAGCACCTCTCCGCGCTCAGGCTTGTTGCCGACCTGATCAAAGTAGCACGCGCAGGTGAACGCATCGTCGTTCATAAGACCAAGCTCCTTGAGCTGACCCTCGTACATTTCCTGCGTCGAGTACATAAACTTGTTAAATACGAGATTCTGCAAAAAGTTCGCGGGAACGTTCTTGTCGAGCGGACGGGGATCTACCGAAAACTTCTGCTGAGAGACTGCGCCCGCGTCGATAAGCTGCTGCATAAGATCGAAAACGGGAGTCATCATCTTAAGACCGAAGGATGTAACGAGGTGATTGTACTTCGACGTTACAGGCACCATTTTTTCAGCTCCGAAGGCGTCACCGTACATAACGAGAGTCTTCATGACCTTCGCCATGACCTCGCCTGCCGCGCCGTCAAGTATAGCCTGCTGTTCCTGATTTAAAACCATAACATTTTCTCCATTCATTCAATATTTCAACTCGCGCCACGCGCGAATATCACTTGCCCGAAGGGCAAATATCACTGCGTCACGCGTAATATCACTCGCGCTTTGCGCGAATATCACTGCGATGAAGCTTACAGCTTCATCGCTATATCCCACGCGCCCCAGATGACAGTGCGGAGATTTCCAACCTTCGCCGCGTCACCGATCACGTGAACGTGACCCGATTTCTTTGCAAGAGGAGCGGGATTGTATCCGACCGACATAATAACGCTGTCAGCCTTGACCTCACTCGTCTTACCTTCCTTGTCGGCAACGACGACTACGCCGTCACCGATCTCACGCACTCCCGTCTCAAGAAGCACGGGAACAGAGTTGGTCTTGAAGAAATCGCGCAAATAGCTTGTATTTGCAAGGCAGATACCGGGAGTCGTGACAAGGTCGTCCTGCATCTCAACAATGGTAGGCTTCTTGCCCTGGAGATAAAGCTCGTAAGCGATCTCACAGCCCGTAAGACCTCCGCCGATTACGGTGACGTTCTCGCCGACCTCGGCATTACCGAGAAGGAAGTCGATAGCCTCGATTGCCTTTTCAGCTCCCTTGATCGGGATCTTCTTCGCCACAGCACCCGTCGCGATAATGACCTCATCGGCACCGAGAGACTTTATATCCTTTACCTCGGTGTTCATTCTGACCTCAACGGGATATTTCGCAAGCTCGCGGATATACCACGCGATAAGCGCTCTGTCCTTCTCCTTGAAGGAGGGAGCGGCAGCAGCGATAAACACGCCGCCAAGCTTGTCTGTCTTTTCGTAAAGTGTGACCTTGTGTCCGCGCTTTGCGCAAACGATAGCCGCCTCCATACCGCCGATACCGCCGCCGACTATGGCAACCTTCTTCGACTTCTTGGCAGGCTCAAGGTGATATTTTTTCGACTGCATAGTCTCGGGATTGAGAGCGCAACGTGCAAGTCCCATAGTGTCGGTAAGATCCTGCGTGTTGGCGTGACCCTTGCTCGAGGAGAAGTTGAAGCATCCTGCGTGACAGCAGATGCAGGGCTTGATGTCCTCAAGTCTGTCCTCGATAAGCTTGGTTATCCACTCGGGGTCAACAAGGAACTGGCGCGCAACACCGACTGCGTCTATCTTGCCCTCGGCAACCGCTTTTGCGCCCACCTCAGCGTCCATTCTTCCCGCGCAAACAACGGGAATATCAACGAATTTCTTTATGTGAGCAACGTCCTCAAGGTTGCAGTTCTCGGGCATATACATCGGGGGATGCGCCCAGTACCATGAGTCGTAGGTTCCGTTGTCCGCGTTGAGCATATCGTAGCCCGCATCCTGAAGGTACTTCGCCGCTCTCTCGGACTCCTCCATATTACGGCCGACCTCAACGTAGTCCTCGCCGGGCATCGCGCCGTAGCAGAAGCCCTTCATCTTGGACTCGACCGAGTAACGAAGGGATACGGGATAATCCTCGCCGCACGCCTCCTTGATCGCCTTTACTACCTCAGCGGCAAAGCGGTAGCGGTTCTCAAAGCTTCCGCCCCACTCGTCCTCTCTCTTATTAAAGAACTCGATGGCAAACTGGTCAAGAAGATAGCCCTCGTGAACTGCATGAACCTCAACGCCGTCAACACCCGCGTCGCGGCAGAGCTTTGCGGTCTTGGCAAATGCCTCGATGATCTCGTGTATCTGCTCGACCGTCATCTCGGGACACTCAATGTCGTGCGCCCAGCGAGAGGGCTGAGGAGAGGGAGACGCAAGCTCGTGGCTCGTGTCGATTATCGGCTTGACGATAGCGCGTGTGAACTTGTTTTTGTGAAGAGGAGCCACAAGCTCGGTGATCGCCCAGGAGCGCCCCATACCCGCGGTGAGCTGGATAAAGAGCTTCGCGCCCGTCTTATGTATCTCGTCCATAAAGACCTTAAGCTCCTCGAACATCTTCGGGTTCTGCCAGAGCCACTTGCCCCAGAAGGTGTCGCGCAGAGGTGCGATTCCGGGAATGATAAGACCTACGTTGTTGTTGGCGCGCTCGAGAAACAGCTTTGCCGCCTCCTTATCAAAGTGACAACCCGTAAGCTCAAACCAACCGAAAAGCGACGTGCCTCCCATAGGACACATAACTATACGGTTCTTGATCTCCACGTTGCCTATCTTCCAGGGAGTGAACAAAGCGGAATACTTCTTGTCCATGTTTTCCATAAAGAAAACTCCTTTCATATTTATACGTATATATTTTACTATATATTTCGTTCCAAGTCAAGTAATCAACAAAAATAAAAGACGGACTGTATACCCTGTATTGACAGTTTTTTCCGTCTGTGCTATAATAAAAGTGAAGAAATGAGAGAAAAGGAGGCAAACAATGCAGTTTATTAAAAAACATTCAAGTATAATCAGAAATATCTATACCTCTCTTTACGCGTCGCTCGCATCTCTGATTTTCTCAAGACTCTTCTTCAATGCGACCTGGCGATTCACAAGAGAATCGGCGATAATATTTGAAAAAACGCATCAGCGAGTTTTCTTCAATTGCTTTGCGCTTGCGATCTCGCTCTTTGCAGTAATAATGATCTATTATTACTTTGACAACCTCGACCTATATAATAAAAGAGACTATCTCAAGGACAAAACCGAAAAAATACTCCTATCAAAGCCCGAATACCTTATAGGCTTTGCTATCAGCCTGCTCTTTGCAACCTCAATGCTTACCGAGCCGATACATAACCTCTTATCAATGCTCGGCAACGTCAATACCGTGTGGGCAAGGCTGCTGTCCATCGTTACAGTCTCTGTCATGCGCCTTGTTCAGATAAATAACCTCGGTGCGAAATGGTATGACGAGATACACCATCCGCTTTTCGTTGAAAAGCCGATATTCAAGGGCTCGCAGGATATAGACAACTTCAAGCCCGCATATCTCGTCTTAAAGCCGATAGGCTTTATCGCGATCTTCACGCTCTGCTACCTGTTTTCAGCGAAATATCTGATCGAGATAATCTACTCTCTGTACGTTATCCTAACCTCGCTCTGGCAAGGACTTCTGCTCATCGCACTCATCCCGTTCGTCATCTTTTTTTCAATCAGAATAGGTGTTCAGATAAAGTCGAGACGAAAGCTCATCAAAAAGCTCAGATCTCTCGAAAAAGGCAAATACGCAATCGTCAGATACAGCGGAGCGAAATACCTCTCCGCTCTCTTCCCCCGTATGAAATTCAGCATCGAGGTGACAGCACAGTCAGGCGAAACCTTCCTCTGTAACGTCGTCTGTTCGGGCAGAGTGAACGCGCCTATGTACTTCTCAACCGATAAATACTATACCGAGCATGGCTTCCACCTGCGCGGCGGCGGACTTTTGTCGCAAATGGGTGCATCACCCTTCGCGGCAGTCGTCGATATAGGCAAATGGGGAGATAAATCCAACCCGACGAACCTCGTCGCAGGCTATCGCCGTCAGCACGATATCAACTTCCCCGAAAAAGAGGGCAATCGCGCCCTACTTGTCAACCCCGCGCCCACCGCCTGCTTCTCTCTCTATGAAAACATCGCAAACCCAATCGATACAGGCGAGGATATGGGCAATTATACCGTATATTCCGCTACAGGCTTCTGTAATACCGTAGAACGCCTCGCAAGCCGCGACCGCTTCGAGAAATAGGTTTTTGTAGGGAACCAAGGGAGGGGGAAAGGACCTTTTTTCAAGGGAAAAAGAGTCCTTTCCCCCTCCCTTGACCCTCCCCCTATCTCCAAAAACCCTTAAATATCCTTTTTTCAAATTTTGATTTGGCGAACGGTTTGGTTTATCTTCACGGCTTAAAATTTTCTCCACGGTACGCTTTGCGTCGTAGGGCGGGGGCTTGCTCCCGCCGTTTCGTTAAATTTAAAAGGTTTTCACGGCGGGAGCAAGCCCCCGCCCTACATTGTAGATCGTTCGCTAAACTGCAATTTTTCATTCTTTCAAATTTTGATTTATCGAATTGTTTGAATTGAATTTCACGGCTAAAAATTTCTTTCACGGCACGCTTTGCGTCGTAGGGACCGACGTCCTCGGCGGTCCGCAAAGCAAACGCCTATAAAACCCTTATGTCTGAAAAGATACAATCGTATCGAAACGGACCGCCGAGGACGTCGGTCCCTACGGTTGTTTGGCATCGTTTGGCTTATAGTCGTGAAGTAATTTAAAAGGGCTTGCAATTATTATCTCACCGATAAACCCCAATTTATTTATTCTTCTTCAGGTATTTACAAATCAGGTCAAATATGCTATAATTGATTTTACAGAAATAAATATCGGTCCGACGAGAGAATCGGACGAGATGAATATTTTTAGAGAGGTAAATATTATGCTTAAAGGAATTCCGAAAATCATTCCTCCCGCGCTGCTAAAGGTTCTCTGTGAAATGGGACACGGCGACCGCATCTGCATCTCCGACGGAAACTTCCCCGCCGAGACGATCGGCAAAAACGCCATTGTGATCCGAATGGACGGACACGGTGTTCCCGAGGTCCTCGACGCGATACTTAGCGTGTTTCCCCTTGACACGTACGTTGAAAAGCCCGTAACCCTTATGCAGCTTATGGACTGCGACGTCGGCAAGGTCGCAACACCTATCTGGGACACATACGCAGAGGTCATCGCAAAGCACGACGGGCGCGGCAGGGACGCCATCGGCAACATAGACAGATTTGACTTTTATGACGAGGCAAAGACCTGCTACTGCGTTGTTGCTACCGGAGAGAGCGCAATATACGCAAATATTATGCTCCAAAAAGGAGTTGTGTAAAGAGTACGGGGTTATCCCGTACTCTTTTTTCCCTCTCGTCCCGCTTTAACAAATTAAAGTTTTTTCACAAAACCTATTGACATTATATATCCGCGGTGCTATAATGTATTATCATAAAGAAAACCGATGAGGAAGAGTAAGTAACCGTCTCAAGGGCTTGCACAGAGAGCCGCGGATGCTGAGATCGCGGCAAAGCACGTTACGGCGAATGGACTTCCGAGGGCGAACGGAAAAGGTCATCTGACCCAAGTATGAACGACGGAGAGGGCGCTCCGTGATCAAACGCCGATATATTTCGGACTGATAACGAGTCAGAGTATATAAAGTGGATGTTTTTACATCAAGCAGGGTGGCACCGCAGGAGTATTTCCTGTCCCGGCAGTAAGCTGTGGGACGGGATTTTTGTTTTTCGCCCCGCAAAACACCACATTTTTCATGAAAGCGAGGACAAAGTTATGTCAAACAAGCAGATCCCCTACAAAATTTATATCGAAGAGAATGAAATGCCGCATTCGTGGTATAACCTCCGCGCGGATATGATCAATAAGCCCGCCCCCCTCCTCGACCCCGTGACACACGAGAAAATGACCGCGAAGGACCTCTCGGGCGTCTTCTGTGACGAGCTTATCGCGCAGGAGCTCGACGATACCACCGCATACTTCCCCATCCCCGAGGAGATCAGAAGCTTCTATAAAATGTACCGCCCCGCGCCCCTCGTCCGCGCATACTGTCTCGAGGAAAAGCTCGGCACACCCGCGAAGATCTACTATAAATTCGAGGGAAACAACACAAGCGGAAGTCACAAATTAAATTCCGCGATAGCGCAGGCATATTACGCGAAAAATCAGGGACTCAAGGGAGTCACCACCGAAACGGGAGCAGGACAGTGGGGTACCGCGCTCTCAATGGCTTGCTCTTACCTCGGACTCGACTGTAAGGTCTATATGGTAAAATGCTCCTATGAGCAAAAGCCCCACCGCCGCGAGGTAATGAGGACCTACGGTGCGTCTGTCACCCCCTCTCCGTCTATGGAGACCGAGGTCGGACGCAAGATACTCGCCGAGCATCCCGATACCGTCGGAAGCCTCGGTTGCGCGATAAGCGAGGCGGTCGAAAAGGCGACGAGTATGGAGGGCTACCGCTACGTGCTCGGAAGCGTGTTAAATCAGGTAATGCTCCACCAGTCGATCATAGGACTTGAGACCAAGATCGCGCTCGATAAATACGACATTATCCCCGACGTCATCATCGGCTGCGCAGGAGGCGGCTCAAACCTCGGCGGTCTCATAGCACCCTTTATGGGCGAAAAGATCCGCGGCGAGCGTGACTACCGCATAATCGCGGTCGAGCCCGAATCCTGCCCCTCCTTCACGCGCGGAAAATACGCGTATGACTATTGCGACACGGGAATGGTATGTCCTCTGTCCAAGATGTATACGCTCGGCTCATCCTTTATGCCTGCCGCGACCCACGCCGGCGGTCTCCGCTACCACGGAATGAACTCCACCCTCTCCCAGCTCTATGCCGACGGACTTATGGAGGCTACGACGGTCAAGCAGACCGAGGTCTTCGCAGCGGCTGAGGAATTCGCAAGAGTCGAAGGAATCCTCCCCGCGCCCGAATCAAGCCACGCGATCAAGGTCGCGCTCGACATCGCAAAGGAGTGCGCAAGAACAGGCGAGGAAAAGACCATCGTCTTCGGTCTCACGGGAACAGGCTACTTCGATATGATGTCCTACGAAAAGTTCCATAACGGAGTGATGAAGGACTACCGTCCCACCGACGAGGAGATAGAAAAAGCATTCGCAAAGCTTCCAAAAGTAAACGAATAAAAGAAAACAGGCGAGGAGCACAAAAGCTTCCTCGCCTGTTTTTCGCAGATATTCAGTTGAATTCAACAGAATACCGTTCGAAAATCCTTTTAATTGTATCGCTGCTCTCGGGATGAGTCTTCTTTATATACAGATAATACTCGTACATAAATAAGCGAACCTCTACTACTCCTTCGGGGAGTATGCGACCGTAAGCATAGTAATATGTTTTGCCGTCTTCTCCCACAAAGCCGTCGGCACCTTCAATTCTGAGAGAATTGTACTCTGCCGCCACAGTCGGCTGATTTCCTGCCTCGTACGTCCAATAATTCGGGATGAACTTTCCGTTCTCGTCAAAGCTGGGACGAACGACCTTTTTGGTCTCGGTAAGATAGTAGATATTGGCATCATACTTGTATTTTTCCGGGAAATACTCTCTGTCAAAATAACTGACGGTAGGGTATATGACCTGTCTGCCCGTCTCGTTCTGGTATTTTTGAATACTCGCATATTCTTCATCTGTAATAACGCGGTAATTATCGAATCCCACCGCATAATAGACGTTGATCTTCACGTCAGGATACGCATCATCCACCTTTTCGGGCAGCTTATCAAAGTCGATAGGCTTGCATCCCGTCTCCTCGTAAATCGCTCGGTATTCAAGTATAGTACGGTCTGTGCATGTTTGACGGATATACATTCCGTCCGAGCCTCTTTTTTTATCGTCCTTTTCTTCGCATCCGACGAGCGCAAAAAGCGTGAGCAACGAAGCAAGCGCAAGCAATAAAGCAATTGATCTTTTCATAATGACCTCTTTTTTCAAAAGCATATTAATTCATTTGACAATAATAACACGAAAAGATAAAAATCTCAAACTTTCTTTACGCAAAATGTATCGTGTGCGTATTTACGTACGTACCGTTGGCATCCAGCGCGGTAATTCCCTCTTTCTTTGTTATATCATAGCTTGATCCAACCGTGTCGGGAATTCCGTTCCACGGCTCAACACACATAAAGGGAGCATCATGCTTGTGCCAGAGCAAAAGGTAAGGACAATCGGGGAAATCTATTCTCACGCTTCTTCCGTTTCTTCTGTTCTTGAGCGTTGCCGCGCGTGACTTCATTCCCTTGAACACGAGTGCGTCAACTATAAAGTACTTATCGTAAAGCGGAAATACCTTGCCCTCGCCAAGAAGCACCTGCGTCTGATTTGAGAGCAGATTTCCGTAAAGAATGTAATTTGTCAGGGTATCGTCCTCATCAAATATCACGTCATACTGCTCAATTCCCTCGGGAGTGTAGTATGCCTCGTGCGAGCCGATGTTGAAATACATCGTTTTTCCCGAAAGGTTCTTTACGTTGTACTCTATCTTCAAGGAATTTCCGTCAAGCGTGTAAATAACGCGAAGCTCGTAGTCAAATGGGAACTGTGCCTTTGTTGTTTCATTCGACTTGTGAAGGAAGACCGCCTTATTATCCGAGCTTTCCTCAACCTCAAACGTCGTAAATTTTGCATATCCGTGCTTGTTGAGAGTATATTCCTTGCCTTCAAAGACGAATTTATCATCCTTAAGTCCGCCGCAGATCGGGAAACACATCGGCGCGCTGCTTGCCCAAACCTCTGCTCTCGCGTCCCACATATACTCGATCCCGTTGCGCTTCACGCTTCTGATCTCGGCACCCTTCTCTGCGATCTCAACTCTTATTTCATTATTTTCAAGAACTACCATATCCGTTCCCTCCATACCGTTTTTTTTAATTATATCATTACAAAACTATTTTGTCAATAAAATTGCATACGGTTCTTTTGATACCGGATCTAAAACAAAACGGATACCCAAGTCTGTGCGACCCGGATATCCGTTTTATTATTCATTTTTTAAACTACGTTGTAAAAACAAACGAGCCAAATAACGTTAAAGACGATTCCGACAAAAAGAAATACCAATCCCGTTACAAGAACACAAACGTCACTTTGCTTTTTCAGCTCTTTGACCTTTCTCTCACGGTAATCCCTGTATAATTCGTGCTTTTTTCTTCCCATCGGGATAAACGTCAGCGCAACGCTGCGCATAATAAATCCGATTCCTATAAAAGCTCCCTCTCCGCTGACAAAGAGCAGACCTGCAAACATTGTCATCAGAAGTCCGGAAACCGAAAATCCGTCTGCCAAAACCTGAATGTTTCTGCCAACGTTATCAGTGAAAAAGTTTTTTATAAAAAACACGCCTAAGGTGATAAGAGAAGCAACACCGAAACAAATAAGCCATTTGATCCATAACGATTTGTTTTCTTTTTTCATTGCATTAAAACCATCCGTTTTTTATTACTGTGCCGACTCTCTGTACTTGATCTCTTCCTCGTCGTTGCAGTATACGAAGTGTCCGGGAGTTACCTCGCGGAACGAAGGCTGATTAACTGAATAATCATGCTCAGCGAGAGGATTATAAGTAATTCTCTCACGCTGCTTTTCGTAAACAGGGTCAGGAAGCGGAATTGCGGAAAGCAAGGATCTGGTGTAGGGATGCATAGGATTCTTGAACAGCTCGTCCGAATCCGCAAGCTCTACCATCTTACCGAAATACATTACACCGATTCTATCCGAGAAATACTTAACAACGGAAAGGTCGTGTGCAATAAAGAGAATGGTAAGACCCATGCTCTCTTTGAGGTCGTTAATAAGGTTGATAACCTGCGCCTGAATAGAAACGTCAAGAGCCGAAACGGGCTCGTCGGCAATGATCATCTCAGGCTGCATAACGATCGCTCTCGCGATACCGATACGCTGACGCTGACCGCCGGAGAACTCGTGGGGGTAACGGTCCGCATGCTCACGGAGCAGACCAACCGTCTCGAGAATATCGTATACCTTTTGATTGATAACGTTCTTATCTGTTATACCGTTAATGATCAAGCCCTCGGCAATAATCTCTCGTACAGTCATACGGGGGTCAAGCGAGGAAATAGGATCCTGGAAGATCATCTGGATCTGAGTAACAAGCCTGCGCTTCTTTGCAATACGGCACTTGTCCTTGAATTCCTTCTCCAGGGCATTGTATTTCTTACGGTCATGCTTTGCCTCTTCGAGCTTGGGCTCATATTCGGATTTAAGAAATTCGAGCTGACTGTGCGCGTAACGCTTGTCAACACCCTTAATGTCATTCTTTGCGGCGTAGAGGAGCTCCTCGTTTTCGTTGATAGTCTTAGCGAGGTTGTATCTTATCGTTTTGATCTCTTCAGCGATCTCAGCGCGTCTCTCTGCGCTCACATTTTTCTCATTCTTCAGGCTATTGATCTTTTCGGTTGCTTCCTTGCGCGCATTCTTGATCGCGTCCTTGTAGGAACGAAAACCCGCGCTGATCCTCTCACCCTTGAAGTATACGCTACCGGAGGTGATATTATACAGCTTGATTATTGAACGGCCGGTTGTAGTTTTACCGCAACCCGACTCGCCGACAAGACCGAACGCCTCGCCCTTCTTGATCTCAAAGCATACATCGTCAACTGCCTTAAGGTCCTTGCGTCCCAAACGGAAATACTGGCAAAGATGGTCAACCTTTAACAAAACTTCGTTATTATTCTCCATAATTGCCTCCTCTTTCTTTCATTCGTTTGATTCGCTCGGTAATTATCTTGGGTATCTCCACCTTGGGTGCATTGGGATGAAGCAGCCATGTTGCAGCGTAGTGCGTAGGCGAAACCTCAAACATAGGCGGCTGCATCTCGTAGTCTATCTCCATAGCATACTTGTTTCTTTCAGCAAACGCATCTCCAACGGGAGGATAGATCATGTTGGGAGGAGTACCGGGAATAGCATCAAGCTTTTCATTTGTATCAAGGTCAGGCATAGAGGAAAGCAGAGCCCAG
Source organism: Oscillospiraceae bacterium (assembly GCA_015064685.1). Lineage (GTDB taxonomy): Bacteria > Bacillota > Clostridia > Oscillospirales > CAG-272 > SVTX01. The sequence continues at coordinate 37,538 of SVRT01000013.1, forward strand.
GTATAGGGGTGCTTAGGCTCATAGAATACCTCGTTTGCGGTACCGTACTCTACGATATTACCCGCATACATAACCGCGATTCTGTCAGCCATGTTAGCGACAACTCCAAGGTCATGAGTGATAAAGATGATCGAGAGGTTACGCTCCTTCTTAAGTCTGTTGATCAATTCAAGGATCTGAGCCTGAATTGTAACGTCAAGAGCAGTAGTAGGCTCGTCACATATCAGAATGTCGGGGTTAGCAGAAAGCGCGATCGCAATAACGATTCTCTGGCGCATACCGCCGGAGAACTCGAAGGGATACTGCTTGAAACGCATTCTCGCCTCGGGGATACCAACCTCTTCCATAAGCTTGATTGCTCTTTCCTTAGCAATGCCGGGAGTGAGCTTGCTTACGACCTGAGAAGCCTTCTCCTTGAGGTAATCAATGATCTCAAGGCAACGCTTGTCAATGTCAAAGTTATATGCATTTTCGAGGTCAGACGCATACTTATTCATTACACGGGTAATAACCGAAACAATGATATTGATCTGATCCTCAGGATCAACAACAGACTTAGGAATGATCTGCCATGAAACTCTCTTACCGGTAACACCCTTTTTGAGCAATGCTTCTCTCTTAGCGGTCTGACGCGCGAAGCGAGCTTCCTCCTTAGGATTGTTCTGGAGGTAGAAGAAATACTTCTCAACCTCTCTGGTCAAAGCACCGCCAAAGGTATAAGCGATGTTGTCCTTGATAACTTCAAGAGTGTCGATTGCGGCACGAACACTCTTATCGAGCTTCTTACAAAGTGCAAGTGCTTCATTCTGAGTGAAATTACCCGCTTTGAAGTAATCAATTGCTTTCTGAAGATCCCTGACTGCCAACTCCTTGTTTTTCAAGGAGATCTCTCTTGAATGCTTTACCGCATACTTTTCGTAATTGATAAAGGATGTCATAAAGTCATCCGTAAGGAATCTGTATGCGACCTCGTTTGCCTCTTCTGCGGACATGTGGCTCAGATCAACGTCGGGACGTCTGTACTCATGGTAACCGATTCTGAAGAAATCGTATCTTGTTCGGGAGATCAACTCATTCAAAACTCTTCTTACGTCCTCAAGGGTCTCGGGAAGATTGTCCTGAGACTTCTTCTGAGCAGACAAAGCAACAGCCATTCTCTTAATCTCGTTCTCATATCCCGAGATAAAGTATTTGTTCTGCACTTGCTTCATCTTGCCCATAACAAGATTAATAGTTGCGCGTCCGTCAACCTTTTGCTTCTTTTCGTAGAGGAAAACGTAATCGTTGATCTCGTTGACGATCTCCTCTGCTGCAACACGCGCCTCGTTATAGCTGTTTTCGAGCTGATTTGCGCGGATATTGAACTCATCAAAGGTCTTTATATACTTTGCAACCTGAGATTTGTCCAAGCCGCAAGACGGATCTGCGGCAATAGCGCTCTCCATCATATCAGAGAGTCTGCCAAGAGTTTCATTAAATGCTCTGCGTCCTTCTTTACGGTTAGCCTTGTTCTTGAGGAGCATAGCCTCAGTGATCTGCTTACCGATACGCATGATGGGGTTAAGCGATGACAGAGGATCCTGGAAGATCATAGCGATCTTATCTCCGCGGAGCTTGTGCATCTCTTCCTCGGGAATACGCAGAAGGTCCTGTCCGTCATAGAGGATCTCGCCGCCCTCATGTATAGAGTTTACGGCAGAGATACCCATAATTGCCTTCGAGGTAACCGACTTACCCGAACCGGACTCTCCAACGATAGCAAGGGTCTCACCCTTGTAAAGATCGAAGGAAATGTTACGTACCGCCTGTACCTTTCCGGCATCCGTACGGAAGCTGACCTTCAAATTATTAACTGATAATTTAATTTCATTACTCATACTCAATCCTCCGAACCTCTGAGCGACGGGTTGAACGCGTCTCTCAATCCGTTACCAAACAAGTTAAAGCTGAGCATCAAAAGCACCAGGAACAAGCACGGGAACAGTGCTACGTAAGCTCTGTACGTCTCACCCGTCTGGAATGCCTTCTGTCCTGCATTGATCAGCGTACCTACACTGGTCAATTTACCTGCCTCAAGGTTGATAATACCGAGGTAAGAAAGGCTGGTCTCCGAATAGATCATAGACGGAATTACCAATGCCACGCTCGTCACGATAGTACCGAGACCGTTCGGCAAAATATGCTTGAACATGATTCTGGCGTCACTCGCTCCAAGTGTTCTTGCAGCAAGAACGTATTCTTGATTCTTAAATCTGTAGAACTGCATACGTGTTCTTCCCGCAATGCCGATCCAGCCTGTAGCGAAGAATGCAATAAACAGAACCAAGGCACTTTGAATATCAACCAGATGATACAGCGCATTTTCAAGAATGAACTGTCCCATATGGTACTTTAAAAGCGTGATAATGATCATAGACGGAACCGAACCGAGAATTTCGCAGAATCTCTCCATAGCAAGGTCGAGCTTTCCGCCAAAGTAACCCGAAATAGATCCCCAGATCACACCTACAACGAAGTTTACAAATGCAACGACAGTTGCAAATACGAACGAGAATCTTGCACCGTATGCAAGGCAAGCAAAGATATCCTTACCCGTATCGGTCGTTCCGAAGATAAACATAGGCTCGCCGATACCGTCTCCCGCCTTAGTATGGAGATAGGTGTAGTACTCATAGTATTCAACTCTGACCTCTACCGTACTGGGCTTCTGAATACCGTATACGTAGTAATAGGTCTTTTCCTCGAAAACGGGATTGCCGTTTGCGTCAACTAGCTGCTCGCCGTCCTCACCGTAAACGGGAACCTGCTTTTTAATACCGTCCTGACCCTCAAGTCTCAGAGAGTCGTACTTTACGTTCAGACCTGCATAGCCCTCGGGGATCACCCAATAGTTGGGAATGATATTGCCGTCTTCATCAAGCTTGGGACGAATGGTCTTAGCCTTGGGGTCCTCAGCAACGTAATAGATGTTCGCATCATATTTATTCTTTTCCTGTTTCGGTCTGTCAGATGTCTTAACAACAGGATAAAGCACCTGCTTACCCGTTTCGTTCTGGTATTTCTGGATATCCTCGAATTCCTTCATAGTGATTTCCTTATACTTACCAAAACCGACAGAATAATAGGTATCTACCTTATATTTGTAGTTACCGTTGTTTTCTATTACCTCACCCTGAATAACCTCTCTGCCCGTTTCCTGAGCAATAGCAAGATCCTTAAGATAGCCGAGAGTATTGGTATCCTTTTCTCTGGTACCGTCCCAGAAGCCAAGTCCGAGCTTCTCAGCAAATGCGACCTTGGGCGTAACGTACGCGTAGGTCATATCATAGTATTCAGGCGTGTACGGGGTAAAGAACGGCGCAATGATAGCAAAAAGTATCAGAAATAAAATGACGATACCGCCAACAACAGCACCCTTATTCTTGCAGAAACGACGGAAAGCACCCTCGAAATAGCTTACAGGCTTAGTTTCAAATTTCTTATCATGAGCCAGGTCAGTCTTCTTTGAAAACTGAAACTTCTCAGCGGGGATATCGATATATTGATTGTAGTTTGCCATAATCACTTAGCCCCCATTCTGATTCTCGGATCTATGATTCCGTAGCTTATGTCGATTACGATACCCGCAGCCAAGCTGATCAGGGTATAGAATCCGGACAGCAGCATAAAGGCATCATAGTCCTGGTTTTGAATAGCCAACAAATACAGGCCTCCGACACCGTTGATAAGGAACATCTTTTCAATGATCAGAGATCCCGAGAGAACCGAGATAAACTCACTCAAGATCGAAGGGAAAATAACGACCATGGAGTTACGCATCGCATGGCGATATATAGCCTGTCTCTTTGTCAAGCCCTTGGTTCTTGCAAGCAACATAAATTCACTGGTAAGCACCTCGGAAAGCTCTGCACGTGTGTAACGCGCATATCCTGCAATTGAGCCCAAGCAGAGCGCAAAGACAGCAGGGAGCATTGACCTGAAGACCTCCCAGGTGAAATAATCGTCACTCGTAGACATAACCAGCGGGAATATCTTCATCTTAAAGCAGAATAGATACTGGATCATGATCGCCAATACGATAGAAGGCAACGAGATCAAAAGTATAATGATGATGTTGATAAGCTGGTCCTGCCATTTATTCTTTTTAAGCGCAGCTAAAATACCCAACGCAAGACCGATCGGTACACCGATAAGTGTTGAGTAAATATTGATCAAAATTGTTGGGGGGAGCTTCGGGATGAACACCTCGGTCCACAGATCCTTAGCGGCATATCCGGGAAGGGTCGTAGCGATACCGAAGTCACCCTTGGTAAAAATTCTCATAAGATAGTTTCCGTACTGGATGAGAACAGGAACTCTGTCGTATGTGTAGGTTCCGTTTGCTCCCGGCTGGATGTTTGTGATCCAACCTCTTCCTTCGAGTATTTTATACACGACAATGGGGTCTTGACCCGGGAGGACGTTAGCGGGTATGGGCAGAAGCTTGATAAGCACGAAACACATCGTAAAAATGATGAGGAACGTGAGCAGCATCAAGCCCAGACGCTTCGTCACATATTTAAACATATACATAGGTTTTTCTCCTCTGTTTTTGTTGTTTTCCAATTCATAGGTGGGCATCAAAGCCCGGTTTCAGAGAGGAATGCACACATCAAGTATGCATTCAGTACAAAAATTTTGACGTCAGATCGATCTGTTTAAAACAGTCATCTCATTTTTTTATCATCAAATGATAAATAGAAGTAATACACATAAACAATATGTATATTGGGATTTTAACTCTGGTGTCTTTATTTTGCAATAAAAATTTTGGTAAAAAATACAGTGTTATCGAAAAAAATCTTGTGGGCGATCACGTCACCCTATAAACACGCAAATCAGCGGTGAGCACTTGGCTCACCGCCGTTTGCTTTAAGCTAAGTAATCCTTATAAAGTAATTTTAAAATTACTCGGACTTCTTGTACTCGCTGGAAAGGTCGTTGTTGTTATCCTTAACAAACTGTGCCCATTCCTCATCAGTGTAGTTAACTTCGATGTATCTGAGACCACCGAAGCCCATGAATGTGTGCTCGTCCTCAGAGAAGTAAGAGAACTTAGCGCCAAGGAAGGATCCGCCACCGTCTGCGATAAGCATTACGGAACGGCTCTCCTTAATGGTTACTTCCTCAAGAGCAGAGAGGATAGTAAGTCTAGCCTCTGCAGGAGCGTAACCTGCATCCCAGTTGTAGGTCTTAGCCTGAGCCTCAGTCTCTGCGAGACCGTTAAGGCAGAAGTACCAGTTCTGGATGCTCATGGTGATTGTCTCACCCTCACCCTCGTAATCTTCGCCATCAACCTCAGGCATTGTGAGAGTCATGTCGATCTTAGAGGTATCCCAGTACATATGGTAGTTGAGGGAGTCATCGGGATTAACGAATGCGCCGATGATATCGAAGGGGTTAAATGCGTTACCGGAGAAGCCGTAGCCAAATCCGATCTGAGTCTGACCTGTTCTGAATGCCTCAGCCCACTGATCGCCTGCAGATGCATCAAATACAACGTCGATCTTGTCCTCAAGAGCTGTGCCCTTGGTGAGGTCATCAAGGAGATTCTGGAGGTATGTAGCTCTGAATCTCTGCTTATCTGTATCAGAAGAAGAACCGTAAACGAGAGTGATGTTCTTGGAGCTGTCATAGCCATACTTTTCGGGATCAGCCAAAAGGATGTCGATAGCTTCCTGCATCTTTTCCTTAGCAAGCTCAGGGTTGTAACCTGTGAGTGCCTCGTAAGCATCGTCGGTGGAGAGACCGGACAATGCGCCGCTGGACCATGTTCCGTCACCAGCCTGAGTAAAGCCGTAAGCGCGAAGGATACCCTCCTTAGCAAGCTTGGTGTTACGGTACTGACCGCCATCATCAAGATTGGGGGCATTTTCAATATCATAGTAGTATGCAACGTTAACAAGTCCGAAGCAAGGAACCGAGCTACCGGGCCAGATCTTTTCAACTACGTCGCTTCTGTTGATAGCGAGGTTGAATGCATGTCTGAATTCCTGGATAGCAAGAATACCGTTGTTGTTTTTGCTAGCCTTGAGAGTGTCAAGGTCGCTGAAGAGCTGCATACCGAATGTACCTGTGGAGGTAGAGGTGAAGTAAACGTACTTGGAGTCGAGGTACTCACCTACGTTCTCTGTCTGGAGAGAAGCGTCATCGTACTCACCGCTAAGGAATCCGAGCCACTTGGGGGAGAATTCCTCAACTGCACGGCAGTTGATCGCAGTGACGTTGTACTGGTTCTTGTACTCTTCCATGTTCCAACCGTACCAGTTGGGGTTCTTCTCGAGTTTGTAGTGAGAGCCTGTCTCAAACTCTACGAGCTTGTAGGGACCCCAGCTAGCAGTTGTTGCGAGAGAAGAATTGTAGTTAGAAGTCCAGAGAGTTGCTCCCTCTGCAGGCTCGATCTTGCAGGACTCATAGAGATCCTTCTTTACGAGCGGGAGTCCGGACATGTAGTAAGGAGCCCAAACAGAGAGTCCACCGTCCTCAGTGAGGAAGGAGTACTGCTTGTCAAGGCAGATAACGATAGCGTTCTCGCTGTCGATGGAGTAGATACCAACGGTATCCCACTCAACCTTTTCGCCGTAGCCGGCAACGTAGAAGAGAGTCTCCTTGAAGAGCTCTTCCTTGGTAGCGTCATCCATAGCGCTCCAGTCCATACCGAAAGGAAGCAATGCATAGCCTACAAGGTCCATAGCAACCTGCATGTTTTCCTCGGTGATAAGGGTGTAACCATACTCGTTAGCTGCATCCTGAATAGCAGTAAGAGCAGCTACAGCCTCTTCTGTGCCAACGTAGTTGATGATAAGCTCCTCAAGAGAATAGCTGGCAAGAGTCATATCGGTGGTGGTGGTGTTCAGATAAACCTCAGCACCGTCGATTACGAAGGAGTAGTCGGGAGTATCATCTGCTCCGTAGGGGGGAACGATGGGAGCATACATAGGAGCGTTCTGGAAGAAATACGCCTTAGAGTTCTTGATCATAAGGGTATCATAGTAGGTGTTCGCTCTGAAGTTCATGAAGGTAGGATCGAGGAGCTGCTTCATAGACCATACGAAGTCAGCAGCCTTGATAGCTGTACCGTCATCCCACTTAAGGTCGTCACGGAGAGTGATCTTCCAAGCGTAGCCACCCTCTGCCTTCTGCTCATCGGTGTAGCCCCACTTAGCGTCAACTATAGCAGTAACGTCCTCGAGCTTTGTTGCAGCATCGTAGTTGGTGGTGTACGCACCGGGAACGATACCGTCCTTGTTGATGGAACCGTCTTCATTGTACTTCTTGTCGTTCTCGAACTTATAGTCATAAGTGAAGAACGAGGAACCAATGTAGCTCATGATCTGAGTATCATTGTTGTCCGCATAAGTAAATTCGTTCCAGTTGCTGGGCATTACACTTGTAGTAGTGTTGTACTCAGCCTGCTTCAGCTGTACCTGCTGGTTTGTGTTTGTGTTGGGCTTCTTGTCGCCTTCGTCAGCGTTGTTCTCCTTGGGAGCACAACCGATAGCCATAATAGCAACCAACACCAAGCAAGCAACCATCACAAGTATAGATCTGAGTTTCTTGTTCATAATGTTTTCCTCCATTAATGAATTATGATGTTTTTGTTTCAATACCAGCGAAGCCTTCGCGTTTTTTGCTAATTTTTTATGTCGGACCTTCATTAAAAAAAGCGCAAAGAAACACCGCATGAATATAGAATACAGTTATTATATCACTCAAAAATCTGTTTGTCAACCACTTTTTGCAATTTTATTTTACAAAAATCATATTTTTGTCTCGCTATAACCATATTTATCCATTATTATCCCTCAAAAGATGCAAGAAACGATCACAAAAATTGCAAAAATAAATAAATATTCATATATTATCTTCCTTTATCACGCGCCTCGTGCAATTTTTATCACAAATCATCCACCTCTGCAGCATCCAACACTTTTTTCTATTGACAAAGATCCTGTTTGGATTTATAATTATCGTATCATACAAAATCTAAAAACGAAGGATGAAATATATGTCTTATTTCGAGGTTTCTGCCGTCCCGTGCAGCACATATAATAAAAAGGAAGTAAAAATCGCGCTCTCTTCCCTTCTCGACTCCATCGGAGGGCTTGATTTCGTGACAGACGGAATGTGCGTAGCGATCAAAGCAAATCTCGTCACGTTTGCAAAGCCCGAGGAAGCGGTAACGACTCACCCGGCGCTCATCTGCGCCCTTATCGAGCTTTTGAAGGAGCGAGGCGCGTCGCGAGTTATCGTCGGAGACTCCCCCGGAGGACTCTACAACGCGGCTTTTTTGAATAAGGTCTACTCTGTCTGCGGACTCAAAGCCGTCGAGGAAGCGGGCGGAGAGCTTAATCACAATTTCGAGCAGAAAGAGACACATTTTGAAAATGCCAAGGTCGCCCACACCTTCACCTACACCGCATATCTCGATGAAGCAGATGCAATAATCGACTTTTGCAAGCTCAAGACCCACGGAATGATGGGTATGAGCGCGGCGGCAAAGAACATGTTCGGTGTCATCCCCGGCACGATGAAGCCGGAATATCACTTCCGTTTTCCCGATCCTGCGGATTTTGCTCGAATGATAGTAGATATAGATGAGTATTTCTCAGAAAAAATCAAATTATGCATAGCCGATGCCATCGTCGGAATGGAGGGTAACGGTCCCACGCAAGGCACTCCAAGACAGATAGGTGCGCTTCTGGCATCTAAATGTCCACATAAGCTCGATATGGTCTGCGCAAAGATCATCGGACTTGATCCCGATACTATTCCCACGCTCGGCGCGGCGCGTGAGCGCGGACTCATTCCGACTTCGATTGACGACCTCAATATTTTCGGCGACGTCGATTCGCTCGTCATCCCCGACTATAACAACGTAGCCGTCCGACATAGCCTGCTCTTCGATAACAAATCAAAGATCTTCGGCAAGGTCGCAAGAGCCGCTCTCGAAGCAAAGCCAACAGTCAAGGCAAACGAATGTAAGGGTTGTGAAAAGTGCAAGCAGATCTGCCCTGCGCAAGCAATAATTATGAAGGACGGCAAGCCCGTCATCGATCGCAAAAAATGCATAAAATGCTTCTGCTGTCAGGAGTTCTGCCCCTTTGGAGCTATGAAGGTCCACCGCCCACTCCTCGCAAAAATCCTCACCTAACAAAATCCAATCCTCCCCATAAAAAATCTCCCCTCACCGGGGAGATTTTTTTCAAATTTTGATTTATCGGTGCGTTAAGCCTTCCCCAGCGGGGAAGGGGGACCACCGAAGGTGGTGGATGAGGAGGTCGCCATTAGGACGCGCGCCACGGGTGTATCGTGGATTTGGTCTTGTGGCATAATGATTCTTTTGCAACGAAACAAAGTCATTTTACAGACACAAAGCCATTGAAAGGGCGACCTCCTCATCCCCCGCGCGAGCGCGGTCCCCCTTCTCCGCTGGAGAAGGCTATTCGTAAAACCCCAATTTATCAATTAAACTCAACATCAAAGGGCAGATGTCCTTTAGCATCAAGCTTGCCAGCAAGCACGTCGATCGCATATTTTTGCGAATTGGGAATCATATATCCAAATATTTTTCTTGGAATATGCTCAAGAGTCTTGAGCGCGTACGGATTTCCAAAATGCACTACGGCGAAGACCTTTTTGGAATGCGCCAAAGCGTTTATCACCGACTCGGTGCGCCTTGTAAGTCCGTCCGTGCCGAGATACGCACCCGTGTTGCAGAAGGTCACGAATACGACCTTTTTATAATTTCTCGCTGCAAAAAGCACCCTCTCATTCTCCATAGCCGATGAAAACTCAGGGATAAGCTCGACGTGCGAGTGTGGGAAGTTTTCCTTTATTCTCTCAACGATTCTTTCGGGATAATACCACCTCTCGGTGACCGTTTCCGCATTGTTTTCGTTGATTTCGTAGCCGTTTTCGGTAACGATCACGAACATAACGTCCTCGTTGGGAGAGTCGAGTGCAATCTTTGCGCCCTCGTCGACCACCGCGGTAATGCAATCCCTTGCAACGCTGTAAATGATCTCCTCGTCCTCTTTGGTAAAGACCTCTTTTCCGTCTATCTCACCGTCAACGAAGTCCATACCTGCAAGCACTCGCCTTACCGCCTCGTCGAGTCTCTCTTCACTTATCATTCCGTCATAGTAGTTTTTGCAAAGCATAGCGTATGCCTCGCGAGTGGGAGTGCGGTAATTGGGAAGAATAATATCATTTCCGGCTTCAATTGCCATTCCGTATACGTTTTCCTCGCCAAATCGCTGTAAAATGCCCATCATAGCGAGTGAATCGGTAAAGCAGATGCCGTCAAATCCTTTTTCCCTAATAATATTTATGACCTTTTTAGAAAGCGATGCGGGATATTCGGGATCGATATTGCCATATACTGCGTGCCTTGTCATAATGCAGGGCAAAAGACCCTTTTCCATAAGTTTCACGTAAGGCACGAGATCAAAATTCAGAAGCTCGTTTTCATCCTGTTCGGCAACATTCTCGGTCATATGTGAGTCATAAGGGGATCTGTCCCCTCCCGGATAATGCTTTCCCGTTGAGAGATAGCGATTGCTCCTATACACACTCGCCATAACCTCAGCGGCTCGTGCAACCTTATGAGGGTCGTCGGAAAAATGCCTGAAAACACGGAACGGTCCGTCGCTCTTAAGCACGTCAAGAACAGGTCCCCACGTGCCGTTAAAGCCCGCTTCCCTTGCCTCTTTGGCAACACCTCTGGCAAAAGCGCGATAGCATTCGTCCTTATCGCACGCCGCAAGTGACATGAGAGGTATCGGGGGCAATGGTGACGTGGGAAATCCCTGCTCTGTGTCGTTAAATACCAGAATAGGATAGTCCGCCGCCTCGATAACCCGTTTCACGACCTCTCGTTTATGCGCGGGGAGCTGAACGCAGCCAAGTGAATGATTTTTTATTAGCTCAATAGTAAATTCAATATCGTCGTCAAACGCCGTATCGAATTTTCTCGCGCAAAATACCATTCCAAGCTTTTGCTCGGGGGTCATATCTTCAATTTTCAGTCTGATCATAACATCCTCCGGTCAAGCAGATCGACCCAAAGCCTTATTTGAGATCCTTAACCTCAAATTTAACGTAGGTCTTATACTCCTCAAATGGCTTTAACTTGACGTATTTTCCGTTGTCCTCAATCGACTTTCCGCCAAGAGCCGTCGTGCGAGGCTCAAGGCCGACAACGTAATCGCTCTCTCCGAGCATCTTCCAGATAAGAAAATCCGGCATCGTATCTCTCTTGTAGGTTATATATACACCCATTTTGCCGTTTTCGATTCCTGCCCATCCGTACTCACCCGTATGATTTGCGGTGATGCAAGCCTCCTCCAAAGTATGCTCGGGACCCCAGATTTTCGAATGCTCCTCGGGTACACCGACGATCCTCGATCCCTCATCAACGAGAGGATAACCGAAATTGCAATGGTAGGCAAGCGCCATATCAACGTCGTAAAAGCCTTCGTTTATAACGGTATCCTCGACAACGATCTCATTCGAAAAGAGCTTTGCGGTGATGGTTCTCTTGAGAACGAGATTTTCCTCTATAGCCGAGCTTTCTCTCATCTCTCCGCTAACTCTCATAACGTATTCATCGCCAACCCAATCGGCAAAAACGCTGACCTTGGATGCGGCAATGTTGGCAATTCTGCCGTGCTGTCCCTGATCTCTGTGAGGACCGCCTATATTGCGAAGACCGCAGGTGGTAAGAAGCCCGCCGAAAAATCCTCGAAGCCAATTATCTCCGTCCTTTTCATAGTACTGAGGAGCAACGATCCCCGCCTTTGAGATCCAAGCGAATGAATCGCCCATATAATCCGCTCCGGCAATATCCATACAGCGATCGGGCAAAACCGTAAAACGGAGCTTGCCCGTGTTTATCTCTATCGCGCGAACGCCCTTTGCCCTGCCGTCGTTGAAGGTAAAGTCGCGAATACCGCCAACCTGCTCAACGCTTCCAATTTTTCTTAGTAATTCACGTTTTGTCATATAAGTTTCCTTTCGTTTGGAACAAAATGAATAATTATTAGTTTCAAGATGAATATATACGTTCAGCACATATTCAACTGTATATACTAGAATTATATCACTTGCGAAAAAAAATTGCAATAACAAATCAATAATTGTTTCCGGATTTAAATAAAAACGAGAATAAATAACATTATTTGCTCGACAGAGAACGTCTGAGGACTTCGCGCGGCGAGATTGAGAGATCGGTTTCGATTCACCGTGCGGGTCATCACAGAACGAAAAAAGCACTCTTTATGCAATATAGCTCCACGGCTACATAAAGAACGGGAATCGAACGAGATTCTCAATCTCGCGCGGCGAGATTGAGAGATTGGTTTCGATTCACCGTACGGGTCACCACAGAACGAAAAAAGCACTCTTTATGCAATATAGCTCCACGGCTACATAAAGAACGGGAATCGAACGAGATTCTCAATCTCGCGCGGCGAGATTGAGAGATCGGTTTCGATTCACCGTACGGGTCACCACAGAACGAAAAAAGCACTCTTTATGCAATATAGCTCCACCGCAACTACGCACGAGGAATCGAACGAGATTCTCAATCTCGCGCGGCGAGATTGAGAGATCGGTTTCGATTCACCGTACGGGTCACCACAGAACGAAAAAAAGCACTCCAAATGGAGTGCTTCGTTCTGTGGTGACCCGTACGGGAATCGAACCCATGTTACAGCCGTGAAAGGGCCGTGTCTTAACCGCTTGACCAACGGGCCTTATTCACAAAATGCGGATACATCGATCCGCATTCTGTGTTTTGTGGTAGCGGGAATTGGACTTGAACCCATGACCTACCGGGTATGAACCGGTTGCTCTAGCCAACTGAGCTATCCCGCCATTTTCAGCTCAAGGATTCTTCCTTTCGCCGAACGCTTGAATATTATATCACATCGTTTTTGTTTTGTCAACACTAAATTTTAAAAAATCTAAAAAAATTATCGAATTAACAAAATATTCACAAGTATGCATCTATAAATCACAAAAAGCACCCCGAAGAAGGATCTCCCTTTCCCGAGGTGCTGTTTTTATTGGCTGTTAACGAATTTTCTATTAATTTCCATCGCTTTTTTCAGAGTCCCACGCCCTGTAATATTCCTGCGCCGCCTTATCCGCAGCCTCTACTCTTTCAACCAGACCTTCCTCATATATATCCGCGTAACGGAACTCCATCACCTCGACTCTGTTATCGGTTGAATAGTTGTCAACCGGCTCAAGCACGCAATCGATTGCGTAGAAGCCCAAGCCCGACTCGTCAAAGCACTCGCGTATTCCGAGCAAGATCTCCGCCAGATGCTCTGCAGTTACGTTTTCATCCTCAATATACACGGTGAGCTTTCCCACTCTTGCGCCAAGCTCGTTGACGTTATAATACGCGTCGGGGGTCAGCTCATTGGTGATGAGCGCATAATCCTGCACGTCGGGAGCGTTTTTGTTCTCCTCGGGGATAAATATCAGCTCGCCGTAGCCGATATTCTCATTATACGGGAATTTGCTGCTGGCGAACACGGTCTCTGCAGCCTTTCTGTACTCGGAGTCAATTCTCAAAGCGGTATTCCAGCCGTTTGCAACGTAGGTATCGTAATTATCATATTTGAGAGCTCCAAAACCGTTTATAGTAAGCGTAAAGCTTGTGTCCTTACTGCTTGGAGACTGTATTTGCGCGTGATAGTATCCGTCCTTGAAGCTGTACGTAACGCCTTCAAGCTCGTAATCTGTGTCCCCGTAGGTCTTTTCAAGATATTTTTCGGAAATCAAGGAAACCCTGCGCCATCGCGCAAGATTTCCTTAATATATATGTTTTTTATTCGTTTCTTACGTCATCAATACTTCTGAGAGGAGTATACCGCCTCTTCGTTGATGACCTTTTGCGCGTCCGAAATGACCTTTTGCACGAAGGAATAAAGCACGCAGAAATTACCGTATGCCTTCTCGCTTGATGACTCACCCGACTCATCGAGCATCTCAATAGTGATATACGCGCGTCGCTCACTGTATCTGTAAAATCTGTAAACGACGTCTCTCTCGTTGCCCTTGAAGTCACTCGCCTTGACCGTGACCTTCAGCACGCATTCTCCTCTCTCTCCGCCCGTGGAGAAATCGTCCATTTTGCGCAAGGCCTCCTTCTGCGCCTCGTCAAGATCCGCGATGTCCTCAAAGGACGCGGTCAGGAAATACTTATAAAGCTCCTGGAAGTTCTGCATACCGGTCGCGATCTTGGAGGACTCGGAGTATCCGTCTCTCTCTATCACGTAATCGAGCAGCTTGCCGTCTGATACGATATTTGCGACGTACGTGGGGTTTGAAAGCACCGCAACCTCGCCCCAATCACCCGTGACAGAGTCAACGAGTATGAGAATACCGCCCTCAAGAACGTAATATTCTCCCGCGCTCCATGCACCGATTATGCAATCGCTGTAGGTTATCTTCTCCCACTGCTTCTTAACGCCGTTGTAAGCCACTACGTTGCCGCTTTCCTCGTCGTACGCGATCTTCTTATCCGTCATAGGATAATAGGTTTCGGGATATCTGCGCACGCTTCCGTCCGAATTGTAAAGCGCGGGAATATCCACGGCGCGCTCTGCGAGTCTGCTGTCCTCGCTGTCCGCAAGGTACAATCCGCTCGTGACGTCTCTTACAGTACACCAAGCACCGTTTTCAGAGTTGATAAGCACGTATTTTCCGCCCGAGGTGACAAATACGCTGCCCTCTCCCCAGGCTCCGCGTCCCTGATCCTTATATGTGCGGGTCAGATGCTGACCGATAGCGGTATACTCTCCCGTAAAGAAGAGATAGCCGTTCTGTGTCATAAAATACTGTGACTGATAAGCCTTCTCGCCCCAGACCACCTTAGTATCCGAGACCTTGTTGCCCTGAAGATCGGAGAACATAACGTAAGCGACGAGACAGTACTCTCCCGACTTATCCTTGACTATATCGTAATAATAGTACATATATCCGTCGTTATTGCCGTCGCCGTTGATGTCGGCATTGCTCGACTCCGCGAAGATATAATCCGCACTCTCCGCACTGCCCATTGTATACACGGTGGGTGTTATCAGATAGTCTCCGACGTAAAGAGGCTCTATCCTCTCACCGCCGCTTGAGAGAACGTACCTTCCGCTCTCCGCATCTCTTATAACTCTGTATTCCTTCTCACCGACCGTAAAGCCGCTGCCACCCTTTCCGACGTATCCGAGATACTTGGATGCGGAATCCTCGATGGTAAACTCGGTCTTGAACGCGGGAGACTCGATGATAATGCTATCAATATTAGATATGCTCATCTGAATATAGCTGTCATCGTACCATTGGGTATCGTCCCATTCAAGGAAGTGGAAGCTGCTCTCATCGACCGTCACGATCATATCGTAGGTCTCCGAATAAGCGTAGAACATTCCGTCCTCGTTCTTTTCACTTATTTCAACAAAGTTCTCAACGTACACAGTCTCGCCCTTTTCGTTCTGTGTCTTGAAAAGGAAGCCGACAACGTAAGGCGCGTCTATCAATCCGCACGCTTCAAGCTCCTCGTCACTCGGAGAGAGCTTTACGACCTCGCCAAACTGAGTCTGATAAAACGCGTTGAGCACAAGGTCAATATTGTTACTGTCAAGATAATATCCCGCGGCGTATTCGAGCTTTGAGATGTAAGGCGTGTATGCATACATACTTCCCTTTCTCTCTTCAAGATCGGAATAGTAGAAATCGCACACCTTGTGGCTGTGAAGATCGAAAAGTCTCTCATACTCAGCCAAAAACTCCTCGCTACCTATCTCATCCTCGCCGAATTTCTCCGCCAGTGCAGTATATATGGCAGTGTAATCGATATTATCGTATATTCTGAAGTCGGACACGTTAAAATAGTCGGTAAGAGTCATAGGATAAACTATCATCGGTGTGATAAAATCCTCTATACGACCGAGCAAAAGGTCAGAGATCGCGCTCGCGCCGATAACGTATATAGTCTCTCTGTCCTCGTATCTCGCGTAATATCCCGTACCCGTGACCGTCATATCTCCGACTGTGACTCTGTGGCTCTCGCCTGTCATAGTCGTGATAATATACCACGCAGGGGAATACTCGTACTCGACCTCGATCTCGTTTCCGTCAGCGTCGGTCTCTGTCCTGACTCTGATCTCGCTGTCAAGACCGTACTCCGCGTAATCGATCTTACCGTCGGGGAGTCTCAACGGATCGGCAAGTCTCCTTGTTGAAAGGGTATATCCGCACGCGACCGCAAGCTGAGCAAAGCTCTCGGCGGCAAAGGGCGCGTCCTCATCGCCCTCGATGACAAATTCCTCATTTTCATCGCGAACGAACTTATAGCTTCCCTTTTCGTTATGCACCTCTATCGAGGCTATAACGCGCGAGCTGTCACTCGTCGAATCCTCATCGTACGTCAGCTGCTTGAACATAAGCACGTACTGACCGAAATCCTGCACCTCGGTGCCCTCGGTATCGACCACGGCGAATATCTGCGCCTCTCCCGTCTCGGCATTGACAGAAACCATCGTGCCGAGCTTGGTCTGATAATATTTCTTTCCGCCATGCTCGGTAACATCGCATCTGTCTCCGCCCTTGTGGCAAAGAGCATACGCTCCGTCAACACGCTTTATATCGTATTTCGTGCCGTCCACGTCCTCAAAGACGTAAATATCGACGATGTAAGATACGAAAAGAAGCGCGGCAACAAGAAGCAGCACACCTGCGGCGATCAGTATCGCCGCGATCCTCTGCCTTTTGAGCATATTTCTTTGCTTCGCGCGCGCGACGGCTGACACACCGACGCGGCTTTCTCTGTTTATATCAGGCATAATTCAAAAAATTCCTTGTTTTTTAGTTCACTTGCTATTATCCGTCACTTAAAGCGACGCTTGAGAACGACCGCCGTTCCCACAAATACGCACACCGCCACGGGAATGACAGCCAGCCATGTCATCCAGCTCTTGCACTCCTTGAGAAATTGACCCTCGTCCGCGATCTCCTTCATCTCATAGACGTAAAATGCCTTGAGCTTAACGTTTGCGGGTACAGCCTCGGTTCCCGACTGACGGAGAGCCGAGAGTATAACGTCGCAGTTTCCGTACGCGGTCGAGGACAGCATATCGTTTGTAAGGAAATCGGTCGATGAGAGGGCAAGCACGTAAGACGAGCGGTCTATCGTGGTGTAATTCGTCTCCTGGATCGTGCGCGATTCTCTTGTGATAGTCATAAGTCTGAATGGGTCTATCTTGGTGGCGATCTCGTACACCTCGTCGCCGATATATGCCGATGCAGTATCGTATGACGTAAATACGTCGACAAGCACGCGGCTGACTCCGTTTCTGTAATAATGGAAATATGACGCCGCCTCTGCTCCCGTAGCTTCATCGGCAGGCACGTAGGTCTTGATGTAGCTATCCGACGGCTTTATCGAGGTGGCATTTGAAAACAGCACCTTAGGCGGATAGGTCTGTGAGGAAAGCTCCTTTGTAATGCCTCCCGCAACTCCGACCTCTCCGTACATTCCGACCACAACGTCTCCGCGACCCGTGTCGGTGCAGTTTACAGAGTCTCTCACTATATAATTTTCTTCCGTGTTTGCGCCGTTTGACGCTCTCTCAACCGCAACGCCCCACTCCTCGAGGTATTCCTCGAGATTTTTGAGATTCGGGGTCTCTCTGTTACAGATATAGAAGAACGCGTTCGAGCCGTCAAGATACCTGTCGAGCTTTTCGATCTCGGACACTCCGCTATCTCCAAGAGAGCCGAATGCCTTAAAGTCTGTCTGAGGATCAAAGGTGATCATCATTCTGCAGCTTTCGGGGATCTCGTCCTTTTCAAGATCAAGGAAAAGCACGTCGTATCCCGCGCCGCCTATAAGCTCGATAAACTCGGAATATTCCGCCTTTACCTTGCCGTCCTTATCGAAAAGGGTCTCTCCGTGGTTGGTAGTGACCGCGCAGATTGGCGATTCCGCTCTCGTAAGCGAGAGGATCATTGCAGATAACCTCTGCTCACCGTTATATGCCCAGGGTGCTGTCGCGGTCTCGTCCTGATAATAGAACGAGCTTATTCGCTGAATGAGATATTCGCTTCCGAACTCTACGATAACATCACTGTTGTATATCGTGGATGCGGACGTGGTCTTGAATTTCTGTACCGCCGACGGATCCTTTACGATATTCACGTATTGAACGTCGATCGCGTGCGGAAACTCGCGCTCAAGCGTCCTTGCAGTCATATTGAGATAGGTCATCATCGGATCGTTCTCGATATGATCCTTGTCCGCGCAGAATATTATGTTGAGCTTTATCGGCTCCTCGCCTCTCGCCCGTCTTTCCGCGTTGACCTTTTCGATCATAGGAACGGCATCCGTGCCGATAAGATTCTTGCAGGTCTCGGAGAGCGTATACATAGTCGCCTCACCGCTCGTATATCTCACCTGCGTAAGATCTATAAACCAAAGGAATGCGTCGCCAAGCGCAGAAACCGCAATATTGATAATTATCACCGCCAGAACGACGGCTACGGTTATCACCGTAACGCTCTTCGAGCTTTTTTTCATCGGCACGTCACCCGACGCGCCCATTCCGTCTCTTTTATCTTTTTTCACTCGCGCATTCCTCCTTTCACTCTGTTTTCCATTTGATTCGGTCATCTGTTACGTCTCCTGATAAGCACGACCGCTCCGATAGCGGTGCAGGACAGTGCGGGGATCGCGATCAGAATGACCGTCCAAACGCTTGCCGCTCTTGTGGTAAGGCTCTGAATACTTCTCTCGCCAAAGGGCTTAAACACAAGCGTTGAGGGCGCGTTTTCCTTGCCCATATAACGCACAAGCTCGGTAAGAGTCCTGCTGTTTCCAATGACCGAGGACTGCATAGCATCACCCGATGCGAAATCTACCGATGCGGACGCGATAAGATATCCCGTCTCACCGTTATCGCACTTCTGCTCGCTGAGAGTCATCAGCATAAGAGTCTGCTCACTGGCTCTCGCGACCGCCCTACCGTTTGACCAGGCTATCGCGGTATTGTGAGGAACAAACAGAGGTGCTGTCGTGACCTTTCCGTCCTTTGAGACGTAATTGCCATTTCCGTCTGCCTTAAATCCGTCGGACACCGTTATACAGGTTGAGTTGCCGAAGGCATTGGGTGATCTCATATCCGAGAGCGCCTGCGCGCCTATTCCCTCGCCCGCGATCTCTGCAAGCACCTCGCATCCGTCCGTGGTGAGTGAATTTGCACTGTCTCTTATAAGATAGCAGGCTTCAATTCCGCCCTCCACGCTCTCGTGCATATATTTTACACCCTTTGAGGCAAGAAAGCTCTCAAAATTCACAAACGAGCCCGAAGCAAAGGTGTCCGCGGAGACGAATACCATGTATTTTCCGCCGCTTGCCATATATTTTTCAAGCTTGTCGATCTCGGATACCGCGCTCGTGTCATCACTAACCGCCATATCCTTTTTGGGATCGAAGGTAACGAGCAGATCGCAATCCTCCGGGATCTTCTCGGCATAAAGGTCTAAAAACCCTACCGTATAGCCCGCCTCGGCTATCATTTTGATAAATTCATAGTCTCCCCATACCTCACCGTGATTGAGAGTGAGGTAGCACATAGGATCCTCGCTCTGTGTCACGCGCATAAGGCAGGATGCAAGCATCTTCTCGCCGTTGTACGCGACCGCGGTCGACGTGTATCCGTCCGACTCTATGATATACATATCCTTGAGATTTACGGTCTGGTGCTTGTCCCCGAATACGCAGACGACGTCCTCGGTAGACTTGACTCCGTAGGACGCGGCGAGCGTCGGTCTTTCCCAGATGTCAAGATGCTCTATCTCAAAGTACCCGGGGAACATCTCGCTTATCTCGTAAACCGAGTCGAGAATATACCCGTAAAGCTGCTCTGCGCGAATATTTTTCTCAGTATCGCAGAGAATAATCTTTATTTTTTCCTTCTCGCTCTTGCCCTCGTTGGCTCTGTCGACCTCTTTTATAACGTACTCTTCAAGATACTCGCGACAATCGTCGCTGATCTCGTAGATCGCGGGGCGCGCAAGCTCCGCGTACATCCAATCGTAGCGCATACAGAGCATCGCCGCGATCACGTTAAGAATGACCGCCGAGGCAATAACGAGCACGCAAAGCAGTAAGGATACGCTGCCGTATCTCAGCTTGCGCTTTACCGTTTTTTTGTTCATCTGTCTCTCCCCCGCAAATCAGCTCCAGCGACGCTTTTCGTAAACGCGTACCGTAAGGAAAAGGAATACGAAAACAAGAGAGGCAAAATACACGGTCGCTCCGATGTCGAATACACCCTTCGCGAAATTGTTGAATCTCGAGGTAATGCTTATCCATGAAAGCACAAGTCTTATCGCATAAACGTCGATGAATGAAGCGAATATTCCGATACCGAGGAAACCAACTACCACCGCCATAGTGATGACCGCCGCGGCAAGCTGATTTTCGCAGAGCGAGGAGATCATCGTACCGATGGCAATGAATGCCGCGCCGATAAGTATAAGTCCGATAAGGCATCCTACGATCTCGCTCGTCACGGGACCTATATACGTCACGTCACCGCCCACGATACCTCTCTCCTTCGCCGCGATGACGTAAAGCGGAATGAGATTTACGCAGGAAACCGCAACGCAACCGAGGAAAAGGCTGAGCGCCGCGCAGAACTTGCCCATTACCATTCCCGTAATGGTCACGGGAGCTGTCAGGAGCAGCTGCTCGGTGCGCATCTTTCTCTCCTCGGAGAAAAGGCGCATCGTCAGAAGCGGAATAAGTATAACGAAGGCAAAGATCATAAGCGTAAAATACGAGCTTGTGTCATAGCTCTTCTGCAAAAGCGTGGTGTAGGAGCAAAGTATCGCGGAGAATACAAGGAATATTCCCACGAAAATATATCCTATCGGGTTTGTAAAATAGGAGCGCATCTCCTTTTTATATATTGCGAACATTTTATCTGTCCTTTCAAAATCAATTTGTGTTTGTCAGCTGACCGCCTTATTCGTCGATCTCGCTCTTTGCGTCCTCCTCACGCTTTGCCGCGGCATCCTTTACCATATTCTCGGCAAGCTCGGTCTCAAGCGCATTTCTGCTTCTCTGCACTCTCTTCTTCGCAGTGCGCTCGTAGCGGTGAGTCGTCGTCTTTTCGCGCTCGGTCTGGTCGACAACGCTGATAAATATGTCCTCAAGGCTCATACCTACCGTCTCAAGACCAACTATCGCCCAGCCTCTCTCTGCCATAGTGAAGAAAAGCTTCTTGCGAACGTCCGAGGTCATATCACTCTCGACCGTGAAGATGTAAGCCTCACCGTCTCTCTGTGTCTGCGCCTCTGCAAAGCTGACACCGGGGATAGACTTGATAGTCTCAAGCACGTCCTTTTGCGGTCCGCATACCTTGACGTTGAAGCGGCGGTTGTTTTCAACCACGCGCGTGATGTTCTCGGTCTTCTCGTCTGCAACGATCTTTCCCTTGTTGATAATAACGATCCTGTCACATACCGCCGCGACCTCACCTAAAATGTGAGTTGAGAGAAGCACGGTGTGATTCTTTCCAAGCGTTCTTATAAGGCTTCTGATCTCAATGATCTGCTTGGGATCAAGACCTACCGTCGGCTCATCGAAAATAATGACCGGAGGATCTCCGATAAGAGCCTGCGCCACGCCGACTCTCTGTCTGTATCCCTTTGAGAGATTGCGGATGAGCCTCTTGCGCACGTCACTTATCTTGACGACCTCGCAGATCTCGGCAATATGAGCCTCACGGTCAAAGGTGCAGCCCTTGAGGTCGTAATTGAAATTGAGATACTCGTCAACCGTCATATCGGGATAAACGGGAGGCTGCTCAGGAAGATATCCGATCAGCTTTTTCGCGCCGATGGGATCGCGAAGCATATCAATTCCGTCAACCGACACACGCCCCGACGTAGCCGAGAGATATCCCGTAAGAATATTCATAGTCGTGCTCTTGCCCGCGCCGTTCGGACCGAGGAATCCGACAGTCTCGCCTGCCGCGATCTCGCAGGAAATATCGTCAACTGCGCAGTTTGAGCCGTAATTTTTCACAAGATGCTCGATTTTAATCATTTTTTCACGTCCTTAAAAATCTTTATTCGCCCCAAATCCCTCAGAGCAAACTTTCACAAATAACAGTTTACCACCAATTTGTAAACCTGTTATGAACTTTATTTTATATTATAAACTATATTACCCGAATTTTGGGTGAATTTTCATCTTCTTCCTCTTCACATTACCGATATTCAGAACATATTGACCTTATTAATGCAGTTTTCCCCTTGACTTTAAATCCCTTTTCTGTTAAAATAGTATTTGTAGAAATATGCTTACACAAATAACATTCAAGAGGTACAGTTATGAGCAACATAAAAGACGCTTCCCTTTGGGAATCCGGAAGAGACAAGATCGAGTGGGTGCGCTCCTATATGCCCCTTCTCACCTCTATCGAAGAGGAATTCAAGACAAATCAGCCCTTTAAGGGCCTCAAAATATCGATGTCCATCCACCTTGAGGCAAAGACCGCGAATCTGGCAAAGGTCCTCCGCGCAGGCGGTGCTGACGTGCGCGTCACGGGATGTAACCCCCTCTCGACCCAGGATGACGTCGCGGCAGCCCTCGTCCACGAGGGCTTCGAGGTCAACGCCGTCCACGGAACAGACGAGGAAGGCTACACGCGCGACCTGATAAATACCATTTCATTCTGCCCCGACATCCTCATCGATGACGGCGGTGACCTCATGGCTCTCCTTCACGGAGAGTACCGCGACTACGGTAAAAATCTTATCGGCGGATGCGAGGAGACGACAACAGGTGTCCACAGACTTATGGCACGCGAGGCTCAGGGCAGACTCGACTACACCATGATCGACGTAAACGATGCAAATTGCAAACATTTGTTCGATAACAGATACGGAACAGGTCAGTCAACCCTTGACGGCATAATGAATTCCACAAACCTAATCATTGCCGGAAAAACCTTTGTAGTTGCAGGATACGGCTGGTGCGGTAAGGGACTTGCAATGCGCGCTAAGGGTATGGGAGCTATCGTTATCGTAACCGAGATCGATCCTATCAAGGCGATAGAGGCAGTAATGGACGGGTTCACAGTTATGCCCATGGACGATGCCGCAGCTCTCGGAGACATCTTCGTGACTCTCACAGGCTGCTCCGACGTTATTACAGAAAAGCACATAATAAAGATGAAGGACGGCGTTCTTCTCGCCAACAGCGGTCACTTTGACGTCGAAATCAACAAAAACGACCTCGAAAAGCTTTCAGTACATACGTTCGATAGAAAGCCCAATATCAAAGGATATACAATGGAAGACGGCCGCCTCATAAACCTTTTGGCAGAAGGAAGACTTGTAAACCTTGCCGCAGGAAACGGACACCCCGCAGAGATCATGGATATGAGCTTTGCCATCCAGGCAAAGTCGCTTGAATACCTTGCCAAGAATCGCGGCAAGCTTGAAAAGAAGCTTTACGCAGTTCCCGAGGAGATCGACTCGGCAGTAGCACTTCTCAAGCTAAAGACAATGGGAATCAATATCGATTCTCTCACTGAAGAACAAAAGGAATATCTTACAAAGGTAGATTAAATGAAGCTAAAAACACAAATCGCCGTAATAGGCGCGGGACACGCGGGCATTGAGGCGGCTTTAGCCTCCGCGAGAATGGGAATAGATACCGTTCTGTTCACTATGTCTCTGGACAGCATCGCAAATATGCCCTGCAACCCCTCTATCGGCGGAACGGCAAAGGGACACCTCGTATATGAAATAGACGCTCTCGGCGGCGAGATGGGACGCGCGGCAGATCTTGTTACCTTGCAATCGCGCACACTCAATCTTGGCAAGGGTGCTGCGGTACATTCAAAACGAGTTCAGGCTGATAGAAAAAAGTATCAACAGATAATGAAATCAACGCTTGAATCGACCGCAAACCTGCGATTGATCCAAGCGGAGATCACTGCGATCGTCACAGAGCCATATAGCGAGAACTCTTATACTAAAAGGATAATCGGAGTCAAGACAAGGCTTGGTGACGTATGGGAATGCGACGCCGCAATAATCACCGCAGGCACTTTTTTGAACGGTAGGATCTTTGTTGGTAACGCAAATTACGCATCCGGACCCGACGGTCTGCTTGAAGCAGGCATGCTTTCAGATTCGCTACTTGAAAACGGAATCAGGCTCATGAGATTCAAGACAGGAACGCCTGCAAGAGTCAAAAGATCCACCATCGACTTATCCGAGCTTGAGGTCCAGGACGGCGAGCCCGACTTCATCCCATTCTCCTGGAGAAGCGACCCCGAGGAATTCAAAAGCATCAAGCAGATCCCATGCCACATAGTCTACACCAATTCCGAAACACACCGTATAATAAAGGAAAACATCCACCGTTCTGCATTATATTCCGGGCAGATACACGGCACAGGACCGCGATATTGCCCATCAATTGAAGACAAGCTCGTCCGCTTTGCCGACAAGGAAAGGCATCAGCTTTTCGTTGAGCCGCTTGGAGAAAACACGGAAGAAATGTATATACAAGGCTTCTCAACGTCTCTTCCAACCGACGTTCAGTACGAAATGCTACGGTCTCTCAAGGGATTTTCAAACGCAGAGATAATGAGGTACGCATACGCGATCGAATATGACTGCATCGATCCCACTCAGCTATATCCGACGCTTGAATTCAAGGATATATCCGGCCTTTACGGAGCAGGACAGTTTAACGGCACTTCGGGTTATGAAGAAGCAGCCGCGCAAGGGCTTGTTGCAGGAATGAATGCTTCTCTCAAATTGCAAGAAAAAGAAGCTGTAATTCTTGAAAGATCAAGCAGCTACATCGGCACACTCATCGACGACCTTACAACTAAAGGCACAAACGAGCCATACCGCATGATGACTTCACGCTCAGAATACCGTCTTCTTTTAAGACAAGACAATTCAGATGAGCGATTAACACCCATAGGAATCAGAGCGGGACTTGTTAAAGACGAGCAAAAGAATTACTTTGAACAAAAGAGAGAACTTGTTAAAGCCGAAATCGAAAGGCTCGAAAACACTTATATTTCAAAGGAAAAAGCAATGCAATTCCTTGAAAAGCACGGACTTGACCCTGCAAAATCAGGTGTTTCTCTCGCAGATCTCATTCGCAGACCTCAATTCGATTACGATACAATTTCCGAGCTTGATATTGAGCGCAAGCCTCTCCCAAAATGCGTAATCCTAACAGCATCGACAAATATCAAGTACGCCGGATATGTAAAAAAACAAATTTACGAGGTAAAAAAGCAGGAAAAGCTTGAATCAAAGCACTTGCCGACCGATATTAACTATCTTGAGATCAAAGGACTTCGAATTGAAGCCGCGCAAAAGCTTGATAAGATCAAACCCCTGACCGTCGGTCAAGCATCAAGAATCAGCGGAGTAAGCCCCGCAGATATTTCGGTTTTGCTCGTATATTTAGGAATCAGGTGATCTAATGAACAAAAAAGACTTTACAGAACTGATAAATAAGATTTTTGAGCAAAACGGACTTTCGGATCTCCTAAACGAAGAAAAATCAGAAAAGTTCTACAAGCTCTCCTCAATCTTAATTGAAACGAACAAGCTATTCAATTTAACAGCTATTACCGATGAAAAAGGGATAATTCTCAAGCATTTTGCAGATTCAGTGACAATTGCGCGATTAATTCCCGAGCATTCAACCTTAATAGACGTCGGATGCGGCGCAGGATTTCCCTCCTTGCCAATTGCAATCGTCCGCAACGACGTCAAAATCACATCGCTTGATAGCACAGCAAAGAAGATCAATTTCATCAATTCCACAGCAAAAGAGCTCGAATTAGACAATATCGTCGCCATCACCGCACGCGCAGAAGACTTCGCAAAGACAAATCGAGAAAAATTCGACGTAAGCACGAGCCGCGCAGTAGCCAGATTAAACATTCTTGACGAATTATGCTTGCCTTTAACAAAAAAGAACGGCTTATTTATTGCAATGAAATCATCAAGAGGCGAAGAAGAATACAATGAAGCAAAGAACGGAATCAGCAAGCTTGGCGCAAATCTGCTTCAAATATCATCAATTACCTTAAAAAACGATGACGAATCGCTCGATCGCGAGATCTATGTCTTTAAAAAGCACTCAGCAACACCTGTCCAATACCCCAGAAATTATTCTCAAATATGTAAAAAGCCACTTTAATTCCAAGCCGACGATTCATCGTCGGCTTTTTTTACACAAATCAAAGGATCGCTCACCATCTACGTTTCACGTGAAACAAATACATCTCACCGCCTTACGTTTCACGTGAAGCAGTTACATCTCACCACCCCGTGTTTCACGTGAAACAAATATATCTCACCGCCTTACGTTTCACGTGAAACAAACTCATCGCGCATTTTTTTAGTGTTTCACGTGAAACGGAAACCAATAAAGATCACGCTCCATGTTTCACGTGAAACAGCAAAATATTTTTCAGAAATATGCAAAAACTACTTGAAAAAAATTATACAATGTAGTATAATTAAATGGATAATATAAAATAAAGATTGGAGACACTCAATTGGGAAAAATAATATCTTTTTCTAATCAGAAAGGCGGAGTTGGCAAGACAACTTCAGCCGTAAATGTCGCCGCATCGCTTGGAATACTTGGCCACAAGGTCCTTCTTATCGACCTTGATCCCCAGGGTAACGCAACAAGCGGTGTAGGAATAAGCAAGAAATCGCTTAAAACATCAATACACGACGTTCTTGTCGGCAACGTCAGCGCGGAAGAAGCTACGATAGAGACAAGCTTTGATAATCTCAGCATCATACCTGCGCACATCTCTCTCGCAGGCGCAGAATACAACCTTTACCAAGGAAACGGCGCAGAGAGAGTTATGAAGAATGCACTTGACCCCATAAAGGACAAATATGACTACATCATCATCGACTGTCCTCCTTCTCTTAGCATGCTCACTGTCAACGCTATGGTGGCAAGCGACGGAATAATCATTCCGATGCAGTGCGAATTCTATGCCCTTGAAGGACTTTCACAGCTTACAGTTACGATCAACAGGATCAAAGCAAACTTCAATAGCAACCTGAATATCACCGGAATACTTATTACAATGTATAATTCCAGGCTCCTTCTTTCTCTTCAGGTTATGAATGAGATGAAAAAGCACTATTCGGACAAGCTTTTCAGAACCCAGATCTCCCGCGGCGTAAAGGTTTCAGAGGCTCCCGGCTTCGGTATGCCCGTATACTATCATGACAAGAGAAGTAAGGGTGCCAACGAGTACCTCGATGTAGCAAGCGAGCTTGCTAGCAGAATATAATATAAAAGGAGAGAAAAAATGGCAAAAGGCGGACTTGGAAGAGATTTTTATTCTATTCTTGACGACAACATGCTCGAAACCAAAAAGGATTCAGTAATGACCGTCAGACTCAGTGATATAGAACCCAGACGTGACCAGCCCAGAAAGCACTTTGACGACGAATCTATTCAACTTTTGGCGGATTCCATTGCAATTCACGGTGTTCTTCAGCCTATAATTGTACGCGAAAACGCCAATTTTCCCGATTCTTATGAGATAATCGCAGGTGAAAGACGTTGGAGAGCCGCTAAAATGGCAGGTCTTTCCGAGATTCCCGTTGTTACGGTAGACGGAGATGACCTCAAGATCGCGCAGATCGCGCTTGTTGAGAACGTTCAGAGAGAAAACCTCAATCCCGTGGAAGAAGCATTCGCATACCAGGCTCTTATCGAAAGATTTGGGCTCACGCAGGAGCAGCTCTCTAAAGAGGTCGGCAAATCACGTCCCGCGATTGCAAATATGCTTCGTCTTATCGATCTTCCCGATGAAGTTCTTGAGCTTTTAAAGGAAGAAAAGATCACAAACGGACACGCAAGAGCCCTTCTTGGACTTGGATTTGAGGATCAGATGATCGCACTTGCGAACAAGATAGTAGAAAGAGATCTTTCCGTAAGAGAGGTCGAGTCACTCGTTCGCAGAATGAACACCGAAAAGGATGTTGAGGAATTAAAGGAAACTCACGACGAGACTCTCCAGAGAAGAGTATATATGAGAGAGCTTGAAAGAAGAGCCATGGATAAGCTCGGCAGACGTGTCAAGATCAATCAGACCGCAAAGAAGAAGACCGTCGAGCTTACCTTCGACAGTGATTCCGACCTTGAGGAAGTTCTCTGCCTGCTTTGCGGAGATAACTTCTTCAAAGCATAAATTTAGTGAATAATCCCTTTAAGTATAAGGAATAATCAATACAAAACAGCGAAAGGAACAGCAAAATGTTAGACATAAACTATATAAAAGAAAATCCTACAGAGGTTATTGAAAGACTTGCAATAAAGGGCAAGGACGCAAAAGAAGATATCGAGAAGATACTTGAGCTTGACGGCAAAAGACGCGCACTTATTGCTGAGACTGAGGCTATGAAGGCTGAACAGAACAAGCTCACTAAAATGATCCCTCAGTACAAAAAGGAAGGAAAGGATCTTGCACCTATATTCGCACAATCCAAAGAGCTTGGTGCAAAAGCAAAGGCTAACGACGAGCTTATCAAGGCAGTTGAGAGCGAGCTTACAGGATATATGCTTGGGCTTCCCAACCTTCCCGACCGCGACCTCAAGCCCGGCGGCAAGGAAAACAACGAGGCGATCAGATACTTCGGCGAGCCCCACAAGTTCGATTTCGAGCCCAAGAATCACGTTGATCTCTGCACTTCTCTCGGTCTTATCGACTATGACAGAGGCACAAAGCTTTCGGGTTCCGGTTTCTGGATCTACCGTGGAATGGGCGCAAAGCTCGAGTGGGCTCTTCTCAACTACTTCATCGATACACATCTTAACGACGGTTACGAGCTTATTTTGCCCCCCCACATGCTCGAATACGAGTGCGGAGTTACCGCAGGACAATTCCCGAAGTTTGCAGACGAGGTATATAAGATCGAAAATCCCACTGATAACCGTATGAGATACATGCTTCCCACAGCCGAGGCAGCACTCGCTTCACTTTACAGAAACGAGATTCTCACCGAGGCAGACCTTCCTAAGAAGCTTGTAAGCTACACACCTTGCTTCCGCCGCGAGGCAGGCTCCTACCGCTCCGATGAGAGAGGAATGGTTCGCGGACATCAGTTCAATAAGGTCGAGATGTTCCAGTATACTCTGCCCGAGAAGAGCGACGAAGCATTTGAGGAGCTTGTAGTAAAGGCAGAGAACCTTGTAAAAGGTCTCGGCTTCCACTTCAGAACAGTCAAGCTTGCCGCAGAGGACTGCTCCGCATCCATGGCGAGAACCTACGATATTGAGATCAATATTCCTTCAATGAACGGATATAAGGAGGTCAGCTCGGTTTCGAACGCACGCGATTACCAGGCAAGACGCGGAATGATGAGAGTCAAGAGAGATAACGGCAAGATCGAGTATCTCCACACCCTCAACGGAAGCGGACTTGCAACCTCGAGAATTCTTCCCGCTCTTGTTGAGCAGAATCAGAATGCAGACGGAAGCGTAACAGTGCCTGAGGTCCTTCGCAAGTATCTCGGCGTTGACGTGATCAAGAAATAATCTTTACCTATAGGACAGACGGGGCTTATATCAAGATCCCGTTTGTCCTTATAAAAAAAGGAGAAATAGTGTTATATTTATTTTCCGCAAACGAAAAAAGCTTGATTGAGGAGCTTTGGGAATATTTTGAGACGACCTACTTTTCGCCCGAAATTCCAAGACTCAATAATTTTACTCTTGGCACGGGAACACTCGTCACACTGAAAACAATACTCATCGGTCTTACGTTTGGAATAATCTTCGCTTCCTTTATCACAATATACAATAAAAGATACCTTGGCGGATTTATCCGCAAGCTTCTCCACGAGGAGTGTCTTGGCGCGTCGAGTGCAAAAACGCTCGAGGAGCTTGGCTATGCAAAGAGCTTCGGTGTCAAGCACGCGATAAAGACGGACGGAACGCTCTCGCGTTGGGTCAGATGCGTCGAGGAGGACGAATTTTTAGCCGAGATAGAGAAAAAGCGCACCGAATTTGAGGAAGCGCACAAGGCCGACGAAAAGCCACCGAGATTCAAAGAAATATCATTTAAGCGCGACCTTAATACAATGCATTTCTACATACTCGAGGAAAAAAAATACGCTGCAGACGTGAAATTCGACGCCAAGGGCGCAAATTGGGGATCATTCGCACTCGTCGCAGTCGTATCAATACTTCTGTGCGCGTTTTTGTCATTCGTGCTCCCCGATATAATCAAAATGGTCGACAACTTTATATCAGTAATGAAAAACTAAAAGCATAAGCCGCCAATGGGCGGCTTATCTGCACTATGAGGTTAATTATGAAGAAGATCAACGTAGCTCTCAGCGCAACGCTCGAGAAGGACGGATACGTCACGGTAAGCGACTATTATCTTGACGCAATAACAAAATCGGGCGCAATACCGTCGGTGCTATCCCCAAGACTCGACGATGAATACATAAAATACGTATGTGAAACGTTCGACGGATTTATGTTTTGCGGAGGAGACGATATTGATCCCGCCTATTACGGAGAAGAGAAAAGCGGGCAATTAGGGAACGTTTGTTCTAATCGTGACAAATTCGAATCAAAGCTTTTCGCCGCCGCATACGAAACAGGGAAGCCGATATTGGGTATTTGCCGAGGAATGCAGGCGATTAACGTGTTTTTGGGAGGAAGCCTCCATCAGCACGTCGACGGGCATAAGCAGACCGAGGATCGCCCGATCAGAACTCACTCGGTCGATCTCTGCGAGGACGGAATACTTGGAAAAATCCTCGGTAAAGAAAAGATCGAGGTAAACTCCTTTCATCATCAGATCATCAACAGACTTGCCGACGGACTCTGTGTGGACGGAGTAAGCGAAAAAGAAGGATACATCGAGGCGATCCATCACACCTCACACCGCTTTCTGCTCGCGGTACAGTGGCATCCCGAATGCTACTATGACCTCTCCGAGACCTCTTCAAAAATTTTCAAGGCATTTGTTGCCGCATGCAATAATAATTAAATTGCGGTTTATGGGTGGGATTAATTATAGCAATCCCTTTTAAATTATTTCACGGATATATGTTGAACGACATCATACAACCGTAGGGACCGACGTCCTCGGCGGTCCGTTTCGATACGATTCTTTCTTTTCAGACATAAGGGTTTTATAGGCGTTTGCTTCGCGGACCGCCGAGGACGTCGGTCCCTACGACGCAAGGCGAAATCGTAAGGAAATTTGTTGCAGTGAAGAAAATCCAGACCGTTCGACAAATCAAAATTTGATAGAATGAAAAATTGCGGTTTAGCGAACGATCTTCAATGTAGGGCGGGGGCTTGCTCCCGCCGTGAAAACCTTTTAAATTTAACGAAACGGCGGGAGCAAGCCCCCGCCCTACTGTGCGAAGCGTATTGAAAGTTTTTGCGGAGCTTTTTTCAAAAAGCGACCCGCGTTCCCCGCGCCCCCGCTCCCCCGCTCCCCCGCCTCACCGATAAATCAAAATTTGAAGTACAATAAAGCAAAAAGAGCTGACAGAAAGTCAGCTCTTTTTCGTATCCAAGATACGATGAGATTTTAGTCAAGAACAACGGATTTTTTCTTACCGTTCTTGTCCTTGGGATATTCCCTGATTCTGGTAACAAAATCAAGGTTTACGGCTTCAAGCACGCCTTTTTTCTCGACGAGCGCGGCGCTGTCGGTAATTTCTTTGATAACACCGGTTATCTGATTGCCGTCGTAAAGGTATATAAGACATTCTTTTTCGATAAATCTTTTTGCCAACTCTTGCATTTCAGCACTCTCCTTTTTTTCTCTTCTTTTTTTAATAAGAGTCGCGAGCATTTTCTTTTTCCGGCCCTGCTGTGTAATGATCATCAGCCATAGCGGAAGAAAAATCGCGATATATATAGCCGGATTCATATTTTTCTCCTTTTTATATCTGAACGGTTGTGTTTCGTCAGACTTGGATTGGAATAGGGAACTTCAAGCGAAGTTCCCCTCCCGGATGCATTTATCAGTGTATCTGCGTTCCCTCGGGGACCATATCGTCCACGAAGATCACCTTGCAGCCGCAGGCATTGTTGGTAGCTGCGAGTAGCATACCGTTACTGTTTACGCCCGTGATACGGGTGGGCTGAAGGTTTGCGATAACGATTATTTTTTTGCCGACAAGCTCGTCGGGTGTATAGTCGTGCTTGATACTGGATACGATCACGCGCTCGCCTACACCGTCGTTGAGCGTGAGCTTATAGCAGGAGTGAGACTTCCTGATCTCCTGGCACTTTACGATCTTGCAGACTCTGAGGTCGAGCTTGCCAAAATCATCGATAGAAACGAGGTCGGTCTTGATGGGCTCAACAGGGTCGGGCTCGCCGTAAACCTTTTCCTCGACTACGGGATTTGCGTCTGCAACAGCCTTTGCGTCGATTGCCTTTTCCTCATCGGTCTGAGCCGTGGAGAAGTCAAGCAGGTGGATAAATCTATCCTTCTCAATAGCGTAGAGGAAGAGATAGAGACGGGGACCCTGCTCCTTGTCGATGAGGAGCTTATAGACGGTCTTGAAGAACTTACCCTGGATAGCCTTGAGCTCCTTCTGATCGGTGAGATCGGGATAGATAGCCTTCGGGATAGCGTAAAGCTCGGTATTAAGCTCGTCAAGGGTGTAATTTCCGTTTGCCATATAGGAGTGGAGTGCCGCAATGGTCTCCTTTTCCTTATCGTTAAGCTCGTTCCAGACCTCGAAGTTACGCGTTTTGCGGAGTCTGTTGACCTGCTCGGGAGCGCACTGCTCAAGCCAGAACTTTGCTCTCTCAAGTCTGTCAGCGAACTGCTCGTACTTGTAGGGTGTGCCGATCTTCTCAAATACAGTCTCAAGCATAGGCACGTTGAAATCAACGATACTTCCAAGCTGAACGAGGAGTCCCATAGGAACTGTCTCAAGCGTTCTGCCCTCGATAACGCAGTTATCCATAAGCGCCTTGTTAAAATCGCTCGCATTACCCGAGATATACTCGTTATACATCTTGTCAAATTCAAAGTACTGACGGAGGATACCGTCGTCAAAGCAGAAGTCGAACGCCTTTACGGGCTCGGTCTTGGAGTAGAGCCAGAGGATTATTTCGGGCTGATAGAGCTTGAGAAGAAGCTCAGGAGTCATATTAAGACCCGAGGAAGAGGACATCTTG
Source organism: Oscillospiraceae bacterium (assembly GCA_015064685.1). Lineage (GTDB taxonomy): Bacteria > Bacillota > Clostridia > Oscillospirales > CAG-272 > SVTX01. Next base: position 70,848 of record SVRT01000013.1, read on the forward strand.
CCTGCAACACCCTTGATACCGATGAACTCGTAGCCCTGATAGATGGGTGCTTCGTGGTTGTATATCTTCTTAGCTATTACCTTGGAGTTATTATAAGAGCCTGTGGGAGCGCTATGATCCTTTCCGCCGGGCTCAAAATCGACCTGCTCATACTTCCAACGCATTGCCCAGTCGATCTTCCAACCGAGCTTGCAGTTAAAGTTTTCAAGGAAATTAAAGGTTCCCTTGTGTCCGCAGCGGCACTCGTACTCTGCAACGGTGGAATCCTCATTTATAGAGGTGATCTTTGTAAAGTCGGTGTGGCACTCGGGGCAGAAGATGCTGACAGGGTAGTACTCAGCCTTTTCCTTGTCGTGGATCTCGCGTCTCTCCTCCTCGGTCTTGGTCATATCCTTGGTCTTGAAGGAGTCAAGGATCTCGAATATCTCGTCACGGCGGCGAAGAGCCTCGATAAGATCGGCAGTATACTTACCCGAACGGTACATCTCAGCCTGATAACGGCACTCGAACTTGATGCCGAAGGGCTTGATCGCATTGAGAAACTCCTCCTCGAAGTGACGGGCATAGTTTTCGTGGCAGCCGAAGGGATCGGGAATATCAACGTAGGGACAGCCGATATATTTATCATACGCGTCGCCGACTACCGCCTGCACGTTTGCGGGGATCTTACGGCAACGGTCGTATTCGTCCCAGGAGATAATAAGCTTTGCCTTCTTACCTCTCTTCTCGAGAGCCTTACAAACGAACAGAGGGGTAGCTATATCTCTGAAGTTTCCTATATGGACCGAACCCGAGGGGCTTACACCTGCGGCGCAAACGTACTCCTCCTTGTCGGGATTCTTCTGTATCAATCTTTCAGCAATTTCTTCTGACCAATGCATTTTTTATTTCCTTTCTTGTATATGCGTCTTAACCAAATTAGTATTTTATCACATTTTCCGCCCGTTGTCAATAGACGATGGGGATTTTACGGGTAATTGTTGTATTCACAGCCGTCGTTGTACTCGCAACCGTCATTGTACGGTTGATTGTTATACTCACATCCGTCATTGTACGGTTGATTGTTATACTCACATCCGTCGTTGTACGGTTGATTGTTATACTCACATCCGTCGTTGTACGGTTGAGTGTTGTACTCACATCCGTCGTTGTACTCACAACCGTCGTTGTACGGTTGGCTGTTGTAGGTAAGCGGTGCAGGCTGCTCCGCAGCAGTCGGCTCGTGCTTTCCGGTAGCAAACGGATAGTACATAAGTCTTGTCAGCGTTTTCTCGCTCTCACTCTCGTGTCTTATCGACTCGGGAAGAACGTATCCGTTCTCTCCAACACTCGCGGGGGGCATAGACACGTTTGTAAATCTTCCCTTGTTATTCTTGCGATAATCCGAGGGAGAGACCTTCATCTGCTTGACAAACGCGCGGTTAAAGGTCCTCAGCGTTCCAAAGCCCGAAGCGTTCGATATTTCGGTGATCGTCATATCGGTCGTGCGCAGAAGCCTGCAGGACTCGGAAATCCGCAGAGAATTGATATAATCGTTAAAGCGGATACCCAGCTTGTCTCCGAAAAGGTGAGAGATGTAGTACTTGCTCAGGTGAAGCTCACGCTCGAGCATAGCAAGCGAGAGATCCTTCGTAAAATTCTGCGAGCAGTAAAGCACGACCGCCTTCATCGCCTGATTGTCATCATTTCTGTCGGAATTGAGCTTGAGCATCGACATAAACTCGGCAAAGAAGGAGAGAAGATATCCCTTCATCAGCGTGTCCTTCTGCTCCTCGGGGAAATCGCGGCATCCCGCAACGATCCTCGTCACGGAATCGAGTCTTGAGTTGTTCGATGCCGCCTTGATAAGAGGAGTCTCGGGTGTTCTTGAGCTCATCAGCTCCTCGAATTCGGGAACGAGATTTGGATTTATGATAAAGAGCATGTATTTATTGCCCTTTTTCTCGTCAACAAATCTGTGAATCTTGTTCGGGAATACGACGAGCATATCTCCGTCCTCTACGGTGTAGAGCTCGGAATCGATATATGCGTGCGTCCGTCCCGATATCATATACAGTATCTCTACGTGGTAGTGGAGGTGCGGACTGCAGCCAAGACCTGCCGCGCCGCCTCTGTCGTTTCGGTAGTAGAAATCTACCGTTCTGTTTTCATACGTCGCTTTCATTATTTTACCGTTAAATCTTTTTTGATCAATTCATGGCGGACTTTTTCTTTCTGTTTATCGCCAGAAGAATAACAAGTGCCACAAGCGCGGCAATTATTATCGCAACAACGACAATAATTATTACGGTTCCCGCACCGCCCGCGGACGAGCCGTAAAGCGCGATCTCGCTTATCTCAACCGACTCAACGCTCTCACCCTCGGGAATAAGGCAGATCGATACAGTCAAGGTGTCGGATGCCTTTACATCCTTGGTGAAATCCGAAATATCAAAATAATACGTGGTAGGAGCATTTGCAATCTTCGCTTCGCCGATGAATGCACCGCTCACACCGTTCTCATCGGAGATAACGAGCGCGATCTTTGCAGATGAATCCGAGCTCATAGTGATACCGACGTAGCGCGACTTGATTATCTCCTTTGCGGAGATATTCGTTGCACTCACAGCACCCGTGATGCTTGAGCCGTCCGACTCGATAAACCAAGCCCTGAGACTTTCTCCGTCCTTGCCCGTCACACTGATGCCCTGCGAATTATACGCAGATCCACCGAGCATAAACGCCTCAAACGTAGCAGGGAAGGTCTTTTTGTTCTTTACAACCGATTCCTTGACCTCGAGCGTAGGAGTCTGCGCGTACGTCAGATCAAGAGTCTTATGCTCGGAGAAGGAAGGAACACTTACGTTTGTGAGCTTGTCCGTATAAGATGAGAGCTGTGAGGTCATATTGCTTCCGCACATAAGCACAGCGTAATAGAAATCCGATCTGACAACGCCCTCGCTGTAGAGCGGAGAGGATGAGAAGAAGGCATCAAAGCCGTTCTGCGCTGCAGAGTAATATGCATAGGTGTAATATGCCGCTCTGTTAGCCTCGCTCATATCGGTATCAAGATAAAGGTCACCGATTATCATTCTGCGTCGTTCGCTGTTGTATCTGAATTCGGTTTTGTCAAGAAGGGAAGCCACCTCGTCAAGATCTCCCGCGCCTATCGTGTTATAGTCTCCCTCGTTACCTGACAGAAGTGTGGGAAGATCCTCGCCCTCACCGAGGTCAAGGGAAATGGCATAGGGATAATCTCCGCTCGCTCGGGCATTGCTTGCAAATCTCGAGATAAACACCTTTGAGCCGATGTATCCGTCCTCAATATTCACTCTCCACGCGTTATCTATCGGAATATAGACGGTAGCGGAGGAGTTGACGGACGAGAGGGTATTGTAAGCGGTACGCGCCCAGACGTAGTAAAGCTTTTCAAAGGCTTCTGCACTCATATCTCCCGCGTTGCAGTTTTCCGCGTAATTATTCACACTGTCTCCGATGATATAGTCCGCAACGGGATATCTGTCCGCTAAAAATTCGTAAAATGCCTTTATGTATCTCATCGCCTCGGGGTTCGAAAGATCGGGAGCGAATCCGCTCGCATCAGAATCCGCACCCTTGCAATAAAGGAATGAGATAGGCTCGCGTGTCTCCTCATCCTCATCCTCAGAAGGTACAGGCATACCAAGCACGGTTTTAAGATATACTCTCATTCCAATGCTATCCGCGTCGAATATCGCGCTATCGAGCGCCTCAACGTAAGCCTTATCAAAGTAGTAGGTAATTCCGTCACAGTTATATGAAACAGAATTCTTTTCAAAGCCCTCGAGCATTATAAGATCAATGCGCGCGCCAAGAACTATATGCTCCGCACCGAGCATCTGCGCTCCAAACACGTCGCCTGTCGCAATGCCCTTTATTCCCGATGTGCCGTTTCCACCCCTTGCGCCGTCTGCAAGCACCTCGGGATTTTCAAGATAGGATATTTCCGTAATGGCAGAGTATTTGCTTCCGTTTTTCTCAGCAATTACAAATCCGTAGGATGCACGCGAATCGACACCGTCGTAAAGATCAAATTTAAAGGTCATCTTTTTCTTTGCTCGCGCCTCGTCAACCACCCGGGCTCCCTCAAGCGATCCGTCAACGTCGGCATTGGGCAGGGCAAGCAGGTAAAGCGTATCCTTCGAGTGATTCTTTGCATAGCTCTCCTCAAGTGTCGCCTTAAGAGTTATCTCCTCTCCCTTTTTGTCAAGCTCAACGCTCTTGATCTCGGTTACTATGTCCTCCTTGCCCGAGCAGGACGCAAGGGGCATAACAAGGGCAAAGATCATAAGCAAGGACAAAATGGCGCAAACTATTCCCGATCTTTTCATAACAATCTCCTGAAATTTATTTTTTTATTCTCGGAACTCTCGCCGAGATAAGACATAAGCATTCATATTCAATGGTATCGGCAAGCGTGGCAAGACGCCGAAGGTCAGACGGATCCTCGCCAAAAAGAATGACCTCATCACCGACACTCACGTCAAGTCCCGTAACGTCTATCATACACTGATCCATGCACACTCGACCGATAACTCTCGCCTTAAGGTCTCCATTAGCCGTCCTGACAGTCACAGGCGCACCCGAGTAAGACCGCAGGAAGCCGTCGGCATATCCTATCGGAAGCGTAGCGACGTATGTATCGCTTTGAGCCTTGTATATACCGCCGTAGCTCACGCTCTCCCCGACGGGAACAGCGTGTATGTGCGAAATAAGAGTTTTGAGCTTCATAACGGGCATAAGCCCAAGACCGCCAAGATACCTTGACGGATATATTCCGTAAAGCATTATTCCAAGCCTTACACCGTCAAAGGCAAACTCGGGAAAGCGGACCGTCGCGGCGCTGTTGCAGGCGTGATAAAAGAGCTTAAGACCTCTCTCCTCGACCAATCTCTTAACCCGGATAAACCTCTCGCCCTGAAGTCTTGTGTGGCTGTCGTCGGACAGAGTAACGGAGAGCTCCTCGTCGCTTCGCGCGAAGTGCGTAAACGCGCCCTCGAGAATTATCCCGTCAAGGCGCGAGATCTCAAGTATCTCATCCGCCGCAGAAATACATTCCGCCTGCGTGTTTGCGCAAACGCCTATGCGATTCATTCCCGTATCGACCGCCACGTGAGCGCGCACCGATACGCCTGACAGAATAGCCGCGGCAGAAAGCTCCTTTGCGTACTCAAGGCTCAGAAGAGTCTGTGTCAGGTCATATTCCGCAAGGGAGGAGGCTAGTGACGGAGCGGTGTATCCGAGAATAAGGATATTTGCCTTTGCTCCCTCGCCGTCGCAAATCTTCCGCACCGAGATCGCTTCCTCAATGCAAGAGACCGCAAAAAAGCGGCAGCCGCAGGAAAGAAGCACTCTCACGCAAATATCCGCAACGTGACCGTACGCGTCCGCCTTGACAACGCAAATAGGCTCGCTGTGTGGGACAAGCGAGCGAAGGGTAGAAAAGTTGTGTGACAAGGCACCCGTGGATATTTCCGCCACGATCTTGTGAGCGGGAAGATCCTCAAAAGCGTCGTAAAGACGGTATGACTGCATAGGGAACTCCAAATAATAAATATACTTAATATATATTATATCACGACAAGACAAATATTGCAATACGTCTTTGACAAATATTATGATTTTTTTGTCATTATTTATCGTCCTCGGCGCATAGAATGTGATAAGTCGGGCATGTCTTTTTCAAAAAACAGGCTCAAAAGAAACTCCGAGGAGGTACAGATATGAAAAGCGTGCTTCAGACCGTGTGCCTGATATTATTATTTTTGTTTGCGTTGATATTTTTTCCCGTGTCCTGCGCAAGTCGGGCAACGGAGGATCGGTTCGAATACGCAAAGAAAAATTTTGAAACAGAAATAAGCGGTTATGTCAATGATAAAGAGCTTTCGGCAATTATTCAAAGCCGCCCGGATGCAAGCGAAAATGACCCGAAACTGACCGTGCGCTTCACATCTCCCGAGAGCCTGGAGGGAATAACCGTAACGCTCCTTGCAAACGGTGAGTGCAGTGCGAGACTTGGAGACATATGCGCCGATACAGAGGGGATCTGCGGCTTGGTCGAGCCATTTATTCCTCTCGTTAGCGCGGGAGAGATATACTCGGTAAAAAAGAATCAGGACGGTAGCGAATCGGTCAGAATATGCGACGAAAATTGCGATTTAATATACGTTTTTTCGCAAAAAAGCGGCTATCCTACACACGTCTCGGGAAAATATCACGAAAAGAATATCGATCTCGAGATCAAAAGCTTTTCATTTGATTTCGTTTCATAAAAATAAATAAGCAAACAAAAAGTTTTTCCTTCTTGACAACAGGCAGGTTGTGTTGTATAATTTATATATGTTCAACATAATACGACTCTCGAAAGGAAATGTGTAATGAACGCTACTAAAAAACAGGAATTGTCCACTCTGGCGGCAAAGATCCGTCTCGGAGTAATCGAATCTACACACGCGGCAGGCGCGGGTCACCCCGGCGGCTCGCTCTCTATCGCGGATATACTCGCATACCTCTATTTTGAGGAGATGAACGTAAATCCCGAAAACCCTAAGGATGAGAACAGAGACAGATTCGTTCTCTCAAAGGGTCACACCGCTCCCGCGCTTTACTCTGCGCTTGCACTCAAGGGCTTCTTCCCATTTGAGGAGCTTAAAACTCTCCGTCAGCACGACAGCCGTCTGCAGGGTCACCCCGATATGAAGGGTATCCCCGGTGTCGATATGACAACAGGCTCTCTCGGTCTCGGAATCTCCGCCGCTTGCGGTATGGCGCTTGCGGGCAAGCTCGATAAGAAGGATTACAGAGTCTACACCGTCGTCGGTGACGGCGAGAGTGAGGAGGGTCAGGTATGGGAGGCGTCTATGTTCGCCAACCACTATGGTCTCGACAATCTCTGCGTAATTCTCGACTATAACGGCCTCCAGATCGACGGATCGGTTGCCGAGGTCATAGGTCCCGCCCCCTTCGAGCCTAAGCTCGAGGCGTTCGGATATAACGTAATTACCATCGACGGTCACGATTTCGATCAGATCGAGGCAGCATTCAAGGCTGCACGCGAGTGTAAGGGAAGACCCACCGCGATCGTCGCGAATACGGTCAAGGGCAAGGGCGTTTCCTTTATGGAGAATAAGGTCAACTGGCACGGCGCGGCTCCCAAGGATCCCGAGTACGCGATCGCAGTTGAAGAGATCAACGCACAGATCGGAGGTTAAGAGATATGGCAGATAAGATAGCTACAAGAGAAGCCTACGGAAACGCTCTCGTAGAGCTTGCGGATAAATACGATTACGTGGTTCTTGACGCCGACCTTGCGGAGGCGACCAAGACGGTTAAGTTCAAGAAGGCATATCCCGAGAGATTCTTCGATTGCGGAATCGCGGAGGGCAATATGATAAGCGTTGCGGCAGGACTTGCGGCGGCAGGCAAGATCGCATTTGCCTCCTCATTTGCAATGTTCGCGGCAGGCAGAGCCTTCGAGCAGGTAAGAAACAGCGTGGGATACCCCCACCTCAACGTAAAGATCGGTGCAACACACGCCGGAATCACCGTTGGTGAGGATGGCGCGACTCACCAGTGCCTCGAGGATATAGCTCTTATGAGAACTATCCCCGGTATGACAATTATTAACCCTGCAGACGCGCTTGAGGCAAAAGCGGCTGTTGAAGCGGCTATCACGACCTACGGACCCTTCTATATGCGATTCGGAAGATTCGCATGCCCCATCGTTACCGAGGGACAGAAGTTCGAGGTCGGCAAGGGAATGACTCTCCGCGACGGAAAGGACGTCACACTCATCGCAACGGGATATATGGTACACTTGGCACTTGAGGCGGCTGAAACGCTTGCGGCAGAAGGAATTGATGCGAGAGTTATCAATATCCATACCATCAAGCCCCTCGATAAGGAGCTTATCGTTAAGGCAGCAGAGGAAACGGGCGTGATCGTCACCGCAGAGGAGCATAGCATCATCGGCGGTCTTGGCGGCGCAGTCGCAGAGGCAGTTTGCGAGGGTTGTCCCGTTCCCGTTCTCCGCGTAGGCGTAGAGGACAAGTTCGGTAAGTCGGGTAAGGTTCCCCCCCTCCTTGAGGAGTACGGACTCACCGCGGCAAACATCGCGGATAAGGCAAGAAAAGCGGTAAAGATGAAATAATTTTTGAAGCTAAAAAGAGCAGACCGATCGGTCTGCTCTTTTTTATAAATTGGGGTTTATAGGGGACGCGAACAATCCCTCAGACGCGCACGGAGGCGCGCCAGCTCCCTTTACACAAGGGAGCTTTACCTGAAAGTGGAGAACGTGGATATAGTGAAATTTTCTTTAAATTTAAAAGGGTTTCACATCTATAATGCGTACGAAAATCCACCAACAAAGCTCCCTTGTGTAAAGGGAGCTGTCACGCCTTGCGCGTGACTGAGGGATTGTTCGTCTCACCGACAAATCAAAATTTGAAGTACAAAAGAGCAGACGGTATGTCTGCTCTTTTTGTTTATTTATTCAACAAATTTTCTATCTCTTCTGAGGGTGCCTTTTTCATTTTCTCAAGCTCTTCGGGTGAGGGTCTGTTATTGTCTGCGTACATCTTTTCCATAGGATACCACCACACAGGCCCCTTGCCCTTGTTGCCGAAATTTCCAATATCTCCCGAAACACGAGGAAAAAGATGCCAATGCAGATGCGTGTCGCCGTTGCCGAGGAGCTCGTAATTCATTTTTTCACACTTAAACGCCCTTGCAACCGCTTCTGCGACAAGGGACATCTCCTCAAGGTATTTTGCCTTAAATTCAGGCTCAAGCTCAAAAAGCTCAACACAGTGCCGCTTGCAAAGGAAAAGTGTGTAGCCATAAAAATGCTGATGGTCGCCAATAACGACGTAGCCCGTCTCCAATTCCTTTACAAAATAAGGATTTTCGCCCATCTTGATCATTTCGATCCTGTCACATACCAAGCACATTTTTTTCAGCCCTTCCAATCAGAGTATTTTTTCGTATGCCACTCTCTCGTCGCCGCTCTCGAGGTAGATGGTTCCGCAATGAATAAATCCGTGCTTTTCAAGCATTTTTCTCATTACAACGTTTCCTCTGTGAGTGTCGATGCGCAGGGACGTTTTATTCGCCTTTTTCGCTTTATCCGCACAATAATTTATGATCTCGGTCGAGACACCTTTTCCGCGGCATTTGACACTTATCGCGACGCGGTGGATAGCAAAATACTGATCGCGTGAGTCACCCGTGAGCCATTCGCCGTCAAAAATTTCATTGTACGTCGGCTCGCCGTCCGTGATCAGCGCAAAGGTTCCGCATATTTCACCGTCAATCAAAACGCAGTATGACTGCGACCTTTCAATATCCGCAAGGATAACGGCGCGGTTCGGGTACCCGTTCTGCCACTGATCGATGCCGAGTTGCGCTATCGTGCCTCTCGCCTCGTCGAACAGAGGCATAAGTGCCTCGAGGTCGCGAGCCTCTGTTTTCCTTATTTCTATCACCCTGTTACCTCAAAAAACTATTCTTTCAATGCTTTTGACCTTTGCGCCGTCGGTCTCAACTATTATCGCGTCCGCGCTTATCTCACCGTCCGCTACGACGAATTGAGCGGGCATATGCATACGCATTTTGGTAAGTGTACGCTCCGCATCGACTCCGAGGACTCCGTTTCGCGGTCCCGTCATACCGAGGTCTGTGACGTACGCGGTGCCGTTCGGCATTATATGAGTATCGGCGGTCGGAACGTGTGTATGAGTGCCAAATATTATGTCGATCTTACCGTCAAATACGCGCGCCAACGCGTATTTTTCACTTGTCGCCTCAGCATGTATGTCAAGGATAGAGAGGTCATAGTTCCCCTCCTCACGGGCAAGGATATACTCGACCGCGTCAAAGGGATCGCCCACCGCGTCCATAAAGACCTGACCCAGCACGTTCATGATAAGTGCGCGGTAGCCCTGAATATCAACTATCGCGTAGCCGTAGCCCGGAGCGCCGCCGGGGTAGTTTGAAGGACGAATGATGCACTCGCCGTTCGCATCTAAAAACGCGTATATATCTCTTTTGTTCCAGGTGTGATTGCCGAGTGTGATAAAATCAACGCCAGAGTCAAGAATTGCCTGCGCGTCCTTGGCGCTGACTCCGTGAATTTCGCTCGCATTCTCGCCGTTCGCGATAACGTAGTCAATTTTTTTAGAGTCACGAAGTCTCCACAAATTTTTCTTTAAATAATCAATCGCGCGAACACCGACGATGTCGCCGATACAAAGTATTCTCATTTTTGGCCTCCATAGGCATTTTTGTTTTACGTGATCTTGCAAAAAGGGCAGATCACGCTTTCTACTCTCCCGCCTTTATTTAAGCGTTTGGGAGGATTGGGTGGGTGCAGGGAGGTGAAGGAGCACTTTTTGCTTAAAGGAGACCTTCCCCACCCTGCATTATAATTCTTACTTTCCAACGCAGAAATTGGCAAATATTTTTGAAATAATATCTTCCGATACCGTTCTTCCGTCAAGCTCGCCGAGTGCTGCGAGCGCATTTTCGACCTCAACGCAGCAGATCTCGAGGGGAAGCTCTCCGCGTATCGCCTCGATCGCAACCTCAAGCGTCTGTATCGCGAGAAGCACCGCGCCGTTCTGGCGCGCGTTTGCGATTATCGCGCTCTGACCCATATCGAGATCGTTATCGATATATATCTCCTCAACCGCCGCCTCAAGCAGAGAGAATCCCTCGCCGCTCTGCGCAGAAAAAGGGATCGCGCGGTCAAAGGATGCCGCAAGACCTATCACGCTCTCCTTGATGCCGAGATCGCTCTTGTTGATTATCGCGATCTTGATTCCGTCAAGCGTCTTGATATATTCGACAAGCTCCAAATCATCCGCATCGGGATCGCGGCTTCCGTCGATCACAGCGAGGATAAGCTCGGCGGACTCTGCCGCCGCCCTCGCTCGCTCGATTCCAATGGACTCTACCTTGTCGTTGGTGTCTCTGAGTCCCGCCGTGTCGGACAGGCGAAGCGTCACCTTGCCAAGACGGGCGGTTTCGGTAAGCACGTCGCGCGTCGTACCCTCAATATCTGTGACAATCGCGGCATCGCGACCGACGATGAGATTGTAAATCGTGCTTTTGCCCGCATTCGTGCGACCTACAATGGCGGTAGATATGCCCTCGCCGATAGCGTGACCCGTCGAGTAGGTCTTTGAAAGACGAATAAGCGCGTCAAGATTTTTTTCCGCAACGGACAGCATCTCCTCGCGTGAGATGTCGGCAAGATCCTCGTCGGGATAGTCGATGTGCGCGTAGATCGCGGCTAAAATGTCGCAAAGCGAATTATATATCCCGTCAGCCTCTTTTGAAAGCCTGCCGACCATACCCGAACGCGCAAGACTTATCTGCTCGTCGGTGGACGCGCCCAAAAGCTCACCGAGAGCCTCCGCTCCCGTAAGAGACATCTTGCCGTTAACGAACGCACGGCGAGTAAATTCGCCCGCCTCCGCCATTCTCGCGCCCGAAACAAGTGTTGATTCAAGCACTCTTTGCGTTAGCAGTACTCCGCCGTGGCAGGAGATCTCAACCGTATCCTCGCCCGTAAAGGACGACGGCGCACGGAACATGACGGCAATACCGTCGTCTATCTGTGTTTTTTCGCCGTTTTTATATCCGAATATCGAGCCGTAAACCGCGCGATTTGATTCCACCGAGGAAAGAGCGCGCCCGTTCTTTGGCAAAAACACCCTTTCCGCAACGGCGATCGCGTCAGAGCCGGATATTCTTATCACCGCAATGCCCCCCTTTCCGTAGGGCGTGCTTACCGCGGCAATCGTATCAAGAAGGTTCATAAAAATGACTCCGTTCTATGTTATTTATTTCAAATTTTGATTTATCGGGGACGCGGGGGGAAGCGCGTGGGGGGCTTTTCCAGGGAAAAAAGCCCCCCACACCCCCAAAACCCCAAAGTATATTTTATACAAGTTAAGACGGTTTATCTATCTACACCGTGTCGCATCTGCATAGCCCCACTGCTATCG
>SVRT01000014.1:0-13240 GCA_015064685.1 Oscillospiraceae bacterium
GGGTGGCATCCATTAAGGATGCACAATATGGTTGCGGGGATGGGATTTGAACCTCATGACCTCCGGGTTATGAGCCCGACGAGCTACCAAGCTGCTCTACCCCGCGATATTTGATTGCGCAGGGAACTATCTCCCTCGCGTATACAGTATTATATCACATAAAATATCCCTTGTCAACCCCTTTTTTGAAAAATATTTAAAAAACGTTAGACCATTTTCGACTTTTGTGCTTTAACACGCATAAATGACCGAGTTTTAATCAAAAAACACGATTTGCGGTTGCTTTTTGCAAAAAAGTGTGATATACTATTAAGTGCGAATAACTTTTACCAAGAAAAATTTGAAAGGAAAAGCTATGAAACTCAACTACAAACGCACGATTCTTGTGGGCTTTGCGTTCTTTCTGATCTCTGCTTTCTGGCAGGCTTATGACGCGATAGTTCCGCTCATTCTTACCAATCACTTCGGTCTTCCGCAGTCCGCGTCGGGCGCGGTCATGTCTATTGACAACGTTCTTGCCGTATTCCTGCTCCCGATATTCGGAGCGCTTTCCGATAAGGTTAACACCAAATTCGGAAAGAGAACACCGTTCGTTTTCTTTGGCGCGATAGCGGCTATGGTTGCGTTCGTTTGTCTTACATTCGTTGATAATTATCAGCTTGCGCGCGTTATCGCCGCAGGCGCTCCCGAGCTTGAAGCCGCAGGCGCGACAGAGGCTGCCGCAGAGCTTGCTCTCAAGCTGACGACCGAGAATTCGCTTCCTCTTATAGGATTTATCGCGACTCTTCTCGTTGTACTTCTTGCTATGGCGACCTTCCGCTCTCCCGCGGTCGCGCTTATGCCCGACGTGACTCTCAAGCCCTTGCGTTCAAAGGGAAATGCGATCATCAACCTTATGGGAACCGCGGGCGGAATCCTCGTCCTCGTTCTCGGCATGGTATTCGCTACCTCCAAAAATCACTTTATGCAGTACACGCCCTACGTTCTTGCCGTAGTTGCGATAATGGCAACGGGTCTTGTTATTTTCCTTATAAGCGTTAAGGAAAAGAAGTGGGCAGAGGAGATGGAGGAGGAGTCTGTCAGACTCGGACTTGAGGATGCTCCCGCAGAGGACGAAAGTGGGGAAAAGCGCAAGCTCTCAAAGGGTGAGCTTGTATCGCTCCTTCTCATTCTCGCGTCTGTTGCGCTCTGGTATATCGGATACAACTCCATCACAAGTAAGTACTCGGTCTATGCGACCAACGTGCTTGGATTCGACTTCAATTTCACACTGATCATTGCTCAGGCGGCGGCTATCGTTTCCTACATTCCCGTTGGTATGATCGCCTCTAAGGTCGGCAGAAGAAAGACTATTCTTGCAGGTATCGCAATGCTTGCGACCGCTTTCCTTGTCGGTAACTTTATTGAGCCTACAACTCCCGAGATTGTAATGTATCCCGTATTTATTCTCGCGGGAATGGGTTGGGCTACCATCAACGTAAACTCCTTCCCGATGGTCGTTGAGCTTGCAAAGGGCGGCGACGTTGGTAAATACACGGGATATTACTACACCGCTTCGATGGCTGCGCAGATCGTTGCGCCCATTCTTTCTGGATTCCTTTACGATGCGTTTACCATGAGAGTGATGTTCTTCGCTTTCGGTACCGTTTTCGTTGCGCTTTCCTTCGTTACCATGTTCTTCGTTAAGCACGGAGACGCTAAGCCTGTTGCAAAAAAGAGCGCTCTTGAGAGCCTCGACGTAGATGACTGATTATTATGGACGGATACACAGTATATTTGATTTTTATGATAGTAGTCATGGGACTGATACTTACGGTATTTGTCCTTTACGGACTCTATTCCCTCATTCATGTTTTATTACTTCTTCGCCCTGGAAAGAGAGTAGATGTTGACCCTGATCTGCTTTGTGATTATGCACACAGAGGCGTTCACGGAAAAGGTGTTCCGGAGAATTCTCTTGCTGCATTTGAGCTTGCGTGTAAGTCGGGATACGGAATCGAGCTTGACGTTCAGCTTTCCGCTGACGGAGAGGTCATGGTATTCCACGATTACACCTTGAACCGTATGACCGGAATTGACAAGAAGCTGTGCGAGCTTGATGCGAAAAGCCTTTGTGAAATAAGCCTTTTGTCGACCGATCAGAAGATCCCGACCTTCCGCGAGGTGCTTGCGAAGATCGACGGCAGAGTGCCTGTTCTGGTCGAGCTGAAGGGCGAGAATTTCGACACTTCGCTTTGTCCTAAGGTTGCTGAAATTCTCAATGAATATAAGGGGAAATACTGCATCGAATCCTTCAATCCTCTGCTTGTCAGGCAAATGAGAAAGCTGCTTCCCGATGCATTTTGCGGATTGCTTTATACCAATGCAGTTCAAGAGAAGGGGAAGGCATCATTTATCAACGTTGCGGTGTCGAATATGTGGCTCAATTTCCTTTGCAAGCCGATGTTTATTGCATACAACGAATGTTACAGAAATGCTTTCTGCGTAAAGGTTTCTACTAAGTTTTACAAGGCTTACAAGTTTGTTTGGACGGTCAGAAGCGGCGAGTCGCTCGACACGGCGCACGCTCTTGGCGAGTGCCCGATCTTTGAGAGAGTTTACAGAAATTTGGTGAAATAATCTTAAAAAACAAAATGTATATATTCATTTTTTTAATGTATTTTTATGCATTTTATGAGAGAAGGCAAATTTGCACCAACATTTCTAATGAAGTGGTTTTGGGTAATAAATGTAAAACCATTGGTACGCGGGCATTTAAAAATTGCACATTAATTGAAAGTATAACCATTCCGGAAAGCGTAACATATATAGATGCAAGCTCTGTTAACGGTTGTAAAAAAATAATTTGGGCCTTCACGGGCACTACTAAGTGGCAGGTTAAGATCCCAAGCATTTACGGCAAGTGTCCCGTGGAAGGAGGCTCCGGAAAAACACTTACAAATCTCACTGTCCCGGTGCAGATTTATACTGATCCATCATTGGTCCACTATGCAGATAATATTTTGCGAAAAACTGTAACGGTTAATTCAGGTGTTGATTATAACGTTGCGGGGGATCAGTATCTCATAACACTGTGTTTTGGAGACTATTCTTTGACGATGATAAACAATTAATGCTTCACGGGCGAGATTTTCTCGCCCGTGATTTTTGTGATGAGAGAGTGGAAGCGCTTGGTTTGTAACCGATACGTGCGTCGGAGTTCGGCTTGGGGGTGGAGATTATCTAGCGCACGTTGATCGAGCTACGCTCGAGCGGTCAGGGTGTTTTGCGATAGTGGAGAAAGCCGGTCTCAGAACCGATACGTGCGCCGGGGTTTGGCTTTTTTGGGGGAGATTATCTAGCGCACGTTGATCGAGCTACGCTCGAGCGGTTCTGAGACGTGGTGACGGTAGCAAAATAGCGGAGAGGGAAATCCCTCTCCGCTATTTTGGTGCCGGAAGCCGGTCTCGAACCGGCACGGTACTCTCGTACCACGGGATTTTAAGTCCCGGGCGTCTGCCTATTCCGCCATTCCGGCATAATTCTGTCACTATGATATAATACCACACGTGAGGCGTTTTGTCAAGGTGAAAAGAAAAAATAATTGTTTTTTATTGTATTTATAGCTTTTAGCGGTATTGACAGGCAGGCTTTTTTATGATATAATTTTATATGATGATTATAATGCGAAGTTTGTGCATTTTAAGACCAAAATGGACAAACGGATGCGAAAAAGTGAATGAAAAAGGAGTACAAAATGGATCTTATTATCCCAATTGTCTTATTTGTGATCGGTCTTATTATGCTCATCAAGGGTGGAGACTGGTTCGTTGACGGTGCTACGGGTATTGCGCACCGCTTCCACATTCCCGAAATTCTTATCGGCGCTACGGTCGTTTCTATCGGTACGACTCTCCCGGAGGTCATGGTATCCGCTACGGGTGCTATGCAGGGACAGGGTGCTATGGCGTACGGTAACGCTATTGGCTCGATCATCTGTAACACTGCCCTTATCGCCGCTCTGACTATCGCTATCCGCCCGACGAAGGTTGACAGAAAACCGCTTGTTTTCCCCATCATTTTCTTCTTCTGCGCGGCGGCGTTTTACGCGTTCGTTTCCTATTTCTTCGGTGAGTTCGCTCGTTGGGTCGGCATCGTTCTTCTTTGCGGATTCGTTGCATATATGACCGTTCTTATTATCCAGGCGTTCCGCGACAGACAGCCCAAGGAGGAGATTACCGGTGAGCTTGTTGCCGACATTCTCGACGACGAGGTCGAGGAGGAAAAGCAGAGCTCGGTCGGTGACTTTGTCGGCTTCCTTCTCGTTGCGGCGGGTCTTATTGCTAACTTCGTTATCAGCGCTGTGACTGCGGGCGGATTAATGACGGATCTGTCTGATTTTATGGCGTTCGCGGGCTTCTATCTGCCCTTGGTTCTCGGCGTTATCTTCCTTGCCATCGGTCTTGCAAAGGCTATTGCGCGCAAGGGATTGGGCCTTCTCAATTCCAACGTTTTGTTCCTCGTCCTTGGCGCGGCTATTATTGCGATCGGTGCATCTCTGCTCGTCGACAACGGTACTATTATTGCCGAAAAGCTTGGTGTTCCGAGCTCGGTTATCGCACTTACCTTCGTTGCTCTCGGCACGTCTTTGCCTGAGCTTGTAACCGCTGTTACAGCTCTCGTCAAGGGTCACAGCTCGCTCTCGCTCGGTAATATTATCGGCGCGAACATCTTCAATCTCGTTCTTGTCAGCGGAGTGTCCGTAACAATCTCGCCCTTTGCAGTTCCCACGGAGAAGGTTGTTGCAGGTATGAATGCGTCCCTGGTCGTTGATATTCCCGTGATGTTTGCCGTTATGGCTCTTATGACTCTTCCCGCGCTTTTCCGCGGCAAGCTCGCGCGCTGGCAGGGAATCACGCTTATCGGTATTTACGCGGCATTCTGCGTATTCCAGTTTGCGTTTTAATTAGTTAACAATTCCTTTGTGCTTGTCGAATCTGCTCGGTTCGGCAAGCACTTTTTTTGGAAAAAGTTTAGATAATATCTTGACTTATAAAAAAAACAGTAGTATAATAAACATGTGTTTATAGGGGTATTGATGATGCCCGCGACACGTCCGAGAGCAGACTTGTGCTCCCAATATCAATATTATAAGGAGCTTATTATGAACAAAAAGACATTTTTCAAAAGACTCACAGCGCTCCTCCTCGTTTTGCTTATGGCTATTGCAGCGATGTCCATGGTTGCATGCCAGAAGGATAAGGAAGATGATGACGATGATGACGATGAAAAGCCGAAAACAGAGAGCAGCCAGCACGTTGCCGAAAGAAATGAATTTATTGACGGTCTCGGTGGAGTATCCGAAACTTACGTAGGAGCTATTTCCGAAGACTCATACTCGTCTGCAGAAGATGCTGCTGAGGCATACGTTGCAGAGGAGATCGCAGGTGAGAGCAATGCCAATATCGTTGAAGTTACTTCGAAGGGCGAGCTTTCCGACAAGGAGATAGCAAAGGCTAATATTCCCGCTGATCTTATAGCGGGATGCGATGCGGTCGAAGAAATGGAAGTCGTTTACGAGCTTGAGGACGAGAGTTCTCTTGAAAACGGCGGCGTTGAGTACCTTGCGAGCTCTTCAAGCAAAAAGGCTACGGTTAAGGTCTACGTTATTAAGTTTAACGTTGATTGGAAGTACTTTACTCCTATGCCTGAGAAGGGCGATACTATCAGCAAGAGCTACTATGACTCTGTTTTCAATGCTGAAAGCTACAAGAACTGTACTCTTGAGTCCACAACCGTGGTTGACATTGAGATCAAGGCTGACGGCGAGACTATGACGATGACCAGCAGTATCACACAGAAGGTAATGCACTCTGAGGGCAAGGTCTATTTTGAGCAGATCTCAAAGTCTTCTTCAAACGGTCAGGAAACACCTGAGAGCTATATCTGTGCTTATATTGAAGAGGGAGAATACGGCGTTGAGTGCTACGTTAAGACAAGCGCGACAGGTCCTTGGCAGTATGCTTCTCTTTACCAGATAGGATTCTCGAGCATTGAGGAGCTTACTCCTTTCTATAATGCATATCTTGATTACACATACTTCACAAAGACCGACTACGGCTTTGCGCTCGCTGATGAGAATGCAAGAGCATACTTTACTCAGGCTTTGATGGGCGCTCTCGGCAGCATGAGTTCAATGATCGATGAGGACGAGATGAAGCTCGATATGTATGCTGAGTACTATGTAGCTGAGGGTGTTCTTTCCGGTGCCAGAGTTGATGCGGACGTTGATATGGATCTCAGCGTTGAGGGCCAGACTGCTTCTCTCAAGGAGAAGGTAAACACTGTTACGAAGTGTACAAATTACGGTTCGACAGTTATCGAAAGACCTGACGTTGACTAATATTTGGTTTATTAAAGCGGTTGCTTCGGCAACCGCTTTTTTGTTGCTTTTACGGAGAAAAAATATTTTGAATTTATTTGATTTAGGTATTGCTTTTTTTGAAAAAGTGTGATATAATACTTTGGTCGGTGATGAGCAGACATAATGGAGAGATATCGAAGTGGTCATAACGGGGCTGACTCGAAATCAGTTTGTGCGAAAGCACACGAGGGTTCGAATCCCTCTCTCTCCGCCAACGCAAGGGTGCCAGCGGCACCCTTTTTGCGTTGGCGGAGAGAGGGGGCACAGAGAAACCGTTCTCCAACCGCTTGCGGTTGGAAACATGTTCGAATCCCGTCCTCACCGAAAAATGTGCTGCAAGGGTGCCAGCGGCACCCTTTTTGCGTTGGCGGAGAGAGAGGGCACAGAGAAACCGTTCTCCAACCGCTTGCGGTTGGAAATAGGTTCGAATCCCGTCCTCACTGAAAAAATGTGCTGCAAGGGTGCCAGCGGCACCCTTTTTGCGTTGGCGGAGAGAGGGGGCACAGAGAAACCGTTCTCCAACCGCTTGCGGTTGGAAACATGTTCGAATCCCGTCCTCACCGAAAAATGTGCTGCAAGGGTGCCAGCGGCACCCTTTTTGCGTTGGCGGAGAGAGAGGGCACAGAGAAACCGTTCTCCAACCGCTTGCGGTTGGAAATAGGTTCGAATCCCGTCCTCACTGAAAAAATGTGCTGCAAGGGTGCCAGCGGCACCCTTTTTGCGTTGGCGGAGAGAGGGGGCACAGAGAAACCGTTCTCCAACCGCTTGCGGTTGGAAACATGTTCGAATCCCTCTCTCCCCGCCAAATAAAAACGAACTTCTGTCTACCAAAAGTTCGTTTTTTTCTTTCAGGGCGTTTTTGAGGCAAAATCGCGCTAAATCAAGGGAAATCACATAAAAATAGGAATCGGAATGGCTGAAAATGCTGCTCCGACTCTTTTTTTATGCTCAAAAACTGCAAAATTACTGGTGTTCTTTTCTTCGTTTTATGCTGCTGCAAGAAACGAAGAAAAGGCGCGGACAGAGAGATTTGAACCAAACAAATTTTATCATTCTTGACAAAAAACAGATATTTATGATATAATGAGGATAATAGAATCAACGTAAGGAGCAATCAAAATGGCCGAATATGTTTTATTTACCGAAATCGAAACCTTGGAAAACCGCGGAGAAAATGTGCAAATATTCAAAGACTTCGAGGAAGCCAAATCTACAATGCGGAAAATGATAAAGCGTATTGCACATAAATGTGATTTCTTCCCATTAGATAAAGACGGAAAATACACCCCTATTGAGGAATATGCCGAGTATGGCGATGACGATATTGCATTGCTTGGAAAGATCATTTGCAACACGATAAACAACCCTTCCTATGTTTACGAAGATGCAAAGTCTCTTTATATTCAGGACACAGATGACGGGGATCTGTATTTTGCTTTTGTCGGCAATGAAGATTTGATTCTTGCTGATTATTACGGAAAAACCCTGAAAACAAATGTCCATAATATGTCTGATCCCAACAATTCTTATTTCTTTATTTACAACGAGATGGATGATGGAGATCCGATTAATTTCATTTCCGTGCGTCTGGTCAGCACCGCAAAAAAGAAAAAGAAGGCCGTCAAGGAAATGGATCAGCCTTGAGGAATATAAAAAGTATTTTTCAAGCTTCAAGGATGCACGCGCTGAAGCAACCGAGTATTCCATCTATTATAAGAGATGTGAAGCGCACGGCTGTTCCCCCAAGGACCCCTATCTGTTTTATGGATTTTGGTGGATACGTACGCCGAATAAAAACGGCGGTGGGGGAGAAGGGCCGACGTTTACGTGTGCCATGTTTGTAACGACGGCGATGTCAACCCCTTTGAGAGGGGCAAGTATCAAGATGGGGTACGTCCCGCAATATGGGTGAAATTAAGCGCTATTACAAACGAATGAATGTGAGCCGTCCGCTTTTTGTGACCTTGAGCACACCTTTTGTTCGTTTTTACCCTTGTTTAGACACCTTTTATCACATTTAAGGCAACGCAAAAAAGGGTGCCAGCGGCACCCTTTTTGTGTTGGCGGAGAGAGGGGGATAGAATCAGTGAAATTTTGAGGCTCCATCCCGCTATCCCCACCCACTCCCCCGACGCTTCGCGTCTCCCCCCTCGCGGTCTCGCTGCGGCTCGGTCACATCGCGGCTCTGACAGTCCACCGGACTGTCAGAGCCGCGATGCCGCTTCGCTACCCCCGAGGGTGGGACCGGTGAAATATTCTTTGCAATAGTGTTGTGAATTGCGGTTTATCGGGGACGCGAACAATCCCTCAGACGCGCACGGAGGCGCGCCAGCTCCCTTTACACAAGGGAGCTTTACCTGAAAGGTGAAGAACGTGGATACAGTGAAATTTTCTTTAAATTTAAAAGGGTTTCACATCTATAATGCGTACGAACATCCACCAACAAAGCTCCCTTGTGTAAAGGGAGCTGTCACGCCTTGTGCGTGACTGAGGGATTGTTCGTCTCACCGACAAATCAAAATTTGATGAAAAATGCAAATGGGAAAAAGAAAAAATATGATGGATGATTTGAAACTCTTGAAGGTGGGGTGAAAATGTGATATAATGTTGAAAGAGAGGGGGGATAGTATGCATTCAAAGATGAAAAATGCTTTTAGTCTCTTTTTGACGATGCTGAAGATAGGCTTGTTCACCTTTGGCGGTGGATATGCGATGATCGCTTTACTTGAAAATGAGTTCGTTGAAAAGAAAAAATATATGGAGAAGGACGAATTCCTCGATATGGTGGCGATCGCTGAGTCAACTCCCGGTCCTATCGCGATAAATGCGGCAACATACATAGGCTACAAGAGGGCAGGCGTGCTTGGATCTGCGATGGCGACGGTTGGTGTATGTATTCCGTCATTTGTAATTATTTACATTATCTCACTTTTCTTCGATGCTTTCTTGTCCATAAGGCTTGTGGAGTGCGCGTTCAGGGGAATTCAGGTGTGTGTGGTTTATCTCATTTTTTCTGCAGGCCTTAAGATGCTAGGGCAGATGAAGAAAACTGTGTTCTCGGTCGTAGTTGTTTGCGCGGTCGCTTTATGTATGATCGCTTTCTCGTTATTTGCAATCAGGTTTTCGACGATCTTCTATATTCTTATTTGCGGTTGCGCGGGGCTTTGCTTATATTTGATAAAGCGGATCTGCGGCAAAAAGGAGGGGATGAAATGATCTATTTAAGCTTGTTTTTGACCTTCTTTGAGATCGGTCTTTTTACGTTTGGCGGCGGATACGCGATGATCTCGTTGATCCGCGAGAAGGCTATCGCTCTCGGGTGGCTTGGCGAAGAGGAGCTGATCAATATGATTGCGGTTTCCGAGTCGACACCCGGTCCTATTGCCGTTAATATGGCGACGTTTGTCGGGGCGAAGCAGGGAGGTATTCTCGGCTCGGCGGTTGCCACGCTTGGCGTGGTGCTTCCGTCATTTATCATCATTCTGCTGATATCTGCTTTGATCAAAAATTTTCTGAAATACAAAGGAATTCAGGCGTTTCTTGGCGGTGTGCGTCCCTGCGTAGTTGCACTGATCCTTGCGACTGCACTCACGATGGGGCTTAGCACACTCCTGAACATCACGACGGTTTGGGGTGGAGTTACTCTTGACGTGAGGGGGCTTGTCATTCTTGCGATACTGATATTCCTTGCCTTGGTATACAAGAAGATACGGAAGAAAAAGCCTTCGCCAATATTGATGATACTGATTTCAGCGGGACTTGGAATGATTCTTTATTCGATATAAATGCATATGTAACAACGAAAAGAGGAAGTGTGAGCTTCCTCTTTTTTGTTGTGAGATTAACGTTTGCTTTTTTGATGTATAATATGATTAAAGACAAAAACAAAAAATGGAGGTAGAGATGGAGAACAGAGTAGTTTTGGCATCCTATTTGGAGGATTTTGAGAGGTATCTTATTGAGCAGGAGAGGTGTGTAAATACGATAAAAAAATATTTGCACGACGTTGGTGATTTTATGCGATTTTGCGGCGGTGAGGCGGTTGATAAAATGACTGTTATTGCTTACAAGGAGAGGCTTTCGTCAAGTTACACGCCGAGCGGTGCTAATTCTATGATCGCCGCGATGAATTCCTTTCTGAAGTTCCTCGGCTGGTACGATCTTTGCGTCAAGCAGCTGAAGGTTCAGCGCGAGGTTTATACGCCAGAGGAGAAGGAGCTTACGCGTGCGGAGTATATGCGCCTGATCGTTTGTGCTGAGAAAAATAAGAACGAACGACTTTCCCTTATAATTCAGACGATCTGTTCTACGGGGATGAGAGTCAGCGAGCTTCAGTTTGTGAGTGTAGAGGCGGTGAAAAAGGGGGAGGTCTGCGTAGCTTGCAAGGGGAAGAGGCGCACGGTCTTTATCGTTCGGGAGCTTAGAAAAAAGCTTTTGAGCTATGCCCAGAGAAGGGGGATCAGGTCGGGGGCGATATTTGTGACAAGTCGCGGTCACGTCATTCACAGGAGCAGTATATGGAGAGAGATGAAGGCTCTTTGCCGCGAAGCGAGGGTAATGCCCGAGAAGGTGTTTCCGCACAATCTCAGGCATCTTTTTGCACGCGTTTTTTACAGCATCGACAAGGATATTGCAAAGCTTGCTGACATTCTCGGGCATAGCAGTATAAATACGACGCGTATATATGTTATGACGACCTGCGCCGAGCATCGCAGACGTATGGAATGTATGCGTCTGATAATGTAGACAAAGTTTGGTGACTTAATTGTTGTTATGTAGCAAAAACATAATTGTTGTTATGTTGCACAAAGTATCATCAACTTCACCAAAAAACTTGTGCAAACTTGTTTTGATAAAAAAATAAACACGAAAAAGCCTTTTTTGCCGTGCTTTGCAGGAAAAAAGGTCTGTTTTTGCGCTTATGTATTCATACGTGTTTATCAATAAACAATTCGAAATAAAACAGTTGAGTCAATTAATCGCGTTGATCAGCAGAAAATTTTGTGCAACATAACAACAATTATGTCGCTCGAAAAGGTTGACAAAAACAACAAAATGTGGTATAATTTCTTCGAATATATATAATGGCGAAGAATCTTTATTTGCTATTCTATGATGAAGTCAATAATTTGTGAAAAATGACGAAAAAGGTATATATTCAAAGCGTTTTATTGAAATTTTTTTCAGAATGGAGGACGTATTCGTGACAAAAAGAGCATCCGGACGCATGAAATTGAATATTTTCCTCGTTGCTGTTAAGGTTGCACTGTGTTTTTGCCTTTTGATATTTGGTACTTACGCATTGTTTACAGACGAAGATGAGTTGAATGTGTTTGTTACTACGGCAGATCTTGATATGGAGCTTCTTACCGTTGATCTTGAAGGAAACGAAACAGATATATCGGGTCGAGGTGCTGATGTTTTTAAATCAGATCACTGGGAGCCCGGTCAAACTCGTGCGGTTTTCTTGAAGGTGAGAAGCAGAAGCAACGTCAGAGTTAAGTACACTCTCAATCTTATCTCATCATCTGCGCAGCTTGACGGAGCTATTGAGTATTGTTCGTTTTTATCACAGCCGTTTGATGTCAGAGGTATGACATGGGAATCAATATCCGCAGCAAGGGATATTCAGTACCTCTCGGAGGGGCACAATTCACTCTCGGGTGATAATTACGTAACTATTGAGCCTAACGAAGAACATTGCTACGCTCTCCTTGTGCATATGCGCGAGGATGCCGCGGATTATCAGGATAGAATGACAGACATTGAGATATATCTTTACGCGACACAGGGTAACGCCGATACCAACTGATCGGCATAACAATAAGTTAAGGAGCTCATAGAATGGAAACACAAAATAAAGGAAAGAAAATCCTAGGTGTTATCAGGTCGGTGTTTGTTTCGATCATTTTGATCGTTTCAGTGCTGATGATGGTATTCACGATCGTTTCTACTACGGTATTTGGAAAAGCAGATAAAAATCTGTTTGGATATAAATTTATGATCGTTTTGTCTGACTCAATGTCGAAGACGCATTTTGACGCAGGTGACGTCGTTATTGTCAAAGAGGTAGACAAGAGTACGCTTAAAAAGGGCGACATTGTAAGCTTTATATCTCAGAATGAGGACAACTTCGGAGAGACAGTGA
Source organism: Oscillospiraceae bacterium (assembly GCA_015064685.1). Classification (GTDB taxonomy): domain Bacteria; phylum Bacillota; class Clostridia; order Oscillospirales; family CAG-272; genus SVTX01. The sequence goes on from SVRT01000014.1 coordinate 12,552, forward strand.
CCCATATGATCAAGGAGGTCACAAGAGACGCTAACGGTGATATTGCTTTTGTTACTTACGGTACAACTAAGGGAATTGATAATCCTGACCGTGCGCTCGCCACGATGATCATTGGTAAGTACCAGACTCATATTCCGAAGCTGGGTTACTTCTTCCAGTTTATCAAGACTACCCCCGGATATATCGTTTGTATTCTCGTTCCGTTCCTTCTCCTTATTATCTCTCAAGCGGTCAATTGCGTTCGTCTCTTCCGCAGATACAGAGCGGAGCAGATGGCTGGTCTTAAGGAAGAAAGAGACAGACTTGAGACCGAGCGCGAGGAAAACCGCAAGATGATGGAAGAGCTTATGGCACTCAAAGCGCAGATGGCGTCGGCAGGAGGTTTGTCGGCTCAGGCACAGCCTGCACCCGTTGAACCTACGGCGGTCGAAAAAACTGTGACTGCAGAGCCCGTGGTTGAAGAGCCTGCGGTTGAAGAGCCTGTGATTGAAGAGCCTGCGGTTGAAGAGCCTGCGGTTGAAGAGCCTGCGGCTGAGGAGCCCGTGGTTGAAGAGCCTGTGGTTGAAGAGACTGTGGTTGAAGAGACTGTGGTTGAAGAGACTGTGGCTGAAGAGCCTGCGGTTGAAGAGACTGTGGTTGAAGAGCCTGCGGCTGAGGAGCCTGCGGCTGAGGAGCCCGTGGTTGAAGAG
>SVRT01000014.1:13250-73812 GCA_015064685.1 Oscillospiraceae bacterium
TGAAGAGACTGTGGTTGAAGAGACTGTGGTTGAAGAGACTGTGGCTGAAGAGCCTGCGGTTGAAGAGACTGTGGTTGAAGAGCCTGCGGCTGAGGAGCCTGCGGCTGAGGAGCCCGTGGTTGAAGAGACTGTGGTTGAAGAGACTGTGGTTGAAGAGACTGTGGCTGAAGAGCCTGCGGTTGAAGAGACTGTGGTTGAAGAGCCTGCGGCTGAGGAGCCTGCGGCTGAGGAGCCCGTGGTTGAAGAGCCTGCGGTAGAAGAGCCCGTGGTAGAAGAGCCCGTGGTTGAAGAGACTGTGGCTGAAGAGCCTGCGGCTGAGGAGCCTGCGGTTGAAGAGCCTGTGACCGAGGAGACTGTGGTTGAGGAGCCTGCGGCTGAGGAGCCCGTGGTTGAAGAGACAGTGGCTGAAGAGCCTGTGGCTGAAGAGCCTGTGGCTGAAGAGCCTGTGGCTGAAGAGCCTGCGGTTGAAGAGCCTGTGGCTGAGGAGCCTGCGGCTGAAGAGCCTGCGGCTGAAGAGCCTGCGGCTGAGGAGCCCGTGGTTGAAGAGACTGTGGTTGAAGAGCCTGCGGCTGAGGAGTCTGTGGTTGAAGAGACTGTGGTTGAAGAGCCTGCGGTTGAAGAGCCCGTGGTTGAAGAGCCTGTGGCTGAAGAGCCTGCGGCTGAAGAACCTGCGGTTGAAGAAGCGATTGAGAGTGCGGAGTCTTCAGAAGCGAACGAAAATGAATGATCTGCTGAGTCCTACATATATAAACTAATATGTAGTAAATGCTCGCTTGCAGAAAACACACCGCAACACACGGTTAAAAAATAAACACGCTGTTGAATTGGCACCGGGTGCTGATATTATTGGAAACGGCATGATCTCTCCCAAGCCTTGCGGGGCTTGGGCGGGGATCAAAGCGCAAAAGTTCTTGAATATATATGAAAATGAAAATATTGAGGTTTTTGCGTTTTGATCTCTGAAAAGAGAAAGGTTAGGTCATTGACAATGAAAGGAGAAGACAAAAAATGACTACTAAAAGCACAAAGCGTGCTCTTATCGTAAGCGTTCTGTCGCTGTTTATCTGCTTCACAATGCTTCTCGGTACTACGTACGCTTGGTTTACAGACAGCGTTACCTCTGCAGGTAACATTATTAAAACGGGTACTCTTGAAGTTGAAATGCATTGGGCAAAGGCAACAGAGGATCCTTCTTCCGCTAACTGGCAGGATGCGTCCGCGGGTGCTATCTTCAAGCACCAGAATTGGGAGCCCGGCTACGTTGAGGCTCGTCACATCAAGATCTCTAACGTGGGCTCGCTTGCTTTGAAGTATAAGCTTGCAATCTCTCCCAACGGTGAGGTTTCGGAGCTTGCAGACGTTATTGACGTTTATTTCGTCGATCCTGCAGTAAAGGTCGAAACCCGTGACTCTCTTGCAGCATTGACTCCCGTTGGAACTCTCCGCGAGATGATAGAGGATCCCGACGGCGCGGCTTACGGTTCTTTGCTCAAGGATGAGGTTAAGACCGTTACGATCGCTCTCAAGATGAGAGAGAATGCAGGTAACGAGTATCAGAATCTTTCCATCGGCACAAGCTTCTCGGTTGTTTTGATGGCAACTCAGGACAACGTTGAGGCGGATGATCTTGATGAGAATTACGATGATATCGAAATTCCCGAAATGCACATTGAGAACATTGACGGTGTAACCTATGGTTCTACCATTGATGGAGATCGCGTTATGATTTCCGTTGATGATTATACACTTACTACCTTTACCGTTGACGATAAGGTTACCGTTCTTGGAACAGGTGATGGAGTAAACGATAATGACAGAGTATTTGGTAAAAATGCTCCCCTTACTTCTCTTACACTCCCCGAGGGATTGACCGAGATTAAGGATAACGCTCTTAATGCACTTCCTAATCTGACCACAGTGAACATTCCTTCTACGGTTAAGACGATTGGTATTCAGTCCTTCAGAACTACAGGCATGAGCGAGGTCACGCTTCCTGAAAATGTAGAAACCGTAAAGCTCGGCGCATTCAGAGATATGGCAAACCTTACTACTGTTACGGTAGAGGGTAACGTAGCATTTGATAACTACGCATTCCGTTCTTGCCCCAATCTTACCAGCATCTATCTCCTCGGTGATGATGTAACTTTCGCAGGTGGCCAGTTTGCAACTCATTCCGATAACGGTGATGCAACCGGTATTACAATTTACGTAAAGAATGCTACTGTTGCTGCCAGAGTTTATGCAGCTCAGACCTCTGCATATGGTTATGAAGTTAAGATTCTCGGTGATGCAGTAGATGGTAGTGATGCACAGGAAGTTGTAAAGGCAACTAACAACACACAGCTTGATGATGCAATCCAAGCAGGCACAACCACCGTTGTTCTTGGCTCCGGTAATTACATTATTCCCGATTCTGCTCAGGGCAAGACTCTGACAATCGTTGGTAATGGCGATACCGTTGTTGCAACTCAGGATGATGGTTCCTACGAGGGCTGTGACTACAGCCTTGACGGAGCTACTGTAACATTTGAAGGAATTACCATCAATACTGACAGTACCACTTGCACCGGCTATGCGCGTTGCAAGGGTACTTATAACAACTGTACTATTAATGGCACCTTTACGCTTTACGATAATAGCACCTTTAATAACTGTGAGTTCAACGTAACAGGTGATGTTTACAACATCTGGACTTGGGGTGCTTCCGAGGCTACTTTCAACAACTGCACCTTCAACTCTGACGGCAAGGCTATCCTGCTGTACGGTGGTTCTAACACCAAACTTACCTTAAACGGCTGTACCTTCAATGAAAACGGCGGTCTTACCGACCTCAAGGCAGCGGTCGAGATAGGCGATGATTACGGTACGAGCTTCGAGCTTATCGTTAATGACACCGAAGTAAACGGCTACGAGATCAACAATAAGGGTATCAACACAGGTACTACTCTTTGGGGTAACAAGAACTCCATGCCCAAGGAGAGACTCAATGTTGTCGTAGACGGCGTTGATGTTTACTAATCGCATAATTCAAACCCTATCCGTTTGAGCGGATAAAAAGCCTACCCAAGCCCCTTGGGGCTTGGGCGGGGATCAAAGCGCAAAAGTATTATAATATTGAAGAGTTTTTGCGTTTTGATCTCTGAAAAGAGAAACGTTAGGTCATTGACAATGAAAGGAGAAGACGAAAATGACTACTAAAAGCACAAAGCGTGCTCTTATCGTAAGCGTTCTGTCGCTGTTTATCTGCTTCACAATGCTTCTCGGTACTACGTACGCATGGTTTACCGATAGTGTTACCTCTGCAGGCAACATTATCAAGACAGGTACTCTTGACGTAAGCCTTGAGTATTCAAAAACTGCTCCCACCACGGGCAAGGATGACGGCAAGTGGATCGATGCTTCCACAGGTGCGATCTTTGATTACAACAATTGGGAGCCCGGTTACGTACAGGTAAGATACGTTAAGATCGAGAACGAGGGATCTCTTGCTCTCAAGTTTATTCTTAACATTATTCCCAATGCGGAAACCGCTGCCGGAGCGGCTGATCTTGCCGATGTTATTGAGGTTTATATGATCGACGGTACAGTTGAAACCATCGATCGCGATGCCCTCACAACTGACAGCACTGCTTACAAGGGAACTCTTGCTTCTCTTATGGCAGAGGATGACGGCGCAGCTCACGGTGAGCTCGTTAAGGGAGAATTCGAGATCTACACTATCGCTCTTAAGATGAGCGAGAGCGCAGGTAACGAGTACCAGGATAAGAGCGTTGGCGGCGGATTCACCGTTCAGCTCCTTGCTACTCAGCTTGCAAGCGAAAATGATGATCTTGGAACAAACGACTACGATACAGATGCTACATATCCTGCCGTAGCAAAGGTAAAAATTCCTGCAGGTACAACAGTTCCCACTCCCATCAAGGCAGGTAAGACAACTGTTAAGATCCCCGCAGGCGTTGACGCAGGTGAGTACGAGGTTTCTGTTTCCAACGAAAACCTTGAGACCGATGAAAATGACAACGTTACCGCTTCCTTCGACATCGAAGTAACCAAGGATGGTGAAAAGGTTGGCAACGGTGATTACGTTGTTGAAAAGTTCATTGGTAAGAATCTCAACCTTACAGAAGTTACTCACAAGGGTGAGGTCGTTAACGGTGCTGTATACGATCCCGCAACAGGTATCGTTACATTTACTGTAAATTCCTTCAGCCCCTTCGCAATCACATACTACAGCGGTGTGATCGAAAATGTTGAGGATCTCGCAAATATCGCTAAGGGTGGTAATTTCGTTCTTGCGGCTGATATTGAGCTTGCGGGAACAACTCTTGTAATTCCTGAAAACAAGGTAGTTAACCTCGATCTCAACGGCAAGACCATTACCGGTACTAAGGGTCGTGACGCAGACAACAACCGTATCCACGTGATTGTTAATAACGGTATCCTCACCATCAAGGATGGTACTGTCAAGTCTGCCGGCAATGATGGCGGCTCTGCAATCTATAACAATGCAGGTGCAACTCTCACGATTGAAGATGTAACGCTATACGGCGCACCTCAGTCCGATCCCGTTTACGAGGCAGGCGTTAGCAAGCCCTTCCCCTCGTACGCTGTTAATAACTACGGTAATGCAGTAGTAAATGGTGCTACCGTTAAGTCCTATCACGGTGCTATTGCTACCGGAGGCAACGGTGTTACCGTTATCAACGATGCTGATATCGATGTTGGATTGGGTCAATCTACCGGTATCACCAGTTATGCAATCTATAGCTATGAGAATGCACAGGTTACCGTTAACGGCGGTAAGTTTGCATTCACCAAGCAGGAGATTTATGTCAATGGTGGTAACACCTTCTGCGAGCTTGGTACCAATCCTATCATTATCAACGGCGGTAACTATATCGGTACTTCCTTTAGTACCGGTGAAGGCCGTGAGTACGTTATCAAGGGTGGTACCTTTGATGCTGATCCCTCCGCTTACGTTGCCGATGGCCTCAAAGCTGTTGAGAACGGCAGCACTTACTACGTTGTTTCCGACGAAATTGACGTTGTAGTTACTAATCCCGCTGACTTGGCTGCGGCTATCGCTCAGGGCGGTATCGTTTATGTAGCTAACGATATTGACATGAACAACGCTTGGACATCTGTTAAGCCCAACGCTGAACTTACAATTCTTGGCAACGGCAAGACCATTACCAACCTGAACCTTCCTCTGCTTGCAGGCGGAGTAAGCACTAAGGTAACCTTCAAGGGCTTGACGGTTGCTGATTCTAACGTTGCTCCCGCTGCATTTGAAAACGGACTTGGCACCGGTGCATTCGTTCCCTATGTAGATGCATACGGCAACGCGGCATTTGAGGATTGCCATCTGGTTAATTCTACTGTTACAGGCAATGAGCGCGCAGGCGGCTTTATCGGCTACACCTCCGGTCAGACCTTGAGTTTCAAGAACTGTACCGTTGATAAGTGCGAGATCTCTGCCGTTGGCGGCGCTGCAGGTTTTGTAGCTTATTCTCAGACTGCAACCACCATTGACGGTTGCTCCGTGACAAATACCAAGGTTACCGCTACAGAGGATCGCTTGGGAACAAAGGCTGCTCTTGCAGGCTCTGTGATCGGTACTGTTAATGCAGATACCGTTATCAATAATGTAACGGCTTCCGGCAATACGGTATCCAACAACAATGCTCTGCCTGCTTTCAGCAATGAAATCGGCAGAAAGGTTGCGGGTGTTCTGACGATCGACGGCAAGACCGTTGTTACCGATGCAAGCAACCTTGCAAACGGCGGTAATCTTGTTCTGGGCGGTGACGTTCAGTACGGTACCGCTGTCAAAAACGATACCGTTATCGATCTTGACGGCAATACCTTTGAGGCGACCGGCAGCTATAATCTTAGCAACAATGCTGACTTCACTATGACAAACGGTGATTACGTTGTGAATAGTACCTACGGTCACATTGATGTAAGACCCGATTCTGCCGAGGGCAGTGTTTTAACCTTTGAAAATGTTGATTTTACTTCCAACTATAAGAACAAGACCTATGGTACCTGTACGGACAGACTTGTTTCCGTGCTCGAGACCGCTCCCGAGGCGGGTGCTCACATAGTTGTTGTTTTCAAGAACTGCACCTTCGACAATGCAAAGGTTTTAATTGAGGGTATGTCCGGTGGTGCCGGTACCTTTGAGGTTACGTTTGAAGACTGCACCTTCAATGCTCTCACATCTTCTGCGCCCATAGAAGTTATGAACTATATGAAGGGCACCATTACCGTAAAGAACTGTACATTCAATCTTGAGTGCACCAGTGCATCTGCTTCTGCTATTGCCGTTTCTCCCAGCCCTTCTACCGAGGTAACTATTGTTGCTGAGAATAACACCATCAATGCTACGGCGGCTATTGCTTCCGGCGAGAGTGGCACTGTTGAGCAGGTAAAGGTTTTAGGTACTCCTGCCAACATTAAGTTTATTTCTGCTTACGACAACACCACGGTTACCGAGACCAATACCACCAAAACGGGTATTGCTAAGTAATTTTCAGTGTTACCTTTCGCTACCCAACTCCCCTCGGGGAGTTGGGCGGCAATTAAAGAGCATAAATCCGATTGTGTTTTTTAATTGCCGAAAGAGAACAGACTTATTCTCTCACCATTACAGATTGCTCTGTAACCAACTGTACCATCACCGGAGCTTCGAACTCTGCGGGTGCAATTGCCGGTCACGTTTCTGCGGGAGCTGATACTACAATTACAAATGCAAAGGTTATAGGCTGTACCGTTAAGGGTGAAAGAGTTGACAAGTCCGGATACGTAATCGGAACTGCTAACAACGGTGACACTGTTATTACGACCCATGCTGACTGCGCTAACAACACTGTATTCGACGTTGCGGACAGCACTGTTGTCTACGGTCGTCTCGTAGGAGGAACCCTTACAGTTAATGGAGTTGCACAGTAAGTTGCAATAGTTCTCCAAAATAACGATGCTTTTGAAGCAAGTATTGTTGATTAATTGATAGATAATTGAAAAGATCTCTCCCAAGCCTTGCGGGGCTTGGGCGGGGATCAAAGCGCAAAAAGGACTTATAGTCAATTTGAAGTGTTTTTGCGTTTTGATCTCTGAAAAGAGAAAGATTAGGTCATTGACAATATAAGAAAGGAGAAATGAAATGGCTACAAAAACCACAAAACGCGCACTGATAGTCAGCGTGTTGTCATTGTTTATTTGCTTTACAATGCTGCTCGGCACTACGTACGCGTGGTTTACGGATAGTGTTACCTCTGCAGGCAACATTATCAAAACAGGTACTCTTGACGTGAGTCTCGAGTATAAGACACCCATTGGAATTTCAGGCGATTGGGTGGATGCTTCCACAGGCGCGATTTTCAATCACGACAATTGGGAGCCCGGTTATACACAGGTGAGATACGTTAAGATCGAGAACGAGGGCTCGCTTGACCTCAAGTTCATTCTTAACATCATCCCCAACACTGCTACAGCTCCCGGTGAGGTTAATCTCGCAGACGTGATCGAGGTATATATGATGCCCGTTGCTGATGCGACAAGCCTTCCTACGGTTGACCGCACGGCGCTCACTACATCGAGCACTGCTTACAAGGGAACTCTTGCGGCTATTATGGCAGAGGATGACGGCGCGGCTCACGGCGTTCTTTACGCAAAGGACAATGCAGATGCTGCAGCCAACAAAAATTACGTAGAAGTTTACGCTATCGTTCTTAAGATGAGCGAGAGCGCAGGCAATGAATATCAGAACAAGAGCGTTGGCGGCGGATTCGTAGTTCAGCTCCTTGCTACTCAGCTTGCAAGCGAGAGTGATGATCTTGGTAACGATTACGATAACGATGCAGAGTATCCTGAGGTAGCTCTTGATAACGTTACTAAGGAAGAAAACGTTGCAGCTTCTGTTGAGGCTGAGGACGTAGCGATCGACATTCCCGCAGGCGCTCCTGCAGGAAACTACTCGCTTGAGGTTTCTGAAAAGAACGTTAAGTCCGATGACAATGGTAACACAACAATTTCCATGGATATCGAGCTTAAGCACAACGGCGGTAAGGTTGATGGAAATTACGATTACACCGTTTCGGTTGACATCGGCGCAAATTTGAATTTGACTAAGGTAATTCACGACGGTGTTGAGCTTGATGCGGCTGATTACAGCTATGATTTTGCAACCGGAATTCTTACATTCACGGTTAACAACTTCAGCCCGTTCGCATTTGTTTACGATGAGATCGGAACAAAGGTTGATGCAGACGATTCTGTAGAGGACATTAAGTCCGCATTGTCTGCCGGCGGTATCATCACCCTTGATAGCGATATTGAGCTTGATGAAATCGTTATGATTTCCGAGCACACCGTTATAAACGGAAACGGACACAAGGTTATTTCGAGCGCTAACCGCGTATTCCGCGTTACAACTTCGGATATCGAGGTTGTTCTTAACGACGTGAATATGGTTTCTAATGCTGTTATGGTTTACCCCAATGACGTTCGCGGTATCAGCATTGATTCGAATCTTCAGAACGTTGTCCTTACCCTTAATAATTGCTCTGTTGACTTTACAGATGATTCCGCTTGTGACTGGTCTTATGCTATAAACGATGTTGGTAACGGCACGGGTCATAAATTAACCGTTAACGGTGGAACTTATGAGGGTGCTAACGTAATTAATATGCATGGTGCAAATAATACCATTGTTGTAAAAAATGCAACTCTTAACTCTATATATCTCTCGAACGGATCGTATGGTGCATGCATTTGGGCGATGACAGATTCGGGCTCTACTGTTGAGGCTGTAGGCAATGTTTACAACGGCGAGAATGCTATTGCGTACAATATAGGCTCTAATACTCTCGTAGAGGAGGGTAATACTGACAATACCGGTATTTTGCTTAAGGCGAGTGGTAGCAAAGGATATTATAGCTTGGCAGAGGCAGTTGAGAAGGCAAGCGACGGTGCTACACTCTATTTTGTAAGAGATATTGAAAGTGTTGACGGTGTTGTTATTACAGACAAGAACCTCACCCTTGACCTTGACGGTCACACCTACACTGTAAGCGAGGGCGCTTCCACAAACAACCGCAACTTTAAGATCAATGGAACCTCTGTTGTTACAATAAAGAACGGTACTCTTGTTGCTGAAGGCGAGCTTACAAGTGGCGCATACGGCACAGTTCGTACCGAGGATTCTGCAAACGTTACCTTGGAAGGACTTAAGCTTTATAGCTATCGCGGATATGGACTTAACATTAAAGCCCTTTCCGGAACAACCGTTACAATTAATGATTGTGAGATCTATGCTCAGTATAGCGGAGGCGTTGAGGCCGCAGGCGGTACTATCGAGCTTACCAACGTTAAGATCGAGCAGAACGGCGTATATAGTGGCGCGGCTTGGTGCTCCGTTGCTATTGGCGTGAACGGCGGCGGTAAGGTTGTTGTTAATTCCGGTACATATTCTGCAAAGACCATTGAAACCGATGCGAATGCAGCTCAGGGAACTTGGGTTGCTTACGTTATGAGCTCAGGTGGAACTCTTGAGATCAACGGCGGTACGTTTAACGGTTTTGTAGCTGAAACTGCAAACGCGGCTAATGCTTGCGGAGTTATTTGCGCTGATAGAGCTGCTGTTGTAAATATCTACGGCGGTACCTTCAATTCTAACGGTGCTATCCTTGATATGCGTAACAATGTGGGTACTCAGCCCAATCCTGTCGCAACAATTTACGGCGGTACATTCTCCGCAGACCCCATGGTTTCCGGATTGTATTCTAGCAATCTTATAAAGGCTGCTGACGGTCATATCGTTGTCGAAAATGCAGATGGAACTTACAGTGCAATGGAGGGCGTAGTGGTTTCGACTGCTGCCGAGTTGATGGCTGCAATTTCTAACGGTGCAAGCACTATATGGATTGTCGAAGGCGCTGATTTAACCGGTTTCCAAAGAACAGTTATCAACAAGAGCCTTACTATTTACGGTAACGGCGCATCGCTCACAGCGGATGAGGACTTTGCAATTGAGTTCCATAACGGTAAACAATATCCCTTCGCGGACGATGTGACGCTGACTATCTACGATCTCAATGACGTTTGTGTATGGGGTAGCAGATGCTCTGAGTATGCTTTTAATTTGAATTTGAATAACTGCGATGATTGCCGTATTTTCGTTATGGGAACTACCGGCGCGAACAACATTTATATGAATGATTGTGACGTAACAAGAGAAGGCATTGGTCAGGATACTGCGATCTACTCCAACTCCAACGACTCTATCGTTGTAGAAGATTGCACGTTTACCGGAATCGAGTGTGTATTCAATCTTAATCACAAGGTTGCGGGAGCGATGAACGTTACCGTTACAAGATGTGACTTCATTGATTGCGCGACGACCGGAGCTGCAACGTATTATGCTCCTATCCGTCTTTGCAATAGTGTTGCAGGAGCTACCCAGACACTTAATGTTAGCGGATGCACTTTCGTATATACTGATGGAAATGCTGCTGTAAATGGTGCGGACGTTCTCCTTAACGCGGACGGATCTGCTGCCGGTACTATCATCGCTAACGTACAGAGCGATGCTGTAGTTAAGAACGGCGAAAATGTAACATTTAATTGATCTTATACTTTGCCCGATCCTTTTGGGTCGGGCGGGTATCAAAGCGCAAAAGTATTACAATATTGAAGAGTTTTTGCGTTTAGATCTCTGAAAAGAGAAACGTTAGGTCATTGACATTGAAAGGAGAAGACAAAAATGACTACTAAAAGCACAAAGCGTGCTCTTATCGTAAGCGTTCTGTCGCTGTTTATCTGCTTCACAATGCTTCTCGGTACTACGTACGCATGGTTTACCGATAGTGTTACCTCTGCAGGCAACATTATCAAGACAGGTACTCTTGACGTAAGCCTTGAGTATTCAAAAACTGCTCCCACCACGGGCAAGGATGACGGCAAGTGGATCGATGCTTCCACAGGTGCGATCTTTGATTACAACAATTGGGAGCCCGGTTACGTACAGGTAAGATACGTTAAGATCGAGAACGAGGGATCTCTTGCTCTCAAGTTTATTCTTAACATTATTCCCAATGCGGAAACCGCTGCCGGAGCGGCTGATCTTGCCGATGTTATTGAGGTTTATATGATCGACGGTACAGTTGAAACCATCGATCGCGATGCCCTCACAACTGACAGCACTGCTTACAAGGGAACTCTTGCTTCTCTTATGGCAGAGGATGACGGCGCAGCTCACGGTGAGCTCGTTAAGGGAGAATTCGAGATCTACACTATCGCTCTTAAGATGAGCGAGAGCGCAGGTAACGAGTACCAGGATAAGAGCGTTGGCGGCGGATTCACCGTTCAGCTCCTTGCTACTCAGCTTGCAAGCGAAAATGATGATCTTGGAACAAACGACTACGATACAGATGCTACATATCCTGCCGTAGCAAAGGTAAAAATTCCTGCAGGTACAACAGTTCCCACTCCCATCAAGGCAGGTAAGACAACTGTTAAGATCCCCGCAGGCGTTGACGCAGGTGAGTACGAGGTTTCTGTTTCCAACGAAAACCTTGAGACCGATGAAAATGACAACGTTACCGCTTCCTTCGACATCGAAGTAACCAAGGATGGTGAAAAGGTTGGCAACGGTGATTACGTTGTTGAAAAGTTCATTGGTAAGAATCTCAACCTTACAGAAGTTACTCACAAGGGTGAGGTCGTTAACGGTGCTGTATACGATCCCGCAACAGGTATTGTTACATTTACTGTAAATTCCTTCAGCCCCTTCACTGTAACTTACTACAGCGGTGTGATCGAGAACGTTGAGGATCTCGCAAATATCGCTAAGGGTGGTAATTTCGTTCTTGCGGCTGATATTGAGCTTGCTGAGAGAATTGAAATTCCCAAGAATGTCGCAGTTGCTTTGAATTTGAATGGACACAATCTTTCCACCACAGGTACTAATGCAATCTATAATCAGGGTGACTTGGTTATCACCGGCAAGGGCAAGATCTCCTCGGTAAGCAACTATGCTATCCGCGTTCAGTGCGGTAGCATGTTGATAGATTCTAATGAAGTTGAAATTTCCAGCGACTTTGGTGCTATTTCTGTATTTAACGGTGCAGAGGTTACAATCAATGGTGGTAATTACTTCAACAGAGGATACCAGGACAACACATCGCACACTATTTATCTTGGTGGATACGGTACCATCAATATCAACGGCGGTACATTTGATAGCGGTTACTCCAATGGCGGAATTGATACAATTTGCGGCTATGGATGGAGCAACGATGCAGGAGAAAAGGCTATAATCAATATCAATGGCGGTACTTTCTATCCCAGCGAGCTTAACGGTTCTTACTTCTTTATAAGTAACTATGATGGATCTTGGACTGAGATCAATATTAGCGGTGGTACATTCAACAAGTATGATCCTGCAAAAATTGGCGGCATCAAGATAGCTGAAGGATTTATGTCTGTTGCAGCAGGATCTTCTTATATGGTAGTTCCCAACACATACGTAAAGGTTGCTGACGGTCTTTACAGAGATCCCGAAAACGCAGTTAAATATTACGTATTTACAGCTGCGGGTCTCGAGGCTATCAACGGTATGATGGCTGATAAGACCGCAGGCAGAGATACTGTTGTTGAGATCATGGCTGACATCGATTTCGCAGGTAAGACATGGGTCACCGTAGACAGTCATGCTGATACTGCTTTTGAGATCGCAGAGATCAACGGAAACGGTCACACCATCTATAATCTCACGATAAACGGTCAGGCTATGTTCAGTAGATTCGCAGGCTCGGGTGACGTCGTAATTAAGGACATTACCTTTGACGGCGCAGTTGTTAACAGCACCATCCTTAACACCTCTATTCTTACAGGTCAGACGTATCAGAACGTACTTCTCGATAACGTTGACGTTAAGAATTCTTCCATAACCGGTGCGTATAAGGTTGCTCCTCTTATTGCAACTGTTTATAACGAGAGCGCTACCACGATTACCGCAACTTTGAAGAATTGCGACGTATCCGATACTACTGTTACATCTACAAGTTTTGATTTCTTTACCTGCGGATTGGTATCGTTTGTTTATACGACGAATAACGACTGCGTAGAATATGAAAACTGCTCTATCACAAACGTTGCTCTCAAGGCTGTAAGCGGTGGATACAACTATCACGCAAATATCCATTACACCGCTGATGATACTGATGACCAGATCAATGAGCATCCCGGAGTTGTTGTAACAAACGTTACGTTTGAACGTATTGGTTGATAGTAATATCGCATTATAATATCCGTGCTGTCGCACAGATATTCTTTATGATTGCCCCCGACCCGCAAGGGTCGGGCGGGGATCAAAGCGCAAAAGGTTCCTTACATTAAATGTGAAAAGTTTTTTGCGTTTTGATCGCCGAAAGGGCAAAATGCGTCGGAGGAGACCCGACGCAGACAATAAATCAAAATCTTTTTTTGGAGGAAAAAACATGGCAAACATGAAAAGCACCAAGCGTGCTCTTATCGTAAGCGTTATGTCGCTCTTTATCTGCTTCACAATGCTTCTCGGTACTACATACGCTTGGTTCACTGATAGTGTTACCTCTGCAGGCAACATTATCAAGACAGGTACTCTTGACGTAAGCCTTGAGTATTCCAAGACTGCTCCTGCAGACGAAAATGATGCTGCTTGGACAGATGCTTCCACAGGTCCGATCTTCTATCATGACAACTGGGAGCCCGGCTATACCCAGGTCAGATACGTTAAGGTTGAAAACGAGGGCTCTCTTGACCTTAAGTTCGTCCTTACAATCGTTCCTACCCAGAAGGTTGCTGATGGCGAGGTTGATCTTGCTGACGTAATCGACGTTTACATCGCGAAGGAAGTTGTTGCGGTTGATCGCGCATTTACAGGCCTTACTCGCGTTGGAACTCTTGCAGACCTTATCGCTGATCCCGACGGTGCTGCTTACGGTGTTCTTTACGCTGATGATGCTGACAAGGCAGGCAAGACCTTCGAGGCATACACAATCGTTCTCAAGATGCAGGAAACTGCAGGCAACGAGTATCAGAACCTCAGCCTCGGCGGTGGTTTCTCTGTAAACCTCCTTGCTTCTCAGCTCGCTAGCGAGTCTGATGATCTTGGTAACACATACGACGAGAATGCTGAGTATCCTGTTCTTGGTTCGGGTGCTGCAAGTGTAGAAGAAGTTGATCCTATAACAAACAAGTTGACAGTTAAGATCAAGAATACCGATACAACAGCTACTAACCCTGTCGTTAACTACGGTACCCTTGTTATTGACGCTGCCTCCCTTGCTCCCGGTGCAGAGAATGTTGTAGCTACTATTGAGGAGGTTGCTCCTTATGAGGGTAACATCACCCTTGTTGATGGTGAAGAGCTTGTTACTTATGAATTTAAGGTGGATGGACTTGTTGATGGCAACACAACTCCCGTTAAGGTTTACCTCTACGTTGGAGAAGGCCTCAACATCACAAAGCTTTATCACTACGATGATGAGGTCGATATCATCGACTACGTTGACGGTAACATCATCTTTGAAACATATAGCTTTAGCCCCTTCTCGATCGTTGTAAGCGATGAGCCCGTTGAGGACCCCACCGATACTGATCTTCCAAAAGCAACTGTTACACTTGAAGGAACTAACGTTTCTCCCGAGTGGAACTCATTCTGTGACGGTCGTAACTGGAACGGACTTGATCTCGTAGAGCAGGGTCAGACCCTCAACGCTACTTATAAGTTTGTTGCTCCTCACGATGCAACGACCGTTGTTGATTCCAAGTATGCAGGCTGGTACTGCGATTACTTTGTAAGTGTTGACCAGGATGTTGCTATGGGTGATATTGTCCTTGCAGGTAATTATGCCGAATTCGATTGGATCGGTTTCAAGAGTCCCGCAGACGTTGCTGCTGATTACTACGTACCACTTCTCTCGCTTATGGGCAATCCTTGGACATATAAGCAGATAGCTACCGATGTTGGAACATTCCTTTGCGGTGTTTCTGATGTGGATGGAAAGCTCGCAGCTGCAGGAGTTACATTCACTGTACAGCTCAGACTTGTTAATCCCGAAATGGTTAACGTTTCTACTGATTTCTGGTGGGAAAACATGACAGAGGGTGTTCACTACATTGTTGTTAACACTGTAGTTTACGACTTTGCTGCAGGTACATCCACCATTGACGGTGTAGCACAGTAATTTAGCAATTCCCAATACCGAATTGTCTCCCGCTCGCGAAAGCGAGTGTTGAGGATGGCGGCGAAAGCCGTCATCCTCCGGTAACAAAAGCCCATAAGCTTATTATGAGTTTTTGTTAACGTTTTTCGGAAAAATCAAATAGTTGAAAAACAAAAAGGAGTCATTATGAACAAGACCAAAAGATCTATTGTCTTTAGTGTCGTGTCCCTTGTGCTTTGCGTTGCAATGCTTGCGGGATCTACGTTCGCTTGGTTTACCGACTCTGTCACAAGTGTTAATAACATAATCAAGACTGGTAATCTTGATTTGAAGGTGCTTTGGACAGACGACCTTGAGGGCGGTAACTGGAACGACGCTGAGGACAGCGAGGCAGGACCTGTATTCAGTTACGACAACTGGGAGCCCGGCTACACGTCTATCAGATACGTGAAGATAGTCAATGCAGGAAGCCTTGCATTCAAGTATTCTCTCAATCTTATCCCTGACGGGGATGCCGGAATACTTGGAGACGTTATCGACGTTTACTACGTTGAGGACGCAAGCTCGAATATCACTAAGCTTGACGGACTCACGAAGGCGGGCGTTCTTAACGACGTTATTAATAAGAATATTTCCGCGGGCGGAGTTCTTCTTCCCAAGGGCGAGACAAAGACAGGCTTCTATACTGAGGAGATCGTTATCGCGATCGCGCTTCACATGCACGAGGACGCGGGCAACGAGTATCAGAACAAGAGCGTTGGCGCATCCTTTGCTATCCAGCTCCTTGCTACTCAGTATGATTACGAGTCTGACGATCTTGGAGATGGTTACGACCAGGGCTCACAGTGGCCCAACGACGTTGTAGTCGGTGGAAGCAGCGCGAGCGCGCCTGTTGCACCTGTTGACGGCAAGGTTCCCGCGGGCGGTTTGAATCTCGTCAGCGAGGACGGAGAGATCGGCGCAACGATCCCCGAGGGCGTTGCCGTTGTATCCGGAACTACCAATATGACGCTTACCATCGGTAGCGTTTCGAAGAGTGAGGCTAACATCACGCTTGACGAGAATGAGGCGGCTCTCTCAATCGACGTTCACGTAAGCGGCGTAGCAGAGAACAACACCGTTCCTATGGCGATCTATCGCAAGGAGCTTCTTCCTGTTGGTCTTAACATGGGTAACTACCGCTTCTACCACGTAGAGGACGGAAATACGGTTGAGATGGTGCTTCTTGAGGATGGCGCGACTCCCGTACATAACAATTACGAGTATGATCCCGCGACCGGTGACGTTGTGCTTTATCTCGCAAGCTTCTCTGAGGTTGCGATGGTGGCGGACACCGTGAATCCTTGGGAAGGTGCTTATGACGACTCTTGGTATGATGCTGATGCTACTGAATTGACTATAGCTAATGCTGACCAGCTGGCGACACTTAGTGCTATTGTTGGCGGTATGAAGTTTACCGTGAAAGAGGAGGTAAAGCAGTATGATGCAGACTCTTTCGCGAGTCAGACAATAAAGCTTGTTGCTGACATTAACCTTGGTGACAAGGAGAGCGAGAACAATCCCAGCATCATCTTCTATCCTATTGGATATTATAACAGCGAAGGCACTTACGAAAGAACAAACACTGCTATAACAAGCGGACTCAGAAATTTCGAGGGTACTTTCGATGGTAACGGTAACACGATCTCGAACTTCTACCAGAACACCTGGGAGATGAAGGGCGATCACGATTGGTACGACGCTACACTCCAGTACTACCGCGATGGTATGGGTCTCTTCGGAAGAGTTTACGGCGGTACGGTCAAGAATCTTACTGTTGATAATTTCTCGTCCGACGGTGAGATCGCGACAACAGGTGTTATCGCGGCTTATGCCGAGGGTGCTACCTTTACGAATATTGCAATTACAAATTGTAATCCTCGCGTTTACAACATAGGCAACGGCGGTATCGTCGGTTGCGTTGGTTGGTACGCGAAGGAAGCGGGCTTGAAGACCACATTTACTAATATTACCGTTGACAACTCCAACAAGATAAGCGCTCTTTGGGGCTCTTACGACGTTGCGTGCGGCGGTATCGTCGGTCAGTATTATCCGACGAGCGGACAGACCTCGGCAGGTACTCCCAAGAATGCGGGAATCCATTTTGAAAACTGCCACGTTTCCGCGGTTATGGACGTTTATAACGACGTTTGCGCTAACTATCAGTATTATGCATACCGTTACACGGGTATGATGATCGGTTCTGTTCGCGAGAACGTGACTATCGACGGTCACGTTTATCCCAAGATGGACGGTATCACCGCGAGTGGATGTACTGTTCACTTTGGTGACTGGAATGACTATTATTACTGTGAGCTTGTTGCCAACACGACGGCATCCTATACTCACGACCACCAGATGAGCCGTTTGACTCAGGTTGCATCTGTTGACGTTGAGAATAAGACTGTTACTGATCTTGACGGTAAGACGACGTCGATCCCCACGTCCGGAAGAGTTAACTACGTTGTAGTTAAGGCTAAGGATGCTAACGGAATGTGGATCCACGGCGATGGACACGACTATGCGGAGTGCTACCATTTCGTTGACGGTGCTGTTTGGAACCACGAGGATGCGGGATATCACAACGGTGAGAACGGCGAAAAGTTCGTTGATGAAAACGGCGACGGAGTTGGAGACCTTAAGGAAGACAAGCAGCTCGTTTACCGTGAGTTCAATCAGCTCTTTACCGGTTACGGTTGGGGTGTGACGAGTAAGGGACTTGCTGATTTCGAAGGCACTATTATTTTGGATAATGTTTACGAGGGTGAACCGGTTACTAAGTTCGAATCCAAATTTACCGGCGATTTCCTCTATAGAGTGGGCAATGCGGTTGATAGCACGGTATCTGTAGGAACACTCTTCCAGGCAATTGACAGTTCAAAATACCCCATTGCAAACTCCGGCGTTCATGTTAAAGTTGATGCAGTTTACGAGAATCAGAATGTTGGTGGCACATTCAAAGCAAACGCAACTGATTGGACAAAGGGAACAATTCAGTTCTATGGAACCGGCATTGTAAAAGTAACCATTCAGGACTATATTTACTGTACTCCTACGACTATTATTCTTGAGGTTGTTGATGCGGTAAATGCGACAACAGCAACGAGTGCGACATCTAATAACGTTGTGCTTCTTGGCGATATAAGTAGTGGCTTTACAGTTTCGGGTAGATATACAGTATACGGAAACGGATTTACTCTCAACTACACAGGCAACGGACAGTATCTCAACAACGGTTTGAAGCAGGGAATCGTTACTGTTTCTGAAAATGGTACGCTTGATAATCTTAATATTAAGGCAAGTATTTATCCCGCGTCCTATATGTATTATGAAGAAGTCAAGAAAGGTCCTAGTAGTGTAGAAGGCGATAAAACAAGGTATCATTACCAGCTTTCTGCTGTTGCAGCATCTGGAAATGCAACAATTTCCAACTGTTACATTTACGGTGCAAGAAATAATATTTTTGTTGATACCGGAGACGTAACGATCAAGGACACAATTCTTGAATGTGGTATGGTTTCTAACGTACAAATCCAAAGTAATAGCTCTCATACGGTTACACTTGAAAACATCACTACAATTCAGTATCAGACAAACCCCACAATGGGAGATACTTCTCTTGTAATCCTCGGCGCAGGTATTCTTGTGGGTCCTGAAACTACCGAAAATCCAACTATTGTTTTGAATGGTTATTTTAAACAGTATAACTGGGTTAATGCAGATGACCAAAGTGTTGTCAGCAACACTGTTGCAAAGGCAATTATCGGAGGAGCGTTGGGTGCTACTGATTATAACCACACTGTAAACAACAAAATTGCTTCTAACCTCGGTATTATTTATATGAATACCAATGATGCCGAGGTCATCAACAGTACCGCTCTGCCTTATGTTATGGGTGATGTATCCATCAAAGTAGATGGCGTCACCATCAATGGTAAAGTATGCTCATTGCAAGGTGCAACTGAGGAGCAGATTTACAGCGATTATGCAAATGCAGATAAATCAACCGTAAACGGTTATTATACACCTCAGTTCAGCTATTCTCCAGATCTCGGTGGTCAGTATGTTGCCGAAGGCGGTGATGAGCACTGTTACCGCGAGGGCGACACAATCTATGTCATGTTCCCCATTAGCGATGCAGTGACAACACTTGATATTTCCAAGTTGGTTAACATTCAGAAGTACTCCGGACAGGACCTGAATTTCCAGTGCTTCTGTACTAATCCTATGGGCATGATGGTTTCTGCACCCGGAGGAAGATTAGATATATCTAATGCAGGTAACTATACCTTGAGATATGAGGTCACGGATACCTTGTTCTACGATGAAAATGGCGAAACGGTTGAAAAATCAGTTGTATATACTTGGGATGTGATTATTTCCGTCTCACTGAAGGACGTATCAGTCCCCAATGCAGAATTTAAATTTGATTCTAGCAAGCAGACTATGGGATATGCAAAGAAGAGCCTCTTTGCAGGCGGTAACACACAGTATCTCCCATTCCTTGCAGGTCTTAAAATTTATGATTATAATTACGGTAGCGAAACCCCTTACTTGCGTTTTGATGGAGATACCGATTTCAATAAGATCGCAGCGGCTGAGATTACCGGATACACTTCCGCAAACCATGTGCTGATTAATGTCACTTTGACGGATGGTGGCATTATTACCGTTGACACCACAGCAAGAGCTGTATCAGGCGGTGCTACTTATACGGGTACTCTTCAAACAAACGGTAATACTCTGTACTATGTAAACGGTGGAACAACAAGCGCTACGACAACAACTTGGGTAATTTCTAATTACTCCTTCATCGGTAATAACGGCGTGACGGTTGATTCCGGTAGCGTTACATTCGCTAATTGCGAGAACGGTTCTGTACCCAGCAGCTCCTTCGGCACAAAAATCAACTATACGGTAAGCTACGAAGCAAACAAAGGTAAATGCGGCCAGGCTGTGAGCTATGCTACGTCTGTCAGCAGTGCGGTTACCCTTCCCACACCTACACGCAGCGGTTACATTTTCTTAGGTTGGTACACAGCAGCAAGTGGTGGAACAAAAGTCGGAGGCGCAGGTGATTCTTATACACCTTCCGCAAATATCACGCTTTATGCACAGTGGATCTCGCCATTTAACGTAACATATAATGCAAACGGCGGTTCTTGCGATACAACTTCTGCTCGCTATGATGGAACGGCATTGACTCTACCTGCTGCCACGCGCGACGGTTACTGGTTTATCGGTTGGTATGATGCAGCAACGGGTGGAAATAAGATTGGTGACGCAGGCGCAACATACAATCCCTTAGCAGAAATTACACTCTATGCACAGTGGCAAGAGCAAATCGAGTACACAGTAAATTATAATGCTAATGGTGGCTCTTGCGGAACGACAAGCGCAACCTATGAAGGTACTGCACTTACACTTCCTATGCCAGACGCGCGCACGGGATATACCTTTAATGGCTGGTATACAGCAGCAAGTGGTGGTGCAAAGATTGGTGACGCAGGTGCAACATACTCGCCGTCTGCGGATACAACGCTTTATGCGCAGTGGACGATTAATAGTTACACTATTACGGTTACAACAAATAATGCGACAGTATCAGGTGTTACTGATGGACAACAAGTAGAATATGGCACATCAATAACAATCACTGTAACATATACTCAATCGTCTAGCAAAAAAACAACTGTAAATGGCAATGAGGTAACTCTTTCTAACAATCAGTATACATTTACCGTTACAGGTGATGTAACAATTGAAGCAAGTAGTAGCGGAGGATGTGTAACTCCCGATACGTTGGTAACGCTTGCAGATGGATCACAGAAACGCATTGATGCACTCGAAGGAAACGAGATGCTGATGGTTTGGGATTTCTACAAGGGAGAATACACCAGTGCTCCCGTTGGCGCAATCGTCAGCCACGGTTATGACAACGTTAATAAACTTACGTTGAATTTTGCAAATGGATCTAGCGTAAACACCATAAGAGGACATGGATTCTTTGATGTTTCGGAGAATAAGTTTGTGATTATCGATGAGTATAACGTAAGCAATTATGTTGGTCACGAATTTGTTTCATACGATGCTGATGGTAATAGTGTTATTACAGTGTTAGAGAGCTATAGCATCGAGAGTACGTATACGGAAATTTTGACGATAGTAAGTGCAGTACACTTCAACTGTATTCTTGAGGGTATGTTAACCTTGTCCCCGACTGACTTTGAAGACAGCCCTGCTTACTTGATGCCTTTCGAAATCGGAGAGGATATGAAGTACGACGAAGCAAAGATGCAGGCTGACATTGAAAAGTATGGACAGTATACGTATGAGGACTTTGCAGATTATTGTACCTATGAACAGTTTGTCGGTATGAACTTCGCAAACTGGAAGGTTGCTGTTGGCAAGGGATACATAACCTACGAAGAAATTGTTTATTTGATCACAGCTTATCTTAATTAAGAGATGATCATATTCCCCCCGACCCGAGAGGGTCGGGCGGGGATCAAGGCACATAAATATATGCAAGATGCGGAATTCCGAATTCAAAACTCGGAATGCAGGATGCAGGATGCGGAATGCAGGATGCGGAATGCAGGATGCAGGATGCAGATAGTTGTTTGTGTGCGTTGATCTCCGCTAAATATCTTTATTTCCTTGAAAGGAGGACGAAAATGATAAAGAAATTTTTTGACAACTTTACCGCGCCTGAAAAAGGCAAGGTTTCGGATAAAACTATGACGTACAATATCATTGCGTGCGTTGTCGGTGTGCTGCTTTGCATCGCTTCACTGACTGCTGTGACTTGGGCTTGGTTCGCCGACTCCATCTCATCTCCTCAAAACAGCCTTGCAAGTGGAGACTACAAGCTGGAGGTTTCTATTATTCAGACTGATAATTCCGCTGTTGTTGATCCCGACGGTGAGAATGGATATATATTTGAGCTTGATTCAGATGTTCAGTACACTGTAACGATCTCTGCAAGCGGCTCTGTCAGCACCGGTTACTGCAAGGTAAAGCTGCCCGGTGGCGCTGAAGCCAAGGATTTCTACACGACTCAGATATTTACAAGTGCTGCCGGCAGCAATCCGTCCGACGTTTCTTTGGCGGATGCGGTTGACACCACTCCCGAGTCTATCACGTTCACGATCACGGTTGTGTCGACAAATCCTACAGAGAAGGTTTCCTTTGAGTCCTGGTGGGGTACTTTATCTACTCCCGATGCGGACAGAGACTTTTCAAACGGCGGTTCCTACGAATACGACGTGCAGACGCAGGAGTTGAGTGGGGCGCAGGCTGATCCCGGTGCTTCTGACTGATATGAAATTGACGGACATGGTTTTTGACAACATCTTCTTCGAAGATATGAGAAAGGGGGACGTGACTTGAGAAAAAATGCAATGGTTATTCTTGCCATCGTTTCGAGTGTGATCATTATGGTCGGTGTTGTTATCGGTGTTCTCACGCTTGATTCCGTGGACGACGGAAACAGGACGGAGATCAATTTTACCGAGGAGACGCTTGAGGGTAAGGTCGAATTCCGAGAAATGATGCTTCATCCCGGTGAGACTGCTGAATATACTGTCCATCTGACAAATGAGATCGAAGGAGCATGCAGGCTGGGAATCAATTTCGATGAGTACAAGCCAAATCTCTTGGCAAATGAACTTAAAGAATACGTTTACGTGACCGTTACTCTTGGAGATAAAACGGTTTGCAAGGACGTTTTACTTAAAGATCTATTTTCAACCGAGCTTCCCGTTATGGACTGCGTTCTTGACGCGAAGGAGCCCGTTGAACTCGCAATTTCCTTCCACATGCCTGTTGAGACGGGCAACGAAGCCGAATTTACTGAGGCTTTCTTCGACGTAGTACTAAATATTAGTAATGAATGAGGGGTGAGACTGTGGACAAACACACAAAAGCCAAAAAGATCCTTCGAATCGTAGCAAACGTATTGCTTGGAATATTCCTCGCGGTAAGTGTCTTCGCTGTTGTACTTACCATAGTTTCTAAAAAGGATGCGGATGGCGCTGCTGAGATCTTTGGTTATCAGATGCGCATCGTTACCTCGGAATCAATGGGCAAGTCCCCTGAAACCGACGTTTCCAAATACGAGATCGGCAGCATCCCGATCAAATCGATGGTCTTTATTCAGGTTGAGCCCGAGGATGAGGCTGAAGCTGAAGAATGGTACGCAGATATCAAGGTTGGCGACGTGCTTACCTTCAAATACACGTACAGCAAGCAGGTCGTTATCACTCACCGTGTCGTTTCCAAGGAGCCTATTGAGGGCGGCGGTTACATAATCGAGCTTGAAGGCGACAACAAGAGCGGCAATCAAGAGTTGCTTAAGCAGACCATCAACACGACCAAGCAGAGCTCTTCCACTAACTACATTATCGGTAAGGTCACGGGACAGAGCTACCTTTTAGGTCTTCTGATCACCACTGTGCAGACGCCTCTTGGTATCGTTTTGCTGATCATCCTTCCTTGCTTTGTTATTATCGTTCTTGAAGTCATCAGGATCGTTGGAGCTATCAGCGCCGATAAGAAGGAAAGATACAAGAAGGAAAGCGACGAAAAGAGCGAGGAGATAGAAGAACTCAAGCGAAAGCTTGCTGAGCTTGAAAACTCTAAGGCGAATGACTCTACAATACAAGAAAGTGAAACTGTTTCCGAGGAAAATGAAGAATGAAAACTGTAATTATTATCTATATGATCGTTTCTGCGCTATTCAGTTTGGGAACTCTTACCTACGTTACCACTGACTGGATATACGAGAAAGTTAAGGAAAAAAAGAAGCCCGCTCCTGTGCCCGTTCCCGAGCCTGAACCTGAGCTTGAGCCCATTCCCGAGCCCGAGCCCGAGCCTGAGGTCATTCCGATCGTGCATGAGGTCGATGCCGAGGAGGCTGACCATATGATAAGCGACGAGCTGGCGATGTCGAGCGTCATTTACGAGGATGAGACCGAGCCCGACGGCTACAAGACATTTATCAACATCGGTACTATCTGCCAGGCGTTCGAAGAGGGTGACACGGTCACGCTCGCTGACCTCAAGGAGAAAAAGCTCGTTCCTTCCAAGGCTAAGAGACTTAAGGTCCTTGCTGACGGCGTTCTTAACAAGCGTCTGACAATCAAGGCAAATCAGTACTCCGTTCAGGCTGTCAAGATGATAGAGCTGACGGGCGGTACGGTTATTTGGAAAAAGGTCCGCTGACTATTGTCGAGCAACGCAAAAAAAGCGAATCAATATACACCTCAATTAACATTATCAAAGAAAGGAGGATATGACAATGCTTAAAAGAAACAGATTATTACTTATGTCTTCGTCGGTTGTAATGCTATGTCTCGCACTTATAATTGGTGCAACCTTCGCACTCTTTACCGAAGAGGCTCGTATAACAAATCACCTGCAGGCAGGTAATCTTACCGCTTCGCTTGTAAGACACTCATACGAGTACACTGTGTTGGGAGATGACGGAGTTATGGATAAGGTGGCTCCCGATCCTACGGATCTCGAAATGGATTTTTCAGAGGCGAATTCGAATAACTTTTTTGGATTCGATAATTCTAAAACCCTCAAAATAGTACCCGGTTGCTCATTCAAATCAGTATTTACTCTTGAAAATAATGGTACTACTGCTTTTACTTATGACTTCGATTTTGTTGGCACTGATGGAAAACAGTATTCTGATGTGTTGGCAAAGCAACTATATGCTAAGATCGTTTCGATTGCTGATGATGGCTCCGAAACACTCATTGCAGAGGGAACTCTATATAAGTTCCTTACCGACGAGGGAGCTGTGTATACTAATAACGAGCTTCTCAAGGTGGATGCGTCCAGTGCTACCAAATTCTGCGTAACGGTTTCCTTTACGTATTCAGATAATAATAATGATGCCGAAAACGCTGAAGTTTGGTTTGACTTTGTTGTAAATGCTTATCAGTACACAGGAAAGTAAAAAAAGTTTTTTTAGATATACGGTATCAGGACAGTACCGTATATTGGAAACAATCTGTCCATAATAGGAGATTATCATGAAAAAGAAAATTATTCTCTCATCCGTGCTTTCGATCGTTATTTGTCTTTCATTGATCGCAGGCGCAACATTCGCACTCTTTACATCAGAGGCAAGAATTAACATCGCTGTTACCTCCGGTACGGTAGACGTTACAGCTACACTCACCGGCCTTCAGACAAAGTCCCTTGGTAAGGATATGCCTGCAGGCGAGTTTGAACTTGGCGGAACTGCCGAAATCGTTGGTCAGACTCTTGATCTTGAGCTCATGGTTCCCGGTGACGAGGCTATTGTTACTATTGACGTGGAAAATAACAGTGACGTTGCAATCCAGTACTGTGTCAAGCTTATAGGTACCGGTGATCTTATGGGTGGACTCACTGCTGTTGCTACAATCAATGGCGTTGATTATCCTATCAATGCCGGAACATATACCTGCGCATGGGTAGAGGTTGACGCAAATCAGCCGATAAATGATATTCAGCTCAGCGTTCTCATGGAGAGCACCGTAGGCGATGAATATCAGAACAAGTCTGCTGATATCACCATTCAGCTCGTTGCTATTCAGGGCAATGCTGACGAGATCGATCTTGTGGAGGCTGTTTCTGATGGTGGTGTTATCACATCCGGTGGAGTAGCTAACTCTCTTGATGACATCGTTGACGAGAATGGTGACGTTGTTGCAGGTCTTTATATTGGTGAGAACGACGTTACTTTCCGCGATATAGTTCTTGATAAGACTGTAGCAGGTGACTATTACGCACTTGGTATCGATTCTTCCAGCGGTAAGCTTACCCTCGATAATGGTGCTATCGTTAATGCAGGTAATTACTACGGCGTTATTTCTCTCGGCGGAGAGATCGTTCTCAACGAAGGTAGCCAGGTTACTGCATCCGGTAGCGGCAATGCTTGTATCATGATCCAGGATGATACTGATATCTACATCAACGGTAGCGGTGTTCTCAATCCTCAGAACGGCGCAAAGGGTATCTGGGTATTGACAGGCATGGATTTCGTCGTTAACATTTACGTTGAGGACCAGGCTGCATTGGCTGAGTACACAGCAATTTTTGAGAAGGAATACAGTGGTAGCACTCCCGTTGTTAACTGGTACGTTGGCGGAGTTCTTACTCAGACAAACTGATAACTTTAATAGGTTTACATAATATGCAAATCAGCCCACTTGCTCTAGGGAGCAGGTGGGCTGATTGCATTTTTATGATAGAGGATTATTTATGAGGGGCTTCGGAGCTTTTTGTATATCCTATAAAAGTTGCTGTAATTATCGTATCCTACGGCGCGCGCCGCATCGGTAAGCGGAATTCCGCTATCGATCAACATTGATGCGTACGCCATCTTTTTTTGCAGGATATACTGCTTCGGTGAGATCTGCATCTGCTCTGTGAAGAGGTGGCAGAGTGTGGATTTTGAAATGAAGAGGGAGGATGCGAGTTCATCAAGCAAAATTTTCTCCTTGATATGCTCGTCGATATAGAGTATCGCGCGCTCAAGGATGGGATTCTTTTCTATCTTTTCACCTTGAAGCTTGGCGTGATCCTCACCGTCGGCACAGGTGTATACGGTTTGCGTCATGAGACTGTCGATGAGCGGTATATAGTCGTTGATGTCTTTTGACATAACTGCTTTTTTCAGCTCGCTGACGATTCGTTGGGTGTCGTGGGAGGAGAAGACGGGGCAAGTGTTTGCATTTGTGGTGAGCGCGTCCTCAATTGCCGCGGGATATGAGCCCTGCGAGAAAATTACGCTTATGCGTTTATATTCGGTGTTTCTGTCTGCGGTGACGCTATGATAGGTGAGGGGAGGGATCGCGAGTATCTCTCCTTTTTCACAACGAAGGCTTCTCCCCTCATACACGAGGTCAATTCCGCTTTCAAGAATAAATATCATTTCGTATTCGCCGTGACAATGACTTTCCCATAACAAAGAGCCGTCGGTCTGGTCCTCGCTATAGCGAAATTCGAATCTGTCTGTTTGAAGATATACGTGCATATCAATCCTCATTTCTTCAAAAAAAGGCATTTTTTCTTCATTTATACATCATTATATCATTGATTTGCAAAAAAAGCAATATAAATAGCAAAAAAAGATATTGAAATAGCTTTTCTTGTGTGATAAAATGATAATAGATAACTGTGTGCTTTTACAGCTTTTTATGGGGGTGTGGTTTTTTGACTGCTTTAATTAACTCGAAAATTGAATTTTTAGGAATAGATATTCCCAACCGCGTTGTTCTTCAGCCTATGGAGGGATGCGATTGCAATACTGACGGAACACCGAGTACTTTGACTCGCGAAAAATACAGACGCGCGGCGCGAAGCGGTGCGGGCATTATTTGGATGGAGGCTTGCGCCGTTTGCCCTGAGGGAAGAACGAATGAGGGGCAGTTGATGATCACGCGCGAAAATCTGACTGTTTTTAAGAATTTTGTTGCGGAGCTGAAGGCTACTGCCAAAGAGGAGTGCGGAATTGAGCCTGTATTTATTCTTCAATTGACCCACTCGGGCAGGCAGAGCATAGTTCCTATGATAGCTTACCGTCACCCGATATACGAGGAAAAGCGTCCTGTCTCGGATGAAAATATCGTCAGCGATGAATACCTTGATACCTTGCCCCGAAAATATGCGGACGCGGCACTTCTTGCCATTGAAGCAGGCTTTGACGGTGTTGACGTAAAATCATGTCACGGATATTTGTTTCAGGAGCTGCTTTCCGCTTTTTCCCGAGAGGGAAGATACGGTGGAAGCTTTGAAAACCGCTCGAGGCTATATCTTGACAGCGTTCGCGCGGTGAAGGCGGCCGTTCCCGAGAATTATCCCGTGGTTACGAGGCTGAGTGTTGCGGATATGGTTCCTTATCCTTACGGATTCGGCACGACGGCTGATAATGAGCTTGACTTTTCCGAGCCGGATATGCTTCTTGAAAGGCTGATCGATGAGGGTGTTTCTATGCTCAACGTTACGATCGGAAATCCGTACTACAATCCACATATAAACCGCCCGTACAGAGTTGGGGCATACAAGGCTCCCGAATCCCCCGAGGCTGGGCTTGAGCGATTCAGAATAGTTGAAAAGCATATAAAGGATAAGTTCCCGTCCTTGACGGTGGTCGGATCGGGACTGTCGTATTACAGGGGCGACCTTATAGAGAGAGCAGAGGAGCTGCTTGAATGTGGCATCTGCGATCTTGTGGGATTTGGCAGAATGTGGCTTGCTTACCCCGAGTTTTACAGAGATTATCTGCGCGGCGATTTCAGCGCGAAAAAATGCTGTGTCGCTTGCTCAAAATGCACCGCTCTGATGAGGGCAAAGTGCGTTTCGGGATGCGCGGTGTTTAATGATTATTATAAAAAGCTTTACGAGGAAAAGGTGAAATAATATGAAAAAAGTTGCAGTTGTTACAGGTGCATATCAGGGAATAGGTCGCGGAATTGCAGACGGACTCAAGGGCGCGGGATACGAGGTCGTATACTCCGACGTTCACGCTGAGATGGAGGGCGAGGTATATTTTAAATGCGACATTTCAAAGGCAGAGGACAGAGTCGCGCTTGCCTCCTTTGTGCTTGAAAAATACGGTCGCATCGATCTTCTCGTCAACAATGCGGGAGTTGCCTGCAAGGTGCGTCTTGACGTGCTTGAGACGACAGAGGAGAGCTTTGATAGGGTCGTTGGAATTAATACCAAGGGTACGTTCTTTATGTGCCAGACCTTTGCGAACGTTATGATAGAGTGTCAGAGCAGGGGGCTTGAGGATTATTGCCCGAGGATAGTAAATATTGCATCAAATTCGAGCTACACCTCCTCGACGAGTCGCGGTGAGTACTGTATCTCCAAGGCGGGTGTTTCGATGACGACGCTTCTCTTTGCGGACAAGCTTGCCGAGTACGGCATACCCGTTTTTGAGGTGAGACCCGGTATTATTAAGACACCTATGACCGAGGTCGTATCTGCAAAATACGACAAGCTGATAGAGGAGGGCATCACTCCCATCAAGCGTTGGGGTACGCCCGAGGACGTTGCAAACTGTGTTATCGCGGCGGCGAGCGGTCTGCTTGATTTCGGAACCGGAACGGTACTTAATGCCGACGGCGGATTCCACATAAGAAGACTTTGATTTTGGGTGATAAAATGAAAATATACGATTTTGACGCGGTCGTGATAGGTACAGGCTGCGCCGGGTACAACTCGGCGGACTGGCTTTACGACCTCGGGGTGAAGAATATCGCTATCGTGACCGAGGCGGTCAACGCGGGCACGTCACGCAACACGGGAAGCGACAAGCAGACATATTATAAAATGTCCTTGGCGGGTGACGCGGGGGACAGTGTGCGTGCTATGGCGGAGACACTCTTTTCGGGTGGAGCTATGGACGGCGACGTTGCTATGTGCGAGGCGGCCGGCTCGGTCAAGAGCTTTCTCAAGCTCGCAAATCTCGGTGTTCGCTTTCCCACGAACGAATACGGCGAATACGTGGGATACAAGACAGACCACGATCCCTATTGCCGCGCGACCTCGATCGGTCCTTACACCTCGAAGAAAATGACAGAGGTGCTTGAGGATGAGGTTAAGAGAAAAGGAATACGTGTGCTTGACAGGGCGCAGGCGATCAGGATACTGACAGACGGCGGCTGTGTTACGGGCCTTCTTTGCCTTGACAGATCGAGTGTTGACAAGGTAGAATACATAGCGATCCGCACACCTTACGTGATACTTGCGACGGGCGGTCCTGCGGCGATATATCACGACAGTGTTTATCCGGTGTCGCACACGGGTAACTCCTCTTTGGCACTTATGGCGGGGGCGAGTTTTTCAAACCTTTCGGAGTGGCAGTACGGTCTTGCATCGACAAAATTCCGCTGGAACGTGTCAGGGACATATCAGCAGGTGCTTCCGAGGTATATTTCGGTCGATGAAAATGGCAATGAACGTGAGTTTTTGCGTGAGTTCTTCGAGAACGATCGGGAAATGCTCAAAAATATTTTCTTGAAAGGCTATGAGTGGCCGTTTGACGTGCGGAAGATATACGGCTCGTCATATATAGATCTGCTCGTTTACCGCGAGAGCGTTATTCTCGGGCGCCGTGTGTTTATGGACTTTACGCGCGAGCCGAGCGGACTTGAGAATGGATTTGAGTCGCTTGACGAGGTTTCATACACTTATCTTAAGAATTCGGGCGCGCTGATAGCTATGCCGATCGAGAGACTTCGCAAGATGAACCCCGGCGCGATCTCGCTTTATGCTGATCACGGAATAGATATTACGGCGGAACCGCTTGAGATCGCGGTGTGCGCTCAACACAACAACGGTGGCATTCGCATTGATTCGAATTGGCAGACAAGCGTAAAGGGTCTTTATTGCGCAGGTGAGGCAGCGGGCAGCCTTGGTATCTTCCGCCCGGGCGGCAGTGCGCTCAACTCCTGCCAGGTTGGTAGTATGAGAGCGGCGGAGCATATCGCATCGGTCGCTTGCAACAGGGTATCGGACAGATTTGACGCTGTCCTTGAATCGGCGGTCGCAGAAGCGGACGAAATTATCGGGAAAACTCGCGCGGACAAGTCAACACTGCGCAATATGAGAGACAGATATGCCAAGAGAATGAGCCGCGCATTTGCGTTTTTACGGGATATTCCCGTGATGGAGGATGCGATGCGCGAGATCGGTGATGATCTTGCGAGCTTTGAGAGGGACAACCGCTGGGAGAAGGTAACTGAGATTTCTGCGCTCTTTAAGAATCTTGATATAATCAGGATGCAGGGCGCGGTCGCAGAATCTATGCTTTATGCGGCGAAGAATTACGGCTCACGCGGCTCGGCTTACGTGCTTGAGTGCGGTGACTTTATGCAGAGAGAGCCTGTTGCCGAGAACGAAGGCGGACGTGGAGTTGCGATCGTTTTTGACGGTGAGAAGGTTTCAAGCGTACCCGTAAAGCCTTTGCCCGAGCGAGACCTTTGGTTTGAGAGCGTTTGGGCAAAATACAGAGAAAAATGGGACGGAAAATAATATGAAGAGCATTTTTTTAGGCGGCGAGGCGATCTTTCGCGTTTACAATGCAGATACACTCGCTTCACTTAAGAATGAAGTGGGGATAGAGGCGGTAAATTACACGAAGGCGGATATTTTGGCTAATCCCGAAAGGTTTTGCAATACGGAATATATTTTTTCAACATGGGGTATGCCTGTTTTCAATGAAAAGGAGATAGAGAAGTATCTTCCGTCGCTCAAGGCGGTATTCTACGGTGCGGGATCGGTCAGGTTTTTCGCAGGAGCTTTTTTGAAGGCGGGAGTGCGTGTCTTTTCTGCGTGGGGAGCAAATGCGGTTCCCGTTGCGGAGTACACCGTGGCGCAGATATTACTTGCCAATAAGGGCTTTTATCTGTCCTGCCGTCGCAACCGTTCCGTGGAGGGGCATAAGAGTGCCCTTGAGCATTTTCACGCTTCACGTGGCAATTTTGGCGCGCGTGTGGGGATTATCGGCGCAGGTATGATCGGAAAAATGGTGATCCGAGCGCTGAAGGCGTATAAGCTTGACGTGGTGGTTTACGATCCGTTTCTGTCGGATAATGCGGCGGCGGAGCTTGGTGCGAAAAAAGTGAGTCTTGAGGAGCTTTTCGCGACCTCAGACGTTATTTCCAATCACGTGGCAAACCTCCCGGAGACTCAGGGAATGATGAAATACGAGCATTTTTCGTCGATGAAAAAGAATGCGACCTTTATCAACACGGGACGCGGTGCGCAGGTGGTCGAAGATGATCTTATCCGTGCGCTTAAAGATGAGAGCGAGCGAGTTGCCGTGCTTGACGTTACTATCGACGAGCCGCCCATGGCAGAAAGTGAGCTTTATACTCTTGAAAACGTCTTTTTGACACCCCATATTGCGGGCAGCTCGGGCGACGAGGTCGCGAGAATGGGCGAGTATATGCTTGAGGAGTATCGCAGAGTCGTGAGCGGCGAGGCTCCGCTCTACGAGGTGACCGAAAAAATGCTCGAGACTATGGCATGATTTGTGTTACAAATTGCGGTTTTACGAATAGCCTTCTCCAGCGGAGAAGGGGGACCACCGAAGGTGGTGGATGAGGAGGTCGCCATCAGGACGCACGCCACGGGAATAACGTGGATTTTGTCTTGTGGTATAAGGATTCTTTTGCAACGAAACAAAGCTTTTTTACAGACGCAAAGCCCTTGAAAGGGCGACCTCCTCATCCACCGCTAACGCGGTCCCCCTTCCCCGCTGGGGAAGGCTAAACAGACAGACAAATCAAAATTTGAAAACATTTGAGAAAACTATTATTTAAAGGAGAACGGTGCTTATGCCGAACAAAAAAGGACTTGTATCGATATCATTCCGCTCGAAAAGCGTTGAGGAGATAGCTCGGGCGGCGAGGGCTGCGGGACTTGAGGCTATCGAGTGGGGCGGCGACGTTCACGCGCCTCACGGTGATCTTGATGCGGCGCGGAATGCGGCTGAAATATCAAAAAAATACGGTCTTGAATGCGTACATTACGGCTCATATTACAAAATTGGGTATTCCGATCCCGAGCTGTTTTCGAGTGTGCTTGAGTCGGCAAGGGTTCTCGGCGCACCGATCATACGTGTTTGGGCGGGGCAGGGCATCCACCCTGACACTCTTCCAAAGGAGGACTATTGGCGTATAGTTGCCGATGCCAGACGCATCTGCGATATGGCTGGGGATATTATTATTGCGACCGAATGTCACAACGACACCTTGACGGAGCATTACAGGTATGCGCTGAAGTTTTTCGGCGACGTTGGTCGCGATAACCTCAAGACTCTCTGGCAGCCTAATCAGCACCATGGCTTTGAATACGACATTGAGGCGGTGGAGGCTCTTTTGCCTTACGTTGTTGGTGTTCACGTTTTTAACTGGGAAGGGGACAAGCCCGACAAGTATCCGCTCAAGGAGAACGCGGAGAAATGGAAAGCGTATATGGAGATACTCGGGCAGAAGCAGCTTAACTATATGCTTGAGTTTATGCCTGACGATAACATCGAATCCTTGTCGTGCGAGGCAGAGGCTCTTGACAGATTCATTAAGGAGTTTTTAATCTGATGAAAATGAGATATCTTGACTTGATGGAGCGCGCGCTTGAGGCGTATTCCATTGAGCATATTGACAGGTATTTTGCCGACGTGAAGAAAGCCGGACTTACCGAGCACGGCTTTGCCCGTCTCACGGCGAATATCGGCACGATGCTATCCTTCGGCAGAAAGGCTGAGCTTGAATCTAGATTTATCGAGATGATGGACTTTTGTTGCGCTCACGTATCTGTTGACCGCGCGGCGAATGATTTTTCAATACAGGAGATGATCGTCTGTATCGATTTGCTTGACGAAAGTGGAGCAATTGCGAAGGAAAGGCTTGACGAGTGGCGCACTCTTCTTAAAAAGAGGGTGATCTACAACGAGGTTGCGAGAAGCGCGGATCAGCTGGCATACAACTGGGTGCTTTTTTCCTGCGTGAGCGAATTTTTGAGAATGAAGAGAGGGCTTTGTCCCCTTGATATGGAATTTATCGATATGCAGCTTGCGACGCAGGTCGTGCATCTCGACACAAACGGCATGTACCGCGACGCCGCGATACACCCACCAATGGTTTACGACAATGTACCGAGAACGCTTTTTTCGATCCTGCTTTTCTACGGCTACGACGGAAAATACAGAGAGCTGATAGATGAAACTCTGCGCCGTGCGGGACTGTTGAACCTGAAAATACAATCGGTGACGGGCGAGATACCTTACGGTGGGCGAAGCAACCAGTTCTATCACAACGAGGCGCACTTTGCCTGTGTTGCGGAGTATGAGGCGAGAAGATACGCCAAAGAGGGAAACGTAGCTCTTGCGGCGCAGTTCAAGAGAGTGGCGACCGATGCGCTTGCATCTATTGAACGCGGTCTTGCGTCAGAGCCTATTCACCACGTTAAGAACCGCTTTCCCACTGAGAGCGGATACGGCTGTGAGGATTACGCGTATTTTGACAAGTATATGATAACCGTTGCGTCCTTTCTCAATTGGGCAAGGATATTCTGTGACGAGAGCATAGAGCCTGCCTCTCCCATGACAGAGGCTTGTGCTTTTGAGTTATCCGATGATTTTCACAAGCTGTTTTTGCGCTCGGGTGATTACTTTGCAGAGCTTGACACGAACGCCGATCCTCACTACGATGCGAGCGGATTGGGTCGCATACACAAGAGAGGTGCGCCAAGCGAAATATGTCTCTCCTGCCCCGGAACGGCTACGCCGAGCTTTAAGATCGACAGAGACGATGCCGGCGATTTTGCGATCGCGGCAGGTGCTTTAGTCGACCGTGAGTTGGTATTTAAGACTTCGGGTGAATATAAGGTGTTGTCGAAGACGTGTGACGGGGAGAGAGCAGAAGCGACTCTTTCGTGTGAGATATGCGGCAGAGAGATAGAGTTTGACGTGATGCTTTCTTCTTCGTCGGTCTCCCTCTGTGTCAGAGGAGACGGCAAGGTTGCAGTCTTGCTTCCCACGTTTGTCTTTGACGGCGAAGAGAAGAGCGAGATAGCGGTTGGAGATAAGACGGTGGAAATCAAATATAAAGGCTACTCCTGCAGGTATATTTCAAGCGGTGAGATCGTTGATACGGGTAGGATCGGTTGCAACAGAAACGGTCATTACGCGCTTCTTTCCGCGGTTGGAGACGGCAGGGTAGAGGTTGATATTTCGATAGAAAAAACTTGACATATCGCTTTTTTGATGATATAATTTTTATATGCACAACGCCGCGTCACGTGTTTGTGACGCGGCGATTTCTTGACCCGGAGGTGAGAATATGCAAAGGTTTTTTGACGAAAAAGAGCTTGCACAGAGAATTGAGCTGAATTACAAGCGACTTGAGAATGATGCATATTATCAGATAAGTGACGTCTTTGACAATCACCAGGCGAGATGGCCGGGCGACAAGGAGGGCAGAGCCCTGCTCGCGTTCGTATCGCACTACAAGATAAACGGCAGAAAGCTTGAGTGCATGGACCTTATGATAGATAAGATGCCCGAGGCGGTAAATGAGCATGCCTGCTTTGGTCCGCTTGCATGTGAGGTTATTTTTGAGCAGCAGCTATCGGGTCATTCCTGGCTCCTTCGCGGTCTTTGCGAGTATTATGAGCAGTTCGGTGACATTCGCGCGCTTGATCAGATAAAGAAGATATACGAGAATTTGTTTCTTCCAACAAAGGGATTGTACTCCACTTATCCCGTCGAGAGGAGCGGAAAGCTTGAGGGCGGTGTGAGCGGTTACACCACCTGCGTGATAGACGGTTGGGGGCTTTCGAGCGACGTTGGTTGCGCGTTTATGAGCATTGACGGTCTTTCTCACGTGTATGCTATCACGAAGGATGAGGGCGTTCGCGCGCTCGTTGACGAGATGATCGACGTTTATCTTGCTATTGACAAGGTAAAGCTTAAGGTGCAGACTCATTGCACGCTCACTGCGGCGCGCGGTATGATGAGGATGTATGGCATCACGGGCGAGCATAAATATCTTGCCGGTGCTAAATCTATATATGATATTTACGTTTACTCGGGCGGCATGACGTATACATACCAAAACGCAAACTGGTGGGGAAGAAACGACACCTGGACCGAGCCTTGCGCTATCGTTGACTCGCTTATGCTTGCGACAGAGCTTTACAAGGCTACGGGCGACGAGGAATACAGAAGAGTTGCGGCGCGCGTTTATCATAACGGCCTTGCAACGGCGCAGAGAGATAACGGCGGCGCGGGTACGGATACTGTCGTTACCTCGCTTGAGGGTGGCAAGGACACTCTCGCGTCAAAAAAGTACGAGGCGTTTTTCTGCTGTACTATGAGGCTTTCGGAGGGGCTTTGGTTTATTGGTCAAAACCGTGAGCTTCTTTACGCGACCGTTTCGGGAAACGTCCAAAAGGATGAAAGGGGAGTATACTCCGACGGAGACATACTATATGCGGAGGTGTCGGGTGACGGTGAAGCATACGTTGAAGATGCCATCGTTCTTGACGGACATAGGCTATGTCCGATACTCAAATACTACCGCATACCCAAGGATATTTTTGAAAACACGAAGCAGAGGATCATATTCAAGTAATGGAAAAAACAGAAAAAAGGAGCGATCTGCACGCGCACACCTACTTCTCGGACGGAACTCTTTCTCCCGACGAGCTGGTACATAAGGCGGTCTCCGCCTCTCTTGGTGCGATTGCGCTGACAGATCACAATACCGTGGGCGGTCTTGACGCTTT
This sequence comes from Oscillospiraceae bacterium, assembly GCA_015064685.1. Lineage (GTDB taxonomy): Bacteria > Bacillota > Clostridia > Oscillospirales > CAG-272 > SVTX01. The sequence continues at coordinate 49,805 of SVRT01000014.1, forward strand.
TACGGTTGCAGCTGAAAAGTATGGAATCGAGGGGGCGGCGGGAGTCGAATTCTCGACGTCTTATGGGGATATTGAGTTTCACGTTATCGGTCTGTTTATCGACCGTGACAGATTTGACGAGGTCACCGAGTTTATAGGCAGATTCAAGGAGAGAAAGACAGCGAGCAATCTCGCGCTTCTCGCTGCTCTTGAGCGTGACGGCTACGTTATTGATTACGGCAAGCTTGTGGCATCGACGCCCGACGGCTATATAAATCGCGCTCATATCGCGACGGAAATGGTGAGGCTCGGTTATGCCGAGAGCATTTCGGATGCTTTTGGCAGGTTTTTGTCAGAGAAGGCGGGGTATTACAAGCCGCCAAGGAGAAACGGCTTTTTTGAGACGATCGATTTTATTGGCAGGATAGGTGCTGTCTCGATACTCGCTCATCCGCTTCTTCAAGTCAGTCGCGACGAGCTTCGCGCACTCCTTCCCGATGCGATAAGGCATGGGTTGTGCGCTATCGAGACGCAATACACCCTTTATTCTATGGAGGAGAGGAAGTTTTCAAGCGAGCTTGCAAGAGAATTTTCTTTGCTGGAGAGCGGCGGAAGTGATTTCCACGGAGCGAACAAGCCCGATCATTTTCTTGGGATAGGTAAGGGGGATCTCTGTGTGCCGTACTCGTTTTATGAAGCATTAAAGCAGAAATCAATAGAAATCAAGTCAAAAAAATAATATTAGTAGGGAAAAAAGATGTCGTTTATCTCGTTTAGGACCCAAAAAAGAAAACGAATAGATAAAAAGCTGCCTCCGCACAGTGCGTGGGGGCATTATCGCGTTCGCCGAGGTCCCGACGGAACGGCTCATTCTACAAGCTTTGCCGAGCTTGGAAAAACACTTGTAAGGGTTGATGACGTCACGCTCGCATACGAGGGCAGGGAGGTTATTTCCTCGCTCTCCTTTGAGATACCGCGCGGCGCGTACGTGTCAGTTATCGGTGAGAACGGAACGGGCAAATCGACCCTACTTGGCGCGATCCTCGGTCTTAAGAGGGTTCGACGCGGCAAGATCGAGCTTTGTGACCTTAAGAGGCGCGAGATCGGCTTTCTTGCACAACAAAATGAGGAGTCCGAGAGCTTTCCCGCAACTGTTTATGAGGTAGTGCTTACCGGTTGTCTTTCCAGAAGCTCGTGCGGTCCGTTTATAACAAAACGCGCGAGGGATATTGCATTTGCAAATATGGAGAAGGTTGGAATCACCTCGCTCTCGGGTCGCTCCTGCGACGCGCTCTCCGGTGGACAGAGGCAGAGAGTTATGCTTGCGCGCGCTCTTTGCTCTGCTTCAAAGCTTTTGGTGCTTGACGAGGCGGTGACCGGGGTTGACTCAAAAACTGTTGCAGATATATATTCGCTTGTGGAGTCGCTCAACGCAGGTGGCATGACTGTGCTGTCGGTCACTCACGATATTTCAGCGGCGGTGAGGTATTCTTCTCATATTCTCAGGCTCTCCTCGGACGGATACTTCTTTGGAACTGTCAAGGATTATCTCGCGCTTGACGAGGCGGCGGTCTACAGAAAAACAGACGTGACCGATAAGAACGCAAAGGAGCCTTACGGAGACAGTGGCTTCAGGTACAAGGGAGGTGCGGTATGATGCTTGCTCTTTCTTTAGATTTGTATTCGGTTGCACAGCGGTTTGGCAGGATAGGGGAGTATTTTCAGTATTCATTTGTCAGAAACGCGCTTATCGCGTCGATGCTTGTGGCACTATGCGCGGCAATTCTCGGAGTGTTTTTGGTGCTTAAGCGGTACAGTGCGCTCAGCGACGGACTTTCACACGTCGCGTTTGGAGCGGCGGCGCTGTCTGCCGCCTTCGGTGCGCTTGACACGTGGCTCGTTCTGCCCTTTACAGTGGTCGCGGCGGTACTTATTCTTAAGACGAGTCCCGAGCGCAGGGCTATGGGAGATGCGGTCATCGCGACGGTCTCGGTCGGTGCGCTTGCTATCGGCTACACGGTTATGTCGCTGCGAGGCGGAGAGTCTAATCTTGGCGGTGACGTCTGCACTGCGCTTTTTGGCTCTGCGGAGATACTTGCGATAGACACGGTACAGCTTGTTGCGGTGTCTGTGATGACCTTGATTTTGGTCGCGCTCGTCTGTATTTTCAGATACAGGCTTCTTTCGGTCACATACGACGATAAATTTGCGCGTGCTACGGGAGGACATGCCGGAGCTTACGAGGTTGCTATTGCAGTTGTTGCGGCGGTCGTGATCGTCGTTGGAATGAAGCTCGCGGGTGCCTTGCTCATATCCGCGCTCGCGATTTTTCCCGCGCTATGCGCGATGAGGCTTACGCGGTCATTTGGAAGGGTACTTCTTTTATCAAGTGTTTTTGGAGTCGCTTCTGCGATCGTGGGAGTTCTTCTCTCGATATTGCTCGGCTCTCCCGTCGGTGCGACTGTCGCCGCGGTAGATATTGTCGTATATGGAGTCGTTTCTTTGCTTAAACGGTAAATTGGGGTTTATGGGGGCGATAAGCCTTCCCCAGCGGGGAAGGGGGACATACGCCACAAGGCGAGTAGTGGGCTATCCTCCTACGCTGTGCGTTTTGGGTGGATGAGGAGGTCGCCCTTTTGTGGGCTTCGCGTCCGTGTAAAGACCTTGTTCCGATGCATAAGAATCTTTGCGAGAAAAGACAAAATCCACACCGCTCCCGTGAAATACATCCTAATGGCGACCTCCTCATCCACCACCTTCGGTGGTCCCCCTTCTCCGCTGGAGAAGGCTATTCGCGACAGTTCGATAAATCAAAATTTGAAATATAAAAACAAGGCAATCAAAATGATTGCCTTGTTTTTTAACCTATAATATTATTTTTCGGGGTCGAGATATTTCCACGCTCCGATTATGTAGTTGAGTCCTGAGTGGATTGTGAGGTATATTGTGACGGCGGTCGTTACGAAGGTGATGGGAGGAAAGGTCTCGACAAATCCGCCGACTCCGAAGAGGCTCCAGAGCATGGGCTCGATGATCGCCGAGCATACTGCTATGATCTGCGTAACGGTCTTTACCTTTCCCATCCAATTCGCAGCGATGACGACACCGCTTGACGAGTTTGCCACGAGTCTTATTGACGTAACCGCGAGCTCACGGAAGATGACCACGATAAGTGTGATAAAGTACAGGGTCGCTACTGCCTTATGTCCTGCGACGGAATTCGCGTAGAAGATGCAGAGCATTGCGCCGATGACCATGAATTTGTCCGCGAGGGGATCCATAAATTTACCGAAATCGGTGACGAGATTGTGCTTTCTTGCAATCTTTCCGTCGAGCATATCCGTAAGAGATGCTATGATAAAGAGAAGCACGCCTGCTATATTCAATACTGTATTTACAGTTTCGTTATGAAAATCGATAAACACGGGCAAGAGCATTACCACCATAAATATCGGCACCATTATCAGACGGAGAACTGTAAGCTTATTCGGTAGATTCATTTTCACGATCGTATCCTTCTTTCTGTGTGTTGTATTTGCGATTTTTATTTCTTCATTGCGAAGCCGCAGAGGTCATAATCCGTAACGCTTCTTACCTTTACCTTGACGAAGCTGCCGGGCGCGATGCGCTCGTCGGATTTGAAGAAGACCTTGCCGTCGATCTCGGGCGCGTCTGCCTCGCTTCTTCCAAAGTGGTATTCGCTTACGGGGTCGTAGTCCTCGCAAATTACGGTGACGACGGAGCCCTTCTTTGCCTCGTTAAGCTCGTCGCTGATATTGAGCTGAGTTCGCATTAAGATATCCATTCTGTCCTGCTTTACCTGCTCGTCTATCTGGTCGTCGAAGTCGTATGCGGGTGTTCCTTCCTCGCGAGAGTAGGTAAACACGCCTGCACGTGCGAATTTCTGCTCCTTGACAAATTCACAGAGCTTCTCAAAGTCCTCATCGGTCTCACCCGGGAAGCCGACGATGAAGGTTGTACGGATAGTAATATCGGGGATCTCGCGGCGGAGCTTTGCAAGCACCTCGCAGATCTCTGCGCTTTTTCCGTGGCGGTTCATTCTCTTGAGGACCTTATCGCTTATATGCTGGAGCGGAAGATCTATGTAGTGGAGAATTCTTGGATTATTTTTCATCTCCTCGATAAGACCGTCGGTGATCTTATCGGGGTAGCAATAGAGGACACGTATCCATGGGATGTTTGTCTCCTCGGTTATTCTATGCAAAAGCTTATCAAGGCAGTACTCTCCGTAGAGGTCGATTCCGTATCTTGTGGTATCCTGCGCGATGATTGTCAGCTCCTTGATGCCGAGGGCATCGAGATCCTTTGCTTCCTCGACAAGCTCGTCCATAGGGCGAGAGCGGAATTTTCCGCGGATATCGGGAATTGCGCAATAGGTACAGCGATTGTCGCATCCCTCGCTGATCTTGAGGTATGCGGCATACTCGGGAGTCGTCAGTATTCTGTCTCCGCCGAGCTTGACGGTATTCTTATCCTCGTGTGAGTAATATCTGCAATCGGGGTCGTTCTTTCTACGCTTTTTTCCTATGTTGGCAATAACGCTGTCGACCGCCTCGCAGATATTGTGTATGCTTCCGACACCGAGCACTGCGTCGACCTCGGGGAATTCCTCGAGGATCTCACGTCCGTATCTCTCTGCCATACATCCCGTAACGATGAGTCCCTTGAGACTGTGATGCTTTTTGAGCCAAGCTATATCCAGGATGTTATCAATAGCTTCTTTTTTTGCCGATTCGATGAAGGCGCAGGTATTGATTATCACAATATCCGCCTCGGTCTCCTCGGGGGTTATTTCGTGTCCGCGAGATGCTATCTCGTGGAGCATTACCTCGGTGTCGAGCTGATTCTTCGGACATCCGAGCGATACAAATCCTATTTTCATGTTTATCTGCCTTTGGTTTTGATTTTGCTGTTTCAGAATGAGAAGAAAACGGGAAGTCCGTTTTTATACTCGGGGTAGCACTCGCCCTCGATGAGGGGGAGGATATAGCGCAGGCACTCGTCGGTTACGTGATTTCCACGCTCGTTGATAAAGTGCTTGGGGACGAATTTTGTTCTGTTGGCGATGAGGTCGATATCCATATGACCGAAGACGGAGGAGTAGGGCTCGTCGGCATCGTTGTCGCGAAGAATGACCATCATCTCACGGCTTGCACCTTGCTCTGCGGCACTTACCGCGGCTTTACCAACGCCGAAGGATTCCTCAATATCGCACAGCGACGCGATATGTGACGCGCAACGCTGGGGGAGGTTGAGCTCGACCGAGCGAACCTTGATGCCGAGCTTATCCTTGACCGCAAGCTCGAGTGCCTTGCCCGTACCTGCGAGGTATTTATGACCGAACGCGTCTACCGCGCCGCCCTGTGTGCCTTCACCGACGAAGCGACCGTCCGCAAACTGAAGTCCCTCTGACACCGCAACGACGACGTTGGGCTTTTCCGCGAGGATCTTTTTAATATCGGTGAAAAATTCGTCCATATCAAAGGCTCTCTCGGGGAGATATACGAGATCGGGAGAGGGGAGACCAAGTAGTCTGCCAATTTCACTTGATGCTGTGAGCCAACCCGCATCGCGACCCATTATTTCAACGATAGTGACCGCCTTGACGGTATATACTGCAGTGTCGCGGAGTATTTCCTGCATTGTGACGGAGATATACTTTGCCGCGGAGCCGAAGCCGGGAGTGTGGTCTGTTCCGAGAAGGTCGTTATCTATTGTTTTGGGAACGCCGATAACTCTTACCTCATAGCCGCACTCTGACGTGTATTTCGAGAGCTTTGCAACGGTATCCATCGAGTCGTTACCGCCAATGTAGAAGAAATATCTTATATCGTACTTCTTGAAGATCTCGATTATCTTTTCAAACGTCTGCTTATATTTCGCGTCGGTTTCTGCGGGAAGCTTACGTCTGCAGGAGCCGAGAGCAGCCGCAGGAGTGCGCTTGAGGCGCTCGTAGCTTGTCTCATCGGTAAAATAATCATTGAGGCAGATAACCGTGTCAGCAAGCAGACCGTCGATGCCGTTTTGCATTCCGTACACCTTATCGATGTATTCGGAATTCATAGCGCCGTGTATGACGCCTGCGAGTGTTGCGTTGATTGCCGCAGTCGGTCCGCCCGACTGTCCTACGATTGCGTTTCCCCTTAAAATTGACATTGTATTATCCTTTACCTATTATTTGTGTTTTTTTACGTTAATTTGGTTTAGCTTTGCGTTGATAGGTCTTGAGATCGCAGTTACGGTGATAATACCTACCGCGATTCCCGCCGCCAGAAGAAGTGCGGCTTTGACGTTTTTGTTGAACATTTCAAGGTCGTTCTGTACGACACCCTGCATAGTATAATAAAGCTTTGATCCCGGAACGAGGGGAAGTATGCCTATTATTATCATCATAGTTGCGGGTACCTTGAGCTTGTGCGCCATAATATCCGAGTATGCCGCGGACAATCCTGCGCCGATGAAGGCTGACATGAACATTCCGCATCCGAGCAGGAATGATATCTCATATCCGACGCAACAGATGACCGATGAGAGGAGCGCCCAGAGATATTCGTGCTTTTTGACACCGAAATAGAGCGCAAAGCCCGCGCTGCTTATGAGTGTCGCTAAAATGAGTATTGATATTCTAATGATCTCGTTCGTCATACGACACCTCCGAATATCAGTATCGCCACGGCGTAGCCCGCGGCAACGATTATCGCGTCGATAAGCACCGTGCAAAGACGGAAGAGTCCCGACATGATATCTCCTCCGAAAAGATCGCGGAAGGAGTTCGTCATCGCCACTCCGGGGATGAAATTCATTATGTTTCCTATCATTATCTTGTCCGCGTGACAGGGAATGACCTTGCCGACGAGCAGCGCGAGCATTCCTCCGATAAAGCAGACGAGAAATTTGGATATCATCGAATTGGTCTTGGTTTTTGCGAGATGATTTGAAATGAACGCGAGCGGGACTGCCAATGCACCTGCCAAGAGAGAGTCGATGGTGATACCAAGCAGTATTTCGGGAGAAAAGCCCGCGCTGAAATCACTGAAAAAGATAGTAAATCCGAGCGCCGCGAGCATATTTCCCACAACGAATCTGAGAATACTTATTTCAGACGATTTATGTATCTCGTTGAATTTTTCGCGAAACTCATCCTTAGTGGGAAGGTTAGCGCAAATATATCTTGAGAGATTGTTGAGCTTTGAGAGCTTACCGAGATTGTTTGAGGTCGAGTTTGTTATTCTTCTCGTCGAGGTTACGTGCGCTCCGCCGAAATCGACCGTAAGCGCGATCATCGAAAAGATCGCGGTGACGTCGACGTGGATAGCTCCGTACGCCTTGCAGATCCTGATTATTGAATCCTCCGCGCGGCTTATCTCTCCGCCGTTGCGGAGGATATGCTCGCCTATCTCAAGCGCGATATAGAGCACGTCGTCCTCGGGGATGAGAGGAGCCTTTAATACACCTGTCTTTGTATCCATTGTTTGAATTTCCGTTATAATGAAGAATTTTATTTTGCCGTTTCAAGCTCGGTACTCTCTGCCGCGTCCTCAAGCTCTGCCATCCTTCTTGCCGAGCGAGCGGTATAGCTGAGCATGTCCGCCTTTGTCTCTCCGTCTGCCTGGAAGGCGGTGGGAGCTTCAAAGGTCACAGTGACCTCGTCGCACTCGAAAATTTCTACGATTTCCTTGTGCTTTATATGTTTTCCCTTGAAAACAGTGGGGAATATGGTCAGAATCTTCGGTCTTGAGCCGCCGTGCATTACCATGACGCTCATTTTTCCCGTGCTTCTGTCCTGCGTGGGCGCGATCATCATTCCGCCGCCGAAATACCTGCCGTGCATTGCCGATGCCATCCAGACGTTGGAAAAATGATGCGTTACCCCGTCAACTGTGACGGTTGCGGAGGGGCGCTTATACTTATATGCGAGCAGCTCGAGCGCGATAGCAGTATAATTCGCTTTTTTGCCCGTGCGAGCCTTGTATTTTTCAACACCGTCGCAGACTGCGCCGTCGATTCCCATTCCAACGCCGTTGATAAAGTATCTTTTCTCGCCGCCTATCTCGACCGCGGGAAGAGTCTTTATGTATTCACGTACGTCTGTGAGGTTTTCTGTTCCGCTTTGTCCGATGTCGTTGAGAAAGTCGTTACCCGTGCCCGAGCGAACGAGAAATACGGGGCAGGGAAAATCTATGCCGTGGGTGTTGTTTGCGAAGTGGTGAAGTGTTCCGTCACCGCCGCAGATAAGAACTCTGTCGTTTTCGGTCAGAGTTTTGCAAAATTCTCTTGTGTCGAGATCGAGAAGGCTTATCTGCTTTACGCCGCGCCTCTCAAGCTCCTCCTTGCCGGGGATGATATTGAGGTCGTTGTTTTCGCTGTTGGATTTGGGGTTAAAAAGAATGTAATTCATATTTTTCCTTACCTCTTGGCATTTTTTTCTTGCTTTGCTTCCTTGATCTCGGCAAGCTCGCGTGAAAGCTCGTCGATCCTTTGCTCAAGCTTTGTGATCTCCTGCGCGACGGGGTCGGGGATGTGTATCTGGTCGAGGTCGTCCACCTTGCGTCCTCCCTGACGCGCTATGCGCGCGGGGATTCCGACGGCGGTACTGTTTTCGGGTATATCCTTAAGCACTACCGCGTTTGCGGCAATTTTGCTATTGCTGTCTATCACGATGGGGCCGAGCACCTTTGCTCCCGCTCCTACGAGAACGTTGTCTCCAAGCGTTGGGTGTCTTTTGCCGACGTCCTTTCCCGTTCCTCCGAGTGTAACGCCCTGATAAAGCGTACAATTATCACCGATCTCGGTAGTCTCGCCAATAACGACACCTGTACCGTGGTCGATCACAAGTCCTTTTCCGATCGTTGCGCCGGGGTGTATCTCTATACCCGTCAAAAGCTTTGCCGCCTGGCTTACGGCTCTTGCGGAGAAGGTGTGTCCGCCGAGATAAAGCTTATGGGAGACTCGGTAGGCAAGTATTGCGTGGAGTCCCGAATAGAGCAGAAGCACCTCGACGTCGCTTTTCGCGGCGGGGTCTCTCTGCCTTATTGCTACTATGTTATCCTTTATTTCCTTTTTTATTTCGCATACGGCTCTGACCGGGGAAAAGCTTGCTATCTTTTCGATAAGGTCAGATATGCTTGTGCTGATATCTACAGTTGCCATAGGACACCTCCGAATACACCTGAAAATAAACATATACATTATAATTATATCACAATTCAAATGTTTAGTCAACAGATTTTAGATTATTTTAACCGTTTTTCGCGACAGTTTTATGGCATTTGAGTGAATTTTTGGTGCATAGTATTCATGGGAGCTAATTTTCTGTTTTTTGCCTTGTCAAACTTGACATTTCATGGGAAAATGTGTTATAATATACAGGTTATTTAGATCCTATGCTGCAGCAGCGGTGCTTTTGCGGTGGGAAGGGAGTTTTGCTATGAGCACGAAGATTATTATGATACGTCACGGCTTCAGTGATGCCAACAAAGCCAAGGTGTTTACGGGGCAGAGCAATATTGCGCTTACCGACGTGGGTCTTGAGCAGGCGAGACTGTGCGGAGAGTTCTTTCGGGAGTGGTGCCCTTGCTCGGCTTCAGGACAGGAGCGTACCGAAAGGATCTGGGATCACGGAATATCGCGTATCGATGCGATATACGCAAGTGACTTGAAAAGGGCATACGACACGGCTCTTCCCGTTGGTGAGGCTCTTTCACTCGAGGTTGAAAAATGTGCCGACCTGCGCGAGATATATGCGGGCGAGTGGGAGATGATGCCCTTCGTTGAGATAGACGAGAAATATCCTGAGGAGTACGGTGTCTGGAAGAATGACATAGGTCGCGCGATATGTGTCGGCGGAGAGAGAGTTGCCGATCTTTCAAGGAGAGTGCTTGACGCGATAAGAAATATTGCCGTAAGACACGATGGAGGTGCTGTCGTGCTTGTCACTCATGCGACGCCTATAAGAGCTGCCTGTGCGGCGGCGAGCGGACTTGACGCTTGCGATATGGGCAGGGTGCCGTGGGTCAGCAATGCGTCTATATCAATATTTGAATTTGACGGAATGCTCAAGGCGATCGAGACGAATATCGTTGCGCATCTCGGGCAGTTAAAGACCGATCTGCCGAAAAACGTATAAGTTGATCTATATTTTTGAATAAATCCTTTACAACAAGGTGTTTTTGTAGTATAATTAGTTTAGAGTGATAATTTTTGGAAGGAGGCATAACGGTGGAAAAAAAGAGCCTTAAGGGTTGGCTGTATCTTCTCCCCGCGTTTCTGTTTTTGGGAGTCTTTATGGTCTATCCTCTCATTGACGTGTTTATCTATGCTTTTGAGGAAAATTTCAACTTCGTTACCCAACAGTCTACGGGTATAGGCTTTGCAAACTTTGAGCACGTTCTTAAAGATCCTTATTTTGTTCAGGCACTCAAGAATACGCTTATTCTCGTTGCAATTACGGTGCCTCTTTCAACTGCGATCGCGCTTGTTATCTCGCTTGGGCTTTCCTCTATAAAGTGGCTTCGCAAGCTCTTCCAGACGGTTTATTTTTTGCCCTACGTCACCAATACTCTTGCGGTAGGTCTTGTATTTATGATACTGTTCAAGCCTACGGAATATACCGACGGTATGGTGAATCTGCTTATCAACCTTTTCGGTGGGCAGACGGTCGATTTTATTGAAGGACCTTATTGGGCGAAGATGTTCGTTCTTTGCTTCTATACGATATGGGTCGTTTTGCCGTTTAAGATACTCATTCTTACAGGCGCTCTCGCATCGGTCAATCAGACCTATTACGATGCGGCGCGTGTTGACGGCACGAGCAAGGGAAGGATGTTCTGGAGGATCACTCTTCCTATGATATCTCCGATGATTTCTTATCTTGTAATTACAGGATTTATCGGCGCGTTCAAGGCGTACAGTGATTCGGTCGCGCTTTTCGGTACGAATCTGAACGTCGCGGGAATGAACACTATCGTCGGATACGTTTACGATATGCTCTACGGCGCGAGCGGCGGTTATCCGTCATACGCGTCCGCGGCGGCTGTGATACTTTTCTTTATTGTTCTGACTATTACCTGCATAAACCTCGTAGTCAGCAAGAAGCACGTTCATTACTGATGGGAGGTGCTTTTGGATGAAAGAAAAAATTATGGACAGTAAGGCTTTCAGCGCAAAGGAAAGACGCTCGAAAGTTCTTGGAATAACAGGGAAGGTATTTATCTACATTATGCTCACGTTCTGGGCTCTGATGGTGCTTTTCCCGTTCTACTATATGATACTGACCTCGTTTAAGAGTTTTGGATCATACAACTCGGAGTTTATACCTAAGCTGTATACTCTCGCGCCGACCTTCGAAAACTATAAGACGGCATTCAGTGCGGTTCCGCTTGCGGATTATTTCTTCAACACGCTGGTATATACTCTCGCAACGACCGCCTTGATGCTTATCGTATCTATCCTTGCGGCATTTGCCTTTGCAAGACTTGATTTTAAGGGAAAGAATATTGCGTTTACTCTTTTCCTTTCACTTATGATGATACCGAGTGAGCTTGTCGTTATTACCAACTTTGTAACGGTCACAAATATGGATATGCGAAACACGTTTATGGGACTTATCCTCCCGAGCGTTGCTTCGGTATTCTACATTTATCTGCTCAAGGAGAATTTCGCGCAGATCCCCGACGAGCTTTATCTTGCCGCAAAGGTGGACGGAACCACCGACATGAGATACCTTTTCAAGGTCATGGTGCCGATCTGCCGACCTACGATAGTTACCGTTGTGATACTTAAGATAATTGAGTGCTGGAACGCGTACATCTGGCCGAGGCTTATCACCGACGATCCCGAGTATTTTCTTGTGTCTAACGGTATTCAGGCGATCAGAGAAAGCGGCTTCGGTAGGGAAAACGTCCCCGCTATGATGGCGGCGGTGGTTATTATTTCCGCTCCGCTTATCGTACTATTTATTGTGTTCAGAAAGAAAATTATGGAAGGTGTTTCCAGAGGAGGAATTAAAGGATGAATGCTTTCAAGCGCATTATTTCACTGTCCGTCATTATCTGTCTTTGCGTAGCTTCCCTGGCTCTCGTCTCCTGCCACGGTCGCGGTCCTGCGAAGGAGGAGTTCAAGATCGACGAGGAGTTCAACTACGACGAGAAGGTAGAGATCACGTTTTGGGCGAAAAACGACTCTAATAACATTCAAAAGGGTATTTACAATAAGGCTGCGGAGGATTTCTGCAAGCTCTACCCCAATATCACTGTCAACATTAAGTTCTACACCGATTACGGCACGATCTACAATGACGTGATCACGAACATTCAGACCGACACGACACCCAACGTTTGCATAAGCTACCCCGACCACATTGCAACCTATATGACAGGCGAGAATATTATGGTCGCTATGGACGATCTTATGAGAGACAGCCGTTACGGCTTTGGAGGATCGGAGCTTAAATTCGACGGTGTTACAAAGGAAGAGATCATTCCTCAGTTCCTCGGTGAGGGACAGATCGCGGGCAAGCAGTACGCGATGCCCTTTATGAGATCCACCGAGGCTTGCTACGTCAACAAGACCTACGTTGAGGCTCTCGGATACACTATCCCCGAGACACTGACGTGGGATTTCATCTGGGAGGTCAGCGAGGCGGCAATGCAGAAGAATGCCGACGGAACGTTTAAGGTAAACGGACAGAAGACGATGATCCCCTTTATCTACAAGTCCACCGACAATATGATGATCCAGATGCTCGCGCAGAAGGGAGCGCCTTACTCCACAAGCAACGCAGAGATCAAGCTCTTTAACGATACGACCAAGGAGCTTCTCTATGAGATCGCCGAGCATGCGGAGTCCCGTGCATTCTCTACCTTCAAGATCTCGAGCTACCCCGGTAACTATTTCAATGCGGGACAGTGTCTCTTTGCCGTTGACTCAACCGCGGGTGCGACCTGGATCGGCTCGGATGCTCCTCTTATTGATATCGACAAGGAGAATCTCGTCGATTTTGAGACTGCCGTTATGACTATACCTCAGTTCAACGCTGAGAGCCCCAAGATGATCTCTCAGGGTCCCAGCATTTGCATCTTCAACAAGGAGAATACGCAGGAGGTTATCGCATCCTGGTTCTTCGTTCAGTATCTCCTAACAAACGAGGTGCAGATCGCCTATGCGCAGACCGAGGGATACGTTCCCGTAACGTCCGCGGCTCAGAACAGCGCGGAATACAAGGACTACCTCTCTCGCGCAGGTGAGGACAACGACACCTATTACGACGTTAAGATCGCGGCATCGAAGCTTTTGATCGACAACGTTGAATACACCTTTACAACTCCCGTATTTGCAGGCTCTGCTTCGCTTCGTGACGCGGCGGGTCAGCTTATCGAGGAGGTAACAAAGGCAAAGAGAAGGGGAAAGACCGTGGACGATGCGTTTATCGCGGACCTCTATGAGAATATGGTCGCTCTTTACAAGCTTGATCAGGTAAAGGCTGTTGAGGGCGAATAACCGAAAAAAGACCGGATCGGGAAGCCGATTCGGTCTTTTTTACATATTTGAGGTCATTGGGGCGGACAATTATTGTTTATAGAGTGAATTTTGAGGAAATATAGCTCTGCTTATTGACAATTTTATTTTTTCGTGTATAATATAAAGTGAAAAATCGGTTTACCCGAAAATAAAAAGGAGAAATGATATGAAAAAGTTTTTAGCATTGCTTTTTGTATTCGCTATGGTTCTTGCTTTGGCTGCTTGTAATCCTGCAGAGAAAGACGATTCCAAGGAAACAAAGCCTGCAGCTACAGACCCCGCAGAGACAAATCCCTCTGAGACAAATCCTGCACAGACCAATCCTGCAGGGACAGATCCTGCAGAGACGGATCCTGCAGAGACGGATCCTGCAGAGACAGATCCTGCAGAGACAGATCCTACAGATGATCCCGAGACCGAAGGCGGTGAGCAGGTTGATCCCAATGCGGCAATGACATACGAGGAGTACGTTGCGGCTGCAATGGATTCCGAGGTAGTAATCGAGGCATACGTACAGGCTACTCAGTCTTGGTGGGACAACAAGATAGTTGCATACCTCCAGGATAAGGACGGCGCATACTTCGCATACAATATGGCTTGCACCGAGGAGGATGCTGCAAAGCTCGTTCCCGGAACAAAGATCAGAGTTACAGGCTACAAGGGTGAGTATTCCGGCGAGGTTGAGATCCTCGATGCTACGTTCACATTCGTTGAGGGAGCAGATACATATATCGCACCCGCAACCGACGTAACAGCAGTACTTGCTAACGAGACAGAGCTTACCAAGCATATGAACAAGTTCGTATCCTTCAAGGGCTTGACAGTAGTAGCAAGCAAGGATGCAGACGGCAACGACGTTCCTTTCCTCTACAAGTGGAACGGATCTGGTGAGGACGGAGACGACCTTTACTTCAACGTAAGCGACGGAACAAACACATATTCCTTCACAGTAGAGTCCTACCTCTGCGGCAAGGATACTGCAGTTTACCAGGCAGTTAAGGCACTCAAGATCGGCGATGTTATCGACGCTGAGGGCTTCCTTTATTGGTACAACGGTGTTAACCCCCACATCACATCTGTTGCTCCTGCGGCACCCGCTGCACGCGACTATATGACATACGATGAGTACGTTGCAGCAGATATGGACGCTGAGGTCGTAATCGAGGCGTACGTACAGGCTACTCAGTCTTGGTGGGACAACAAGATAGTTGCATACCTCCAGGATAAGGACGGCGCATACTTCGCATACAATATGGCTTGCACCCAGGATGATGCTGCAAAGCTCGTTCCCGGAACAAAGATCAGAGTTACAGGCTACAAGGGCGAGTACTCCGGCGAGGTTGAGATCCTCGACGCTACGTTTACATTCGTTGAGGGAGCGGATACATATATCGCACCCGCAACCGACGTAACAGCAGTACTTGCTAACGAGACAGAGCTTATCAAGCACATGAACAAGTTCGTATCCTTCAAGGGCTTGACAGTAGTAGCAAGCAAGGATGCAAACGGCAACGACGTTCCTTTCCTCTACAAGTGGAACGGATCTGGTGAGGACGGAGACGACCTTTACTTCAACGTAAGCGACGGAACAAACACATATTCCTTCACAGTAGAGTCCTACCTCTGCGGCAAGGATACTGCAGTTTACCAGGCAGTTAAGGCACTTAAGATCGGCGACGTTATCGACGCTGAGGGCTTCCTTTACTGGTACAACGGTGTTAATCCCCATATCACATCTGTTACAGCAGCGGAATAATATTTGAAAAATTGGCTATCCCGATTTCGGGATAGCCTTTTTTGTTTTATGAGGTTTACAAAATAGAACAAATGTATTATAATAGTATTCGAGCGAATAAAGGCACGGAGAAATCGCTTGCGTGTTTCGGGGAGGATACGGTTACGGGGAGCTCTGTGCAAATTCTGAAGAAAGGAAAAACAAATGAAGGAAATAACAAGAAGAATATCGCTTGACCTTGCGAGAAGGAGCAATTCTCGAGTTGCGTTTGCATGCGAGTCGGATATGAAATCACGTGAGTTTCTGATAAGTCTTTTCGACGACGGTGTGCCGTATATTGTGGATAAATCACTTACCGCATCCATTAACGTATGCCGTCCCGACGGTCAGCGCAGAGCATATCTCGCCGAGATAACCGATGAGGGATGTATCAGATACGTTCCCGGAAACTGGGCTCTTATGGTTGCCGGAGACGCGCGCTTCTCGGTCTCACTTTACGACGGTGAGGAAAAGAAGCTTTCAAGCACTGCTTTTACCGTAAGCATTGAGGAGGGCGTTTATTTCGGTGACGACATTGAAGAGGGCGATGATACCTACACCGCTTTTATGGAAATGATGAACTCAATGGCATACATAAAAGACGAGGAGCTGAAAAGAGATGCCGCGGAGAGGGAGAGGGTCAACAACGAGAGCATAAGAGTTGACTTTGAGCTTGACAGAGCGGGTGCCGAGAGCAGACGAGAAGAGACAGAGCTACTTCGCCGTGGCATGGAGGTCATGCGAGAGGATGCAGAGAAAAAGAGAGAAGAGGCAGAAGAAAAAAGAAAGATCGCCGAGGGAAGTGCCTACTCCGGAAGCGCGTACTACGGAGGTAGAGAGCTTAAGGAGGTATTGAGAGAAGAAGGCGAGATCCTCAGAAAATCCGCCGAAGACGCGCGTGAGGATGCAGAGGAGAAGAGAAGAGCAGCTGAGGGAAGCGTGTATTCGGGAAGCCCTTACTACGGCGGAAGAGCTTTAGAGGAGTATTTGCGCTGTGAGAATGAGAATTCGCGTGTTGCCGCAGAAGAGAAACGTGTTGAAAATGAGAACGCGAGACTTGAGGTGACGGATACGCTGAAGGAGGCACTTGCCAATCTTATCGTCCTCCAGGAGCAGTACATTGCGAAAGGAGCGACGGTATGAGCGAACTTAACGAAAGTAACGTTCTCGAGATAGCCGAGATGCTCGTGACTGCCACGGAGAACGTTGAAAAGGTATATGACTCGGGCAGGCAATCTGAATATGATGCGTTTTGGGAAGCGTTTCAGCAGACAGGAACGAGGAATAATTATTCAAATGCCTTTAGGAACGGTTGGGATGATACAAATTTCAACCCTAAATACGATATAAAACCAATTAGATGTGACAACGCGTTTACCAATTCAAATATTACTGATATAGCGGCAATGTTTGAAAAAAATGGAATTGTTTTAGATACGAGCCAATCGACAGACGTGAAATATATGTTTACTAATATGTATAACACCCTGCGAATACCAACTGTTTCTGCCGAGGCAGCAATTTCACTTGAAGGCACTTTTGGTTGGAGCCGTATCGAAACAATAGACAAACTTATATTAAGAAATGACGGAACAAATACATTTACTGATACTTTTAATTCTACGACTCAACTTATGAATATCACTATAGAGGGTGTAATAGGTAACGACATCAATTTCCGTTGGTGTACCAAACTATCAAGAGCGAGCATAGAAAGCATTGTAAACCATTTGTCGGATGCCGCAATAGGAAAGACATTAACACTGTCTGAAGCGGCGGTTGATACTGCATTCAGTGGTGGACAAAGTGCTCCCGATCCCTCTACCACCACGGAAATAGGTTCGAGTACTGTAGCTTGGTTTGATTTATATATGTCCAAGCCCAATTGGACAATAACACTTGTATAAGGAGAAACATATGCAGAAAGAAACAATAACAAGAATAAAGCTCACGGCAAGTGAGGGACATATTCTCACGAACGGTGAGAATTACGGCAGAGTCGTATACCTCGCCTCGGGTGACGAGGGAGAGAAGTGGTATGAGATCACTGAGGAGGAATACGAGGAAAAGATGAAGGAGGAAGAGGCAATTGACCAGTGACGATATGATAAAGGCGATTGCCGAGAATACGCAGAGATGCAAGTCGAATTCGCACAGAATAGACGAGCTTGAGAGGAGCGGGGAGCTTTTGCACAAGATGGTGACCGCGCTTGAAGTGCTTGCGACTCAGCAAAAGAACGTTGCAGTGCAGGTCGACAAGATCGACGCGAAGGTGACAAGACTCGAGCATACACCGATGAAGAAGGTTTATTCCCTTATCGGCTATCTTGTGGCGGCTTTGTGCTCCGCGGCGGCGGGCGCTATATTCTCCGGTGGAATTGATCTGCCGCTATAAATGAAAAAAGGATCCACCGATCGGTGGATCCGATTTTTTATTATAAAGCGATAATTAGCGAGACAATGAAAAAGAGGGACATAATGCCATTTATTCCGATGAGCGAGAAGCCGAGACTGTCTATCTTTTTTGAGTATTTTCGAATAATCGATGCAGCGAGAAATACCGACATAAGAGCATTGACCGCACCGATTACGATCAATGACACGGTAATTTGAGACATAGCTAAAAGTCCGATAAGACCTACGCCCGGCAAAGCACCCTCGGTTTCTAGGTAGCTGAGATCGGAGCTCCAAAACTCGAAATACAATATCGCAATCGAGATCACAAGTGCAACAGATGCAAGCGTGCATATTATTGAAGATATTATGGCGACTATATGACGTTTTTTCATTTTGTTTCTCCTTTTTTGAAAGGTCTTTATTTTGCGATCACATATTTGAAAATAACGAGCGAAATTCCCAAAATGAAATTAAGGGAAGGAAAGCATATACAGAGAATGTTGGTCTTTTTTCAGTATATCATATACCCATTTATTTGTCAAGCCCTCCATTTGTTGGTAACTAATTAGGAACTAATTAAAACTAATCATCAAAAAATCTTGAAAAACAACTTCGAGTATGCTATAATAATTAACACACCTATTCGGCAAACGAATAATTAATAATTTTTATAATGATTTGCAAAAAAGATTTATGGGATCGGGGAGGAAAAATGACAAAGCACGCAAGACACATCCATCTTGATTTTCACACGTCCGAGCTTTTGACGGTCGGAGATAAATTCGATAAGGAGCAGTTTAAAAAGGCTCTTCGTGACGGAGCGGTAAATTCGATCGTTGTATTCGCAAAATGTCACCACGGTTGGTGTTATTATCCAACCAAGGTTGGAGTAATGCATCCACAGCTCAAGTTTGACCTTATGGGCGAGCAGATAAAGGCTTGCCGCGAGGCGGGAGTCCGCGTCGTCGCATACATAACGGGCGCGTGGAGTGCATCGGATGCTGTTCGTCATCCCGAGTGGCAGGCGCGAAGTATTACTGACGGACATCCCGCGTACACGCACAACGGCGGTGTGGACGGATACGTCCCGGGGGCTCTTGACAGTGCCAAGCCTGAATGCACCTGGCCTTATATGTGTATGTCGGGTGAGTACGGGGAGCATATGAAGGCACTTGCACAAGAGGTGCTTGACAACTACGACGTTGACGGACTTTTCTTTGACATTATGGCGCTCAACATACCCTGCGGTTGTGAGAGCTGTAAGGCTGATATGGAGCGTCTTGGGTATGCATCGGATTATGCGGGCGCGCTTGAATATACGGTGCAGAAAAAGAAGGAGCTTTTCAAGGCTCTTCGTGATATGACGCTTGCAAAGCGACCCGACTGTACTATTTTCTTCAATTCCGGTGGCGCGGAAATAAACAGACCCGAGTATTGGGAGTATTCAACTCATTTCGAAATGGAAAATCTCCCCACACGCTCTTCGGAGGGCTACGACGCGATAGTTAACCGCAGTAAGTTCTTCCGCGAGACAGGCAAGGTAGTCTACGGTATGACTGGCAAGTTCCACACCGATTGGGGCGAGTTTGGCGGCTTCAAGCATCCCGACGCGCTACTCCAGGAATGTGCGGCGATGGCGGCATACGGAGTCAGATGCGATATAGGCGACCAGCTTCACCCCTCGGGACAGATGAACGAGGATACGTACAAGATAATCGGCACGGCGTATAAATACGTTGAGTCGATCGAGGAATATATGGAGCGCGGACAGACGAATTCCCGACTTGGCGTAATGCTTGCGAAGAGCTATGCGGAGCGCGAGGGAATGGCGAAGCTTCTTTCCGACTCGCACATCGATTACAGAATTGTTGTCAATATAAGTCAGCTTGAAGAGCTTGACTGCGTGATCATTCCCGCAACCGCAACCCTTAGTGAGACAGAGGAGAGTGCGCTTTGTGAATTTTACCGCAATGGCGGAAGGATCGTTGTTTTTGGTAAGCCCAATGGAGCGAATAAGCTTCTCTCATTAATTGGTTACACTGATCTTGGCGCGTCGGAGCTTGACATCGACTACGTTGATTACAAGAGCAAATGCGCGGAGTATTTCCCCGAATCCCCTATACTTATGTATAAGTCTGCTCACAGATTTATGATGGAGGGCGAGGTGCTTGCAGACCTCTGGGAGCCTTATTTCTCGCGCACAGAGGCACATTATTGCTCGCACAGAAACACGCCTAACAGGGAAGTGGCGAGCGGTTGTCCTGCAATAGTGCTTGGCGAGCGTGCGCTCTGCTTTGCTCACGAGTACGGCGAGCAATACTACATCTACGGCAATTATTGGTGCAGAGTCATATTTGAGGATGCGCTGACGAGGATATACGACCGCGAGATCGAGATCGAGGGTCTGCCCGTGTTCGGCAGATATACAATGTACCGCGACGGTGACACGCTTATTCTCCATCTGCTTGGAATGATCCCGATCCAGCGCCGTCATTGTGCGGTGGTAGAGGAGCCTGTTGAGATACGAAACGTTAAAATTACTCTCCCGGGCATCAGGGCAAGAAGCGTTATTACAGAGCCCGACGGGGAGAAGTTAGAATTCACACCAAACGGTGACGGTACAGAGTTTACCGTCCGGTCACTTAAGGGTCACAGGCTTGTGGTTATCAAGCTTGAAAAATAACGAAAGAATCAAGAAAAATGACGAATAAAAATGAAATGCTTGGCACAGCGCCCGTAGGGAAGCTGTTGTTCAGACTTGCTTTGCCTACGGTGGTGGCACAGCTTATTAATATGCTATACAACGTCATTGACCGCATATATATCGGTCATATGCCCGAGGTCGGCGATCTTGCCCTGACGGGAGTCGGCGTGTGTATGCCGATAATTATGATCGTGTCGGCGTTTGCAGCGCTCGTAGGCTCCGGAGGAGCGCCGCGAGCATCGATATTTATGGGTAAAAGGGATATAGAGAGCGCAGAAAAAACGCTGGGCGGATGCTTTGGTCTTCAGATCATCGTTTCAATTGTTCTTACCCTTGTTTTGCTGATATGGAACAGAGACCTGCTTTTGGCGTTCGGCGCAAGTGAGAATACCATAGGCTTTGCGACCGAATATATGAGCGTTTACGCCATAGGAACCGTCTTCGTTCAGCTGACGCTCGGTATGAACGCGTTTATCACCGCGCAAGGCTTTACAAAGATATCAATGGTATCGGTCATCGTCGGCGCGGTCGCGAATATCATTCTTGACCCGATATTCATATATGGGTTTGATATGGGAGTGCGAGGTGCGGCTTTGGCTACTATAATCTCTCAGGCGCTCTCCTGCGCGTGGATAATTGCATTTTTGTGCGGCAGAAAGACTGTATTGAGGCTCAAGCCGAAGAATTTTATTCCTAATCCCAAGATCGTTTTGCCCTGTATTGCGCTTGGCACCGCGACATTTATTATGCAGGCGAGCGAGAGCGTGATCTCGGTCTGCTTTAACTCGTCACTGCTCAAATACGGCGGAGACATTGCTGTCGGAGCTATGACGATCTTGACGAGCGTAATGCAGTTCGCCCTTCTCCCCACGCAGGGGATAGCGCAGGGCGCGCAGCCGATCTTGAGCTATAACTACGGCGCGAAAAACGCCGACAGAGTAAAGCATACCTATAAATTACTGCTTACGGTATGTCTTGCGTATTCGGTGACGGTGTGGGTTGCCGTGATGGTGTTCCCAAGCGTGTTCGTGTCGATATTTACGCCCGATGCAGAGCTTATTTCCTTCGCGTCAAAGGCGCTCCGCATATATTACGGCGGTATGATACTGTTTGGAATACAGATCGCGTGTCAGATGACCTTCGTTTCACTTGGAAATGCCGCATCCTCGGTGATAGTGGCGATAGTGCGCAAATTTGTGCTGCTCTTACCCTTGATCTACATCGTACCGAGTTTTGTAGAAAACAAGACCGTCGGTGTCTATATGGCAGAGCCGATCGCGGATATCATAGCAGTGACATTCACTGCAATACTGTTCGTGTTCCAGTTCAAAAAGGCGCTTAAGAAGATAGAGACAAACGAGCAGGTGCAGTAATTGAACAGGGAAAAATAAGCAATATCTAATATCACACAAAGGGCACCCGATAGGGTGCCTTTTTGTGAGGACGGGGAATAGAACCTATTTCTGCTTTGGCTTTGCCAAAGACAGAGAGCGGTTTCTCATAAGCCCCTCACCGACATCAAAAAAGCACGGAGAGGCGAATGCCTCTCCGTGCTTTTTTGTGTGCAAGTACCTATTTTGATACGATTTGCGTACAACCCTTGAAAAGTGCGTACACTTACTTCAAAATGCGTACACCAATGACCATGTATCATTTTTTATTTATTAATCGCTCCAAATAACTATTTTTCGGGCGATATCATCGCATTTATTATTAATCTTTTTTAATTCAATAAGCACTTCTATTATTAGTTCTTTTTCAGAAAGCGAGTTTAAATATTCTCGCACTTCTTGCTCATTAACTGTATTTTTATTCATTAATCCTTTAAACATGAAACACTCCTTTAAAAATATTTTTTGAAGTTAAGCAAGCGATCAACTAATTCTTTTATATCAGAATCATTGATTTCCACATCAACAAAAATAATAAGGTTATAATAATCATTATCGCGTAAGGATTTTATACCGCCAAGTTCATTGCAGATATAACAATCATTTCCAACGGTTTCAGCTGCGATTCTCTTGTTGTAATCAATAGCAAATTTCAATATATCTTTTGCCCTATGCTGATATTTGTCCAAATGTTGCAAAGAATATCTTAAACAATTATTGATTATGGGGTTGATAGAATAATACGTAATAGAATCAACTTTTTTCTCTCTTTTTTGCTTGCTGCTTAATTCATGACGATATGGTTTTATTTCAAATATTGAATTGAACAAGTGATCATGGTCTAACAATATTTCCAAATAATCAGTGTTATAAAAAATGCTGTCATTACCGCCATAATGTCCGTTTGTGAAAAACATATTATATGAATCATAAATGTCATTAAATAAACCGGGATCGTCCATACTTGCAACAAGACGCGCAAATTCTACAGCATTATCAAAATTGATCCAAGTTACGCCTTTGTTCTTGTTGAGATCAAAGTTATTATAATACCATTTTAATTTAATCCCGTATTTGTCATGAAGATAGCGAACACCATTAACAGCACGATATTCAACAACATAATCGAGAAATGTTTTCCCAAATTCATCTGTTTCTGAGATAATCGGTTTTCCGTCCTTTGTAAGCAATAAATCGAATTCTTCTTTATACAGTTTTGCATCATCTATATATGCGTAATATCTAAAGCCTTTGTTGAAAGGAACGTTATCTTTTTCAACAGGCAATTTAAATGAATTTTCATCTAACAATCTTGCTAATGAAACACCGAATATCTTTTCGAGCGGAATAATAAATTCATACTTAAGTGGTCTTTCGCCTTTTAACATTTTAGAGAAGTTTGATTTTTCTCTTTCGGCAAACGCATATGCTTGCTGACCTTTAATACCAAGCTCACGTGCTATATCAACCAACAAATGACTGTACATTCTAATCCCTTTTTGCTTCATATAGTGATCAATATTGTTTTTTAAGTTTGTCATATGTAGATCCTCCAAATATTGTTATGCTATTATTATAACATAACTTTTCTGATTTGTGTAGTCATATACGACAACTTTCGTGGTCTTTTTTGACTTTCTGCATTTTTCAGTAAAATACAATAATGTCAAATATGACTACTCTTGCATTTCGTTTGTTAACTACCATTTGTCCCGTTGATAGGCCTTTCGTTCCGTAGTTATTATATATAAGGAAAAAGAGCCTTGCAAAAGTGCGGTTAAACACTCCTACAAGGCTCTGCTGTTTACTTACAGAAAGGAACTAACTCCCTTTATGCAAAGAAAAAAGGTCTGACACGATTGTTTCAAACCTTTGCTTTTCTTATGGTGGAGGTGAGGGGAATCGAACCTATTTCTGCTTTGGCTTTGCCAAAGACAGAGAGTGGTTTTTCATAAGCCCCTCGGTGATGTGAAAAAGGTGAGGACGGGGAGTCGAACCTATTTCTGCTTTGGCTTTGCCAAAGACAGAGAGCGGTTTCTCATAAGCCCCTCACCGACATCAAAAAAGCACGGAGAGGCGAATGCCTCTCCGTGCTTTTTTGGTGGAGCAGGTGTTGTCATAGACGAACACCCCTCCTTTCCTTCGGTTTCGCCTTCAAAAGCTTCTTCAATCTCGTCAAGCGGGATATTTTCTATGCTCAAAGGCTTCTTGCTCGCGTTGATGA